>JAKQPS010000011.1 GCA_029564595.1 bacterium | reverse complement strand
AGCCCCGTGCCCGGCCCGGTTCCATAGAACACCGAGCACCCGTAGTATCCTGTCGTTTTCTTTTTCCTCTTTTCATTTATTCCCTTCATCCTATGCTCGTGGCGGTCAAAGAGAATCCCTGTCAGGATGAACTCCCCGCGCTCCTGTGTGGGAAATCCTGAGCTTCTGTGTTCAAGGATAAACCGCGCTCGGTCTGAATCGACGGCGCTGATTATGGCGGGATGATTGTTTTCTATTGCCACATACCGGCTTTCATCCATCTCGCCGCTCGTCGGTCTCTTTCCCCAGACGAAACGGCCTGTGTAAAACTCGTTTTTCAATATGCTCAGAAGGCTGGAGTGCGAAAACGGTTTGCCTCTGCGATTGACGATCCCCTCGGCTGCGAACTCGTCGGCGATGCTCATTGCGCCCCTGTCGCCTTTGTTGAATGTCCTGAAAAGCCGCTTCACAACCTTGGCCTCTTCGGGCGCGACCGCGATTTTGTGTCCGTCTTTTTTGTAGCCGTAGGGCGCCGGACCGTTCAGTCTGCCAAGCGTCGCATTCTTAAGCCTTCCCTCGCCGCAACGCTCCCGGATGCGCGCCCGCTCCATCTCGCTGAATGAACTCAGAACCTGCATGAAGACCCGGTTCATTCCCTTCTGTGAAGAATCAATGCCCTCGGAAATTGAAATAAATTTTACGCCGCGCGGTTCGAGCTCATTTTCAATAAAGCGGAGCAGATGAAGCAGCGAGCGAACAAGCCGGTCAAGTTTTGTGACGACTATAATGTCAACTTCGCCTGCTTCCAACTTCTTCTGAAGTTTACCGAAGCCGGGCCGGTCGAAATCCTCGCTGCAAGCTCCGGGGTCCGTGAATATCTGAATCAGGCTCCATTCCGGCTGCCCGGCGGCGTATCCCATTATCTGGTCTTTCTGCACATCGATGCTCAATCCCTGCGCCTGATCCAGCGTGGAGACGCGGGCATATCCATAAACGCGAAGTTTCTTATTTCCCATCGCCGCCCCCCGTCTCCAAGGCGTCAAACGGCGGGTGAAACTCGACTGCGGCAATCGCCCTATCTTTTATTGTCACTTTTTTGACAATGGCCGCGATGACAGACCTCTTTGTTTCAGATGAAAACGACGCAAAAGCGTTCTCGAAATTGCCAGTCAGCGCCTCGAAGAGGTTTTCGTCAAAGAGCGGCGCTTCATTCCGCAGCATTTCCATCTCGATGTCGGCGATTGCCAGAAGATGCGCCATCTTCTGTTTCTCCAAGTCTGATTTTTGCCGTGCTTGGCTCTCGATGAGCCGTGTCATCGCTCCGAGGCCTTCTATCCTTGAGAGTTTTCCGTTAATTTTTGCAACCTTCGATTTCAACTCAACGATTTCTTTTTTCCGCTCCGTGTTTTGCGGCTTCGACATCTGCTTGATCTTGTTTTTAATCGCCCTTATGTTGTCTTTGCTTCCCAGCGCGGCCGCTATCCTCTTTTCAATCTCTTCATCTATTTCTTTGGCGCGCGCTTTTCTTGAGTTGCAATAAGCGATTCCATGAGAGCTTTGCGGGATGCAACTATACACATAAGAAATGTGCGTGGCGCCCTCTTTCTTTGCTTTAACCTTATGCGCGCCCATGTTCCCGCCACAAACGCCGCAGGTCACAATTCCCCGAACGAGAAGATGGTTTTCATCTGTAACAGCGCGTTCGTCGCCAGCGTGTTCACCCTCGCGGGCAGGTTTTCTTTTATTGTCTTCAAGTCTTTTTTGCGCCTTTTTGAAAATTGAATCCGAGACTATTGCAAGGTCTTTTCTATGAGCGACAATCCACTTGTCCTCTGGATTCTTGACCCTCTTGCCATTGCCCAGAGTTGCCTTCTTTCCATATACAAATCTCCCCGTGCACGACTCATTGCTCAAAATGTAGCGCACAGCCCTTTTGCCAATATATTTCCCCTGTGCGGACCTTACGCCTTTTTCTCTCAGCCGCCCTGTTATTTCAGTAATGTTCAAGCCGTCAGTCGCATACAGCCGAAAAATCAGCTTTATGATTTTCGATTCCTGCTCGTCAATCCGATATTCGCCATTCTTATCAAACTGATACCCAAGCATCCTTCCGCTGGCCGGGCCGTTCGTAGCCTTCTTCCTCTTGCTGTCCATCATTCGCTCGACTATCCGTTCGCGCTCCATAGCGGCGAATATGCCGACTATCTGGAAAAGAGTGTTTCCC
>JAKQPS010000195.1 GCA_029564595.1 bacterium | reverse complement strand
CCTCGTCCGTGATCGCCACAACGCTGCCGAGATGGTTCGTGTGATAGAAATACTTCTTCATCCCCCGCTGAACGTAGAGCAGCCCGTCCACCCCGTTCATAGCGTATCTGGCAGTCGCGTTGTTGTTAGCGTCGAAGTCCGTCAGAACGTTCGCCCCGTTGTAAGAATACTTCTCGAACGCCACCCGCGCTCCCCTCGCTTTCACAGATGATACAATCCCGCCGCAACGCTTCCGTAGTCCTGCTTTTTCTTATCATCGGCTTTTTACTCCCCGATAATAATTCAAGACGCCTGCCTCTGTCAACATTTTGACATCCGGCAATCTCTACTACCATTTACCACTAAGACACAAAGCCACTAAGGGAATACTTTATCAATGCCTAAAGAATTAGCGCTTTGTGGCTTCGTGTCTTTGTGGTTCATCTATTCCGTGGTCTGCTTGAAGTCTTATCTCTACTACCATTTACCACTAAGACACAAAGCCACCAAGGGAATACATTACCAATAAACTCTTCGCCCTGATAAAATCCCCTCTTTGCGTCTTCGTGTCTTTGTGGTTCATCTATTCGAAGATTTCCCCGCACACAAAAACACTAAACCAAAATCATCTTTTCATCAAACCCATATTTATCTAATTTTGGAATTCTTGTTTTTGTTTGACTTGCGCGCTTGTTACGGTATTCAATAAAGCATCAGGTTTTCAAGTTCGCAGAATTTCTCTTCGCTTTTTAACCATTCGCACAGCGTTTTGAGCATCCTTCCGTACTGTTCCGGGGATTCATATTCGATTGCCAGCACGACCTCGCGGTCTCGCTTAGGCTGTTTTAGCATGACGCGGCCCCGGTCAGGCGTGAATTCGCCGAATATTCCGTCGAGAACACCCTTGCCCTTTATGTTGTAACGGATCTCAAACTCTTGTCCCGTCAGTTCTCTTTTGGCTCCGGCCGCTTCCATGTCCATTGCCCCTTTCGCGTTTTCGTCCGTACACGACCTGTTTTTTGCTACTTTTCCGGACAAGCCGCCTTGTCTGTTATTCCGAAACAGATTGTCGGCATTTCAATATATTTCTTTTGTTGCTATGTTTTTTGCGCGCTCAGCAATTGCGTTGCGCTATTGTCCTTGCTTCTTGTCCGTATATGCAGCGGTCATAGGTTATTGAGTGGCCGCTTTCCGCTTTCTAGCCGCTTCGGCTTTTTTTCTCATCTGCTCGACCGTCGGAAGCCCTTCTTTGAGAAACTTTTCAGGCTCGGTTTTGCCTTCCGCGTCCATTATGTACATATCCGTATTCGTTCCTATGCGCGCCACAAAGAGGATTTTCTTCCCGTCCGGAGAAAAACGCGGGTCCATCTCGATGACATAGTTGTCGGTAAGCCGCTTCTTCACAGGCGATTCAGGCTCGGAAACGAATATCTCCGGCAGCCGCCCGGCCACATACGCCGAATACGCGATGCCCTTGCTCTTAGGCTCCCACGCGGGCAGGAAATTCTCATACAGAGTCTCAGATATGCGGCGCACCTTGCCGCCGTCTGAATCGATCGTGTATAGCTCAGACGCATATCCCTCATATTTGCCGATGAAGGCGATACGGTTGCCTCTTGGGGCCCAGACGGGCATGGTGTCTTCCACCACCCAGCCTTCCAACAGCGCCTTCGTTATGTTCTTGCTCTTGCGGCTCTTCAGGTCGTACACCAACAGGTTGCCGCTTGCCGTCATCGCCAGTTTTTTTCCGTCGGACGAAAACGCGGGATGGCTCGCCCGCTCGTCGTGCAGCAGTTGCCGGTTCCCGCCCCCGCTGTCCATCAGATAGACAAGCGACTCGCCGGTGGCATAGTTGCAGTAAGCGATGGTCGCCCCATCCGGGCTCCACGCCGGCCACATGTCGTCCCCCGGATTCTTCCAGCACTCCACCTGCCCGCCGTCCCTGTCCGCCTTGCAGATGTCCGTCTGCTTGTTGCGGTCGGACGTGAACAGCAGCCACTTGCCATCCGGGCTCCACACCGGGTTCGTGTTTCTGCCCGGGCTGCGGGAAATGTTCATCAGGCCCGTTCCGTCGGCATCGACGGTGTAGACGTCGGAGCCGCCGCCCAGCGCGTAAACGAAAGCGGCCTTGCCCCCGTCCGGGCTCCAACGGGGCATGTCGATCGCGCCCCGCCTTGCCGCGGCTGGCGGCGCAACGCCCGCGCGCGCCTCCGCGCACTCCGCAGACCCGCCCCAAACCGCCGCCTGCGCCGCCAAAATCGTCGCCATCGCCATCGCTTTTATCATTCTGATTTTTCTCATAAATCGATTGTTATTATAATACTTTACCAGCCTCAAAAGTCAAGCGTCCCCGGACTTATTCCGGCAGGTTTTTTGCCGCCGTCGCCGCCGCCTGTTTCGCGCGCGCCCGACCTTCCGTGTACAAGTTTAAAAATCCCGCCCGCTCGCGAAAATGAGCTTTGCCTCGCCGCGAAATGCCCGCCGAAAAACCCCTTTTAAGCCTCTTCAAAGCCCATGCTTGACGCCCCTCCCGCCTGCTCCGCGCGCCAGATACAGCCTGATTAAGCGTCCAAAACACGGCTCCCCGACAGAAATTCCCAATCCTCGCAATTCAAGATGGCTACTGGGACAATTCGCTTATTCTCTCCTTCCCGTTCTTCGCCATTTGCCCATAAATTGTATTAAAGTCTCCCTTGCGATGTCTTATAACTCTCCTTTCCTTCTTCGTCCAACGCCGTTTGATTGCGTTTATTGCAATGAATATCATATTAAGAAATGGTCTTTTTACAATAACCAGTTCCCGGTTGAATTAGCTCGGTTTCATTTCGGAATAGGCGCTTCTCTGGAGAAACGCTGTTTCTTGCGGGTAACGCCCCCTTTGTGCTGCTTCTCCCCGGAAGCGCTGGTTCTCTCGTGAAGCGCCCTTTCCCGCCAGAAGCGCTCCGCTTCCCCCCGGAGGCGCCCCTGTTTCCACACGGTAACATTCCGATTCTCACGGATAACGTTTTTGCCCTGTATTTAAAATAAAAGAAATAAAAGAAATAAAACCATTCTCTTTTTTGATTTAATACGAAAAGCTGCGGCTGCCGCCGCTGTCCTTAAACAGGCAAATTTTATGAGATGGGAATAGCAGATACAACCAGACACCAATTCTTTCGTCTCTAGAGGCTCCTCCTTTCTAAGGAGAAGACCTGCGGCGGACCGCCTTATAAGCTATTCAACTCGAATGCTTAGACAGGAATGGGGCGCTGGTATTCAGATCGGATGAAACGCTGAACTCAAGGCTCGTTTTTGCAGTGAATAGAACATAGGAATCATGAACAAAGAGGGTGGCGCCCCCAAGCTGTGTTTTGGGGCGAGAAGCAGTTCGCCGTTAAGAACAATCGCCCCGGTTTGACGGCTCCGACGACGAATTCGGGATTATCTAAACACAGTGGAAGATCGGGTTGGCACGGGTCAGCAATGGCAATGAAAACGACCTGAGTCGGATGATTACTTATAAGTCGCGGAGACGCAAAGGCTGACAAAATACACAACAGAGCAAGTATTTTGCGCGCAATACTGTTCCGGGCTTGAATCAAATATGATGGCGCCAATGTTTTTCGGATATCGAAAATAATATCATTACACGATTATCATTTGTTGCTATGTTCTGTCGCAGTCTAATGACGATCTCTTTCAGAAATGCCGACCCCCGTCAGACAAACGGAAGCGCTTGAAGACAGGCTATCGGAACACAATCAGGGCTGAAACTGCTATTTCAACCAGAAAAGCCGTTCAAAACTGTTTCTTGCCTTTGGTGATTTGGAAAAAACCCTTTGAAAAAGGTTGTTTTTTACAAAAAACCTTTTCAAAACGGCTCGAGCCATCTTGTTTGGTCAAAGTTAAGAATATTCGACGCTATCGGCGAATTTTACGAAGCCGTATTCCCCATTGACGAAACCGGTTTAATTCTCAAGACATCCTCACTATTGGCCGCTAAAAGCGATCTTTTTGATTTATAAAAACCGCCCCCCCGATAGAGCAAAACAGCAACAAAGCTGCGCGCAATGTATATGCACATATAGTCAATCACAGTTAAATACTGTTAATATCAGAAACCGATATAAAAATCTATTTTTACTGAAATTTGTTTCACGTGAAACAATTTAATTTTGAAACACTAGGTTTTCTATTGATACGGATGTTGTGCGGAGTATTATATGATTCTACCCATTGTGCCGGGTGGCCGCCCACACCCCGTTGTGGCGCGCGACAGGTAAAACCATTTAAAAATCATTATAGTATCTGGGATTAGAAATGATTGTTCGCGGGAATAAAAAAGCGACGCTCAAATATGCATTTTAGCGCAGTAGCGCGGGTTCCGCGCTCAACAACGCCATCATTTCGGGCGGGGCAAAACCGCCTCTGCGAAACATAAATGAGGCGGCAACAATGCAGTTCGTCACTCTGAGCAATCGCCCCGGTTCGCCTGCTCTATCGGCGAATATGGGATAAAACGGTTTTTCAGGTTAGAAAGGACGCAAGAAACTGTTTATTACGTTGCAAAAGAAGGTTCCTCGCAAAATCAATGAAAATTCATCTAAGCATTGGCATGATGGAATGTTGGAGTGTTGGGATAAAGAGAGAGTTCCGGACGTTACGGCCTGCTAAGTCTTCCCATGATTTCATCCAGATACCGTTTGCCTGCTTCGGGATCGGGAGAGGAATCAGGAGCGGGCGTTTGGGCGACGGCTTCATTTTTGCTTGATTTTGAGCCGCTTTTTTTCGCCGGCCGCCCCTTCTTTATCATCGGTATCTGCAGCCGTTCGTTTTCCTGTATCGGCAACGACATCACCTGATATATATATCTCTGGCTGAGTTCGTCTTTTTCGGCGGCGATCAAGCCGCGTTCTTCCAACATCTGGCGGGCGCGGATGATTGTGGACGGCCCCATTTTGAGCCTTTTCTGCATCTCGCGCGTCGAACACCACGAACAACCGTTGCGATCGCTTTTCATTATCAGGTAAAAATATAAAAGAACCTCCTCTTGTGTGAGGTCCTCGAGCCACCATTCCAGTCTGTGATCAACCCATCCCCATGTGCTGCCGCTGTTTATGTCGCGCACTCTATCAGGTCTGGGCGGTTTGGGCCTTTCCACTCAATTTTCCCCTGTTCGGCGCTCATCCGGCGCTATCTTCCGGACGACGCTCTCTCCAGAATTGCCCTTATTTCGGTCAATTCCTTCTCTATGTTTAGCCTTCCGCTTCGCGCTTCGAGCAACTGTTCTTTCTGCCGCTCGATTATCGCGTCCTTCTTTCTCAAATCTTCTCTTAATTCCTTTAGTTCAGCTCTTTTTTCTTCGACCTCTATGATCAGCCGGGAAATCTCCGCCTTAAACGGTTCTTCCGATTCTCCCGCTCCATACCCGGCCGTTTCTTCGATTCTCATTCCCAGTCGGCCAACCGCTTCTTCCAGCCGTCCGACAAGTTCTTCCATATATTGCTTTTGAATTGCGCCGCTTTCGGCATCGCTCTTTGATAAACCGGAAATAGCGATTTTTTCAGCAATTTTTTTAGATAAATCCTCCGCGAGAGCCTCTTGCGTAATCGCGCCCGCAGTGTCCGCCTCTATCGGTCTTTCCGCCGCCAGATTCCTGTACACCCGGTCGAGCGACACGCCTTCCTGAACCATCTCGACCGTTCGCCGGAATATTTCCATAGACTCCGGCAGATATCTTCTTCTCCTGCCCTTGCCCACAGACGGCAGAAAATCGCCGATCCGGTTTCGGTAATACCTCAAATTCGATTCGGGCGTTCCCAGCCGATTCGCTATCTCCTTCAGTGTCAGCGCTTCTTCCATCCTCGAAGAAGTCCCTCTTTCTTTTTCTCTTATCTCCGCTTTTGCCAGATTGTCACCGGCCCACTCAGAACTTCAGAGAACCCTGAAACGGCTCTCCCTTTTTCTTCGTGTACCATTCCTCAAAGTCGTTCTTCTCTACCCTGTATGACTTGCCGATCTTCACCGCCGGCAGATCTTTCGTCTTGCACCACCTCTGCACGGTGACTTTATTCACTTTGAGGATTTCTGCGATTTCTCTGACCGTATAGAATTCTTCCATCGGTCACTTTTCCTCTCTATTATGTATTTTAACGCATCTTAAAAACTATATTATATTTTTAATATTCATCTGTCAACAAAAAATTCAAATTATTCATTTTGCAAACTATAACAACCTTTTAAATCATTTTGTAATGTTTATAAGCTTATCACTTAACTTAATTCAAGACAACCCCCTTTTAAAATCTAATTATTCTTTTTAATTCTATGATATATAGAATTACTGTTCTAAACAGTCCCGGAATGCAATCAGTATGGATGCAACACAAGGCGGTCCCGGCTCCCGCACTGCGCGCTTGCGCCGAATCCGCTGGCGAAAACGGCAAATGCGGACTTGTGAAGCAATTTTCGGATATATCGCCGTCTTGACGGCCACAATAACAAAGAAGCAATCGTTTTTATCAACACGGAGCTTCAGCTAGTGGAGCCGCATCTTTCTGTCCCGCTATTATACTGCGCGGCTGAGACCAAAAATACTTTGCGACGCATCTTTCCCAGCGGACTTTTTGAGCGCGAAGATCGGATTATCCAGCACCCGGGGCTGAAGAAGCTCCGAAGGACCCCTGCTCAAGATTAATCTGATGACAGGACATCGGATATCAGAAAAGTCGGGGGATGGCGGTGGTCAAAACATCGCCAACCCTATTTTTGTATGTAGGGATCGAAATATCAGCCGGATCTAAAATGTGCGCCCAAAGCCGACGCAGATTTATCGCATCCTACGCCGTGTCCATAAATATTGCTATCGTAGAAAGAATATTTTGGCCGCGCGGCATCCATGAAGCATGGCAATCGAGCAAATTAGCTAGCTTTTTTCGACTGTTTCGCGACTGTTTCAGGACTAATAAAAAAGTGTAGAGATAGCGTGGTTTGAAATGGCAAAATCATGAAATCATAAAAACACACAAAACAAACACCCTTGCGTTTGTGTTGTGTTTTCTAAAATTTACTGTGTGATAAAAAATATAAATACTCGCAATATATTGTGCGTGGCCGAAAATATTAACAATCTAAATAGTAGCGATATATAAGCCGATTATTTGATGATATATTTTTAGACTGCTGTATAATAAATGATTTATTACATCCTGATTGTTATCGATTAACAAGACATAAATAATAATATTAAGCACATGAATTAGAAGACAAACTTGTACAAATTATTACACGATGAAAAGGCGTTTCAAACATTTGTTGAATTTTATGAAATATGGCCTCCCTAGTTTATGCCGCCGAGAAGAGAGACAGAATGGGCTATTTTCTTGATTAGATTAAGCGTGTTATTTTTGCTAGGTGAGCGATATGAGGTGGTAAAACAATAATTTTGTAAACAATATTATGTTTTAATTGCGTTTTATTATTATTTATCGATAATTTATTCTGAAAGTTTATCGGACGGGTTATACTTTTGATGTTCGTCTTTTAAAAATTTTGAGGAGGCTTTTAAGTAAATTGACGTTGTTGCGAGATCCTCATGTCCTAGAGTTTGTCTTACCGCCTCAACGCTGCATCCCTCCTCGATGAGGTGGGTGGCGATAGAATGTCGAATAAGATGCGGATGAACATGTAGGGGTATAGCTGCTGTTTTACCATATTTATATACCATATATTGAATCATTCTAACAGTTAAAGGCTCGCCTTTCGAGGTAATAAAAGCGGGAGCCTTGGGGTCTATTGAGTTAGGGAGTTTCTTCTCCCTTTCCAAGAAATAGTCGATTATAGCCTTTCTAGAGGAGTCGGCAAGGGGCAGGATGCGATCCTTGGCCCCCTTCCCCCTCACCCGCACTGCCTGACGCTCCAGCAGCAACTGCTCCATCTTCATAGACACAATTTCGCTTACGCGCAGGCCCGCGCTGTACATTAATAATAGAATAGCCTTGTTGCGAAGATAGTCTCTCTCTTCAGGGACAGGGGCGTTGATTAGCTGTCTAATCTCGTCTTGAGACAATGCAGAGGGCGGTTTTTTAGGCGTTTTTGGCAGTGAAACCCTGTCTGCGGGATTTATCTCAACAATGCTTTCGATTACAAGGAATCTAAAGAAAGATTTACAGGTTGCCATCTTACGAGAAAGTGTCCGGGGTGTATTGTTGTTGTCCAAGCAGAGGTCTGCCCAACGCCTGAGATCGTTAGTGTTGATGCTGGACACCGGGATTGCGGTGTCCGGCATGTTGGATTGGCCTGAAAGGAAATCAGAAAGTTTTCCGAGGTCGAATTCGTAGGCTTTGACAGTTTTAGAGGAGTAACCTTTCCGCTTGAGGTCAGAAAGGAATAAACATATAGCTTCTTTAAGGTTCATAAGTATATTATATACAATATCACGTATCTGTAAATATAGGCTGCCAAAACATTTATGCATTGTACATGGCAAGACATATTAGATAAATATAGCTAATAATAAAGAATTATTTTGGTCACGCCATCATTTTATAAGTTGCGTGTTGATATTGCCGGATTTGGAAAACCACATTTTTAAATACAAAAACGTTTTTGTCGTTTTGCATAGATTGTCAGATCAGAAAAGGTGGAAAAACGGTGGTTAAAACAAGAAAAAGAGCAAATTAGTAGAGGTCGAGCGCAAGATGTCGGTTTTGTGCATTTCGCGGCATTTTGCATGACAAGCAAGGAATAGGCGAAAACAAGCTTAGTAACGAAGGAAAAGGCAGGAAGAGAAAAAGACAGCCACGCCATATGGCAAGCACATTGCGCTATTGCGTTATTGGCGCGCACATTATTGCTTGTTTGTGTTGACACGACAAATTTCTATTTGGCCGGAAGCTTAAAGATAAAGGAAAAAAGCGTATTGATGAACAAGAATTTGAAGACATTGTGAAGGTGTGCAAATAGTGAGAGCTTAAATAATCAGAACAAGCGCATAACAGGATAATTGCAAAACAAAACATAAAAAACATCAATAAATGAAAATCGACTAAAATTAAAACACAAAAGTAATGCGACATATTAATAAATGTAATCATTGTGACATATAGGCAGATATATTTAATCATTGCATAAAGGAAATTATAAATGAAAATAGCAATAATATCAAAAGGAAGGAAAAAGAGCTTTGAAATAAGACGAAAAGGCATGAACCCGCAATAATATGGTTTGTTTGTTTTGCGCAGGGCGAATTTTCAGTCATTCATAGACGTTTTAATATTATTGAATCATGATATGTCTTCATTTTGGTAAAAAGTAGTGGTTTTAGGTTCGCAAAACAAGAAAAGCTTTTGAAATGTACAATATTTTTGAGATGAACACGATAAACGCAGTCAAAAATAAAAGCGCGTGTCTATTTGCCGGTAGTCGATGGTGTTGTTACTGGCAAAGGAAAAAGCCGAACTTAGAAAAGTGGCGTCTAAAAGTTAAGTCTTGAAAAAAATTCCATTGTTACATGAGTATGCTCTTCGATCAGAAACTTGAGAGCAAACTATAATATGGATAAGCAAAATAGAATAGTTTTAAAAGTAGGGGCATTGAGCTTTGTGCAAGCAGGAAAGGCCCGAGCCAATGTGAAGATGTGGATATGGCATGATTTATTATAGGAGGCATAAGAATCAGATTATGAAGTGTGACCTCAATGTGGTCATAATAAAAAACGGGTCATGAAGAAGCAAAATGTCTGGAAAAGTCGTTTACGGAACTATTTTGACGTGTAGCTAAGAAATATGCTTCATTAAAGGAATAAACAGAGAACGCAGATTAAATAATGAGGCGACTCAATAGTATGGCCATGCTATATGTGCGAAATATAGCATTAAGAAAAAAACATAATAAATAAAGGTAATAAATTATGTCTGCTAAAATTTAGAACGGACACGCAGCACAATAGACAAAGTAAAATAAAGAATAACAAAGATAAACAGATAAAATATGAGATATACTGACTAGAATAATAATATATAAAGAATAATAATAATGGCGCAGAAATTAGGAGGGAATATGAAATAGTTATTTTAATGGATAAGAAACATATAAAATAAGCACAATAAAACCGAAATATATGGAAGGAAATGAATAGCGCAACAATGAACGCAAGATGCAAATGAAGAAGATAAATAAGAAAGATGGACGAGGCTGGACAGAGGTAGCGAATATAAAATGGCAACAATAAAGGAAAAAATAGCGTATTGCATTCAAGTGGACAGTTGGAATAATATAAAAATTGCAGTAAAAAACGGAGAGAAGTATTAGGAGGATGAAAGATAGTTGAAAAAGCAATTTTAGAGAAGACGAAGGAAGAAATTAGAATACGCTAAGCATGAAAATGGCGATATGGTCATGTGAGGGAGTATATGAACATGGATTTAGGCAATAGACGCAATATAATGACAAATAAGACATTCGAGAAAGAAAGAGAAGAAAAGATAGAAAACAGATAGAATATAAGCGAAAAATTACGGAAAACAATAATAGTGGCGCTTGTTTGGAATGAGGAGATGTCTGGGCGGAGACATCGGTAATAATGCAGGATTCGTTGATAGAGCAGACGAACCGGGGCGATTTTTATAGCAGGGAACTGCTTAGTTGCCGCCGCATTATTTTTATTCATGAACCTAAAGTTCTATTCAATGTAAATAAACGCGCCTTAAGTCTTGCATTTCATCCGCTCTGAACAATCGCATCCGAATCATAATGGCGGATTGGGGATAGTTGTGCGAGTGGAGAAAAGAGGGTACAGGCGTCGCAAAAGAAGCGCATTGCCAGTCCTTTTTTTTCGCAAATGGCGGCGGGAATCGGCGTTACCGCTCTACATGGGAGCCGGGAATAGATTCCCGACAAAGGCAGAGCGGCGATTAATCGCCGCAATACAAAATAACGCATTGTTTTTGACTGATCTTTAGGCATAGTCAGGAAGGAGATTGTGAGCGCAACCCGTATTATTTCTCAATACGGGGGCCGGGAATGAATGCCCGCAAAGGCAGAGCGGCGATTAATCGCCGCGATGCAAATTAAGCGGCCCGATATTTAATGCTGGCTTCGGGTAAGTGCAAGTCGTTAAAGAGCCGCGCGCTTGATGCGCAAAACCGAAAGACGGAAAAACTAATCTATTTTAATAAACTTTTCGCCTTTGGCCGAGCAGACGGGGCAAGTGTCCGGCGCGGCGTTTTCAGAAGTGAACCCACAGACAGGGCATACGAAATAAGGAGAGTTTTCGTGTGCTGAATCGAGCGTGTCGAGTAGTTTCTGGAAGAGTCCGGCGTGGATTTGTTCGACGGCGTTGGCGTAGGAGAAGGAGATTTCGGCTTGTTTGTTGCCTTCTGCCTTGGCGGTTTCGATCATGGGAGGGTACATTGATTTGAACTCGTGAGTTTCGCCGTTTACTGCTTCGAGAAGGTTATCCTTGGTGGAGCCTATGCCTTTGAGGGCGCGCAGGTGGGCGTGGGCGTGAACTGTTTCGGCTTCCGCAGCGGCTCTGAAGAGTCTGGCTGCTTGCGGGAATCCTTCCTGATCGGCTTTTTTTGCGAACGCGAGGTATTTCCTGTTGGCTTGTGATTCGCCGGCGAACGCTTCTTTCAGGTTGTTATCGGTATTTGACATTTCAGTGGCAATCCTCCGTTTGTGATAGGCCGTCATGCGGCCGACATGGGGATTATAACAGGGAAACGGCGCACGGTGTTCCCAATGGTGTTAATAGTTTGTGGTGGTATGCGGGGAAACCATTTTTTGCAAAAATAGGTTTCCCCGCGCCCCTTCCAAAAAACTCTTGGACGCCGGTTTTTGCTGAACTTCGTTCATGGCAAAAACCGGCTCCTAAATTTGAGAGGAGGGCGGCGGGAATCGGCGTTCCCGTCCTATATGGGGGCCGGGAATGAATTCCCGGCAAAGGCAAAGCGGCGAATCGCCGCAATCAAAATTAAGATAAAAAAAAGCATAAAATCCGAAATAGGGTAAATGTGAGTTTGATTAAAAGTTGTTTTTGGTTTTATGAGTGTGCTGGGAAACCATTTTTTGCAAAAAATAGGTTTCCCTGCGCCCCTTCCAAAAAAACTCTTGGACGCCGGTTTTTGCTGAACTTCGTTCATGGCAAAAACCGGCTTCTGAATTTTAGAGGAGGGGGTTGCCGTGGCAGCGAAAAGCGGGTACAGGCAGCCGCAGAAAGCGCGTTGTCAGTCCCCGTGTTTCTCATGTGTGGCGGGCCGGAGTTATTGTCAGCCATAACCCGAAGTTTTTACGAGGGAAAGGCGGGCTAAGTCTTTTTTGTGACTTCGTGACTTTGTGGTTTATTTTGTGGAAATCTATTATCGGTTTTCAGGAACAACTAACTATAAGCGAATCAGAGTTGGCCTTTGCGGGCGCGGCGTTCGACGCGGTAGATGAAGGCGAGGGTTTCGGCGACGACTTGATAGAGTTCGTATGGGATGGTGTCGCCGAGATCGAGTTTAACGAGGACTTCGACGAGGGAGCGGTCTTCGTGGAGTGGGATGCCGTGTTCGCGGGCGAGTTCGATGATGCGTTCGGCGACGTAGCCTTTTCCGGCGGCGGTCACTTTGGGGGCGACGTCGCGGTCTTTGTCGTAAGAGAGAGCGGCGGCTTTTTTCCGGAATGTTTGTTCTTTGTCTTCGCTCATAGCCGGAACTGTCCCCATGATGGTTTCGCAAACACAAAACAGCCAATGTTTAAGAGGAAATTTGCGAACAGCCAGAAAGCCGAAAGGAGATTTTCGAGGAAGTGGAAGGGAAGGAAGGGGAGAGTCGCGAGGTCGTCTGGGTGTGAGGCGCGTAATGGGTTGGAAGGAATGAAGAAGAACATTAGATCCTCATATCGACGGAGAAGACGTTATGAGCGTCATTGGAGGGGGAATCCGGGTCGGAGGCGGCGGGATTTTTTCTTCTGCGGACGCGGATATTGACGGAGTTGTTTTCGTAGGCGGTGTTTTTGAGGGCGTCGCGAAGTTCGTCGGCATTTTTTTCGAGAGCCCGGGCGCGCCGGGCGTCCTGAACGTCGATGTCGCATTTGACGGACTTATTGGGGAAAGTGTTGAGAGAGATGGAAGTGAGGCCGAGGAATTCGGTGTCGAGAATGAGGACGAGACGGGCGTCGAAGGGGTTGAGAGGTTTGGCGGGGGAAGAGGGGCGGCGGTCGCGTGATTCGTCCTGACGGCGGTATATTTTGAGTTTGCCGATTTCGACGTGGTCGTCGACGCGGATGGGGAAGAAGGCGACGTGAGATTCGAGAGGGGCGGAGCCGGTGTGATGGGCGAGGTTTGCGAGGTTGGCGGATTGGAGGGAGAGAGAGAGAGAACGAAGGGCCTGAGCGGGCAGTTCGTTTTGGGTGGCGGTGGCGGCGCGGGAGAGGGCGGCGCGGAAGTCGGGCAGGTCGCGCAGTTGGCGGTCAAGGGAGTCTATTTCCATTTTGAGGGCGGGGTTGCGGACGATGTCGGCGAGTTTTTCTGTAGCGGCGGCGAGTTCGGGCGTGTTTCGGGAATCCGGCATAGCTGCTAGTCTGGCCCATTCGGCGGCAGATTCGACGAACTGTTTGACGGCGGGCGAGGTTGTGGAGTCGAAGTTGAAGTTGAGCAGAGGGGCGAGGCGGGCTAGCGCGTTCGGGAGCGCGTCGCGGGCGGCGTCCGGAGAGGAAATGGGGGGTTGTTGGGAGGCGAATTGTTCGAAGAGCGAGAGAGCGTTTTTGAGAGAGGCTGGGAGGGCGGCGAAGTCTGCTAGAGAGGCGGAAGGGGCGGGGAGGGTTACGGTCGCGCCGTCGGCGGCGCTGGGTTGCGGCTGGGACGCGAGGGTTTGCGCCAGAGCCATAGCGACGGCGGAGCGGACGGCGGCGGCTTGAAGCGCGGGTGGAGTGTCCGGCGACAGGGCCTTTGCCATAGAATCGCTCAGGGAGGATTTAATTGTCTCTAAAGCCGATGTTTGAGCGGGGTCCGACGCGGGAGCCGGAGCGGCGTTGATTTTTGCCATGAGGGTTTGCAGGGCGCGCGCGACGTGTTCCGGCACGGCGTCCGCGGAGCCGCTTACGAGCGAGAGCATGGAGGCGAGAGATTCGACCAAAGCGGCGCGGGCCGACGCAGAGGCGTCAGCCGGGGCGACGCCCGATTCGATGAGAGCGGCAAGCCGCGATTCGGCGGAATTGATGAAGGCTTTAACGAAGTCCGGAAGACGGGCGGCGATCTCTGCGGGGTCTTCGCCGTTCGGGGCGATGAGCGCGGCCAGTTCGGCGGATATTTTTGTGGTTGCGGCAGTGTCCGTCGGCAGAGCGCCCGAAGCGCGCAACGCGGCGTCGCCGACGGATTTCATGTCCGCCGGAATGGAGTCGAGTTGGGATGCCAGAGAAGGGAGAAGCTGAACAAGTTCACGCGAGAGCGGGAGGTTTTCGGCGATGAGGGAGGCGGCGAACTCGATAATGGGGCGGGAGGCGTTCTGGGGCAGGGCGGAGAGCATGGATTCCATGTTGGGCTTGGTGACGGGGACTCCGTATTGGAGCAGGGAGCGGGCGGCTTCCGGGGCGGCGGCGTGTTCGGGCAGGTCGAATCCCATGAGCCGGGACGAGATCATCGCGTTTGACAGGGGGCGGATGGAGGACGAGCCTTCCTCGACAGCGCCCACCACTTGAAGAACGGTGCGGCCTGAAGAGTCGAACCCTTTGACGGAGAGCTTGAACTCGCCGTGAAGGGAAAGAGGCACGTTCGATTCGGCGACGACTGTGCGGCCGTTGATTTCGAGCAGGGCCTTGCCATCCTGAAAATCGATGACGCGGGCCTGATAGAATTGAGAGCCGCCCGAAGAGCGCGCCGCAGCAAGGTCGCTCGACGAGACTTTCAGGTCGGCCACGCGCACATCGTTGAAAGACAACATTCCTGTCATATCGACTCCGAAAGCGCGCGCGCGACCATCCGCGCGCGTCGTCCGCATACTATATCTACGGCAGAAACCGCGCCGAACTTCACACAATGAGGAAAGAAACTGTGTGTTAAGGGAAAACTTTTGAAAAAGTTTTCCCTTAAAATCCCTTTCAAAATGTTTCCTTGCGCGCGGCGAAGCGGGCGCGTTCGCGCCTTCGCTCCGCCGCGCTCATGTGAAAGGATATTGGGAAAGATGTTTTCAGAGGAAACTTCTTCATAAATGATATTGAAACAAAAGAATTGTAGGGGCGACCCGTCGGGTCGCCCGGATAGGATAGCTAATAGGCATCTATTTCCAAATGATTTACATGGGGCGTCGGGAGAAGAAGCGCGGCAGCGATTCTCTCCCGACGACCATTGAAACGTTTTGAAGAGATTCCAAAGAGAAACTTTTTCAAAAGTTTCTCTTTGGTCTTTGGCTTTTATCTCTTGGTCTTTTCTCTTTGGCCGCCGGAGGCGCTTTCAGAGGGGGCAAGGGACGTCTAAGAAGCGGACGTCGAGGGCGGGATATTGTTTTTTTATCAAGTCGCCGAGGGCGGTGACGCCGAATTTTTCGGTGTTGTAATGACCGAAGGCGGCGTAGTTGATTTTGATTTCCTTAGAGATGGCGGGGATTTCTTCTTTGGCTTCGCCTGTGAGGTAGAGGTCGACGCCGGAGTCGATAATTTCGGCAATGTTGGACATTCTGGGAGCGCCGCCGCCGCTGACGGTTCCGATTCTTCTGACGCGTTTGGGGCCGTTGCGGAAGAGTACGGGGTCTGAGCCGAAGACGCGGGAGAGGGTGGCAATGACGGAGTCTAGGGGGAGGGGGGAGGGGAGTTCGCCGACGAAGCCCCAATCTTCGTGGAAGGGGGCGACGATGCGGGCGCCGGCTTTTTCGATGATTTGGGCGTTGTTGCCGAAAACGGGGTGCGCGTCGAGCATATAGTGGAACGCGAGGAGCGTCATATCGCCGTCGATAAGCTCGCGGAGCCTGTTTTTGAGAAGCGGGGATATGTGGTGATCCAGCCCGTCTAGGCCGATGCCGTGATGGATGATGACGAGGTCCGCGCCTGATTTGCGGCATAGTTTGAGGAAGTCTAGGCTTGCGCTGACGCCGAGAGCGACTTTTTTCACGTCGGCGCGACCTCTTATCTGAACGCCGTTGACGTAGTTGTCTTTGCGTTTAGCTTTGGCGCGGAATTCCCGTCCGAAGCAATCGTCGATGAAGGTTATCAGTTCGTCTCTTTTTACCATGTCGAGTCGTCCTCCCGGAACAAGCGGCTGTCGCGCGGTTGCGACGCCGGAATTATAGCACAAGAGGGGAAGGAGGGATGTTTTTCGGATTTGAAAAACAGTGAAGGTTTACAAGAGCCGGGTCAGACTTTTATGCCGAAGTTGTTCTCCGCCGCAGTGACGCACAGATAGTTCGGAAGGATGTCGGAGAATCGGGAGGGGGCGGGGCCGGAGGCGGCGATTTCACAGACAGCGACGGCGGTCGGGCGGGAGTCGGCGGGGTCGCGGAAGAGGGCGCTGGGGCCGATGAGCGAGGAGAGGGAGGCGCGGAGGGCGTCGGGGGCGTCTCCGACGATGTGGAGGGGCTGGTCGCCGGGCGCGGCGGAGAGTAGCGAGGGTAGCGAGCCGGGATCAAGCAGGGCGTCCGGCGAGAGGCGTTCTGGCAGGGAGCCGGGAGCGCGGCGGAACAGGGCGGCGTAAAAGGTGGACTTCGTACAGGGCAGGGCCGGCATCACAAGGGCGGCGTCTTCGGGGGCGGAGCGGGCGAGCGCTTCGAGCGACGATACCGGAGAGATGGGGATGGAAAGGACTTGAGAAAGGGTTCTAATCGTGACGATGCCGATTTTCAACCCGGTCATGCCGCCGGGGCCGATGTCGATGGCGAACATGTCCGGAGAGCGCAAGTCGAGGCCGTTGGAGGAAAGAAGGCGCTCCATGCGGGGAATCAGCTCTTCGGAACATTTGCGAGCGCCGGGGAATGAGTCGCAGCCGAGTATGACGCCGTCGCGCATCAGGGCCGCGCCGCAGGTCGAGCCGGATGTGCTTATGCCGAGGATTTTCATTGTTCGCCTCCGGGCGGCGCGGACAGCCTGAGCCGGAGGGAGTCCGATTTTTCGAGGGCGGCGGCGGCGCGGGGGCATGCTTCGAGGCGGATGCGCCTTCGGCTCTCGCCCGCCCAGTCGAACCTGAGCCTCAGAAGAGAGTCCGATTCGGGAGGCGGAAACCTGTCCGCCCACTCCGCCACGACTACGCCCGCGCCGAGGCAGTAGCCAATGTCCAAATCCACAAGCTCAGAGGCGGTTTCGAGACGATAGAAATCGAAGTGGAAAAGGGCGATTCGGCCTTCGTATTCGCGGACGAGTTGGAATGTGGGGCTGGTGACGTTGGAGGCGATGCCGAGGCCGCGCGCGAGGCCGCGCGTGAAAGTGGTTTTGCCGCCGCCGAGGTCGCCTTCGAGGGCGATGAACGCGCCGCGTTCGAGCGCCTCTCCTATGAGCCGCCCAAGCTCCTCGGTTTCCGCCGCCGAGACCGTTTCTATGTCGGCGATAATCCGCAATTCCACCGCGCCCTCCGAACCGCGCGACGATGAACGCCGCGCGGCAATAATATAGCAACAAAACGGTTCCTTTTAAACAGGCGCGCGAAGCGCGTCGCGGCGGGTGTGTTCAGCGGGGGGGTTTTGATGTAGAATACATGGACGCGCCGAAGGACGCTGCAGGCGCGAAAAAGGGCTGACGGCGGCACGCGGACTGGAAGCCCGGAACAGAGAGAGCGCGCGCAGATGGCCGGAAAACGCGGCAAAGAACAACCCGGCGAGGACGCGCTGATAGAGCGCATCAAAACCATCCTCGGCCCGCCGGGGCCGCCGGTGCGCGTCGGGATAGGAGACGACGCGGCGGCGCTCTGCGAGAGCGCGGACGATTCCGAGACTCTCGTGACAACCGACCTGCTGGTCGAGGGCGTTCACTTCAACCTTGAATGGGCATCTCCCTATCAAGTGGGCTGGAAAGCGATTGCGGCAAGCGTCAGCGACATCGCGGCGATGGGCGGCAAGCCTACTGCGGCTGTCGTCTCCGTCGGCGCAAGGCCCCGCGCGAGGGAATACTTCATAAAATCTCTTTATGAAGGCATCGCCGCCGCTTGTGAAAGATACGGCGTCGTCATTGCGGGAGGCGACACTGTGCGCTCGGACAGGGCTATTGTCAATATCGCCATGCTGGGCCGAGCGCGCAAAAATCGCGCGATCCTTCGCAAAGGCGCGGCTCCCGGCGATATAATTCTTGTCACAGACACGTGCGGAGACAGTGCGGCGGGGCTACAGATACTTAGTTTGTTTCCGAAATCCGAAATCACTATTCCTTTTATGAAGCGACTTATCAACCGCCACCTTGCTCCAGAACCTTCGCTTGCAGCGGGTCTGGCCGCTTCTGCGTCTCTTGCTCCGACGGCAATGATGGATCTCAGCGACGGCCTTGCGGTGGATTTGCCGCGTCTCACAGCCAGATCCGGCGTAGGCGCGGTTATTTATGAGGAAAAAATACCCACATCGCCTGATCTCCGCGCGTGGGCAAGACGCTCGGATGTCTCTTTTGCCTCTTTCGCCGTTCGCGGCGGAGAGGATTTTAATCTGCTGATAACCGCGTCCGCCTCAAAAGTTGACGATTTAGAACGAAATATCGAATCTGCCGGAACACGCGCTACAAGGATAGGCGAAATTGTTTCGCGCGAACGCGGCATCACACTTGTTTCTTCCTCCGGAGAAATACTTCCATGGCCGGAAGCCTCATTCCTTCATTTTTAACAATCAAGCCATATAAGGACATTTTCTGTGTAGCGGGATGGACGTTTTTTCTTGCTGTTTTCTCGCATCGCGACGATTGTCCAATCAGATTTAGACGACTGAACCGGTCTCAAAACTGATGCGAAAGGGAAGTGTCCAATGCTGTTTTTGAGCGCGTTGACGGACTTCATGACAGTGTGTCCTAAATCGACTTATCTGCGATTAGATTATATTAAAACAAGAAACTTGCTGGAAAGAACAAGAAATTTATAGATATATAATCTGGACAAATCAATCTGCGATTTGACATAACTGTCCATACGCTACTTAACAATGTAATTATCGTTACAAAAGAGAATAAAAAACATGTTTTTGGTAGAAGTGGATATCACTATGATTGTATTATTATATGCTATTTCATTGATATATTTACAATTATGACCGATAAAGCAAAAGAACATGAAGCCCGCCGTCAGGAGCATCGTCAAATACGCGGTCTTGTTTGAATCCGGCCTTTTCGAACATTCCAATAGACGCCGAGTTGTCTATCGCAGCACATGCCATATAAACGATAGGCGTGCTGAATTGATGATTAATCCGTTCGATGAGACATCGGACAGCGCAATGCCCTATTCCACGTCTGAGCATAGAGATTTCGCCAATGAATATATCAATGTCGACAATATCAGTTGGGATATCGTACAAGCCCGCTGTGTCCAGTTCGCTTCTACTAGGATGTTGCCACTGGATATAGCCGACGGGCAGACCGTCGCAAACGATGACTGCATTGCCAAGACCTTGCGTAGGCAGGTCTTCAAATGCCACATTGCCCCAGCGTCGTATTACATGCTCAAGAGTCAGCCATCTGTTGATTATGGGGATGTCTGAATCAGCTATGTCTTTAAGCTCAATAACCATGAATTGAAACTCAATGAGCGCTTGATATGGTTTTCTCAACCATTGGATACCAGCTATTTGTAACGCCGCCGACCCTTATATTAAAGGACTCATAATCTGAAGAAGGAATTTTGTATGAGCCGGTAAATATATTGTCGCCTGCAGCATTATCGCCATTTTGTCCATTATCATAAAGCTGGATATAAGAAACATGTTTGTTCATGCTGGACACGGCAGCGATCACGGTTTTGGCTGAATCGGTCGCGCAATCGATTCTCGCGTTGATAATCATTAGGGATGAGACGAGAGAGTCAGACAAATTGGCGTTAATATTGGAAACAGAGCAGGTATGAGAAACGGATCCGTGAACGGATGATATATGAGGCTCTACAGCGGTATTGATGGACACAAAGGCAATATTATGCAAATAAGAAACAGAATCAGATGGTTCTTTAATGTGAGCGTCAGTAATGAACGAAGCGATAGCGGCAAGCGCGCTTCCGATGTCAGATTCACCTGAAGTAGTATCTGATGACGTGTTCGGAACATAAAAAGCGCCGGGAACGTTTCTAAACATGGACAAGGTGTTCATAAATTCGTTTTCATTCGATTTATCCTTTCTGATAAACAGAATAGAAGCGCTTGAGGAGCTATTAATGAGGTTTAAAGGATCAACAGGCGCAAAAGCATTGCGGGAATAGCTTTCGTTCGACCAAGAATGAAAAACAGTGACCCTATTGTATAACTTTAAAATATTATACTTTAATAAATCAGTTGGCGTTTCTATTGAGACCACCTTCTGTATTCTGGTGTCTAAAAAGGATGCAGAGAGAGCGATAGAGGCTCCTGAACCCATTCCGATGAAGGTCATGCCGCTTGTGGTGACAGTGTTTAGCTTTTCAAGAAAATCTATAAGCCTTAGATTGTCCTGAATTGTTTGTACATAAAGATTTCTAGCATTAAAAGGGCCGTTTGACATGGCAGCAAGAGGGTCAGACGCCTTATCCGTGAACTGGTAGGAGTCTATGGATACGGAAGCGTAGCCGATGCGGGCAAGAGTGTCCACAAGCATATCGAGATTAGAGGGACTGTCGCCGATATCATGTATGAAGACAGCGACAGGAAAAGGCGCGGAACCTTGTGAGGGTATGTTAAGGACACCGGAAACCATGCGATCCCGCACCCCTTGAAACGATATTGCGAATTTGGACACGAAGGGGTCGGATGAGGGTATCGGGTCTCTTAGGCTGATAAGCGGGAGGTCGCGGTCGTAAGCAAGATACTCGGACAGAGGAAAGGAGTCAGACACGGGAGGCAGTTGTGCGGACATGTCGATATTGACTGCTTCGGTTTTCCATCCTTCATTGGTGGAATAGAAATCCGGCACATGGTCATTGCGTAGATACTTATCATACCAATCAATGACAATATCCATTGTTTCATCTTCGGGCACGCCGTGACCGGATGCAAACCAGACGATTCTGCGGGGCGCTTTGGCGCGAAGGAACATTTTTTTATTGGAGGCAGGGTTAACAAGGATATCGTGTTTGGCGTTAATCATTAGGAGGGGGCGGGGTGATATTAGTTGGACGGTGTTGATAGGATCGACAGGAGCGAGGATGCGTCTGGCCGAATCGGCGAGACTTCTGGACATGCCGTCGCTAGAGAGGTCAACCTGAACGACGATGCTATTCTTGACCAGATATGACCAATCTGCCCCCCCAACGACAAGAACAGGGCATTTAATGCGGGATTCCACCCCGGCCAAGAGAGCGCCCAGTATGCCCCCCATACTGCCGCCGAGATAGGAAATGCGTGAGTGGTCAACCTCGTCGCTTCTTGTCTCAAGAAAGTCCACGGCACGGCGAAGATCGACAACTGAGCCGGCGAGGCCTTCTCGCATCTGGTAGAGATGTTTGCTGTACATTTTCTTATTTGCGATGTTGCGTTCGCCATGATACCACATATCAATCGAGATAGCACAGTAGCATTTTTCGGAAAGCAGGGATAGATATTTACGCATATCCTCTTTTTTTCCTGTAAAACCATGTCCGAATACAATTGCCGGATTAGGATGGCCACATTTCTTCGGAACCATATAGAGAGCGGGAACGCGGCGGCCCCAAACGCTATCATATTCGACACGGTAGAGAGAATAGTCGAGAGATTCTTCTAGAACGGACAATTTCGGATTTAAAGGAGCAGAGGAATCATAAGCGTAGAAATCTTGAATAGAAATATTACAAAGAGCACAATTGGAGGAAATAGAGAAAAAAGCTAATAAAAGCAAGGAGAAAAGAAGCAATAACGAATGAAATTTCATAATGAGCCTGCTTTCAGACGAAAGATTAGAGAGAGATGTAATTCATAAGACCTTCTAAACCTTCCAGAGGAATATTTCTAAACGGTTCGGCGATGCGGCCTGTCTCAGGATGGCGTTTGGAGAGTTGTTTGAGGAGAGAAAGGCCGAAGGTGTCGTCGGAAGCGAGTTCTTTGAACTGGGAGGCGTGGCATTTGAGAGTATTGAATTTAGTTTTGATGAAGTCTTCGGTGTCTATCCAAGTGTTTGGATTATCCGTTTTAAATAGGAAAAGGCGTTCGACGGGCCAAGAGAGGAGCCCTTCGTCATTTAGGTCGGGGTAGCGGAGAGGGAGTCTGGCGGCGAGGCGGGCGTAGATGGTTTCGCGACCGGCGACGGTGTGGTCGGGGTGGAGTTCGTAGCGGAGCCACGGGTCGAAGGTGGCGAGGATGTGAGGTTTGAAGCGACGGATTTGGCGAGCGATGTCTTTGCGGAGTTGTTCGCCGGCGGGGAGGGAGAAGTCCGGATAGTCGAGCCAGACGGTTTGACGGACTCCGAGGGCGGCATTGGCGTCGGACTGTTCCTTTTTTCTGAGGGCGGCAAGCTCTGCGGGGACGACGTCCGCGGAGTCCGCGCCGATGGCGCCGTCTGTGCAGATTACGTAGTGGACCGTTGCTCCTTTGGAAATCCAGAAGGCGACAGCGCCGCCGCAGTAGAAATCGGCATCGTCGGGATGGGCCGCGACGACGAGAACTCGTTGGTTTTTCATAGGGATAAAGACCTCGCAATAATAGAAGTGAGGCGGAGCGCGGACGCCCGCGACAATAAGGATATATAAGAAGCGGGGGCGTAGTCAAACGCAAAGCGTGAGCGAGAGGCGGGGCCGAAAGAAAAAGCGAAGCGGCCGGAGAAAATAATAGAGCAATAGAGCAAATATTTTGGAGGCGGTGTTAAGTCGCGTGGCTTTTATGTCGATTAAAGATGACAGAGAAGGAAAAAGGGGAAAAGCGTGTTCGCGGGAATCGCGCAGCGGAGCGTGATGCGGGCATGGCCGGGCAATAAGCGTTTCTGATCGCGGGCATGCGCGGCGGATGTGCGTTGTGCGAGCCTGAGAGGGATTGATGTTGCGCGTGTCAATAATTGCGCAATAGCCCGGACAGATGATCCTCCGTCAAGGATGCCGGAGCGACGAAATCAGGAGGAAATGAGATGCGTGTAAACACAAACATCAGCTCCATGATAGGCAACAATCAACTGAGGGCGACAGGGCTCAAGCTAAACGGAGGAGCCGAAAAGCTGTCTTCCGGGCTACAGGTGAACCGGGGTGCGGACGATCCGAGCGGACTTGCATATTGACATCTATGAAGGCGCGGACGGGAGGGCTGACGACGGCCAACCAGAACGCGCAGGACTGCGTCAGTTATCTGCAATTGAGAGACGCGGCGATGGCTGAGGTAAACGACTGTATCAACAGGATACGCGAACTGGCGGTGCGCGCGGCGAACGAAGCGACGCTAACGGCGGATGACAGACAGAAAATGCAGGCCGAAGCCGGGTCTCTGGTGAATCAGATAAACCAAATCAACACGACGGTGAAATTTAACGGAATGAGAGTTTTCGGTCCGGGTTTCAGCGAGGTTCCGGGCGGATTAGTTGCTCTTGTGCATCCCGGTCAGGTGTACATATCTGTTGACTTGGCTTCGATGGCTATAGCCGGAGTGGTGGAGATAAATGGCTGTTGGTTTGATGGGACGGATGATTTTCCGGATTTCAACTTGCTTTCCCCCGACGGGACGGAGGCGTTCGGATATCTGTATGCTACGTACGGAGCGCCCGGAGTGACCGCCTATCTGGGCGGGGGCGGGACCGTTTCGGCGCCAGCAATAACAAGCGCGACATCCGTGAACTATTCAGGCTGGGCGGGATATGCAGGCTCAGGAGGATGGGACGAGGAGAGTTTCACTATTACTGACCCGGCTCCGGGGCAGTGGACGATAATAATTGACAACGAGCGTGCAGGGGCCCCATTGAATTACGGAGTCTTTTTTAATGAGCCGCCAGTTGAGCCGGAAGAAAAGGACAGAGGGCAGATAGGGGCGGACAACGACGAGAACACGCAGGTGGTGAGGCTGGGGATGTTCGAAGTGTCCTCATTTGCGCTCGGAGTGTCGGCCTCGTTCACTTCGACGGCGCTTGCGCAGGCCTCGATCAATTCTCTGGACAACGCGTTGGACAGCCTTAATAACAGGCGCGCCGACACGGGAACGATGATTAACCGAATCGAGCATATTATAAATGACAATATGGCCGAGGTGATAAACGTCGAGGCCAGCAGGTCTAGGATAGAAGACACGGACATGGCAAGAGAGATAGTGGACTACACCAAGAGCCAGTTATTGAACCAGACCGGAATAGACACAACAAGAATAGCAAACATGAGCGGACAGACGGCGCTGGATCTGGTTGGGATGACACTGCAAAGCGTGGGAAGCAAAGTCGGTTGACGGCCGGACGGGGCGCGACTTAGCACGGATTTTTCACGGGAAAAAACCGAGAAATCGAATAAAGGGCGATATACGTCGTTGAATCATCGACTCGAACTGCCGTCACATACGAAACAGTATGCTCCCTTGTTCTCGCTCGATTCGCCGACATCTCATCCCTTTCTTCGCTTTCAACCCGCATTGGTGAAAAATGCGGGTTAGGGTTTTCTCCCGAATGACGGCGACAGGATTATGACGGCACAAGCCCGGTTTCTCTGGTTGAGCGGCGCTTAAGGATTTGACATTTAATAAAATTATTCAACAGAAATAATTCAATATGTTATAATTTAATAGTCGGAAAAGAGGCGCTGTATCGGCGCGGGACAAACCCGGGACAGTCGGCGGGTTTGCGTATGGGCGTTTTATGAGAAAGCCGAAGACAGCCCGGTCAGGCGCAAAGGGGAGAACCTAGCGGGATTAACCCGGATTTTTCACGGGGAAAATCCGGGAAATCAAATAAAGGGCGGTTTACGTCGTTGAGTCATCGGCTCGAACTTGGCCGCATACGAAACAGTATGCTCCCTCGTTCCCGCTCGATTCGCCGACATCTCATCCCTTTCTTCGATTTCAACCCGCATTGGTGAAAAAAGCGGGTGAAGCCGCCGGCGGACTCGCCGCGCGCGAAAGGAAAAAGGACTTGATTTTCCGCAACCTAAAAACAGGAAGACGAATTCGGGCGGCCGTCATCAGCGGCATAGCCGCGCTATTGGTCTGCGCGGCTCCCGCGATCGCCGAAGTGACAGAAGTGGGATCGGCCGGCTCTTTGACCGGGACGGTAAACGACGGGGCGATGTATGACGACGGCGCGTTGGGACAGGCTTTCTTGACGCTCCCGGCAAGCAGCAGGCTTGTGCGAATGGAGTTCGACCCGCCCTCGGTCGATTACATCGACACCGGCTCCGGCTCGTACCCGTGGGAAGTGGCGGTGTATAACGACCCGGTTTCCCCAAAGGCGTTCATTACGGGGCTGAACGATCTGAAGCTTTACATATATGACATAAATTCCGGGCTGATGGAAGCTCCGATATCGATGGGCGGGTCTCCGAGAGGAATCGCGGTGAACACGGCGGCCAAGAGGGTGTACGTGGCGCGGCCCGGCTCCCAACTGGTGACGGTGATGAACGCGGACACCTACGCAACCGTCGCGACGCTGATGGGAAACGAGTTGACCTCGCCTCGAGGGGTGGCCGTAAACGAGACTACCGGCAAGATATATGTGTCCGACAACATCCGGGGCGAAGTTTACATATACAACGGAACGACGAACAACTTCATAGTGCGGATTCAGGTTTTTTCGTCGCCGGACAAGATAGTGGTGAACGAAGAGGACAACCTGATATACGTGATGCATCCTGCGGGCGTGGCGACAGTCATAGACGGAAATTCGAACGAGGCGATTCAGGTGATCAGCCCTTCGGGCATTTCAAACATAACCGACATCGCGTATCATCCGCAGACGAAGAACCTTTACATCGTGTCGACAACGCAGAAAAAGCTGTACGCTGTAAACCCCCAGTATCAAGAGATAGCCGGGACGCCGCTGACGTTTGAGACGTTCGGGCCGAAGGGGCTTGTGTCGATCGTGCCGGGGCCGGAGGACGAAGGCCCGTATTTATTGCAATACAATGACGACGACTCGCTGACGTTCATAGCGGACACTGACACGTATCCGCCGTTGTTCGGCGGAGTGACGGCGGCCACGGACGCGGAGAACGCGCCGGACCCCGGGGTGATTCTCGAATGGGAAGCGGCGACAGACGCGAATCCGCCGATAACATATAACATTTATGCCGCGCTGGAGCCGGAAGAGTTCGATTTAGGAACGCCTTTCGCAACCACCACGGACTCCGGTTCGGTGGAGATAACGGATCCCGCGCTGCTGTACGGGGAGACGATATACTTCATTGTGCGAGCGGCGGACGCGTCTCCGCTCGCCAACGAGGATGAGAACACAAACTATGTGACGGTGACGCTCACCGACGGGGAGGCCCCGGTCTTCGCGGGCATCTCAACGGCGGTCGACACGGGGCAGGGCGGGGAAGCGACGCTGACGTGGGCGGCGGCGACGGACAACACCAGCCCGCCGCACCCGATAACATACGATATATTCGCCGCCGGGGCGTCCGGCGCGTACAACTGGTCGCACCCGACATTCTCTGTGTCGGGAGTCACCACATACACAGTGACCGGCATGCAGAACAACACCGTGTATTATTTTGCGGTGAGGGCGAGGGACAAAGGCGGGCTTAACGATGGAAACACCGTCGAACTGAGCGTCACGCCGACGGACGCGGTGGCGCCGACGTTCGCCGGACTCGGAGCCGCCGCCGACATGGAAAGCGGGGCTTCGGTTCAACTGACTTGGACTGCGGCGACGGACAATTCGCAACCCATAAAGTATTACATTTTTTACAACCAAGGCGGAGCCATCCTCGACTATAACAATCCGCAAACTTTCGTGACGACCGCCGAAGAGGCGGTAATTTCCGGACTGACCAACAATGTGGCCTATACCTTCGCCGTGCGAGCGGAGGACAAAGAGGGGAACAGGGAAACCAACACTGTGGAGTTCACGGTGACGCCCACAGACGCGATACCGCCTGTGTTCGAAGGGGTGAACTTCTGTCTCGACAAGGGGGAAGGCGACACGATACAGGTGGGCTGGCAAGCTGCGCTGGACAACTCGTTCCCGATAACATACGAGGTTTTCACCGCGACGGAATACGGCGAGGAACACTTCGACTTCGTGTCTCCGCCATATACGCAGGGCGAGGACGTGACGAGGCACGACGTCGAAGGGCTGACAATGGGGCAGGAGTATTTCTTCGTGGCCAAGGCGATGGACGCAGCCGGCAACTACGGCGGCTCCGAGGCGGCGGTATTTCCGAACGCGAGCATCGGAGGCTACACGAAGTGCGTGCCGACGGACGGCGCTAACCCTGTGTTCACCGGGCTTGCGTCGGCAGCGGCAACCGGAAGCGGCGGAGAGATTCAACTGTCATGGACTGCGGCGACGGACGATTCGGCTCCGATAACATACAACATCTACATGGCCACCCAGACAGTGACGGTGTTCGCCACGCCCGCATACACGACCGAGAACGCGACGGGAGTGGTCGTGACCGGACTGACGAACGGAACGACGTATTACTTCGTCGTGCGGGCGATGGACCCCGGCAAGAGGGAAGAAAAGAATACTGTGAACAAATCGGCCAAGCCGAACGACGGAGTTGCGCCGGTGTTCGCGGGGATTGAGGACTTGGTGGACGCAGGAACTGGCGGGACGCTGACGGCATCGTGGTCGGCTGCTGCCGATCCGTCGGTTCCCATAACTTACAACGTTTACGTGGCGACGACATCCGGAGGCCAGAACTTCACAACGCCGAAAACGACTACGCAGGCATTAAGCGCGTCCATCACCGGACTGGTGAACGGGACGCTTTATTATGTGGTGGTCAGGGCAGTGGATTCGGGCGGGGTGTCGAGCGTCAATACGGAAGAGCGTTCCGCGACGCCGACGGATTCGACGCCGCCGGTGTTTGCTGGATTGACAAGCGCGGCGAACACGGGAGCCGGAGGGGCGGTTCAACTTGATTGGACACCCGCGACCGACCAGTCGACGCCGATAAAATATCTCATCTACTACTCGACGGGAGGCGACCCGATAAACTACTCGACGCCGACCGTAATCGTTTCCACGCGTCCATACACCATGACGGGCCTGACCAACGGAGTCATCCACTCATTCTCGGTGCGGGCCAGAGACAACAACGGCAACGCGGACGGCAACACTGTTGTCAGGACGGCGACGCCGGTTGACACATCCGCGCCTTTGTTCGACGGCGCGAAAACGGCCGCCGACGCGCAGACATACGGAGCGATAAATCTAACATGGACCCCGGCGACGGACAACTCGCCGCCTGTAGACTACCTGATTTATTACAGTTCAAGTTCAACTCCGGCGACAATAATCGCGGGCGGGGTGAAGCAGACGGCCACCGGCGCGACCGCCACCGTGTCAGGCCTGACGAACGGGATTTACACTTATTTTATAATCCGCGCGAGAGACGCGTTCGGAAACACGGAAACCAACAATGTCGTAAAAGGAGCGGTTCCTAACGACTTCGCGCCGCCAGCCTTCGCCGGATTACAAACGGCGGAAGACACGACAGAGGGCGGAGAAGTCAGGCTGGAATGGAACGCCGCGACGGACCCGACAACGCCCATCGTTTATAACATCTACAAATCGACCAATTCTGCGCCAACGGTTTTGTTCAACGCGTCGTCGCTACACGCTTCGACGCAGGCGCTGGCATACAATGTGACATCGCTGACGAACGGGACGACGTATTACTTCGGAGTTCGAGCCAAAGACGGTAGATCGAACATCGAAACCAACACGGCAACGCTGTCGGCGATGCCGACCGACCAGACGCCGCCGACGTGGACGGGGCTGCAGAGCGCGGTAGATTCAACAGCGGGAGGAGAACTTGTGCTGTCATGGTCGGCGGCGACGGATCGCTCGACTCCGGTGTACTACAACGTGTATCTGTCCGACACCCCCGGAGGACAGAATTTTAACGCGCCGCCGGATCGGCAGGCAGCCGCAACGACCGCATATCACCTGACCGGGCTGGACGACGACGAACCGGTGTATGTCGTCGTCACTGCTATGGACTCCAGCGTGTACGCGAATGAGACAAGCACGGCGGCGCTCGAATTCTCCGCCACCCCCACAGACCAGACGGCTCCGGCTTTCGCGGGTATCAGCAAGTTGTCGATTTACGACGAAAACGGAGCGGTGAAGCTGGAATGGACCGCGGCCTCCGACCGCTCCGCCCCGGTTTACTACAATATCTATCAGGCGTCGACAACGAACGGATTCAACATGTCCGCCCCGCACTATACGGTGACAGGAACGACAAGCCATATAGTGACCGGGTTGCGGCATAACGAATATGTGTATTTCATCGTCCGGGCAAGGGACAGTTCGTCCAACCTTAACGAAGACACGAACTCAGTGAAGAAACATATCCGGTTCCAAGACTTGTGGCCGCCTGAGGAGCCGACGGGGATTTCGGCGATTGCGGGCGATGCATCCCCGACGCCGGGAAACGAATATGTGACGATAACATGGACGGCCCCGACGACAAGTTCGAGCGGAGCGCCGCTTACCGACCTCGCGGGCTACAATGTCGTTCGCGGCACGTTCTCAGGCATTTACGACACCACGCCGAATCAGGTGGACGGAGTGATAAACGGGCTGATTCCGCCTTCCGCCACTTCATATGTGGATTCATATCAACTTATTGAGGGAACACCTTATTACTATGCGGTCGTCGCAGTGGACAGCGCCGGCAACCAGAGCGTTCCGTCGTCACAGGTATCGGCAACGCCTAGAAACGCGGACGACGCGATTCCGCTGCCCCCGGAGAGCGTGAACACGGTTTCGGGAGATGGCCAAGTCCTTGTCAGATGGACGAAACCTCTCTTCAACGAGGACTACACTCCGCTGACGGACCTGCAAGGCTATTATCTGTACCGCAGCTTCATTTCAGGCTCGATGTACGGCAAACTGACGGCCGAAATCATTCCGCCGAACACGCTTGAATATCTCGACACCAACGTGACGAACGGGACCTCGTATTACTATGTGCTCGAATCCATCGACAGTTCCGACCCGCCGAACGTCAGCGAATACTCCAACGAGGCGGCGGGAACGCCCGGCGTCGTGCCGGATTTCCCGCCTTCGCCGCCGACGGGCCTTTCGGTGATTATGACGGGAAGCGGGACGTCCGCCTCCATATCGTGGACGGCGCCGACGACCAACTCGGACGGTTCTCTGATTGCGGGAGATCTCGCGGGATATAATATCTATCGCTCAGCCGACTGCGTGGCAGAGGAAGCGGAGAAACTCAACACATCTCTGATATCGGCCCCGTTCTACGCGGATTCCGGCCTGACGCCGGGAACGCAGTACACATATTACGTGGAGGCGGCGGACGGCGCAGGGCAGTTGAGCGAAGCTTCCTCGCCGGCTGTCGGCATTTACGGAACCAAAGGAGTGACAAGCTCTCTGCTGGTGAGGGATGTCGAGCAGCAGACATCCAGCGGATACGCGCTCGTAGGAGTCGCCTGTATGGAAATACAACTGGTGAGCGTTCCCGCCGACACAGTGGTCGCCACAGGCTACACATCGTCTGACGGCTCGTTTACAATAGTGTATGAATCAGCTTCTCCGTCTGATCTGTTCAAAGTAAGATTGGTGGTTGAAGAAGGAACGGGCTACCCGCACACCACGCCGTTCTCCGGGGGAGTGGCATATCTCGAACTTAAGTCGAACCTGACTCTGGCGTCGAGCGGATTCACGCTGCTTTCTCCAGCGCTGCAACCGATAGGCCCCGGCGGGCCTACCATAGCGGATTCTAATTGCGACGGCATTGTGAATATGCACGATTTCCGCGCCATCAAAGAGAACTATGGGCTGGAATGCGGCCAGACGGGTTTCACAGCGACCGCCGACTTCAACGGCGACTGCATAGTGGACATCAAGGACTTTTTCGTTCTAAAAACCTACTACTTGATGAACGCCGAGGCGAATCCAGCCCAGTGCGCGCCGTAAGACTTGCAAGGAAAGCAATCGCCGCTGAGTCTGCGGCGTGAACAAAAATAAAGATGTGGTACCGGCGTTTTTTTAACACACGTCCGCACATCACAACGCGAGCGCTCAACGCCGCGCTCCGCACACTTCTGCCGGAGGTCATTTTTCCTCTAATGGAAAAATTAAAAAAATCTACTAATAATCACCAGTTCGTCAGCTTCACAATCGACCGAGAACTCTTTGCTGTCGATGTGATGAGAGTCAACAGCGTGGAACGCGTTAAGGAAACGACAACGATTCCCGGAATGCCGGATTTTCTTGAAGGCGTTTTCAATCTCAGGGGCGTTATTATTCCTGTTGTGGACCTCCGAAAAAGATTCGGCATGCCCCAGAAAGAACACACCAAGGAAACACGCATCATACTCGTCGAACTCGACAACGGCTTGATCGTCGGAATGATAGTGGATTCCGTAAAAGAGGTCTTTCAGATAGAGCCTGAAAACATAGGCGGAGTCCCGCGCATCGGCAAGGCGGGAATGGACAACAAATTCATTCGCGGAGTGGCGAGGAAGCATGACAGCCTGATCATCATTTTGGATGCGGACAAGATTTTCTCTGAAGTCGAAGCAGAAGACCTCAAATCGCTAACGTAACGCTATTGCGCTTCGCGACCATATTTTCGATGCTTTCGTATCAAAGATTTTTCAGCTTGGTCAAATCATCGTTTTTCACTGGTTAAAATGAAAGATAAACATAATAAAATAAAGCATATTTATAATAACCGACATGTCCCTGATTTCTTGATATGATGTTTTTACTTGTCATTTCCGGCCTGTTTGACAACCTGCTCAGAACTGGACATTTCCTTGCCTTCCGCAATGGACAGATACTTCTCAACATAGAAATACTGCCACAGGACATTGAGGATAACAGCGGCGGGGATGGCTGCTATCATACCGGCGAGTCCGGCGATCTGGCCGCCGCACATCAACACGAAAATTATTACCGCCGGGTGCAAACCGACATCTTTGCCAATAACTTTTGGAGCGATAACATTGCCTTCAAGGAATTGCAGAACAAGGAAAGCCACAAGCACGTAAATTAGTTTCCACAAAGGTGAAAAACACGCGATGGCCAAAGGCGCAAGCAGGGCCAAAATAGGCCCTACATAAGGAATGAACTCGGTGATTCCCGCAATAAGTCCAAAAATCAGCGCATATTTTGGGAACGGTATCATCATCGTGACGGTTGTCATTATTCCCATGATGAGGCAAAGCTTCAACTGGCTCCGGATGAAGCCGCCTATGGCTATGTTAATGCGAGACATCACGGATTCAAATTCTGGGCGGGAAGCCGGAGGTATGTAAGAGACAACGCTTTTCCAAAGGCGCGGGCCGTCGGCGAGAAAATAGAAAAGGAGAATGGGAACGATGACAAGAGCCGCCATTGCGCCTAAGAACCCCGAAACGCTTTTAAAAATTTGCGCTGCGGTCTCAGCGGCCTTGTTTTTGGCGCTCTCTGCCGCATCTTTTGCGACCGCTTCCATGTCGAACGGCAGGTCGGCGGCTTCCACAGCGGTTTTCACCCGTTCGAAAGCAGGCCCGGCAGACTCAATGTATTCTGGAAGCTTCTCTCCAAGCTCATTGAATTGGTTGATAATAGGCGGAGCCGCAAGCGCGACAATCAACGCGGATATGCCCGCCAAAACCGCAAAAGACCCTAACGCCGCCGCCCACAGGGGGATTTTCCTTTTGCTCAGCCACATGACAGCGGGATGCAGCAAATAAGCTAAAATTCCGGCTGTCGCGAAATATCCGATTACGGTTCTTACCTTGAACACAAAAACGAACAGCGCGCCAGTAGCCAGCGCCCACAACAACACCGTTCTCAACTTCGCCGCGAATAGTTCCTGCTTATTGGTTTCCATGAGGATGATTTTAACGTATATGTGGATTGAAGAAAAGAAGATTATTAGTCAAGGGAAACATTTGAAAATCACGGGAAATCGAATAAAGGGCGATCTGCGTCGTTGAATAATCGACTTGAACTCGGGCACACACAAAAAGCATGCTCTCTCGTTCTCGCTCGATTTGGCTCTTATCTCGTCGCATTCTTCGATTTCATCCCGCATTGATGAAAAATGCGCGATAAATTTGCGCGGAGCGTCGCGCGCGGCGGCTTAATCTTGGTTCGTGGGAGTCATTTCGACTGTGAAACCCGGCTCGCCGGTGGCGCGCGCTTCAACTTCCAGTTGTCCGTCGTCTTTCGCGGTTATGTAAACTGACAACCGGTTTTGCCCGGCGCGAAGGTTCTCGACTGCGACGAATCCGACTCCCGGAGGCAGGCTGGGAGACAGCGCCGCCCGTTTGGAGCGATGGTCGTATCTGAACCCGGTCAAATAATACAACACGGCTTCCGCGTTGATGGCCGTCTCCCACGGGCGGAGCACGTTCGGATGCGTCGTGTAATCCATCCATCTGTTGTTTGCTCCGTAGGCTTCGGCGAACTCTCCGGTCTTGCTCATGGAGCCGTTGAAGAGGCTGTCGAAGGCGAGGTCCGCCTGCGGCGTCAGCCCAAGCGCTTTGAGGTTGTAAAGCAGGTAGCCGGGCAGCATGCCTGTGAAAGTGGACACGCGGGAGCTTGTTTTCACGCCGCCTGTTTTGTTCATTAGTTTTTTTGCCGTCGCGAGCGCGTTGCGCCGCAGCTTCTCGTCGGACGGCGCGCCGTATCCCATCCACAGCGCATTGAAGTTTATGTCGCCGAAAGGAGAATCAGCGGGCGAGAGCGAGTCCTTTTTCACGAACGGGACGTAGTATCCTTCGGAGTCGTTCCAGTAGTGCGCGTCCGTGAGGGCGCGGCAGGCGGCGGCGCGGGCGGCGAACGTTCGCGCGTCCTCTTCGAGGCCGAGCGCGGCCGCTATCTCAGACATCGCTTCCGCCGCCGCGACATGCCAGAAATTCGTGTCCACAGAGTAAAAATCGCTCATCGGCGCGCCTGTCTGCATCATCACGTATACCTGATACGTCTCGTCACCGTGGAAGGGCAGACGGCATTCCGCGTCGAATTGAGAAGTCAGGTTGCGGCGCATGAACCCGTAGTGGCCGCGGATGTAATCGTCGTCCGCCGCTCCGGCGCGCCACACGTTGTATATGTGCAGAATCAATATGTTCGGGTCGTCGCCCTGTTGAGGCCGGATGGAATCCCAGTCGAATTCGTCCGGGGCCGCAGACAGGTCGAGGTTTGCCGGATACCTGTTTCTGAAGCCGACGAGCCGGGATGCCCTGTCGTAGAAAGAGGCGGCGGCGCGCGCCTCCTCGAACTTGCCCGCCAGCAGAAAGAGCCTTATCGGGCTGTAGGCGTCCCTGCACCAAGCCCCGGAGTACCTCGACATCACCGCCACCGCCCCGTTGGCGGCGGACTGTTGCGTTTTAAGCATTACCAGAGTGTTCTCGAAGAAATCCGCCAGCCGGGCGTCCGAGGACTTCACGGACATAGAGCCTTCAAGCCATGCGGCCCATTCCTCTCGAACCCGCTCAAGAAGCAGTTCGGGGTCGTCCGTGACAGAAGGAGCCGGCGCGCCCTCCAGCGAGAAAGCCGCGACGGTCGTCGCCACCCCCCTGCCGCCGGGCGGGATGTCGCCGATGACCCTGCGCAGCGCCCCTGCCGCCGCCTCGCCCGCGCCGTCCGCAAACGAGACCGTCATCGCCTTGCCGTCGTAGACGAACCGCAACGCGGCTCCTTCAGCGCGCGAATCGCCGCCCCCCGCGCTCGCGCGGACAGTCAGAGCGACGTCCTGCGCCGTTTCCTTGCCGACGTTTTCAATCTCCGCAAGCCTAACTATCGCCGGGATGCCCGTCGGCGCGAACACGACCGTCCGCAACACAAGCCCGCCGAAATCCTCCTCGACCACCGACACGTTAGTCCTCCGGACGCGGTACAGGCGGCTTGAGCGTGGCGCAAGCGGGACACCCCCCGCCTCCAGCGAGTGGGACACCGGACCGAACCACTTTTCGCCCGTCTCGTAGTCCGGCCCGATCATGTTCGATGTGGCGTTCTGCGGCATGTCCAGCCCGATGAGAGCGAACGCCAGCCCGTTGCCGACGCCCAGCGCCCCCCGGCGGGTCTTCGGCGGAATCCCGGCCTCGTAATCGAATGACTGCCCCAGAGAAGAAGCGTCCGCAAGCCAAGGATGCCTCTGCGTCAAACTCCCCGGTTCTTCTCCCGCCATCGCCCCAGCCGCCGCCGCCGCGATTAACATGACAACGAGCAATTTTGCTTTTATCATCATTGTTATGACTCTCGTTTCGAATAGTTATGCCATTTTGCCCAAATAACTGAATTATATTATATCGGTTCTTCGCGCCTGTCTCAAAATGCCCGCAAAGACCGAGCGCAGGCTCCGGATTCGGCTGCGCGACAGGTTTTCGAGCAGATATTTCAGAGACGGACAAGAGGGAAGAGAGCCGAAGCAATTAACACGGATAGTGAAAAATGAGGGTTAGCGCGCCGACCCGACATTTGCGTTGTTTTCGGAATCATTATTCTGAATCGCTGTTTCTCAAAATCCGAGCATCGCGTCCACTTCTTTGTTGAGTTGAGAAATCTGCGCGTCTCGCGGCAGAAGTTCCGCCGCCATTGAAATTGCGGGAGAGGCGCTTGAGGGATCGTTTTCATCGAGCCGCCAGACCGCGATGTCATAAAGAACGTCCGCCAACATCGACTCATTTTTCTTCATGGATTTGCAAGGCTCGGCGAACAATGCTCTAACCGCATGTTTCATGTCGCCAAGAGAATTGTAAAGAGAAACAAGGGAATCGAAAGCCCCATCAGCGTCTCCAATCGCCAAATAGAGGGCGACTTTCAGAGCGCCTAGTTTTTTCCTGTCCGAGTCCGCATAGTCAGTTTCCCGCGATGAAGACAGGATTTCGATGCCGGCCTGATGGTCGCCGTGCTTGCCGTATATTGAAGCGCTTTTCAGTTCATCGCCGGCGGGCGTCGCGCCCATGCTCCTGAGGATGTCCAAAGTGTCCATCGCGGCTCCGCCGTATCCGTTATTTGAGAGAACCTCCGCGCGGCTGACATAGGAAGCCGCCCTTCTCGGCGGCATCGCGAGCGTTCTATTTTCAAACGGCTTGATTTCTCTCTTCCACGGCGCAAGCTCGTATCTGTCGCAGGCCCATAATTCCCGTATAAACTCCTCTATGTCGGACTCAACGCTGAACAAATCGACTATCGCCACTTCATTGCCTCTTCTCTCTATATAGAGCTTTCCCCATATCGCGTCGAAAAGGCTTCCGTTGATTCCAGCCCGCTTTTCATATTTCACCGACACATTTCTCTCGATGGAATAGTTCTGATAAACCTTCTTGAATCTCTCCGCCGCCTCTTCGGTGTCCCAAACGGTGAACCAGACAAGCTGCATGGCTCCCCGCCTGTCGTAGAAGCCTAAATAACGGTCGCCGTCCCATCCTTCTGAAACCTCGAGCGCTTTCGCCAGAGGCAACACCGCTTGGAGCATCGAACTCATGCCGAACTCCCCAAGAGTGTCTGAATGCGCAACTCGAACTTTGTCATGTTTCTTCGTTAGATAATCCGCGGCGGACGACAAATCGATTTCAACAGGCTGGTCCCTTTCAACGAAATATTTCTCAGGATGGATTATCTGCTCTGATGACATCGGCGGATCCAAAAATATTTCCTCGAAAGCTTCGTAGCCGTTCTTTCGCCTTACTTCCTGCATGAACGCCTGTCCCTGTATGTACGGGAACGCCACGAAACTCCCCAAAGTTTCATTAAAAATGTCAGTCATTTTTTCATCGTCGCCGTACTCCTCCTCATAACCTGTTCTGTCTTTGCCCATCCCGCGGATGATATCCATAATCTTCTTGTAACTGGGTATGCTTGATTGGCCGTATCCCTTCGCGTGAGCCTCGTACTCCGTTCCCACCCAGCTTGCGTCTCCTTCGATTATGGAATCAAACGCCAGCTTGATGTCTGAGTTGCCTTCCGCGAAGTCATCCATGTCCGACAGGTCGTAATAGTAGTCCTGTAGCGAGTGCGTCATCTCGTGTATCAGCGTTATTTCTTCTTCTCTGAAATCCGGCTTTGCTTCAGCCAACTTCATCGCCTTGTTGAAATCAATCTGTTTTTCTCCTAGCGCCATTTCCTTCATTATTCTCGCAAAAGGGTCGTCTTGAACTATGAAGATATCCTTTGTCGCCGGATCATAGAACCCTTTCACGAAGATGAAAAAAGGCCGTATCTCTTTGAGGTCGTATTTAATTTCTTTCATTGTGAATTTATAATAAATCTCAGACAGCGCTTCCAGCTTCTGTTTGGGATTTTCCGCTTTGAATTCCTCCATAAGCAGATCGCCTGACAGCAACGAGCCAATCCTTTCGCATGGCGGAGTATATGCGAGTTTCAGTTTCCTCATGCGTTCCAGCGTCGCGCTCAATTCTTTGACTCTAAGAACAGTCTCGCAATCCCTTTGATTCGCCTCGACGCTCCAGCTAGGCAGCGAAAAAGATGAGTCGCCGCTCCGCGCCGCAGCGCCGCGGGGGAAAGCCGCTATTAGAGCTATAAACACCAATGCCGCCGATGCGGCAAAAATGACAGGCTTCGCCATGCGCGTTCACCGCCGTTGTGCGTCGTCAAATATCTGCGGATATTTTATCATCATATAGAAATATGTCGCCACTGTGCAAAGAATTAATTGAAGGTTTTTATTTATAAGTTGCTGAAAAAGCATCACGCACAAAGGAAAGAACTTTGTTCGTGGCACGCTTGGCAGCGGGTTGAATCATCTAATAATGTGTCTAATCACATAAAACATGAACTTGCTCATGCTACTGATAGTTTGCAAGTTCTACGCTAATCATTGGAAAGTACTCCATGGCGAAAAGAGGGTACAGGCATCGCAAAAGAAGCGCGCTGCCAGTCCCCTTTTTTCGCGATTGGCGGCGGGAATCGGTGGTTGCGTTCTACGCGGGGAGCCGGGAATGAATTCCCGGCAAAGGCAGAGCGGCGATGAATCGCCGCAATCCAAAGTTCCAAATTATTTTTTGCTGATCTTACTCATCGTTGCCAAGGTCTCCTTGGCAACGTGGAACCAATATTTCTGAATTCAATAATGGTTTTAGCCGAAGACCGCGCTCATAAAAAAGGCTTAAAACAAATAGAATATGCTGTTATCAAAGTCATTATTTATGTTTCGGCATTCCGGCAATATTAGCGTTCACCGGGGCAGGGCGGACAGGAATTGAACGGCGATATCGCCGGCGCGGTTCTCGTGGCCGATGAAAAAATGGTCCGCGCCGGATATTGTTTCAAGCTTGTCCGAGACGGGTTTTACATATTGCTTGAGCAGGGAAGCGTCGCAGTATTCGTCTTGCGCGCCAGTTATCATCAGCAGGGGTTTTGTGTTTCCGCTCAGGAAATCGAACGAGCCGAGAGAGGTGGGGGGGGCGACGCCGACGAGGGCGGAGACACGGTCGTCGCCGAGAGCGGCCTTAAGGGCGACCATCGCGCCGAAAGAGTATCCGGCGGCGTATATGGCCCCGACGGAGGAGTCGGCGGCGAGCAGGTCGATAGCGCGGATGACGTCGTCCATCTCAGCGTCGCCGCCGCCGTACGCGCCGCCGCTGCGCCCGACGCCCCGGAAGTTGAACCTCAGAGTGGTGTAATCCGCGTCGGATAGAGCGGCTTCGAGGCCGAGCACTACATTGTTGTCCATAGAGCCGCCGAACTGGGGGTGCGGGTGGCAGATGACGACGCCCGGAGCGCCCGGCGCGTCCGATATCGATATCACTCCGTGCAGTTTGGCGTCCTCGCGTCCGAAGTATATGTCTTTCATTTTTTCGGTCTCCGTTTCCGGGGATTGGAATTCTGGGGAAGTGAAGTCGCGCGGGAGGCGGACGGCGGAAGCAAGGCCGCGCCTCTCTCGGCCCCGCAGGCAAGCTCGCGGTAGACCGCCAGCCATCCGGCGGGGAGCGGACGCGCGGGCGGTTTCGATTCCGCCAGCCGTTTTTTTATAAGCGCCGGGGCAACCCTCAGGTCGAGCCGCCTCGACGGTATGTCGATGTCAATTATGTCGCCGTCCCTGACCGCCGCGATAGGCCCTCCGGCGGCCGCTTCCGGGGCCACATGTCCTATGCACGGCCCGCGCGTCGCCCCGCTGTACCTGCCGTCGGTGACCATCGCCACGCTGTCCCCCAGCCCCATGCCGACGAGTATCGCCGCCGGGATGGACATCTCGCGCATCCCCGGCCCGCCCCTCGGCCCTTCGTATCGTATCACCAGCACGTCGCCGCGCTTCACTTTGCCGGACAGCAACCTGTCGCGGACGTCCTCCTCAGAGTCGAAGCAGACCGCCGGGCCGCTGTGCCTGAGCATGGCCGGATGGACCGCGCTCTGTTTGACCACCGCGCCGAGAGGGGCCAGAGAGCCGTACAGCGCGGCAATTCCGCCTTCGGGAGCGAGCGGGTCGTCCGCGCTTCTGATGACCGCGCCGTCCGGGCAGGGAGCCGCGCGCAGCCGTTCGGCCATCGACCTCGCCTCCGCCGCTTTCGCCCCGCCTTCCAACATGCCCGCCCTCAGCAACTCTTTCATCAGCGCCGGAACGCCGCCCGCTTCGTGGAAATCCAGCAGATTGACCGACGACGCCGGTTTGCATTTTGCCAGCAGAGGAGTGTTCCGGCTGACCTTGTCGAAGTCTGACAGTTCCAGAGGCAAGCCCAGTTCGCCCGCGAGCGCCAGAAGGTGAAGGACGGCGTTAGTCGAGCCGCCCAGCGCCGCCAGAACCCTCATGGCGTTCGACAACGCCGCCGCCCCCGCAACGTCCCTGAACCTCAGCCCCGCCGAGACCGCCCGCATGATTGCCGTTCCGGTAGCTTTCGCCAGCCTAGTCCGGTGCGCGGAGAGCGCAGGCCCCGCCGCCGCTCCCGGCAGCGACAACCCCATCGCTTCGACCAGACACGCCATCGTGTTGGCTGTTCCCATCATCGAGCAGGCTCCCGCGCCGTGGCACACGTTGTCCCGTATCTCTTCAAAATGAGCCGCCGAAATCGCCCCCGCTTTCGCGCGCCCGATGGCTTCCTTGATGTCGCACGCCACAAGCGTCTCGCCTCTCACCCGCGCCGGATACATCGTGCCGCCGGTAAGGAAAACCGTCGGCAGGTTCAGCCGCGCCGCCGCCATCAGCATCCCCGGAATAATCTTGTCGCAAGAGGCCACCGCCACGAGCGCGTCGAACCTGTGCGCGCGGCACATCAGTTCCGCGCTCGCCGCTATGATGTCGCGGGACGGCAACACGGAGCGCATGCCTTCGCCCTGAGCGATGCCGTCGCAGGGCGCGATGGTGTTGAACTCGACGGGAGTTCCGCCCGCCGCCCAAACGCCCGCTTTCACATGCGCCGCAAGCTCGCGCAAATGCGCGTGGCCCGGATTCGCCTCAGTCCACGAGTTAGCTATCGCCACCACCGGGCGGCTCAACTCCCGCGCGCCGAACCCGGCGCCGCGCATAAGTCCTTCCCTGTATGTCGTGTCGGCGGCTTCCGGATTTTTCAGCGAATCCTTTTTCTTCATGTTGGAGACAACGCAGCTTTCGTAGAATTTCGGGCCGATTCAGCCCGCACGTTGAATTTTAACCTGTAACACGGATTTTTCACGAGAAAAATCCGAGAAATCGAATAAAGGGCGATATACGTCGTTGAATCATCGACTCGAACTCGGTTACATACGAAACAGCATGCTCCCTCGTTCTCGCTCGATTCGCCTCGTATCTCATCCCTTTCTTCGATTTCGGCCCGCATTGGTGAATAATGCGGAGCAACCGCCGCGCGCGACATCCGCCCGCGCGAAAAAAGCCATCGCGCTTTCCCCCGCGCGCCCGCATTCGCGCGACCCGCCGGGTCGCCCATGCCGGCCCACACAACTTCGTTCCGTTATTTCTTCAGTGGCGGCGTCATCTGTTGCGGATTGTGACAAGGATGCCGTTGTGGTCTGAGATGTCCGACGCTTCAGGCAAGGAGTGCAGGGGGACAATCTCTGCGCGTATGTCTTCGTCAGAGATGCCGATCGAGAACACGTAGTCCACGCGGTCCGCGGCGACTGTTTTAAACCCTTCAGCCTCGTAGGTTCCGCTCATGTCGCGGCTGTTGAGATCGCCGCCGAAAAGCGCGCGCGCGTTCGGGTCCGCCGACTCTTCTCGCAGAATGGCGGCCACTTCAAGAGACTGCTTTATCCGCGCGTCGCTTTTGTACGCTTCGAAGTGGGTGTTGTAGACGCGCAGGGGAGCGCCGCCGTCCTTCGCCGTCGCGTCCGCCCGGCAAAGGGACTTTTGTATAAGAGCGCCGCTGCGTTGGTATGACGTTTCAAGATGCCGGCACTTGATATTGGCCTTGTCGAGCGCGACGGTTTCTCTATTCCACATGAAAGCCAGTCCTTCTATCCACAGCGAACCGACTCTCTCGGATTCCCAGAACGACGCTCCGTAGTTCAATCCCCGCTTCTTCAGGCCGAGCGCAATTTCCTTTATCGTGTCGTCGCCGGAAGGATGGCCGTAGATTTTGCAGACGGACGCTTCCTGAATGCCGACGATGTCAGGCTTCATCTCCGCCAGCAGAGCGATGAGCGCCTCTCTGCGGCTCGCGTAGTCGTCTCGCTTTTCCCCCGCCTGCAGGTCGCAGTAAAGGATATTGGCGGAAAAATAGGTCGTATGGCTTTCCGCCGCAGAGAGGGGCCTCGCGGCGAGGATGACGATGAAACTGAATATTATGAGCGTTCGAGTTTTCATGGCGCTATTTTACACGCATCCGGCGCGAAAACGCATCATATTCTTTAAAACCGGACAGCGGCGCGCGCGCTGCGGACAGCGGCGGAAGTTATCAGATGGCGCTATAATTGGCGAACAAGTAGAAAACGGAGCGCGAAATGAAAACAAAACACATGAAATCGGCGGCTGTGACGGCGGCGTTCGCAATGGCGGCGGCGCTATGCGTCCCGGCGGCGGCGCAAAACGTGTCGGCGGTCGCGAAGCTGCTGACGCCCGAGAGCGTAAACGTCGGCGAGCCTGTGAAGATAAGTTGCGAAGTAGAGAACGCGGGAAGCGCCGAGTTGCTTGTGCCGCCTCATTTCTTTTCGCCCGGCGCGTCCGACGGCGCGGGGCTGTTCTTTGTTGTGAAAGACGAAGGGGGAGCGCCCCAACGGTCGGCGTGCCCGCCTCGAATCCCTCCGGCCCCCGGCGCGGTTGTTCCGTTCCGTCCCGGCGAATATCACGGTCTGCGCGCGTTTGACCTTTCGCAGTGTTTCTCGTTCGAGGAAGGCAAAACATACTCGATATCGGCGGAATATGTTTCGAGGCCGAACACGCCCGGCGCTTGGAACGGCTCGGCGATGTCGAACCCGGTCGCGGTCTCGGTCAAAGAGGACGCCGCCAAGAAGAATGCCAGAGCCGCGGCGGAGCTTGTCGCCGAGTGGCTGAACAGCTACGACTATCACGCGTCGGCAGCGGCGAAAAAGAGCGTCCTGTCGCTCGGAACAGCCGCGGTCCCGGCGCTGGCGGAGGCGCTTGGCGCGGAGTCGCGCTTGCTCGCCGCCGGCGACATCATCGAACTGCTCGGCTCGCTGCCCTGCCGGGAATCGGCTGACGCGCTTGTCCTGTTCGTCGTCACCGGCGGCGGACAACGCTTCAATTCGGGCATAGGCGGCGAGTTCTCAGGCGCAAGCATCCTCGTCGACGCCGCCATAGTATCTCTGGAAAAAATATCCGGGGAGCGCTTTTCTCGCGACAAAGGCGATCTGGCGGAACAGTGGTACGCATGGCACGAGCGCAACCGAAACACGTTCAAATCCGCGCTCGGCGACCGCTGAGACAAACATTATTAGCCCGGAGTTTCACGTGAAAATCCGGGCTAGGATTCGGGCTTATTATCCGATTGTCTTATTCATCGGCAGGCGCGTAGGACGCCCATCTTTTGAGACGGCTTTGTTCGCGCCTGAACTTTTTGCGGTCGAATTTTTCATCCGTCGGGATCGGTTCGGAAAAAGCTGCGGGAGCGGATTTATTATCAGGGAATTCGACGCCGGCTTTTCTCATGCGGGCGAGCCGTTCCTCGTGTTCGCGGCGGGTCAGGCCGTATTCAAGCTCGTAAAGGTCTTCGAGTTTGGATTTCATCCATTTGCCGGAAGCGAGCGACTGCGCGCGCGCCGTCAACTGTTTACGGTTGGCAAGCCCTTTGAGCCATCTTTCCGGGATGGAGGAGAAGCCGTGGAGAGCGCCGGACATCGCGCCTGTCATTGCGCCTACGGCGTCCGAGTCGCCTCCTGCGTTCACGGCTTCCACCAGAGCGTCCTCGAACGAGGCGCTGTGGCGGACGGCCAGACACACGGCGAAGATGACGGAAGCGGCGGCGGCAGGCGCGGATGGGCGGGAGATGATGGCGCGCGAGCGGCGGGAAGCGTTTGCCGCGATCCAGTCGGCAGTCTCCGCGGGCGGGCCGCCGACTCGTTCGGCAAGGCCGTATAGGGTCGAGCTGAGAAACGTCCGGGTTTCCGCGTCGAAGTCGAACAGATGCGCGCCATATCTGTCAGCTATCATTTCCTCGTCTTCGGCGCACAGGGCGGCCAGTTGCGAGACGAAGGCCGGGCGGTCTCGCGGCTCAAGCTCTTCCATGTCGAGCAGGAGATAGACCGCGCGCGCGACCGCCGCCGCCGCCGCGACGCCTACGAAGTTGCGGTGAGTGAAGAGGGCGGATTTGGCGGCGTTGTCGGCAACGGCTCCGGGGTTGCCGTGAAAGTAGACTGCGACGGGAGCGACGCGGGCGGCGGCCCCATTGCTGTCGGTGTCGAGGCTGGACAATGACCAGTCTGCGCCTTGCCGGAGAGCGGTGGCGGATTTCATCAGAGCGCCGCTTGCGCCACGGTAGACGCCGTGCCGGAATTCCGCGCCGCGAGACAGGTCGGCCAGCCGCGCGGCGGCTTTTTCGGGGTTAAGCCCTTTGTCCAGAAGCAGCGAATCAAGCAGCGCCAGAGCCTGTTGCGTCTCGTCCGTGTAAAGCCCCGGTTTTCGCCATTTATAGATTTTCTCGTCGGCGAGCATGTCCGCCGGATCGACGAAGTCGCAGACTCGGCGGAATGCGCTTTTTATCGCGCCCGGTTTTGCGCCTTCGACGGGAGCGCCAAGCGCGTCCCCGACCGCAAGTCCCATAGTCGCTCCGATTTTCGAATCTTCTATGTTCGAGGCCATATTTTCTCCACAGCGTTGTCCGCCGTTGGAATTATAGCGCGGAACCCG
>JAKQPS010000174.1 GCA_029564595.1 bacterium | reverse complement strand
GCAGCATTATGGCGATCCATTTTTGCCTCTTTATCATGTCATCGTTCCTTTCGACTGAACCGACACCGAAATCGCCCGGCAAGATCAGTCCGCTACGTTAAGAGTCCAGCTTTCATAATAGGGCATTGCATAATTCACCCCGGGGACATGCAGGAACAGCACAAGAACATGCTTTCCCGGGCCGACTCGCTGTCCGTTCATCATCCCATCCCAGATAATCTTTTGAGCGCCGGAACCTGAAACAGGTTCGTGATCTTTGATTATGTGTTCAAGGTTGGAGGGATCGTTAAGGGTGACAGGTTGATCTGGAATTCTCCTATATAACCCAATGCTGTACTGATCGGCATATTCAACATTGAATGAAACGCCTATCGTTTCCGATCCCGGATGGAAATCATCCCTGTCCACCATCAGGTTTATCGGCGCGTGGAATACATAGTTCTTGCTTACGGTGAAAGGCACGCCAGAGGAAATCGACCTGTTTAATAACTCTACCGTGAACGTGTGCGGGCCGGGTGATGTATCCGGTACCACACCTTTCCAGAGATGATCCATTCCAAAAGGCGCAATCTCAATTGCTTTCGAAGAATCCTCAACTGCCGATGTTACTTCGATGCCGTCAGGAGTTATAACATAAAAACCGTCGTTTCTGACGAATACAACCGGGGTGACAATCTGAACGGAAAGATATCTGGTTTTCGCTTTCAGAGAGTAGGGGCTTTTATTCACGGCATCAAACGCCAGCGTGTACAGTCCGTCGGGGAGGGTATTCCCACCTGGAAAAGGGAATGAGCCGTTCCAGTTGATGGAATAATTGCCGCCCGATGATTTGAGTTCGTTGGATAGCAGTGTCCCGATTTCGTTCCCATACTTATCAAGAACTCTCACAGAAATCTCGCATCCCTCGGCACATCCAGCGCCGGAAAGTGTGTATTCAACAGATGTTGTTTCATTATTTCCGCCCACTATCAGGACCGGAGAATCCGGAAGTCCGATGGACGGGGTGTTGCCTCTCATCACCACGGAGTTCAGTGGCAGCGCTTGAGGCACGGCGGTAAGCCGAAATTCGGTTCCCGGAGCGATTATTCCCTCCGAAGAGTCTCGACCATCCCATATTTCATGATAATACTCCGTGCCAAACGCCTCATAATACGTCACATGCCTGACGATCTCTCCGGTGTCACGAAGGACGGAAATTGTTAGATAAGAAGGAATATTAAAAGAGAAATTGAAATCTATGCCATTGTTTTCAGGCGGCGAAAATTCCTTTTCCTCGTCAATCCCGACGACGGAAGGTCCCTCTCTCTGATCCTGAAGGTAATACGTTCCGCCGGTTCCGCCGGAGTCAGTGGCGGAAACTCTGAATAAATAAGCTCCGTCTGGAACAATATTCCCGTTGCTGTCCTTTCCATCCCAGATGATGCTGTTGGTCGCCGGGCTCATGGAAAGTGATGTTATAACCCTCACCGGAGGATATACTGGCTTCATTGAATAGTCCAAGGCATGGATGGAAACCGTCACATCGGACTGCACCGCCAGATTGAAACCTATATTCGCTGTGTCGTTATCGCCGTTATCATCGAAAAGATTTAACATTCTTGGCGTAATATTGAACTCTGATATTTCAGGATTTACGAGATCGTCATCCGAAAGGCTTCTATCAAGTGTAAAAGTCATTGAGTTGTCATTTAAAACATTACCCGCCTGGTCGGAGACTATTATGTGAAGTCGATAGGGGCCGTCGGGAATCTGTGATCCGTCGGGAAGCCTGGGATCGCATGACACCGTGTTTTTGTTGACCTTCCTCGGGACGCAGTTTGCGACTGTTCCGCCGGAGAGTAATTGAAATTTCATGAATTCCATCTCATCCGCATTGCTTATGGAATCTTCTATAACCAGTTCGATAAAAGGATCGTTCACGAGAGAGCCGTTAAGCGGGCGTTGCATGTATACCTGAGGTTTTGTGGCATCGTAAACTATTGTCATATTGTGAGATACACCGTTTCCGGCGCGGTCGTATATGTCCGCTCTCAGAACGTAACCCGTCTCCACATCAAAATAGGGATCGGACGTGGCCTGCAACTTGTAATTGAGAATACCACTCATCTTTGACTGTTCGTCGAGCGGCAGCTTGAAGTTGATCCCGTTCTTAATTAGATATAAAGCTGTCTTGGGAGAATAAGGATCGATACCGCTTTCGTTGTCGATAGGCGTTATTGTTATCTCGGATGGAAGAGAAGGCAAATAATTGAACGTAGCGGCAGGCGAACTGCTTTTGATCTGTGGGCTTGTGCGGTCAACAATAAAACTCCAGACACTTTCCGCCTTATAGCCATATATATCCTCGGCCTTCAATTTTATTAGTTTGGTTCCCTCCCCAAGAGCAATCTGGATTTCAGCGGTGTTTTTCTCGCGGTTGTATATCCCCGGTATTTCCCCGATTCCCGACACTTCGTATCTGATCGAATCCGGTTTTATTCCCTGCGTATCACGGATAGAAGCTGAAATCTTAACGCTCTGCGATCTGACCGCTCCTCCTTCCGGAGGGGAAATCTGAGAGATAGCGGGCGGGTCATTTATGGTGAACGCGCCGGATATGATATCCGTGCTATTGCCAACGCAATCAGTTGCTCTAATCGAATAAGAGACCGTTTCGAGATAATCAAATTCGAAATCCATAGAAGTGTTGTATGAAAATGCCCCTGTGGTAGGATTATAAGCGGCCTTATTCGAAACGTCGATTCCGTTAACCGTAAGCGCAATCGATTCAACGGCGCAAACATAAGGAGGCATGTCATCGAGAATATTTGCGCTGATCTTGGGGGCTTTTGTATTGACAAAAGCTCCGTCGGCAGGCCATAGGTTCTTTATTTGTGGTGGCGTACTGTTGTATATCGGCTGCCTTGGTTTGCGCCAATCCGGGTTTAGCAAGACATCGCCTGTGGTAGTGCGTTTAAGAGTCGCAAGATCGACTAAATACGAGCTATACCTATTCGGCACAGCATAGTCAGTATATATGAGTTCTTTACCGCTCAGCCCGACGGAGGCGCCAACTATGAAATCCGGTTCCTCTTGCAGATAAATCGGAAAAGAGACGCCCGTCGGCAAATTGGTCAGATGCAGAAATAACACGCTGTTTCCGAGAATATCCTCCGACATAGGCATCCAATCCACCGCATTCGCCTTTATTCCCGTTGTTTTTGTTTTGATTCGAACTTCGCCGCCGTCTTCTTCGAATGAGGCAAGCGCAAGAGAACCTTCTCCGAGGTCCACCGATCCGGGAAAGATCAGATATTTGCCATTCGGAGACCATACCGCAGATGGATTGCCCATATGACGGATGTTTGCAGCAATGAGCCTGGGGCCGTCTGTAACAAGTCCGTTCTCGTCTATGGATATAACGGAAAGACTGGATGAGTGAGGGAATCCAGACGCCGTGTCGTGAAAGTATGCGATTCTTGCTCCATCCGGCGACCATGATGGATTTAACGCCTCAATATTTTCAGCGCCTCCATCGCTTTGGATTTGCACCGGATAAGATGTTCCTGTTCCAAGCACGGAGACATAGAGGTAGGCCGGACAAAATATGCATGGCGAAAATGGGTCATTCGAATCCCATATATTAACTGATCTCACAAATACAATCTTATCTCCGTCGGCCCTCCATGACGGCATGTCGCCGTTCGACGTATTTTGAACGGGAACGGATTGTTTCGTTTGCGCATCATAAATGGATAATTGTTTTGTGGGTAGCATGACCTGCTGTCCCATTATGAGGGTCGGCACCGGTTCACCCGATTTTGTATATACAATATCGCTTGGTGATTCGTACGGCAGCGATACGGTGACGGAAACCGAATCTTCGGCGTAGTCGCCGTTCATCTGATCGAGATAATATACCTTTATGGTTGTGTCGGGCGGATAGAGAGTCACGGTATTAAACGTGACCACACCGGAAATCACTTTGGCGCTGACGGGTTCCTTGTCAGCGACCTGAAGCAATACTGTTTTTCCATCAGATACATCGGTAGTGGCCGAAACATTTATCTGTATCCCGTTTCGAGTGTTTCCATCCGTGTCAGCATCCATATCAAAAACATCGCCGTTCGCTGGTGAAGTTATTGATATTGAAGGAGCGATTATCGCATATGGCACAGAATTGCTCGGTTTCCCGCCCACCTCGACATGAAGATTGCCGGAAATGGATTTGAACGGAACTATTACTGTCAACGTCGAGAAGCTCGCCGATGTCAATTCAGCTTTGATGTCATTAAAGTAAACATTGTTTTCGTTGGCGATTTCGCTGAAACCGTTCCCTCTTATCAGAACCGTCTGTCCGGCACGAAGATTGTTCTCTGGATACATTGCGTCGATGACAGGTGGAAGAACGGAGAATGGTATCTTGTTGGATACTATTCCAGCTCTTGCGACATATAGATAACCGGTCTTCGCATCGGAGGGTATTCTGACCGTCAGTTCTGTTGTCGAAGTCGCTGCAAAAACCTGCCCTCGAGCCGATCCGAACATGACTATATTATGATCTGCGTTTTCGCTGAAATTGATCCCCGTTACGACAACCTGTTGACCCGCATATCCCTGAGACGTATTGATGCTGTCAATGCGAGGCGCCGCGGGCGGGACAAATGCAATATCTACAGGCCTGTCTCCAACGGTTATTTCCCGCAATATCCTTATTTCGCCATCTCTAATAGACGATTCATGGTCGATCAACAGAACCGAATCGAGATCACCGCCTGATACTTGCGGTCTGACGTTTGAGGATTTCAGCATAACATATGCGATGCCGCCGTCATTGGAAAATGTGATATTGCTTGGAGAACCGGGAATGTTTTTAGACACAATCGGATCGCCCGGTGAATTCTTGATAATTTTCCTTAAATCTATGATGAAGAGATTTGAACTCGATAATACATAAATGTACTTGCCGTCTGGATGAATTCTTAAAAACTCCGGTTTTTTAGCCCCAAGCGGATAAGAATTTGTCAATGAACCGCTTTCGGTTCTGAAGACCCGAATGTAATAGTTCAAGCCTTTATCATCTCCCCATCCGCCGACAATGTATTTGCCGTCGGGGGTCAGATCTCCAGAAAACACGTCATCCGTTATGTCTCCGGAAAACAACGAAGGGATTCTTTTCCTGACACAATTGTCAGGGTCTGTAAGGAGCGCTTCGTCATCAATGCTGTAATGCGCGTCTTTGATTGTATAAATATCGGCGCCATCCATTCCAAATCGTGTGTTCATCCCAAGAACAAAAGAACTAAAACCGACAACGGCGGAAACCGGTTGTGACGCTGTCTGTTGAGCATCAAGAATAAATACGCCTCTGCTGAGGTCGGCAGCATAAAGTTTGTCCCCCTCCGGCGACATTAGCAATTCATAGCCGGAAACGCCGTCAATCGTGGATATCACAGTGTTGCAGACTGTGTCGATGACATTAAGCTTTCTCTTGTCATCAGGTAACCCATCACCGCCATTCAGGGCGTAGACGTACTTTCCGTCAGGGATCATTAAAACGTCGGTAAGTCCCCCGTATTTGCCGTCACCCGTGATGAGCCCCTGATCCTGTCCGATTGTCGCCACTTCTTCTCCAGAATCCAAATCAATAACGGAAATGTTTCTGCTGCCCGTGTTGGCCACATACATGCGTTCTCCGTACGGACGTTCAAGAATTCTGAAATATTTGCCTTTCGTAACAAATGGGATGTTGGGATACGCACCTGGAAAATATGCATTGATAAATGGCAGTCCGTTGGGATCATTGGGATCGCTCGGCGGCAGTGATTGAGGCAGTCTGACAACAAGGGTGTCGCTGGCGAAACTAACGATTTCCATTTCATATTTCGTTACGCTAGCGGGTATGGAAGAATAATTGGGGTAATTTATATAAAACTTCACATTTTCAGGGTCAACTGGAAATCCTTTCACCGCAAGAGTTACTTGGCTTCCCGCCGGTCCGCTGACAGGACATAGACTGGCAATTTCGGGTTTAACTCCGACGGAAAAAACCCAGCTATACTGTGTAGTATTGCCCGCGATATCGGAAACCATCAGTGTGACCAGGTATTTTCCTAAAGAAAGACTCTGGGAGTTGAAAATAGCCATGCTTCCTGAGAAGTTGATTATCGGGACAGCGCTTGTGGCGCCGTTGATTGAAAGACTCGCGGTATTTCGGAGACCCGACCCGCCCCCATCGCTGAGTCTCGCAATTATAAGAACCTGCAAGCTGTCTTTGCCGGTCATGGGTGTCAGCACACCGCCATTTTGAGGTGACACCTCTGAAATCACTGGCGGTGTGTTGTCAATCAAAATTTTTACCGGCGCCGATTCCGCCGACAAAGACGATTTGATCGCTACCACCTTCAGATAATAAAGACCGTCAAAATACCCATTGCTTGGGTTTGCAGTGTCGAGAACAAATTGGTAACCTCCACTGCTCGGCCTGTTGTTATTCGGATATGAATGACTACCCGCAAGAGTGTAGTTTGCACCATCGGCAGACGTGTAAAATTCGAGTCTCTTGACCTTTCCCTCCTTGAGTTCAAAATGAACATTAACCGGCGCTTGTCCTTTAACAGCGTCATTATTCAGTGGCGATATGATGGAAACTTCCGGCGCTGGTATCTGGCCGAACTTGATATTTACGTCGTCTGCTTTTGTATTCTTGGCTTTGTCGGCAACAAGAGCAACAAGATTATGGTTGCCCGCCCCCTCCGCCGCCACGTTCCAGTTGTATGTATAGACTTTTATTCCATTCGATTTATCATACGCCCACTGTGCCGCCCCTCTGACAATTCCATCCACCATAATTACTACAACTTCAATGCCGACATCCTCTTTGACTTCTATGAAAACCGTATAATAATCATCTTTGATATTGGCGTTATCGGTAGGCGCTACAATCATCGGTTCAGGATATGCGTTGTCAACGGTAATGGTTCCGACGCCAGGCAGCGAGGCGACACCCGTACCGTCCGCAGTTGCAATGATCCGGTAGTAATAGAGTCCGTCATCAACATATGAGTCCTGCGGGTATCTTTTACCCATCCATTCAGCGCTCACAATTGTGCCGCTTCCGGGCCCGGTGAGCGGAAGTTCGGCAACCATGTCGTTCATGTCTTTGAATATCTGAACCACCCATGTATATGAAGGATCGGTTCCAACAACATCGGCGGTAATAGTCGTGTAATCGTTCGTGTTTTTGCCAGACACAACGTTCTTCGGAGAAATCGGGTCGGGCGAGTCGGCAACATTCGATATGGTTGGTACGCCGACAGCAATCGTAATCTTATCGCACTGGGGAGCGCTGTAATTAAGCGCCATGTCAACGGCCACAACACAATATTCAACCAATCCGTCAGTGGTTGCTTCATCCGTATCTTGTCCATCAGTCCCGGCATCCTCGTCTATTGGTGTTCCATCTCTGATTTCGGCCAGATACGTCAGGATTCCACTTCCACCCGTGTTGTCATATATCGGGTCCCAGGTGAAATAGACGGTGTAGTCGGTGGTGTACTCGCCGATACCCTCAAAACTGCCTGGGCGCGCCATTGGGTTCATGTCCCCAACCGGCGGCTGTGTATCTATCCCGAGTTGAACTGCTTTTATCGATTTATTTCCGACCATGTCGTATGCTTCTATAACAAGTTCATGAAGACCTTCGGATAAAGGCAGGGAAACCGTCGCTTCAAGTCGCCCGGTTGCTTCATTGAACTGAAATCCATTGATGAAATCTCCATCTAATTGTACCGACAACGAATCGGAATGAACTCCTGACACTATATCTTTAATATCAGCAACAATAGTTGGCATTGAGTTGTTTAAATAGCCCATCGTGGCGGGAGAAATCAGAGTGATCTCCGGTTCATCGAGATCGACTATCCAGTGGAAATCGATTTCTCTTGAATTGTTATTATTATCTTTACTTCTAATCCTTATGGGAACAACGCTACTCTGGGTGACTGGACCGAAAAGGCGCAGAAGGAATACTTCAGGATTGCTTGTCGAAGACACATAGAAGGGGTATCCGGAGCCTGCCCACTCCACGTTCTTCAAACCGGAACCGCCCGGCTCATCAAACGCTCTGACCGTAATCATGAGCTCCGGATCACTTGTAAAAAAACCGGCCTCAGACGGATTGAGGAACTCGATAATTGGAGGCGTTACGTCATTAGCCACGATAATGTCAGCCGTTTGTGTCGCCGTGTTCCCGCCTCGGTCTATTGCCCTTATGGAAATAGTATGCACGCCGTTTGGCACGGCAGTGGTGTCCCATACGGCTGCATATCCAGGACCTGCCTGATATATATTTATCTGATCGGAGTCAACAGCAGCGACAATCGATTCAATGCCTGATCCATTCAAGCCATCATTTGCTGTGATATAGACCGTTACAATACCATATACTATTTGGTTGTCAATTAGATTTTCTATGGAGACAGACGGCGATGTGTCATCAACACGGAAGTAAATCTTCTTTTCAGATGAATACTCCGCCGGGCTGTTGTCAATTGCTGTAAGAATGCCCGCGTATATTCCATCCTGAACGACAGCGCCCTCTGTATCTTTACCATACCATGCCACATCCATGTCGTAGGCTGATCCGTTGGTTCTCCAGAAGGTGTTGGTTTGCGATTGATCCATAACGGAAAACCACCAGTCGACCTGGCTTTGATCAGCAATATTTGCAATAAATCGAAACGCATCTTTTACTCCGATGCTTGTCGGATTGGATGGTGATATGACATCAGGGGCAGCGGAAATAATAACAATAGCCGGCGGGCTTGTATCAACCGTGCCTGTTGAAAGATGGTAAACGACGGGATCGGACCATTTTGTTGTGAAGTTGTTCTTTGTTGATCTTGCGGCGATGATGTGGTCGCCGGGCGCATCGAACGAAATCACCTGCGTTGCAAACGCGCCGGATTCGCCCGCGACGGTCTCGCCGATGAGTTTGAACATGCCTCTCGAACACGACTCGACGGGGGCGATGGTGATGTTCCGCGCGTCGAGCGCGGGCTGGTTCCATTCATAATCATTTCCGGCCCCTTTCGCCCTGATCGCGCCGTCCGCCCTCGAGGTGAGAGTTATGCCGTTCGGGAGATTGCCGAAGAAATCCTCCGTGACATATATGGTCGCGTCCCATCCCTCCTGATCCGCGTGAATGGTAGCCGCCGAAATGTCGTCCGTCCCATCCGCCCACCATACCGGGGCGTCGGGGCCGGAGATCAGGTTCGGCGCGTCCTGGTTCTCCGCGCGGCCCCATATCACGTAATCGGTGTAATTGACATCGTTGTGGGCGAGCGGAGTGTAAGAGGCGAGATATTTGCCCCGCGCGGCGTCCCAGCGCAGACTGCCCGGCTGGCCGGGGACTTCGCGGCAGAGTTGTTCCTGAGCGATGAGCGGCTCGACGGCATCGTAATCGTTGGGCGCTCCGGCGGCTGGGGCGCGGAGGGCGACGACCTCGCCGTCAATGCCGTATCCGCCGATGAATTGTCCGGTGATCATGTCGAAGAACTGTTTGATGAACGCATACTGGTCATTGCCGGGCACGGACGGGTCACCGGCGGTGTAGAATGTGACTTTCAGTTCGGGGACAATTGTTCCGCCTTCCACCATTACATCAGTCGCCGTTACCAGAAAAGCACGTATGTCCTTTCCGCCGGTGACGCATTGATCGAGCGCGGGTAGAGGCGTGGGGCCTTCCTTGCAGGGGCTCATAAGCATCCCGTCGCCGGTGCCGAAGCCGTCGTATGCGACGCCGTTCATTACAAGCGCCGGGCCGCTGATTTTGTAGCCGGAAGGAAGAATCAAAGATGTTTCTACAACGTCAAGCAATATAGCGCGATGTCCGGCGCCCGCATTCATGAAAAACGACAGGAAGAACCCTGCCTGTTCATCATTGAAACCGGCAACCGGATCGCTTGTCGCGATTTGCGCGCCGTCGATGGAAAGTGATACGGTATTCGCATTGGAGTTGTAATCCATTCGTATGATGTACCATGTATCCGGCGTCGGCGGAACGTGTTGATGGTATGTCGATACGCCGCTTTGATATCGGATTTCAATCCGTCCGCCGCCCTGCCAGTAAATTTGAAATGGAGACGGGCCTCCCGCCGTTGCGGGAACGCCGAAATGGAAGAAATCGGAGGAGCCCATTTGGGCAAGCGGTGTTTTGATGCTGAATTGCACGTAGAAGTCGCCCTGGGCGACCGCAGGAATTCTCGATTCCATCCATACGGGAACAGTCGGGGAGGGTTCCGCTTCGAGCACGCCGTTTACAATTTCCGCGCGAACGCCTTCCGATGTGTTGAAATGCCATAGATTTTCCGAGTAAGTCGAATCGCCGAAATCATCATAAAGAAAACTGCCCGGTATGAACGATGCCGAGAGCGACAGGCCGTTAGGGACGGGATATATTTCGACTCCAGCACCCTCCGTGAATTCATAGATTTTCACCGTGGAGTCCGGCTCGGCGGTTCCCGTGACGACGGGCGAGAACGAATCGGACGTTACTTCGCCGCCCGATACCAAGACATTGTTGACGTGGGTTATCTCAGGCGGCTTGGGAGGCTCGGCATGAACAACCGCGAGAATTTCAGTGGATACTACGGGCTTTACGGGGCTGTTCGGATCGCCGATTGCCGCGCGGACCGCTTTCACACCATAGGGAACGGTTGCGAGCGCGGCTTCGATTCTGTAGTTGCCGGGCGTGTCTTCGATGAGTCTGTCCGTCGGCTGGAAGGGACCCTGTTGCGCGGAGTGGAAGAGCGCGGCGTCGAGGATGCTTCCATAAATGTCGGAAAGCCCGGACTGTCCGGCGGCGGTGATCTCGAATCTTTCTCCGGGCGCTATGTCCGCCGCGCCGGGGCGCGTGAGGTTGCGGAAATGGACTTCACGGACCGCGTCCCGGAACGTGAGAAGATCGTCCGCCATATCCGCGAAGCTACCCGAACTTATGGTCTTCGCCATGAGAAAATCGGCTGGCGCGCCATTCACGTCGGGACGTGTTGCGACGGCGCCCTCGCATGAATATTTGCCCGACGGCCCCTCGGTCATAGCCTTCGACACCACGGGCTCGGTGTTTTCGCCGCCCGTGAAACTCGCGGCGGATACGAGGCAATCGAGGCTCAGTCCCGGCGCGGCTTCCGCCTCGACCCGCACGGTTTCACTCGCCGCAACGGTCGTCCAGTCGGGATGATCCTTATTGATGAACCGGATGTTTTCAACCGAGACCGGCGGCTGCGCCTGCTCGGCTGGAACGGGGGATGAGACGGCGTAATCGAAGTAAGAGGCGGCGGTGACGACGGCGCGGACGTTTGAGACGGTTTGTCCATCGGAATCCGAGAGCGGCGGCATGAAACCTTCCGCCTCGTAGACGCCGGGGCCGTAAATGTTCGGGTCCATCCAGTTGAGGCCGGTGTTATACCCGGACTCCGTGCCGGGAATGAAAAGACCTGTTCCGTAATAAGGCTTCCATCCGGGATAGAAGCGGTCGGAGTTGATAAGGACGACTTTCAGATGATCCCTGTGCGCGTAATCTACGTCGCCCTGAATGCGTATTCTGTACCTCTGGCCGTGCCGGAGCGGCTCACCCGGATGATCGGAGTTTGAGACTTCGACGACGTTGAACACCGGCGCGGGGGCGGGGCCGATGTAAAGAATGTCGCTCACTGCGGGCGGAATGTCCGCGTTCCATGCGCGGGGTCTCACGAGCGCGAGAAGGAACCGGGCCGGACTTTTCCCCGGCGGCGTCACGTTGTTCAGAGTCCGGGGAACCATCAGAGCGTATTGCCCTGATCCGAGCGCCGTCTCGACCATGACACCGGAATCAACCGCCGCGCCGAGCACGCCGCTTCCCTCTATCTGCTCTGGATCGATGAGCCAGTAATCGGCGTTCACGACACCCGGCGAGCCGGACGCGGTTATTGTATATTCATCGCCTAGGCTGATGACCTTCGCCGCCGGATCGGTTGCCTTTTTGAAAGTCGCGGAATCAAGATGCGGGGCGACGGGACCGTTCACGACCGTCATGGAGTTGCTTGAGAAAAGGCAGTTTCCGTTGCCCAATTCATCAAAGGCGTCAACGGGCGTCGCGGCGTAAACGCGGCTTGCCGCGCGGCCCTCGCGGTCGGCGCTCGTGTAAAATATTCCTTCGCCCTCGTAGCTGTACGCCGTGCCTCCGATGAGGGCCGGACTGTATCCGTCGCCGACGAAAAACTGCGCGTTGCATGACCCGACGGTTCCAGGAGACACCGGTATGACCGGATTATAAAGAACCACCCACGGCGTGTATTGATAAGTGGAATCCACGCGGAGTCTGAATCTATCTCCGGCGCGGATTTCCGTTCCGGGCATCGTGAGATTTTCAAACGTCAGGGTGTCGGCGATGGCGCTCACGGTGAACGCGCTCATCGCCATGCCCGTCGCGCCGTCCGTGTCGGACGCGGTGACTTTGGTGTTGTGCGCGCCTTTTTTGAGTCCCTTTACCTTTGATTTAACTTTATTCGACGCCGGAGCATATTCATGCGGCACGGCGATTCCGTCAACTTCTACATGGATGGAATCCGCGTCCACCGGCGCGTCGCCCTCGTCGATCTGAGCCTCGAGTTCTCCCACAACGGAAAACGCCGTCGGTGGCGGATATGATGAAACGGTGATTTTCGCGTCCGCGATTGGAGAGGCGGCGTTTTCGGCGTCGCGCGGACCGCCGGCCGCGCCGGTGGGGGACGACCGTCCATCGAGATTCCAGTCGCTCGATGGATACTTTTCCTTCAGAAGCTCGATGATCGTATCGATGTTGTATTTTTGCCCTACATCGAGCCAGCCGGAAGACGCGGACTGGGCTGTCGCCGCGCCGGATGTTCCTCCGGCCACGGACGGGGATGTGGTTGTCACCGCCCCGCTTTCCATTGCCGGTGTCGATGAGATAGATTGAGCGAACGTTGAGTCTGTAAACGAAGAGCCGCCCGTATCAGTGGACGATGTTCCGACAACGGATGATGCTGACGCGCCCGAAGTTCCCGGCAGTTTGAGAAATTTCACTTTCGGACCTTTTCCGGCGAGAACGAAGGTGATTGTCTGATCGAGAGTATTTCCCGCTAGGTCGGAGGCGGAGACATGAAGGATATGTCTTCCTGATTGTATTTCGATGCCAGCCGCTTCAATGCTTTGGGTCGTGGTTACGTATTGTCCGGCGATCTCCTCTCCGTCGAGGAAAAGGCGGATGGCCGTCGTGTTGAGCCCCGAGCCGCCTGGATTGTCCTCGATTCGGACGGCGACGCGGGAAGGCGCGATTTCGATTTCAGCGCCGTCGGTGGGGTCGGAACTTATGACCGTCGGCGCTTTTGTGTCCAGAGTGACGGTGATTGTTTTTTCGATTCTTTGCATGCCGAGGGATGCTACAGTATTTATCGTATTTATTCCTTTATTAATAGCGACGCCGTCCGAGAAAGCGCCGTCCGCTCCGACGGCGGCGGGCGAGCCGTTTATCGTCACTGTCGCTCCGGGAGTAGTTGTTCCAGCAATTGTTATCGAAGGATTGTTCGTGATAAGCCCTTCGGAGGGCGAGGTAATCGCCAGCGTCAGCGCGGCTGGTTCAGAAATCGGTGTGTGAGAGCATGCCGCGCCGCACGTTCCGGGCGCCGCGCAGGTGTCGGTCGTGGCCGGATTCCCGTCGTCGCATTCGGCGGCCGATGTACATGCGACGGCGCACGCGACGTGGGAACATGCCGCCGCGCAGTCGCCGGGATTCGAGCATACGTCGTTAGTCAGCGGATTACCGTCGTCGCAGTCCGCCGCGGAGGCGCACGCGACGGGACATTTCACGTTCGAGCAGGACGAGGATGCCGCGCCGGGATTCACGCATGAATCCGTGGTGAGAGGATCGGAGTCGTCGCAGTCGGCGTATGTCAGGCACCTGATCGCCGCGTGTGCGCATGAAGCGGCAATCGTTCCGCCCCCGGCGCATGTATCGAGCGTGTAAGCGTTCCGATCATCGCAATCCGTATCCGTGTTGCACGCTATCGGAGTATTCACGCAGGCGGACAGGGGAGTCCCCGCGCCGGAACAGGCGTCGAGGGTAAGCGCCCGTCCGTCATCGCAGTCCGCCGCGCTCAGGCATTCAATGATATTATGGTTACACGACGCGCCCGGCGTTCCGCCCGAAACACAGACGTCTTCCGTGTAATTATTTCCGTCCGAGCAGTCGTCATTCGTGTTGCAGGCGATAACGACGTGCGAGCATTCGGACTGCATCGTTCCGGGATTGAGGCAATCGTCAATGGTAAGGGCGTTTTCATCTTCGCAGTCGGTGTCGGACGCGCATTCGAGCGGATCGTGTGAGCAGGACGATCCGGCGGTCCCGGGCGAATTGCACGTGTCGAGCGTAAGCTGTTGTGAATCATCGCAGTCTTCGTTTGAAAGACAGGCAATGGGGGAATGAACGCAGGCGGACCGGATCGTACCGGCGGCGGTGCAGGCATCGGCGGTATAGGCGTCCGAGTCATCGCAGTCGGCTGAACTCTGGCATTCGATATGATTGTGGGAGCATGCGGCGTCTGCGGTTCCGGGCGCTGTGCAGACATCCTCTGTGTACGCGTCGGAGTCGTCGCATCCGGCGTCGTTGAAACATTCAGGAACGACGTAATTTATCGTGATCGCAACGAGCGCCGCATGTCCGGCGGCGTCTTCGGCCTCGATGACGACGGCGTTCGGACCCTCTTCGAGTGAAAATCCCGCCAGGGACCATGCGTTGCCGTTAAGAGAAGCGTCTTCTCCGTTTGCTTTTACGGACACGACGCCGCTCGTGGCGTCGGACGCGGTTCCCGACAGATTGATTGCGGGCGTGACGACTATTTGACCGTCCGAGTGGCTTGTTACCGCCGCCGTCGGAGTGGTTGTGTCAACAGTGAATGTAACGCTCTTTTGAACCGCCGTGTTGTTGTTTATGTCTTTGCAGTTTATTGTGGCGGTATGCGCGCCGTCTTCCGGGGACGGGGCGCAGTCAACAGAGAACGAGGTCACGGCGCAGTCGCCTGTGATGTTCTCTCCGTCCAGCTTTACGACCACGCTCGCGGTCGCAACGGCCACGTTGTCCTCAAGCTCCGCGCTGATGATAACCGGCGGCGCGTCAAGAAGCGCTCCGGTGGCGGGCTCTCCGATTGTGATCACTGGTTTCTGAGTGTCAGGTGGATTGTAGTTGATTGTAATTGTGATAACCTTCGAATGCCCGGCGGCGTCCCCGGCGGTTATCGTTATTACATTCGCACCCTCGTCGAGAGCGAAGTTTTCAAGACTCCAAGAGTTCCCGTTCAGAACCGCCGCCTCGCCGTTAATTTCAACCGATACAACGCCGCTCGTCGCGTCGGACGCCGTTCCTGCGAGGTCAGCCGTCGGCGCTGTGACTGTCTGGCCGTCCGTGTGACTTGTTACCGAGACCACAGGCGCGATTGTATCGAGCGTGAACGACACACCCGCCTGAGTCGCCGGATTGCCGCTTGTGTCCCGGCAGTCTATCGTGATGTTGTGCCGTCCATCCGAAGGTGATAGGGCGCAAATGACGGAAACAGCCGTCACATCGCACTGAGGGGTCACGGTCTGTGTGTCGAGTTTAACGATTACCGATTCGGGGGATACCGCGACATTGTCCGAAAGCGCCGCAGACACGACAACCGGCGCGGCCGAAACCAATTCTCCCGCCCCGGGCGATGTGATCTCTATTTCAGGCGCTTCCGTGTCATCTTCAATATTATCGGCCACAACCGAAACCGAATCGTCCGAGCAATGATCTCCCTGGTGGGGGGATGATGAACACGCCTCAACCTTTATCTGAAGCGGTCCGTCGGGATAATTTGTCGTGTCAAGGAAAAATGTGTGCGATCCCTCCTGATCGTGAACCGCGACGCGCTCTACTTCCGCAAGAGGACTGCCCGCCAGCAGAATGAGCGTGTGGACGTTGCCGCGGTCGACGCCGTAATTCACGGACACGGGAATAACACCGGATACGACTTCTCCAGGTGCCGGTTCCGTTATCTCGACCGTCGGGACGTGCGCCGCGAGCAATTTCACAGTGAGTAAAAAAGCTGCCGAGTAAAATACAATTGCCAGCAACGGAAGCATTTTCTTTGGTATGTTGTTTCGTTCTCTATTCATGGGTAACTCCATATTTGTATTCAAAACAACATTATTCCGTGTCGCTTATAAAGGTATCTTCCTGTTTGCTCCCAGTTGTCTGCTTTATGTTTTATTCACAAACAACTCACTCGAAACAGTCAACATAGAACATAATATGAAGTGGTTTTCTCCGAATTTATCACCATTCGACCACATTTGTCAACACCTCTTAAACAACTCATGGTGCAGGAAAGAACTATTTACTTTGCATGAAGGGCGCGAGATCCGGGAGAAGGAAATCAGCGGCATTAATGGGAGACTGGTGTGGGCCGCTAATCATTATTACTGCGGTTGGGAGGCGGCGCTCGCAGCCGTGGAAATAAAGGATTACGGCAAAATCCGGAGGCGCTGCAGGTGGACACCGGAAATCGTGAGAGACAGAATCCGTGAAATGTACAAAGCGGGAGAGCGCCTCGACGCTGCCGGCATCATGGAGAATGACAGGCGGCTCCTTTATGCCGGGGATCGGCATTTCGGCACATGGCGAGATGCGGTGATCGCGGCGGGGATCGATTACATGGAGGTATGTGTGAACCTGAAATGGACAGAGGATGATGTGATCGGAGAGATACAGCGGACAAAAGCGGACGGGGGCGCTCTTGTTTCAACGGTGGTCTGTCGCGTGAACGAACGGTTGTTCAGCGCCGGGGTTTCGCGGTTCGGTTCGTGGGAGAAGGTGGTGCGCACGGCAGGAACAGATTACGATGAATACCGGACGATGCGGCGATTGAGCAGAGAAAAGGTGATCGCGGCTCTCTAGGAACGAATGGAGATGGGAAAGGATATTTCCGTCAGCGTTGTTAAAAAAGACGACAGCGGTCTGTGGGCGCCGGTTTACGACTATTTCAGATCATGGGATGAGGCGATTGTCACCGCGAGAGAAGATATGGATTTCAAAGATGCGCTGTCGAGGGTCGGCGTAAAAACCGGCTGCCTTGACAAACAGATGTCACAACGGGAAACATCCTCCACGAGACGAACTTGATCTTGAGTATTAGAGAATGTCACAGCGACGCTTTTGAAGATCAGCATGTGTTTTTCCTGAGAGTGTGCAGTTCAGAAACGAGACAAGGGCTGCGGTAGTTCCCTGGAATTGCGTTTCTGGCGGTTGTCTTATGGCGCTTATGGCTTCGTTGAAATGGAGAGGGAGGATTTCGACGGATTCGAAAGGCGCGCCAGTGCGGAGGGCTTCTTTGATGCAGAGCAGACCGGCTTCGCGGCAGGCGTATTCGATCTGGGCGCCGGAGAAGCCGGGTGTGGCGGCGGCGAGTTCGGCGGGACGGATGGCGGCGCTGACGCGCATTGTCAAAATGTATCTTTCAAATATCGCGGTGCGTCCGGCAGCGTCGGGCGGGCCGACATACACAAGCCGGTCGAGACGCCCCGGCCGTTTGAGGGCGGGGTCAATGTCGTTGGGGCGGTTAGTGGTGGCGATGACGAAGACTCGGCCACGCGCTTCGAGGCCGTCGAGAAGGACGAGGAGTTGCGAGACGAGTATTTTTTGATGCACGGCATCGGCGGCGTCTCGCGCGGGGGCGATGGCGTCGATTTCATCGAACAGGATGACGGACGGCGCATGCTGTCTTGCCCTCTCGAAGACGGCGCGGAGGGCGCGTTCCGATTCCCCCGCCCATTTTGAGAGTATTTCCGGGCCGGAGACGATTTCGATATGCGCGGAGGTCTCCCCGGCGACGGCTTTCGCGAGCAGCGTTTTACCGTTGCCGGGCGGTCCATAAAGTAGTATTCCGCCGCCGCCCCTGACGCCAACGCGCTCGAACAGGGCGGCGTGTCGAAGTGGAAGTTCCACGCAGTCACGCACCGCCTCGACGGCGGCGTTCTGGCCGCGCACATCGGAAAACCGGACGGAAGGGATTCTGCGCCGGGGCGGCGCGTCTTTTTTAGCATTTTCCCCCAAGAGGATGGGACTTACGATGTTGTGTTCAGGTTTTTCCCTTGGCGCGAACATGAGATCATGAGGCAAAAAAGAGTGTTTTCTTGGCAGCGCCCAGACAGGCTTGCCCGTGTCGCGGGAATAAACGATGACCCAGCGTTTGTCTTTCGACGGATCGAGCGCATCGGGCAATTTCTCGATGTGCCTGATAACCACGTCTCTGTCGAACAGCGGGCAAAGCTCCAACCGCTCATTTTTCGTATTATTCACTTGTGCGCGGAGCGCCTGTTTGTCTATTCGCACGGTTTTGCCGTCGAAAGCGCCGACAGCGAACCACGGCATGTCACTGTGATTGAGGAATTTCAGGAATTTCTGATTCGGTTCGATGCGAAGGCGACGGCAGCCAAGCGGTGAATCCGTTACGCACATAAGACCGCCTGAATGCGCCTGCCTGCCGCCGTGTCGGCGCAGGCAGCGGCGCAGGTTGGAAATTTCCTCGAGAAAAGAATCGAATTCAAAAAGCGATACAGGCTCGCCGTTGATTGAAAGCTCCGTGCATCGCCACTTGGAAACGACTCGAACAAGATTCTCAATTTTTACTGCGTTTTCGACAATCGCCGAATCGATGGTGAGGGTGAACCGCGCCTGCCGCCCCTTGTCGTCGGTTTCGGATTCAAGATTACCGAACAGCGCGAGCGTTTTCGCCCGGCGTAGGGCGACGGCGAAGTTCGCGGATGAACTGTGCGGGAACGCCACGCCGATTGCCCATTTCTGTTTTGTGCCGCTGGCATCCAATTTTATTTCGCCAGGCAGCCCGCCCCGGTCTTTTTCAATTTGATCACCCAAAATCTCAGGCGATGCGAATTCGGCTGTTTCGGACGGACTTGCCGCGGAATCGTTTTCAATCGTGTCCACCGGAAAATTTGCCAGTCTGGCATTTTTCACATCCACTTTGGAAACCGGTTGCACAATAGCGTCCGAGACGAGTTCCCAGCCGCATTTTATATTCGCGGCGAGCCATTCGTCAACGTGAGGTTGAATCGTTTCAAGCGAGGATGCGACACGAAGTTCCGTCTTGAGCGGCTCCTTCCTCCCCGGCGCGAAGTCGGTGAAAAATGCGATATATTGCGGCCAGAGCGGATCGGCGGTTTCGCGGTTTGTTTTCCACACGACGAGTTTACGGATGAGTCTTCTGTCACCGGTTGTTTTTGAATAAACCTCCCTTCGCACGATGAGGGGCGCCGGCATCGGTCCCGCTACAGTATCGGTACCCGTGTCCTCAACAGGCGCGATATCAGTGACCTGTGAAAACCGGATGGCAACCGGCTCGACGGTTTTATCCTCTCGAATTCTCAGGAACACGGCGTTGATCATGGAAACGGACGGAACATTCCGGATCGGCGTCCAGCCTTTTTCGTCAGAATAATTCAAAGCCATGCGGCGGATGGCCGAGCCGTCGGAGCGGTGCGTGAGAAGATCGTTGCATTTCACCTCGACCACAATCCGAGGGCGTACAAAACGGTATAACGCCCCTTCAGGCGTCGCCTTCCGGTATGCCGCCGGAACCGGATCACCTGAAAGAGCACGATGAAAAGCGGCGCGTTCCTCATCGGTAAATCCCGTGCCGACGGAGCCGATGAGTTGGAATTTGCCGTCCGGGCGCATAAGCGCGAGAAGCAGCCGCCCGATGCCGCAGCCGGTTTCACTGAATCCGACGATGGCGGCGTCAATGGTGATTTCCGGTTTGATTTTCAGGATACGGCCATCTGCACACCGGACAACGATTCCCTCCGCGCCGCCGCGCGTGACCCATTCATCGAACAGGGCCGCAACGGCATCCGCGCCGTCCGCGCGCCTGAAATCAACGGGGCGCAGACAGACGGAACCGCTGAAAAGCCCGCGCAGTAGCTCAACGCGCCCCTGGAATGGCAGCCGACAGGCGTCTTCATTTCCATTCTGGAGCAGATCGAACGGTGCGAATTTCAAGCGTTCGACATCAGCGTCCGTTCCGCCTCCAAGCGCGGCGACCACATCATGAACGCGGGGCCTGCCGGGTTTTCCGTTCGCAAAAAGCTCACCGGCGACGAGAATGCGCCGCCCGCCGATAATCCGCGCCGCCTCATCTGTCAGTGGTATGCCCGTTATCGCTCTTCCCGTCGGCGAAAGCAGCATCGTGCTTCCGCCGCCGTCCGAATAAACGAACCACTGCTCGCCGTCGATTTTAGGAGAAACGATATGGACGCCGGGCGGAACTTTTCTGTGAATCTCATCCGGCGGAACGCTCTGGTATTGTCCGGCGACGTTTCGCTTGTATGCGGAAAGACGCGCGTCGAGCGCGGCATCCGCAATGGACCCAATGGGAGCGGCGCGGCCGCAGCCGAATGGCCGGAACCGGGATTCATCCACGATATTCATGCGTCCATCACCTCCTCCCGTTCGGCAAACACCGGGCGCTTCAGTTCCATGTTTGTGAGATGCAGGATGATAAGATACGTGTCCGCCCTCGTCCTGCCCTCAAGGAGTCCGAAGTAAGGGATGCCGTTCCGTTCGAGGTACAGCGGGCCGGTTCCTCTTGGGCCCGAGCCGACAGTCGCCATAGCGTCCGCATCTTCGAGGGATCGTGCCAGGTCGAACAGAAAATCGAATGTGAGTCCGTCCACGTGCCTCAAACGATAATTGCGCGTAAACGCGAAACGGCGCGCCGCCTCGGCGCGTGGGGTGAGACGCCCCGACCACACGGGGGGCAATTCCGGGTCGATGTTGGCTTGAACATCCACCGGCTCGCGGCGTCCTGCCTCCAGGCCGTCCGTAGAGAAAATCACCTCCTGAAAATTGACGGCATAGAGCACATCGCCGTCCGGTGACATAAAGATGCGGTCGGTGGCGCCCGTTTTTCTCCCGACCGCACCGAAATCAATTTCCGGATCGCTGCTGATGAGCGCCTCCGCGAGCGCGGCGTCATCACCGCACCGGGAAAGAAGAGCGCCGTACCCGGTCTCCAGAGTTCCCTTTATAAAAGCGGCGGACGTCGCGTGTCCGCCGTCGGGACACATAAGCGCCGCGCTGGACTCCCGCGCTGGGGATTCCATCCGCACACGCGCCCAGCGGCCTCTGTCGTTTGCAATCTTTATCCATCGTGACATGTGCGTCTCCTTCCATGCTTATTGGCGCTGCTCAAAACATTCCGAATTCAAAATCGTCCGGCGCATCGCGCGGCATCTCATCATCCGCCGGTTCCGTTGCGACCGCGTCGTATCCGATGAAATCAAACGCCGCTGGTTCGGCGACGAGAAGGAATATTCCTTCATCGTTCATCAGAAGGAATGCTGGATTATCATGGCGCGACGGCCTGTAGCGGAACGGGACGCGGAAGATGTCGCCCCGCGACAGCGCGGCATCCAACGCAGTGGATATCGCGGCATCGTCCAATTGATACACCGCCGTCACTCTATGCATCAGAAAATCATCAAGTGGAACCAGTTCCGAAACTTCCTGCGGCGCATTCAGTGTGGAGGGCAACAGCGGAAGCGGCTGTCCCCCGGAATCCACAGAAATGAGTTCCTTTGATGACACTGCATCGCCGCTTTCATTAACATATAGCGACGCAGTTGTTCCGTGCGGCAGGATGTACCGCCCGTCTTCCGTCAGCCGTGCCTCCCCGCATTCACGGCCCGCGGCGTCGAGACAGACGCGCGTTTTTCGCCCGTACAGTTTTCCACGATCTACTTTCGCAAATTCAAATGATGAAACTTCGCCGTTGTAAACAATCTCAATTGTTCGTGACAAACAGGATTCCTCCCTTCAAAAAAATAACGGGGGGCCGGGGTGAAAATTATCCCCGGCCCCCCGCCGTGATTTACTCTCCCGCTTCCGCGTTTCCGTTTCCCGTCCGTTCGCCGGTCTCGTTCGTTTCGGCATCCTTCCGGGCGAGGCTCCCCTTCATCTCCGATTTCGGAAGCGGCACATCGGCGATGTATCCCGTCTCGTTCGCCCATACGAGCATCAGGCGCAGAACTCTTTTCGTCTGCTCGACCGTTATGGGGCTTTTCACGACCCCGTTCGGTTTCTTGAGCATGACGTCCGATTTGAAATACTGCCCGATGAGCATCGGCGTCAGCTTTCCGAGCGCCCTGTCCGCGCCGAAAAACTGCGCGGCGTTTTCAAGGCACCGCCCGTACACCTCGACGGTGCGCTCGTTCTTTCCTTGCTCCTTGAGCGCGTCCAGAAATTTCGGAACCGCTTTTTCGAATGTGATGTCCGCGCCGCCGGTCTTCGCCGCGGCGGTTTTTTTGCCTGTCGCTTTCTTCTTTGCCATTGTAGTGGCCTCCCATTTCAGTTTTTGAAAAGATTGTGTGTGTCTAAAATCAACCGGAGACAGAGAAATTACATGCGCCTGACGATTCAGCCCGTCGCGCGGTTTTCACCCCGGCTCGAGCCTGAAATCATCGAGCGCGGCGGCGGACATTATCTCGCCCTCGACTTCCCGGAATATGTCCCGGAGCCGGAACGACACATTCGCTTCCCGCCCGTTCACCTTCGACACGAGGATGAAATCTGTGGTGTGGGATTTCCCGTTCATCCAGCCTCCTATTTGAACGCGCTCTTTGAGGCAGCCCATTCCCATGTGTGACTTCTTTAAGCTCTCGAGCGAGTCGCCGCGCTCCACGTAGCGGTAAATGAACCGCTTCGCAAGCTCCCGCGCCACCATCGATAGTTCGTGGGGGCTGTTTTCCGGCGTTTCCATTACAATCATCACCTCCCTTCTTTCCGACTATTTGTTTCCGTTCGACTGACGCGGTTCAGTCAAGGAATTCCAGGTCGGCCAGCCGTGGATCGCTTGTCACCCAGCTCAGACGACCGTCCGGCAGCACAGGTTGCACTTCCACGCGGTCCGCGGGTTTCACGCCGCCCGCGGCCGCGATGTCCGCGTCGTTGTCCAGATACAGATGGTTGTCCACATCGTCCGTGTCCCGCGCAATGAACGCCCGGATAATGACCACCTCCCGGAGATATGGATGCTCCCTTCCTTTGTATCTGGCTCTGCGTCCGATGATCTTTTCCATGTTTTACCTCCCGTTTTCAGGTCCGCAATCGTGTCATGCGCATCAACATTAAGGAGCCGAAACGCACCGATTGCAAGCCGATATTTCAGAAAGATTAGAAAATATTAATCCGTCACCTGATGACAAATTAAATGTGGTAATGCGGCTTGACTTCCGCTCCCATTCGGAGCCCTAATGGTGGAATGCCGATACGGATCGCGCGGCGTAATATATCGCCGGAGGGGAACATGAAAATACGAGTGAAATTCGGAAGGAACCCGTATTCTAACCGGTTCGCCTGTTCACACTGCCGGAGGGAATTCGAGAGCGGCGGATTCTTTCTCAGATTCGAGCATGAGGAAATCATCGTTGACATACCCGTGTGCGGCGACTGCTTCGAAACGGGGGAAATATACGAAGCCGTCCTCGATCTGGCCGCTCATCATGCGTCGCACCCGATCAGCCGCGCCTGATAATACGGGTGAATGAAGGTTATGGAGGCGGAATGAAGAAGAAAAAGCAGAGTGGAAAGAAAAAGGAAAACATCGAAGGTTCAAATCCGTTGATAGTCATCAATGAGCCTGATGAAAGCCTGTTCGCAATCGTGGATTTTTCGGTGCCCGGAAGTAATCATGTCAGAAGGATTATCTCAAAGAAGAATCTGAAGAACGGGAAAATCACCGCAGTGATATATCAAGGCGAGGTCGGAGCGGACAATCTGTGCGTCAATAAACGCGACATACGGGAGTTGAGAGACGCGACGCCCGAAATATTCTGGAAATCGGTAAATACAATGAGCGAGCTTTATAGAATTATGTAGAGCTCTACATAACCTTGTTTATGTAAAGCCGCAAATTATGTTGAGTTGCCATCATCTCGAAGCGGTCAACAAGACAAACGGTTTAGACCGACAGCGGTGGGGTTTTTAAGCCACATCACAGAATTGTCAATAATAGAAACGTTTTTCAGCGATTTAA
>JAKQPS010000073.1 GCA_029564595.1 bacterium | reverse complement strand
CGACGAAATTTCCGGGAATTTATTGTCGAGCGAAAGTAAATGGCAGGCCGTGTCAAGTACCTGGGAGTTATAGGCGTTGTCACCGTAGAGGCCGGAGTCAACGTCGCGCTTTGCCATCTCTAAGTACGTTAAAATTTCAGCGGCCGACACGGCTGGGTTGTCCAGCCGTGTCGTGAGTTCCGCTAAAAACTGTTCATCTGTGTAAATCATGCGATTATGCTTGTACCGAAAAATCGAGGATGAACGCCTGACCGCGTTGGATGACCATCGGGCCGCCGAAGGTAAGCTGCGCCGCGAAACTTGAACGCTGCTCGCTCACTACGCCGGTGGTGATCCTGGGCGTTGCGGTCGCCATCGGCATGAGGATTCCCTTTTTGCCGGTTGGTGCGCCATGTACCACCGCTACAATCGCGTTGTACTGCGTGGAACCGAGCGAGTTTGTCCGGGCGTTAAGCAGACCGGATGTTTTCAGCTCGATGTTCTCGATAGTGCCGCCGACGGCGAGCTTTAACGCTTCACCGAGAGTGCGGTTATACGTTCCGGTTGACAGATACTGCACAAGGGCCGAATAAATAGAAGTCGGCATGTACAGAACCACTTTGCCGGACGTTTTAACGTTCGTTTGTGCGATGAGGTTTAAGAGCCTCACCACGTCAAGGTACAAATTGGCCGCATCTGCCGCCGAAACAGCAGGTAACGGGGCCGTTCTGTCCACCGGTTTGTAGTTGTAGTTTGTAATTTTCTGGATCAGCGTTGTCGGGTTCGACGCCCAATCGGAGGCCGTCGCCAGTAGCGGAGAAGCCGCACCCGCAGAAGCAAGGGAAAGCGCGATACCGCTCGACAGCAATCCGTATTGACCGGACTCGCCGTCGAACGCCGCCGCGCCCCATCCATCAACGATAATACGTTCGACCGCCTGCATGACCTGCTGTTCAATAGTGGCGAACAACTGGTTTTGCAGGATAAAGCCCGCAAGAGCCGGAGCGATCGAGCGAGCATAACCAAGAAGCGCTGCTTCCTGATCGTTTTCAATAATGAAGCCCTGCGCCTCAGTATGCGCGTCCTTAAACTCGTTATACAGCGATATTTGGGCCAGATTGTTAGAATACGTCCTGTCATCGCCGTAAGGGTTAAGGTCTCCAAGCCGCTGTTTGGCAGCTCCCGACGCTTCAACCCTGGGAATACGGAAACGGCTGATCGCGCCCGCTGAAGCGGCAAGCTCAGGCGAAAGCTGCACCGCATCACCTTCGGCAATAAACGACTCAGCGAACGTAAGCTGCTCGTAGAGCTGTTCGGCGAGTTGGTTCAGTCCGGCAAACTGGTCGTATCCCGGATTACCGAAATAGGCATTAAGCGCCGTCGCCTGTGCGTTTTCAACGCTCATACCGGCTTTCATGGCGTTAGCCGCAATACCGTTCAGCTTCGACCGCAAACCGTGCGCCATGTCAACAACATGGTCAATGCTGGCCCCATCGAACTTCTTGCGAAGATCGGCAATCGCTCCGGCGTGATCCTTGTGCCGGCTGTTTGCCACGGCCAGAAGCCGCTCGGTAAGCGCCTGGTACTCGGCCCGCGCCGCGGTCTCATTGATCGCGGTGCAGCCGTCTTTCCGGTGCGCGTCCGCGTATGCGTTACGGACGACATACCAATTCTTGAAATTCTGCTCCGCTACTTGCGCGGAAGTTATTTTTATTCCTCTCATGATTAACCTACCTTCACGGACGCAAGCCGCGCAAAAATGTATCCGGTTTTAAGCTGTCCGGTATTCTGTACGCCGGGCGTGCCATACCATACCGTACCGGGGAACGCCACTGCATCCGTATCGCTGCTTGATAGCGTTCCGGCGGCAGTCACATAAGCGGTTCCGCCCGCAACCGGGGCCGATGTATCAAGCGGCACCATCGCCACGGCGGCAACATCGCTCACCATAGCGACATAGTCACCATCGGCGTATGATCCCACGGTCTGGTTGATTGCCGATTCAACCTGCGAAGCGGCCTCAAGAAAGCCGATTGCGACGATTGAAAAGGTATCCGATCCCGGCCCTTCGTACGCTGCGGCACCGAGGACAATAACCTGTTTCCCGGCGCTGTTTTCCTGTAATGTGACCACGCTACCAATCGGCGCTGTGGTAATTCCGGCGGCGGTGGGTATAACGAATTCCACGCCGTCAATCCTGCGGGCGTCCCACTGGACAGCGCCGCGTTTGGGGTTGGTTTCCCCTATACCTAATCTTACTCCGGGCATTAGAACACCTCCCCGGCAGTGTTTTTAGCACTGGCCGTGTCATTTTCTTTCGGGGCGCTGGTTTGCAGTTCGGCAAATTTTGCGTTCACTGCCGCGATACGGAGCGCCGGATCGGTTTCCTTGATCCCGGTAAGGGCGGCAAGGTCGCCGAATGACGGCGTTTTCGCGCCAAAGTCCACGTTCAGCGCCGTAGCGAACACTTTTACCATTTCTTGCGAAGGTTTGGCGTTTTCAAGGGTTGCGCCTTCTTTTTCTTCTTTCTTTTCTTCTTCGCCCTCGGCGTTCTCACCTTCTGCTTTTTTCGGCGTCAGCTTTTCACTGATCTCGTTCAGCGCATCGCCGTGCTTCTTGAGCGTTTCTTCCATAGCGTCCATACGGTCTTCACCGTTTTTCGCTGCCATGGCTTCCTCGACCGCGTTCGTAACGAGCGCGGCAATTTCTTTAAGGTCCATGCTGTACTCCTCTTTATTAAATTTCTCGCCGCGTTCGTGCGAGTTTTTTACTTGCGATTCGTATTTTGATTTCAACACCACGGCTTCCCGTCCGTCCTTTCGTGTGCCCACATACCACACCGCGCCATGTTTAGTTATTTCTTCACCCGTCAACGTGATAGGATCGCCGTTGTGCCACACAACCGTACCTTTCACAGCGTTTTCAACAAACATTTCCCCCTCCGTATTGACACAAACGGCATTTATTACCTTAATTTTATTTTCAGGGTCGCGCACATGCGGAGCGAGGGCCACATGCGTAGCGCGTAAATCGTTCGCAATCGCGTTATATTCCTGGCCGTCAGGTGTGACGCCGTTTTCAACTTTCAAATTGTAAATATCGACGAACGCCGACGCACCAAATCCGGCGGACCCAAGGTTCCCTTTAATATACGCA
>JAKQPS010000071.1 GCA_029564595.1 bacterium | reverse complement strand
CGCGTATCTTGTCCCTCATTCAGTTGAATATATTCTCGAGCCACCCCCTCCAGTATCTGCTTCACGAAAAATGGAAAGAACCTTTTCCACCGCCCGCTTTTACGCAACTATCTCTGGAGGTCGCTTGATTGAACAGCATTGATTTGCAAAGAAGCTTTTAACATGGTGTTGGAGTATGCTTTTAATAGTTATCGTGTTAACATATGATGATAGGTAATTAAAATATTAACATGGCCATATCGGTAGTGAATGAGTTATCGTATATGCGGGAGGGGAATGAAAACGCCGATACGAACAATTATTGTTGTCTCCGTTATTATCCTACTAGCCCCCAAATGCTCCTTCTCAGCATTGTACACGATAAACACAGACAGAGCGGCATACTGGAATGACCGATTCTGGTTTTCTGAACGGATGCCTAAGAAGTGTGAGGGTTTGTTGTGCGAAAGGGGCCACAAGATTTACAGTTATGATATTAACTCAAAGGAACCTCCCCGACTTGAGTTTCAGATCAAACTTCCCGTTAGAAGCTTCTGGATGGTCGGCGATACTGACAGATTATGGCTAATTTCCGATGAAACCACGGGTTATTTCAACGGGGAAAAATATCTGCAAGTTGAAACGGATGAAATGCCTGCTGATTTTACCAGACCGTTTATATTTCATGGATTCCCGACTGTAATTGAACATAAGAGCAAAGACTGTATCTTGAAATCTTTCAGTGAAGATGCTTGGCAGGAATTGAGTTCCTTCAAACTCGTTCACGATAATGATGATGATGCGGATGAGTTTCTCGAAACTATCGTGATAGGTGATGATTTACATTTATTCCTGAGCAATAAGGGGGGTATATATCATCACATAGGAATACCAGACGAGGAACATGCCGAATGTAAAAAGTGGGAACCTGTCACAGATTATAGCGGATATTGGGTAACTGCTGACATTGGCGGCAAACCTAGCGTTTTTTATAGTGTTGGGAGTTTCTTATGGGGTGGGATAGAAGGTTTTGTTTTAACAGAGAATGGATGGGAGAATATTTATAGAAGCGCCAACTCGATATTCGCAGGAGAGAGAAGTTTTGGGGTTTTCCCAATAGTGGGAAATAAATTTTTAGTGTTTCATGAGACTATGTATAGGGCTAAGGGCATTGTAGTTGATGGCGACAAAGTTGTATCATCCTTCAGAATCGGAGAGGTTTCGGTGCTGGGGGCAATGCTGTTCTTCGAACTGCTGCTCATTTTCATACTCATCGGCGGACTTGTCGTGATAATGTTGAATCCATTCTGGGCTTACAGGTATGCCATCACGCAGTATTCGGAAGCAAGGGAGTATCCTATAGCCGAAGTAAATGTCCACGATATAATGTCACGCGATTACTCCAAGACCAAATCCTATGTAATAAAGCCTCGTCCGGAACACAAAGCCTTAACAATACGCCCGAAATTTTCGCAGCGATTAACTCCGGGTGGCGGGATGAAGGCCATTTCACTATCAATCATGTATTTTGAGGAGTCAGCAGGCAAGGTAAAAATCAAACTTGTTTCAAAGCTCCCTAATTTTCTTCTGTTGATATTTTTGAGTCTTTTTCTTGTGTTTATACCGCTTCTATCAAATACATATGGCATAGATTCAAAGGGCAACATGCTTGTTTATATCACACTTATGATGTTCTTCGTTGTAGTTCCAGTAGCATTATTATTTCAGGTCAGAATGGGGAAAAAACAATTCAAAGAGTTTTTTGATCTTATCCTTGTATATTTTGGAGTCGAAGAAAAAAAAGAAATCGAAAAATTATTATAAGCGGCTGCTTTCAAAACCAGTATGTGTGCCTTCGGCTGTTCCTGAATCCCAGTTAGACCAGCATCAGGTCAAACATCTCTTCACCCCAAAACAGGAGACTACAGCAGAGCTAATAATAACACGAGCGCAAGAAGATTCGCCACTATTCTTTTGAGCATTGTATTTAAATCAATTCATTTGCATCCACAGCCTCTTCAATTCCAAGTGATACTAAAAACAGGTGGAAGAACTGAGAGCACTTGTTTTTAGATGTTGAACTCCAAGCCCATATCGCGAACGGAAGGAAAATACATATCAACAGAATCATCAAAACAAACAGGATAACCATAGTCAACGGCATCTTTACTGTCATTGTAACTTTTACAACTCTACCCGCTTCCTCAAACTCGATAATCGCCGGGATTAGCGGAGTGAATCCAAAGTTTGCCGAACTCTGGAAGAAACTATGCCGGACTGATATTGCGTTCTTCTCAGGCCACTTTTTCACATTAAGGCCTTTGATCTTCTTAAACTCTGCGTTCATTATTGCCGCAACGTCAACCTTCTCTCTCGGATATTCTTTTGTTTCGTGGAAGCGGGTGAGCGCAAATCTGGATAATTTAAATGGGTTCCTGAAAAACCTGACGAAGAAAAATATCAAAAGAACAACGGGTACTATCAGTATAGCATAGGCAATTATTTTAATCGACAGATTATACAGAGTAAGTTTAGAACCCAGCATAGTTCTTGAAATTTCTTCACCATTTTGAAATGTTATTGCTTCCAGCCAGCCTTTTTCTGAATCATGCAACAGCAGGAAATCATCATTCTGTCCTGTCGGATAGACTCCGTAACAGTTGGTGGCATATATGCTTGCTTTGGGCTTGAAAAAACGTTTCCACTTGTTCTCTACCAGTTTGAACCCCTCTATGTGAGCCAACAGACCACCCACAGGATAAAATATAGTCACTTGATCTTTGAATATGACACTGGCCCAGTATCCGCCACAGCAATATCCGCCCATTCTGGCCAGCAATTCCCACTGCGTTACATCCTCGTATTCTCCTGTTGGGATACCTTCAAAATGATATATTAAGCCGTCCTTATTCTGTAGAAACAAGTGCAATATATCTTGGTCAGCGATGACTTCCATATACCACCAGATATGTTTATCCGGGCGATTATGTTTAACCGTGAATGACTCGCCTTTAGTCCATTCATTTTCTCCAAGTGTATACAAAGTAAGTGAATAGCCATCGTTATCCACAACTGCTGGCCTGCCATTATACAGAAAAGGCTTTGTAATATCCGTCAACTTATTCTTCATATCAACAAATGTGAGTTGACCATCTTTATAGTAGCCCACCGATTCTGCCGAAATTACCCAAAGCCTGTCTTCACCGTCGAAAAGCCAGAAAAGCTCCAGTGGAATAGACACACCTGCCTCTACCCTAGGTTTCTCTTCACTACCCGGCTCAACGCTATATAGCATCCATGTAACGCTCTTTTCAGGCTCGCCACCATCATGGGAACGCACTCCAAACCATACGCGCCCGTTCCAGAAGGAACCTTTGTCCTCCCATACATCCCTCTCCTTTAGCGCGTAGCATGAGGTGGAGAACAGCAAAATAAGAAGCATCCACAACGATATTTGTCTTACTCGTCTCATGCCTATCCTCCTTGCGTTTACAGAAAGCTTCGAAGCAACAATATGATTGACTTAAGAGATTGTATCATATTGCCATTGAGATTTAGATAAGACTTTAGGTTTTATTTTTTAGGCGCAGTGACTGAAGGATTATATGGAATTGGGTGAATGAATCGGATTTATAATAGGAAAGGCAATGTGGTCATGGTTCTAATGGGAACATATCGATATGTCCAACTGCATATTCCATTTGTTTTCGCAGAAATCATCCACTCTCACCTACTGCCGATTTCCATTAAAAACGTTTGAGCATAAACGCTGGATGAGCCGAGGCGAGAGGCGCGCGCGAGTCGTTGCCGCGACGCGTGTTGTTGGCCGGGGTGTTTTTCATTAGCGCTAATGGGAATGCGAGATGTGCTTCTATCTCTGATGATGAATTCCCTCTTGCTCGAGAATGACGGCGCGAGAAGCTGTTCCGCTACCGGCATTATTTAACCCGAATCCTAATGACGGATTCGGGTTCAACCCGGATTTGGCGACAGAACCGACGAACCGGGGCGATTTTCCGGTTTTTTCTCGCGAAAAAACCGGATTAGCCGTCAGTCGATTATGGCGATATTCATATTTTGCAATAGCACGCCCTGAGCGCGGAGCAGCGAGACTCTTGCCTTGAGAAGGTCTGCGGCGGCGGAAACGGAATCGACTTCCGCGCGCAGATGGTCTCTCTGCGCCTGTTGAAGCGCGATGGCGGTTGATTTGCCGATTCTGAACTTTTCGGTTTCCGCGCGAAGCTTCTCTTTCTGGAGTTCCAACGCGGCCTCTGAAGCCGCGAGCTGGCCGCGCGCGCGTTCGACTTCGAGCCGCGCGTTGACCGCCTCCTCCCGCGCCAGCAGTTCCATGTTTTCCAGCGAAGCGCGCGTTTGTTCGAGAGAAAGCTCCGCCGCGGCGAACCTCGCTTTGTCCGCCGCCCGCCCTAGCGTCGCGCTGTAGCTAATCCCCGCGCGAGCGTCGTACGCGTCGCTCAGCATCCCGCCGAAGGCGTCGCCAAACGAATCCGAATATCCCGTTCCTCCGAGAGTCACGAAGAAAGACAGGTAAGGCAGCAGTCCATTTTTAGTTTTGACGACTTCAATGTCGCCCCGCTCGACGGCTAGCCGCGCCCTCAACAGGTCCGGCCTGTTCTTAATTGCGTTGTCCGCCACCATAGAGATATCCGGCGCGGCATCCGTCGGCGACACAAGCTCGTCCGAGGCTAACAGTCCGGTTTCGGACGCCGGGTCTGCGTTCATCAGGCGAAGCATCTTCACGCGGAGAGTTTCGAGCCGGCTCCGCGCGTTGACCAGCGCCTGTTCGCGCAGGGCCGTTTCCGCTCGCGCGGCCACTGTCTCTATCTCCGCCAGACTCCCCAGATCAACCATCGTCTCGGTCTCGGCTAGCTGCTGTTCAGCCAATGCCAGAGAATCTTCGTAAATCTTAATCTCGCGCTGCGCCAGCGCCATGTCCCAGTACGCGTTTGAAACCTGTTCGACAAGCGACTCGACGAACGCCCTCAGTTCAAGCCGCGACGATTCCGTATTGAGCGCCGCCTGCCTTACTCCGGCGAGGTTGACGTCCGACCCCGCTCCCTGCAGCAGCGGAGCGGACAATGAAACGCCTATCCTCGCCGAGTTCCCCGGCGACGCGTCGTCCGATGAAAGCCCGATTGTGACCTCTCCGCCGCCGCGCAGTTTCTGCGACAGTTCGACCGACTCCGAAGAGCGGTTGTCGATGGAGCCGGACGCGGATTTGTTTCTGGAGCCGCCGGCCTCGGCGGATATGGCCGGATCAAACGCCGCTTTTTCAATCGTTTCTTTAGTCAGAGATATCTTCGGGTCGAACATCTGAACGGCGAGCGACTTGTTGTTTTTGAGCGAGAGCGAGAGCGCGTCGTCGAAAGAGATGTTTTGCGGTATAGCCTCTTCGCAAACGGCTGGCGCGGCGAAAGCCATCGTCAACAGAGCGAGAACGGCAAAGGCGTGTTTTAACATGGAGGACTCCTTATTCATAGTAGAGACAATCGATGGGGTCTAGCCGGGCGGCGCGCGCGGCGGGATAGTAACCGAAGAAAACTCCAACCGCCGCCGAGAACGCGAGCGCGAGCGCAACGCTGCCGGGCGAAACCGATGTGGAAAACGTCGAGGCGCTGCTGATTATTTCCGACGTCGCAATTCCGGCTGCCGCGCCCAGCGCCCCGCCCACCCCGCTCATTATCAACGACTCGATGAGGAACTGCTTCAGTATGTCCCGGTCTCTGGCTCCGATGGCTTTTCTTATTCCGATTTCTTTCGTCCGCTCGGTCACAGTCACGAGCATGATATTCATTATTCCGATGCCGCCGACGAGCAGCGAGATCGCAGCTATGCCGCCCAGCAACATGGTGAACGTGTCGGTCACCTCGGTGGCGGTCTGGATGATGTCGGCCTGATTAAACACGCGGAAGTCGTCGTTCTCCGGATCTGATATCTTGTGCCGGGAGCGAAGCAGGGTGGCGATGTCCGTCTCAACCTCGGTCAGGTCGGCGCCGTCCACGGCCCGGACGTCTATGTTCGACAGGTAGTCCATCCCGAACAATATGCGCATCGCCACGGAGTACGGGACCAGAGCCGAATCGTCTTGGCTGAACCTGCCCGCGCCGCCTTTTTCCTTCATTATTCCGACCACCTCGAAACTGATGCCCCGTATCTGTATCCTCTCGCCCAGTTGCTTGCCTGATATTCCGAGTTCGGACGCGGTCTCCGAGCCCAGCACGACCACTCTTGCCATGCTTTCTTCTTCGGACTCGCGGAAAAACCTGCCGTGCTCGACCTCGAAGTTGCCTATGTACGGATACGTTACCGCGCAACCGATGACGCTCGCGCGGGTGTTTTTGTTGAAGTATTTCAACTGCGCGTTGCTCGACGCGACAGGCGATACTGCGTCTATGGAATCAACCCGCTCGACAATGGCCTCCGCGTCTTCGAGGGTTAGATTCTGGCGGCTCGAACCTGTGGACACCCCGCGTTCGGCGGACTGCATGGGCCGTATCGACAGCAGGTTCGTGCCCATCATCGATATGCGGTTCATGATGTCTTTCTGCGCTCCGGCGCCGATTGACAACATGGCTATCACCGAGCCTACTCCTATTATTATGCCAAGCATCGCCAGAAACGAGCGAAGCTTGTTGGCCACTAGGCTCTTGAGAGCGACTTTTATTATTGTGAGAAACAGCATCGGCGGCTTCCCTCCTCCGGGCCGTCAGGAGACGACCCTGCCGTCCTTCATCCGTATCGAGCGCCCGCACCTCGCCGCGATGTCAGCGTCGTGCGTGACTATCACTATCGTGCGTCCCTGCGCGTTCAGCGATTCGAGCAGGGACATTATCTCTTCTCCCGTTTTGCTGTCGAGGTTGCCGGTGGGTTCGTCGGCAAGTATCAGGGCGGGGTCGTTGACCAGCGCCCGCGCCACCGCAACCCGCTGCCTCTCTCCGCCGGACATCTTTCCCGGCTCGTGCCGCATCCTTCCGGCAAGCCCCACAATCTCCAGCGCCCTCTCGGCGACTCCCCTCGCGTCCTTCTTCCCGGCGTACTGCATCGGCAGTTCCACGTTCTCCAGCGCGCTCATCCTCGGCAACAGGTTGAACGACTGGAAGATAAACCCGATATACCGGTTTCGAATCCCCGCCAGTCTGTCTTTCGGCAGCCGGGAGACGTTCTCGCCGTTGAGAAAATATTCGCCCGAATCGGGCCTGTCGAGGCATCCGAGCATGTTCATGAGAGTGGATTTGCCGCTTCCGGACGCGCCCACGACCGCTGTCATCTCGCCCTCGGCGATGCTCACGCTCACTCCGTCCAGCGCGCGGATTTCGCTCTCGCCCATCGTGTATTTCTTTACTAGATTTTCCGTTGTTATCAGCATCTGGGATTCCCCCGCTCAGCGCCTCATCATCGGGCCGCCCATCGGCGGCATTCCTCCGCTCCGGCCTCCCCACTTGTTCGACGAAGCCGCCGCTTTGACCGCCAACTTTTCTCCCTCTTCCAGCCCGGACGCGATTTCAGTGTTGGTCCCGTCGGAGATGCCGATTGTCACCTCTCGCTCGGCTCCCTCCGCCGGCTCCTCGCCTTCCGCCGCAAGAGTCACGAAGAACTTGCCGTCCTTTCTCCACACCGCGTCCGAGGGAGCGAGAACCACGTCTTTGCTTCCGTCGATTATTATCTTCACATGCGCCGTCATCTGCGGTTTGAGCAGGCCTGACAGCGCGCTTTGAGCCGTCGCGCCTTTTTCGGAGGCAGCCTTTCCCGCGTCCTTCTTCGCGACGCGACCGCCGTCCTCCGCTTGAGGCGCGTCCCGCCTCATCGCAGCCGGATCGAAACCGCCGCCCTCTCCCCTCGGCCTCATCTCGCCGCCGGGGAATCCGGGACCGCCGGGAGGCGGGGGCCGGAAACCGCCTTCTTCCCTCTCCGCGCCGCCGCGCCCTTCAGCGCCGTCTCTCTTCTTTTTGCCTTCAGGCGACTTAATGGAATCAGCCGCTTCGCCGGGCGCCGCATTCTCCGCGCGCGACGCCTTGTCAGCCTCCGGAACCGTCTTGCCCGCCGCGACGGAATCCCTCCGGCCACCCGAACGACCCCTCGCCGCGCTCATGCCTCCATCTTCCGTCACTTCAATCTTCACCTCGAACGTCACCACGCTCGACACCATTTCGCCCCGCGGCGATATCCTGTCCACCCTGCCCTTGAAAACCCTGCCCGAATATGCGTCAACCGTTATCTCGGCTTCCTGCCCGATTCGCACCTGCCCTATATCGCTCTCGTCCACCGCCGCCAGCACATACAGCCGCGACAGGTCTGACACCTGCATTATCGACGTGCCTCCGCCGACATTCGTGGTTCCGGACGAGATAATCTGTCCGGTCTGCACGTAACGGGCGGTGACGACGCCGTCCATGGGGGCGTACACCCGCGTGTCCTCAAGTCCCTGCATCGCTATGTCGAGATTGATTTCCGAGGATTTAACGTCCGCCTCTGCTCGTTTGAGGTTCTGTCGGCTGACTTCCAGCGCGGCTTCCTCCACATCGAGGTCTTTGAATGTCAGATGAGCGCGTTCGAGGTCGGCGCGCGCCTGCGCCGCGCTCGTTTTCGCCGTTTCATGCTCCTCCCGGCTCGCGAGTTTGTTCTGATAAAGTTGAGCGACCCGCTCCGCTTTCGCGGCGCGCTCTTCGGCGGCGGATTTCGCGGCCTCAAGCGTAACTTCCGCCCGGCTCCGCGAATTCTCCAGATTCCTTTCGGCCATCCTCAGGTTCTGCCTCGCGGTGTCCCGGCTCGCTCGAGACGAATCCAGAGCAACCCGCGCTTTCTCCACTTTCCTCTCTTCCTCGCTCGGATCCAGCTCAGCGATAAGGTCTCCCTTCTTCACCACGTCGCTGGCGTCAAACGGCAGCGAGATTATCTCCCCGCTCGCCTTGCACTTAATCTCGACATCAAAATTGGAAACCACCGAGCCGCTCGCCTCCACCATCTGCGTGACGTCTCCGCGCGACGCTTCCACTATCCTTATCTTTGCTTCTTCGATCGCGGGTTTTTTGAGTTTCGACTTCAGGAACAATCCGCCCCCGACGACGACTATAGCCGCCAGCAGAATGACAATCGTTTTTTTCATAGTCTCCCCCGAACCGGCGCTCTTCTGCGTCCGGGCGGCCGCGCCGCCCTTCCGTCGCCCAATCTCTTTGACATCCGGTTATTATATATCGTTAAAAAATAATAAAAAAACATTAAGCGCCCATCGGCAACTGAAACACGAGGGTTTAGCATTGTTTGAACAGAGGAAGTATCCGCCCGTCGGCGGTGGTCATCGAGACATCGAACAGCGCGGCGACCGAAGGCGCGGCGTCTATAATCGAGCACATGCCGCGTATCATCCCGGATTCCACTCCGGGGCCTGAGAAAAGCAACGGCACGAGCGAGTCTTCCGCGCACAGGCCGCCGCCCCCGCGCGCGCCGTTTTCCACTTCGAAACAGAAACCCCTCTCCCTGTCAGCGAGCAACACCACATCCGGGCTGTGCTTGCAGAAAAAGCCCTTCAGTCTCTTACTCGCTCCGGGATACTTGATATCGTTTTCGCTCCGCGAAAAGAAGTCTTCCGGAGACTCCGCTAGAACGCCGTCATAAACCACGTACTCGCCCATCTCGACGTTTTTAACCAGAGCCAAATCCAGCCATCCGGGAACAGAGCCGCCCGCGCCGCTCGCCGACGCCCCGAAAAAAGCGTCCGCCGCCGACATCAAATCTTCCTCGAAAAGCGGCGGACTGTGCCATTTCCCAGTCGCCCTGTTCCTTAAGTGCAGATGATACGAGCCTGAATGTATGAACGCCACCGCCGAACGCCTCTTCGGGTTGTCCGACTCGGCTGGGTTGTATATCGAATACCCGGCGGAGGAAAGGATTTTCCGCATCGCCGCGCGGGACACCACGCGTTCAGGCGGAGCTGGAGCGTGCCTGCCGCCGCGCGCCGCGCACAACGCGAAATGGAACTCCTCGAGAGGATGCCTCCGGGCGAGCGCGTCGAGCGTCCTCCCGAAACACGCGTCCAGAACGCCGGAAATATACTCGCGCTCCTCGTCCTCCGCCGCGCCGGCGCTCCTCGGAAATGCGCCCGCGAAATTCACCTGAATCATCCTGTGCAACCGCCTAGTGTCGGCTATGAACTTCGCTGCCTTGCGCGCCGCCGCTCGGTCAAACGCCGCCCGGCCTCCCCTCCCCCCCGCCGACGCCAACGCTATCTCCAGCGCGCTCGCCGTTATGTGCTCGTCCGCCCCGCGGCCCACCGGCGTCCATACCGCCGCCGACCTCGCCGCGCGCGTTTTCAACGCCTCGAATATCGTCGCCGTTCCGCCGCTTATGTCCTTGTCCAGCGCCGGCCCGTCCCCCGTTTTCGGCAGCGCCGGAAGCCCAAACCGCCCCGCCGCGCCGCGCCACGGCTCCGTCATCGCGTATTCCCTGTGCGCCGGCATCTTCCCGTGCCTGTCGAACCGCCCGCCTCCCGTTATCAGGTTCCTTCCGGGCATAGCTCCCGTCGCCAGCGCAGCGTGACAAGACGCCGCCACGGACGGAAAAACCGTCGCCGCCCGTTCCGCCCTGACCGCCCTGCCGAATATCCTTTCTATGTTCGGCAGCCTTCCGCCGTCAAGCAACTCATAGAACGCGCCCGGACGCATCGCTCCTATTGTGAACAACGCCGCACGGGTTTCCACTCTCATGTGTTTCCTCTCCGCGTTCGCTAATTCTATAATATTTCCTCGCCCGTGTTCAGCCCCCGCCGGAAACATTTCATCCACCCGCGTCGCGGAGATAAAATGAGACACGAAAAAGAAGGAGGGAAGAGAAAATCAATGAATAGAATATTGGTGTCAAAAACGAAAAACGCGGCGGCCCCAAGCTCGTTTGGGGGGCGAGAAGCAGTTCGCCGCTATGAAAGTCGCCTTAGTTCGTCGGTTCTATCGCCGAAGCCGGGATAATTCGGAGCGCGTATATCCTTGAAAACCCTTTCCCAATATCTTTTGCCATGATACGCGCCGAAGGCGGAGGCGCAGCCCCGTCTTCGGCGCTAGCATGAAAAGTTTTGAAAGGGATTTTAAGGGAAAACTTTTTCAAAAGTTTTCCCTTAACAGCATTAAAGAGCCACCCCGTCTGTTATCGCTTGACGTTTTTCGCCATCGCCTGATAGCCCAAGTGGGCGATGAGGTTGTCGAGCAGGACGAGGGCGGTATAGTTTTCCGCGATAGGCCATATTCTGCCGACGATGGTGGGGTCGCGGCGCGTGATGGCGGCAAGCTCGGTAGTTTCGAGCGTGTATTTATCGATAGTGGTCTGGCGTTTGTCGATGGTGGGAGTAGGTTTTACGGCGAGGCGCGCGACGATGGGCTGTCCCGTGGCCAGCCCGCCGGTGATGCCGCCCGCGTTGTTGCTCTCGAAAACCACCTTGCCGTTTTCCGAGCGCATCTGGTCGTTGCTCTCGAACCCCGTCATATTTTTGACGGCGAACCCGGCGCCGATTTCGACGCCTTTGACGGCTCCTATGCCGAGCATACGGCCAAGTTCTGCGTCCAGCTTTTTGAACACCGGCTCGCCGAGTCCGGCGGGAACTCCGAGCGCGACCACTTCCACCACTCCGCCGGACGAGTCTCCGGTCGCGGTTATCCTGTTTGCGGCGGCGAGCATCTCTTCTGCGGCTTCGAAATCCGGGCAGTTGAGAACGTGGTGCACGCCGTATTTTTCGAGTATTTCTTGCGCGTCGTACGCCGGGGCTTTGGCGCGTATCTCGTCTATCTCGTTTTCGATCTGGGCGAACACGCTCATTTTTTCAAGGAAGCGCATCTCCATCGTGACGCGTTTTTTGACGTATATTTCCTGATAGAAGGGGTCGTAGTCGCGGCGCATCCTTTTATACTCGTCGGAGAGCGCGAGCGCTTTTTCGTGGGGCACATCCGGGCTTTTAACGCCCGCAAGCTCTTTTATGACGGAGAACACAAATATGCCGTTGTCGCGGAGTATCTTTTTGGCGACATATCCGGCGGCCACTATGGTGGAGGTGTACCTGCCGCTGAAGATTCCCGCGCCGACGGCGTCGTCGTTAGGGCCGTATTTGACGAAGGACGCGTAAGACGCGTGGCCGGGACGCGGCGTGCGGTTGGTGTCCTGATACTGTTTGACGTGGATGAAGTGGCGGTCGAGGTTGGGTATGAGTATGGATATCGGAGTGCCGTTGGTGAGATTTCGGTTGGACGCGCCCTCGATGGTTTCGTCCGGGTTAACGCCGGTGAAGATAACGGGCAGGTCCGGCTCTTTGCGTGGAGAAGAAAGCTCGTCCGCGCCGGGTTTTCTCAATAGGAGGTCGGCATAGATTTCCTGTTCGGAGAGCGACATGCCCGGAGGCGCGCCCTGAATTGTCGCGGTCAGTCCCTCCTGATACGAGCCTCCCGACACCGTTACCTGAAATAGGTTTCCTAAATGACAACCGAACATGATCGTTCTCCCGAAAAGATATTGAGGCCGGAAAGGAATTCGGAGGGCGCGCTTCGCGCGGCTTTGAAATGCCCGCGAGAATGGCGCCGGATTCGGCGTCGCCCGGCCTTGCGTCCCGAATTTCCGCCGCCGCCCGAATTGCTTCGCGCCGCGCGCGTCGATGACTTCAGATTATAGCATGTTTCATCCTATCGACAAATACGCGCGTTAAGAGTAAATTGACTTAAAAGCCTGCCGCGCGCAAGTCGGAATCCGCCGCTAGATGCCAGCTTCGGCGGTTTGTCGCGGGGGTCTCTCAGGCGGGCGAAAACGCGGGGGATGTTCTCATGAGACGCGAAAACTCGGACATCTTCGAGACGAAGAGCGGAGGCGGCGGCCTAGCGTTGTTCGGCTCAGTGTTCCTCGCCGCAGGCATTTTTATAATGTCCACCGCCTTCGGAACCAACAATGAAGCTCCGTGGTATTTCGTGCTTCCTTTCGGTTTGATTTTCGCGACAGTCGGGGCAGGGCTGGCGCTCGGCCGGACAGGCGTGAGGATAGACAGGCTCCGCCGCTCCATCGTCAAGTGGCAGGGGCTGATTGTCCCCATGAGAAGCCAGAAACTTTCTCTGGACGCGTTCCGGAAAGTGACGCTTACGCATGAATCGAGAGGAGACAGCGATTCGAGGACTGTGGTGTATCCGGTAAGGCTGAAGGGGGAGGGAAAAACAGCGGATGTGGAAATCGCCTCGCCGCAGTCATACGAGCGCGCGAGAGCGAAAGCGGAGGAACTGGCGAAGTTCACCCGCTTCCCGCTGGAAGACTCCACGAGCGGGACAGTCGTGACCCGCGCGGCGGACGCTCTGGACCTTTCCATAAGGGAAATCGCAGGTCGCGAAGGCGAAGACATACAGGTCCCGCCCGCGCCGCAGGAGATGAAGAGTTCGGCGTCCTTCGGACCGGGCGGTTCCGTCTCTGTGGAGATTCCCGCCCGAAGAGCGGGCCGCGCGTCTCTTCTCATAGCGCTCCCTCCGCTGGCTTTCAGCGCGTTTGTTTTTTTTAGCTTCTTTTTGTCTTTCCTTAGAGACACGTCGGATGGAATGCCTGCCACGGCGCGTCTGGGGATAGCGGCGTTTATATTCGTCATATTCGTGGCGCTCCCGCCGCTGGCAGCTTTGGCGGCGATCCTCTCCGGAGCGAAAAAAAACGTTCGCGTAACGGCGTCCGCGACGGGTCTTGTCGTAGAGACATCCGGGCTGTTCTCGAAAACAAAGATATCTCTAAACGCAAGCGAGATCGAGGAGTTCGAGCTTGCGGGAGCGGCGAGGGAAGGAAGTCCAAGTTCAATGGAAGAGGCGATCAATCTTGCCGCTTCGGAAAGCTCATACGCGGCAAGATTCGGGCGAGGCATCCGTCCCGGCGCGCGTCGCATCGGAAACTCGCGTGCGGAAAAAATTCTTTTTGCGATCCTGAAAACTTTCGCGCCTTTCGAATCATATATAGTGGCAAGGACGGACGCTCGCGCCGTTTCGTTCGGACGCGGCCTTGAAAGGGACGAGGTCCGCTATGTGCATGCGATACTGAAGAAGGCGCTAATCGGCTGAACGCGGACGGAACCGGCGCGGCGGCGATAAATCTTTTTCAATTCTTCCCGGCGCGGTTATAATATCCGGCGTGCGACATCTATGGAGGTGGGCGGATATGAAAAGAGCGAGATACGCGATGTTTGCGGCGCTGGCAGCGGCGTTGCTGCTGTTCCCGGGCCGCGCGCTGTGCCAGAAGGGCGACCTGTCGGCGCAACAGATTCTAGACAAGCTTCTCAAGACTTACGACACGGTGGACAGCCACAGCTACACTTGGCTTGCCGAGGGCATGGACACCTTCACGAAGGACAGGCAGAAGGAGATGACCGGCAACTACGAGAGCATGGCGAAAAAGGCCGGAGTCACGAACGAAGTAGAGGAAAAGGCCAAGCTCGTGCGCGGGAAGTACGAGATTAAGTTCAAGAAACCGTACCTTCAGCAGATGAAGGTCATCAAGTCGGACTTCACGCCGAGCATTATCTGGGGGACGATTATAACGTACAGGTCGGACAAGGTGAAAGAAGACTGGTGGGCGAAACCGAAAATATCTCCAGTGGGGATAAAGAGAAGCGTAAAAGACGACGACGCGGGCGGGGCGCTGACGGCCAACTGGACGGTGGCCCTGCTCTATATGCAGTATTACAAAGGCAACGCGGAGCTTTCCCGGCAGCCGGACGCCGAAGTCATGGGCCGACCCTGCTACGTCATACGCTACACCTTCGATTGGGAGAAACGTCCTAAGTTCAACCGCGTTAAGCCGCCTTTCGCTAAATACTCCGTGCCCGGCCCCATCGAGGCTATAATCTGGAAAGACATGCTCGGCATAGAAAAACAGCGCAACTCTCACAACGACTATTTCATCGACAAGGAAAAATTCTGGCTGCTGAAAATCGAAGAGTTCGTCGGCGGAAAGTTCCATTGGCGGAACACGTTCGCGGACCTCGAAGTGAACAAGCTCGCGGAGAAGGATTTTTAAGCCGGGTTCGCAGTTGAGATTCGGAAGCGGACACTTACTGCTGCGGACGGCGAAACGCCGTTCTACCTAAAAAACGCGGAGGCGCGAATGCTGAAAACAAAAGTCACTGAAATGCTGGGCATCGAACACCCGATAATCGGCGGGACTATGATGTGGATATCCAAGGCGGAGTTCACCGCGGCCATAAGCGAGGCGGGCGGTCTCGGCATTCTCGCTTCCGCAATCTACCACTCAAAAGACGAGTTCAGGGACGCGCTGCAAAAGATTAAGTCGCTCACGCCAAAGCCGTTCGCGGTCAACCTGAACCTGTTCCCGGCTATGAGGCCGATAAACAACGAGGACTACATCGAAGTCCTGCTGGACGAGGGCGTGAAGATAGTTGAGACTTCCGGGCACAAGGCCCCGACGGAACTGTATCCGCCGCTTAAAGAGGCGGGCTGCGTGTTGATCCACAAGTGCGTCGGCGCGAAATACGCGCGCAAGGCGGTGTCGATCGGGGCGGACATAGTGACGGTGGTCGGGTTCGAGAACGGCGGAGCGGTGGGAAATCTGGGGCTTGGGACGTTCGCTCTTGTGCCTGCGGTGGTGGACGCTGTGAGCGCGCCCGTGATCGGCGGCGGCGGGGTGGCGGATGGTCGAGGGCTGGCGGCGATGCTCGCTCTTGGCGCGCAAGCGGCCATCGTCGGCACTCGGCTGCTACTGACCGAGGAATGCCCGATTCACCCCAATATCAAGGAAGCTCTCGCCTCCGCGTCCGAAACGGACACCGAGGTCGTCATGAAATGCGTCAACTCAGCTCACCGCGTGTGGCGCAACGAGCCGGCCGCCAAACTCGTCGAGATGGACAACCGCAACGCTTCGCTCGCAGAACTGATATCCGTAGCCGGAGGCGACAAGGCGCGCGTCATGTTCGATCAGGGCAAGCTGGACGCGGGCGTGATAGCCACCGGCCAAGCCGTCGGCATCTGCAGGGAAATCCTCCCTGTCAAAACTGTGTTCGAGTCGATGGTCGCAGACGCCGCCCGCATCCTCCGCCGCGACTGATCGCGGACGCGGTCAAGATAATTCAAGAAGTTTGGGAAATAGGGTTTGGGGAAATCCTCTTCTTTTGTTTTAACTGAATTAATTCATTCCCCTCATCGTTGCCAAGGTCTCCTTGGCAACGAAAAAAAGGGTTTTTGCGTCAATTCCGTTTTATAGATTCTTCGGCGTCCATGTCTTTCCGTTTGCAAACACTGTGGCCGTCCTGAACGCGCCGGTTTCAAGATTCATGTCGATTACCGTTCCGCCTTTGGGAACCAGAATGTCTTCAGAGCCTTCATAGCCCGTGGAGCGCGCGTACTGAAGCCGCACGCCTTCCATTTCTCCATAGTAATCATTCAGATGGTCGTGTCCGCAGAACGCGGCTTTGACGAAACCCGAATCGCGGAACGCGCCGAGCGCGTCCCGGGAGCCTCCCTCGTGGCAGACTTCTTCGAGCTTCACGCCTTTCGCGTTTCCCGCTTTAGCGACATCATCGTGCTGCGGGAGAGGGATGTGGAAGAAAGCGAACGCGGGGGGCGGAGCGGGCGTTTCCGCTCGGATGGCCGCCGCTTCTGCGTTGAACCAATCTATCTGCTCCTGCCTCATTCCGCCTCGCGAATCATTGAGGATAATCAGGTTCCATAGGGCCGGGCCGCCTTCCGCCGCCGACACCCGAATCCGGTAATTGCCGTCCGCCGCGTCGCCCCGGTACAGCGAATGCGGCGCGTTTCGTATCATCCTGTGCGCTTCATCGTAGTCGTCCGCCTTGTCGTGGTTTCCCCACACGAACGCCCACGGCGTTTCCATCTGCGCGAACTGTTCGCAGGCATACGCGCAACGCTCCAATCCCCTGCCCTCCGGGTTCTCATGCCACACATCCCCCAGCGCCGTCACGACGTCCGGCTCGAATTTGGAAATCATCGCCCGGATATCGCCGACAGTGCGCGCGTCCACCGCGTGATTGAGGTGAAAATGAAGGTCGGTGACGGCGAGTATGCGGAACCTGCCCTTGTTCGCCGGGAAGACAGTCGGGACTTCCGGCAGAGCGCCGTCCGGGATTGGAGCCATAGCCGCGAGAGCCGCGTCGAACGCGCCTATCATGCCCGCCGCGCCCAGCGCCGCCGCTCCTGCTATGAACTCTCTCCGGCTTATGCCGCCAACTGCCCGTCCGGTTTCTTTTTTCATTGAGTTCCCGATGCCGCGCCGCCACGCTGAGGCGGCTTGCGCGTCAGCCGACCAGCTTCTTAGGCGACCATGTTTTTCCGTTGGCGAAAACAACGATAGTTCTGAATTCCCCGGTTTCTAGATTTATGTCGATGACCGTTCCGCCTTTGGGGACAAGGTTGCCGCCGTATCCCCCTTGCCCCGTCGCGCGGACGTATTCAAGACGAACCCCTTCCATCTCGCCGTAATAATTGTTCACATGGTCGTGTCCGCAGAATGCGCCCTTGAGGAACCCGCACTCCCGGAACGCCGCGAGCGCGTCGTGTGTTCCTTCCTCGTGGCTGACATTTTCGTATTTTACGCCTTTGGCTTTGCCGGATTTGGCGACGTCGTCATACTGGCGAATTGGGATATGGAAGAAAGCGAACGCGGGGGGCGGCGCGGGCGTTTCCACCCGGATGGCCGCCGATTCAGCCTTCAGCCATTCAAGTTGCTCCTGCCTCATTCCGCCTCTCGAATCGTTCAGGACAATCAGGTTCCATAGAGCCGGGCCGCCTTCCGCCGCCGACACCCGAATCCGGTAGTTGCCGTCCGCGGCGTCGCCCCGGTACAGCGAATACGGCGCGTTTCGTATCATCTTGTGCGCCTTATCGTAGTCGTCCGCCTTGTCGTGGTTTCCCCACACGTACGCCCACGGCTTCTTCAACTTCGCAAACTGCTCGCAGGAATACCTGCAATACTCCAAGCCCCTGCCCTCCGGGTTTTCATGCCACACATCCCCTGTCGGTATCACCATATCCGGCTCGAACTTGGCGACCATCTCGCCAACCTCTTTGACGGTTTGCATGTCCACAAGATGGTTTAGATGGAAATGAAGGTCGGTGACGGCGAGTATGCGGAACCTGCCATTGTTCGCCGGGAATACCGTCGGGACTTCCGGCGCAATGCCGTCCGGGATGGGAGCCATCGCCGCGAACGCCGCGTCGAACGCGCCCATCATGCCCGCCGCGCCTAGCGCCGCCGCTCCCGCTATGAATTCTCTTCTGCTTATGCCGCAGACGTTTCGCTTCTCATCGTTTTTCATTTTTCCTCCGCTCGGCTTCCGCCTTGCAGCCTTATATCATAATTATAACTCCGCAGAAAACGACATTAAGGGCTAATATATAAAACTATTGAACCCGGATTGGTCGATGGAGCAGGCGAACCGGGGCGTTTTCCATAGGGGCTGACTGCTTCGTTGCCGCCGCGTTTTTGTTCATTAATCCTTATGTTGTGTTCACTGCAAAAACGCGCGTTGCGTTCCGCTTTCATCCGCTCTGAACAACCGCTCCCAAATCCTAATGACGGATTCGGGTTTATTCGATTTTACGGATTTTTCTCGTAAAAATCCGGGATAGCGCCCTTCGCGCCGTAAAACCTTACGCGCGCGCCGGGTTCCGCGCTATAATTCCAACGGCGGACAACGCTGTGGAGAAAATATGGCCTCGAACATAGAAGATTCGAAAATCGGAGCGACTATGGGACTTGCGGTCGGGGACGCGCTTGGCGCTCCCGTCGAAGGCGCAAAACCG
>JAKQPS010000124.1 GCA_029564595.1 bacterium | reverse complement strand
CTGAAAAGTGAAATATTTTCTATTTTACCCTTGACTTTTTGCGCTATAACATATATTATGTGCGCATAACGGGCCAAAAAGTGCAAGGAGGAAGGGAAAATGGAACTGATCCATACGGGCGAAATCTTTATCGCGCAATCCACGTATGAGGAGCGGCATATCCCGAAAGCCGCTGGTTTCCGCTGGAATCCCAAAGATAAGCAGTGGTGGACGGACGACATCGAGAAGGCGGCGAAACTAGTAGAATACGCCTCCAACGGCGCAAAGGAAGCAATAGAGGCCCACCAGCAGAAAAAAGCGGAATCCCGCGAACTATCCCGCGCCGCCAACGCCGACGTGGAGATCCCGGTTCCCGCCGGGCACGCGTATCTCCCCTACCAGAAGGCTGCTATAGCCTACGCGATGCAACGTCCCTCCACATTATTCGCTGACGAGATGGGGCTTGGGAAAAGCGTAGAAACAATTGGCGTAATCAACGCTGATCCCACCGTGCGGCGCGTCCTGATTGTTTGCCCCGCCAGCCTGAAAATCAACTGGCTTCGCGAGTTCACCCGCTGGAGCGTCCGCTCCTATTCGATCGGCATCGCGAACGGCGGCAAGTTCCCCCAAGACGACGTTGTTATTTGCAACTACGACATCCTCACCAAGAATCTGGAAGCGATCCAGGCCGTGCAATGGGACGTCCTGATTGCGGACGAGTGCCATTACGCGAAAAACAAGAAGGCGCAGCGCTCGAAGGCGCTCTACGCGATTGAGGCGAAGCGTCGTCTGTTTTTGACCGGCACGCCGATCGTGAACCGCCCGGTTGAGTTATTTCCCATCGTCAACGCGCTGGACCCCAAGACGTTCGGGAACTTCATGAAATATGCCCTCCGCTACTGTGGTGCCGAGCGTACCCGCTGGGGCTGGGACTTCTCGGGCGCGACCAACCTGGAAGAACTCCAGGACAAACTCCGCACGACAATCATGGTCCGGCGGCTCAAGCGCGACGTGCTCACCGAGTTACCCGCGAAACGGCGCCAGGTGATCGAGTTCCCCGCCAACGGATGCGCCGCCGTGATCCGCGCCGAAGTTGACGCTGCCGCCCATTTCGAGGACATGCTGGCGGAACTGCGCGCCCGCGTTGCTCTCGCCGACGCGGCGGACGACGAGGAAGGATACCGGGAAGCCGTCGAGGAATTGCGGCACGGCACTCGC
>JAKQPS010000088.1 GCA_029564595.1 bacterium | reverse complement strand
TTGAGCATGCCCACGATCTCGGCCAACCGTTCCAGATTGTGCGTGTCGAACGAGGTGCTGCCAAGCTTGGTGATCTCCGCGTCGATCAGCTCACCGCTTCCGTTCATGGTGGTCTTGAAGAGAACGGAAGACGGATCGTTCTTGATGATCAGCCTTTTGAGAGCACATTCAGCCGAGAGGGAGTACAGCAGCAGGCTGTTGAAATGGATGTCGATGGCCGCTTCAGCTTTTTCAGCGGAGAACTTGCCCGTGCCGACTTCTTTGGCGGAAAGCGGCCGATTGTTGAATTCATCCCAAACCACATCGGCGGAGCGAACGCGCCTTGTTGAGCCACTTGATGGGGGCGCTTGCACGTTTCAAGAATTGTTCGGGTGTCATAGAAGAGTGTCCCCCAAAGAAAGCTCTTTTAACGGTAGAGCAGGAGGCCTTTGTCTTCTTGCGGATGTCTTTTTCATTTCGGCAGAATTGGACAGGTCGTTTTATTGCGGTATTCGAGCATGGAGACTCCGACATGACGTTTGAAAAGACATTTGAGGTAGTTGAGGTTGGTGAACCCGCAGGCGCGGGAGATGCGATTAATCGGCAGACGGGACGAGACGAGCCTGCTTTTGATTTCTTCGAGGCGAAAACGCGTGATCGTTTCGAGGATGGTTTCGCCCTGTAGTTCGTGGAAACGTTTGTCTGCGAGGCGGCGTGAAACGCCTAGGTACGCCACCACGTCTGGAACGCGAACGGACTTGTCGGCGTTTTTGCGGATGAAGGCGATCGCACGTCGTATCAACAGTCCGGAAGGGGCTATCGGTGTGGTGGATTCGCGTTCGACAACGCCTTTAACACGACAGAGAATCGTGCGCGGTTGCGGCAGCATTTTACCGTTCATCAGAAGGTCAAGGGCTTCCGCCGCCTTGAATCCTTCTTCTTCCGCATCAGTCAACACGCTGGAAAGGGGGGGGGCGGTATGCTCGCAGAGGAGTTCGTCGTTGTCGACGCCAAGGAGAGCCACTTGCCCGGGAACGCTAAGTTTTGCGTCATGACAGGCCTCAAGAACTTGTCTGGCCCTCCCGTCCCAAGCAGCCATCACGGCAGTCGGTTTCGGAAGTGCCTTGAGCCAGGTGGCGAGGTTTTGCCTGTCCATAAACGGGTCCGAGTCCGGATCGTCCGCAAAGGTTAGGCAATCGCGGCCTTTGCTGCTGAGCCCGATTCTGAACGCTTTTTCGCGCCGGACGGACCAAGGTTTTTCGCCGCGGGCATGCACGAATCCGTAACTGCGGAAATTGCCCAGCGAGAGAAGATGCTTCGCGCCGCAGAGCCCGACGCCGCCGTCATCGTTGCAGACGAAGGCGAGCCGTCGCGTGCGATTTGAAAAACATTCACGCCCGATGTCGACGGCAACGGTGGAAACACTGGTTGTCGCCAGAAATCGCAATGCGTCTTCGGGGCACAAGGCGTCGACGATGACGCCGTCCGGTTTCGCGTTTCGCTTTGAGAAGTGAAGCTCACGCATCAATTCTTCGGAACTCTGCATAATACGTAAGTCCCAGTTGTGCCCCGAGCCGAGGTAACGGAAAATCCCTGATAGTTCTTTTCTGCCGTTTATACCAGCCAACCGGAAGGACACGATGACCTTGCGTGGTTTCCCGTCGGGCGGCCGCTTCCATCGGATGCGAGAATCGGATGTATTCATGGGCGAATGATAGCAAAGAACAGTTCGGTATGCATCCCGAAAAATGCTTGAAAACGGAGGTAATAGATGCTTGATAATGTAGTTGAATGAATTGACGATAATACCGCGCCATATTAAAATGGGCGCGCTTTTAAGAGAGGACGAAACAATGGCAGGAGACGGTGCAAAAAAACTGAAGCCGATGTCGATGACCCGTTCGGCAAACCTAATCCTGGGGGTTTGTGTTGCGCTCGCTTCACAGGCGTTCTCGGCGGATTCCGAAATCTTGATCT
>JAKQPS010000091.1 GCA_029564595.1 bacterium | reverse complement strand
CTTGAGGTCCTCGTATTTCACGGGGTCAAGAGCGGCAAGCGCTTCAGACTTGTCCGTACGTTTGAGAAACGCCAGAACAGCAGCAACCTCGTCGATGTCGGACAAGTTCGCATTCGTGATCCGTTCAGTGAACAGACGGTTCTTCTCTACCGCATTCTCCGGATCGCCCTTGATGTCGAGCGCTAAGGCGTATTCGGGGTCATCCCAAAGAAGGTTCGCTCTTTTCCCCACGGTTCGTTTGACGGCTTGAGGCACCAAAAAACGTGTTGCACGAAGCTTCTTGCCGTCGGGCACCTGCGTATCTTCAATGTTGACTGGCGAGCCATCAGGCAAGAGAGTGACTAAGAAAGGCAACTCCTTTGTCTCCCACCCCAATGGCGCGATGCCGGAATCGGGATCGGCGGCTTTGCGGTCGTAGTATTCTTTCAGCGCCTGCAGGATCATTTGCGCACCTCCTCCGAATCCACGTCAGGAACAGCGATCACGCCGTGCACCATGTTCGCGCGGTAGAACATCGGCCTGATGTCTTTCGGGTCGGAATAGTCCATGTCGTAGAGCATAAAACCCAGATCGCGGCTGTCGGGGATCGGTTTGTCCTGTTCTTCCTCCGGCCGCTTGATCAGACGGACGGACGCGCAGGAAAACTCGCGGCATCCCAGATATGGCTGGGTGAAACATTGTCCTTTGGTCGCACGCCGGTCGAACATGGCGGCGTATTTCGCCTCTTTTTCGTCTGGGCGAGCCTCCGCCTGCTTGAACATCTCTTCTTCCTCCGCGTCCGTCAGCCACTCGGGCGACGGATTGAGTGCCCGCGTCCGCTTCTCCACGGGAATGAACGTGAATTCGGCGTAAAGCCGGTATCTCACGTCCCTCAGCAGCAGTCCCGCGCGCTGCTGGCGCGATTCCTCAATGAAGATGCCGACGTCGTTCCGAGGGCTTGCGATGTTGGCCACCTCGTTTCGCCGGACAGAAGCCCACCGGATCGGATTCAGCACCTCGATCTTCGTGATGCGCCAGCGGATCGCCGGTTTCCAAAGGATGGCCTCGAAAATCGCACGCGCGGAGGACGGCGTGATGACATCGTAGCTGACGCGCTCGACCTTCATTTCGGGGCGGGTAAAGCAGGCAAAATCGCCGCTGACTTCAAGGCAAAAACCTCTCATGACGGGATCCTTTCGTTTTCCGATTCTGGCGCACGACACTCGACTCACGACACTCGGGAGATGCGGCAGTAGAAGCGTGTAACACAATCCTGCCGCCCCGTGCGTCGAGTGTCGTGAGTCGAGCGTCCTCTCCTCAAGTTATCAAGTCCTCCGGAGCCAAGCCGTCCCGGCAAAGATCCAGCCCGAAGACCTCACTGTACAATGACGGCATCGTCTGGACGTAAACACCGGGATGCGGCTCCTCCACAAAACCTTTTTCAAGCAGGCCTGAAAGCGTCCGACGCGGCACTGTCACCGTGAAGCGCTGCAACCGGCGCATGATGTCGCGCTTCGGCCCTACGGCCAGCAAAGAACGGATCAGCGGCTCGTTTCCGCCGTAGCGGACGATCACGGCTGCTGATGCCTGATCGTCGATCATGCGGAACGCTTCA
>JAKQPS010000090.1 GCA_029564595.1 bacterium | reverse complement strand
GATGAAAGAGTTGATCTCGTCGTTGGAAGCCTCCGTCAGCCTGCCGAGTTCCGCCTCGCGCTTCTGGGCGTCGATCTTCCTTCCGACGTTCGCGCCTGTGACAGACTCCAACACGCCTCGCGCGGTGTCCCATCCGCCCTCGGCCTTCTCGCCGGTCTCCTGTTCCACACGCAGGCGGGCGCGCTCTCCGACGGTGATGCGGCTAGGCTCAGGGACCGGAAGCGAAAGGCGTTTGCGTAGAGCATCGCTACTGTCAGCAAAGTCACTTTCTGATAACAGCATCGCGTTAGGATTGGTCGTAGAATCGGCAAAGTCTTCTTCTGATAATAGCTGTGCCATTGGGAAACCTCAGTTCAGAAGTTACGGGTTAAACAGGGTACTTATCATTAAAAGCGTCAAGCTCGGCTTTGATCTTCGCGGCTTCGTCTCTGCCTTTCGGCCCTTTTCTGTATGCCGCTTCAAGGCGTTTCAGAATGTCACGCCGTGCTAAACCTATCTCGCGTTTCGACATTCCGGTTGCTTGACCTTTTGGCATGTCTCGCCAGTATTCAACCGTTCCGGGTTCAGGCCCGAAATTCCTCTTTACCTCTCCATTAGATGATGTGACCCTAGGCCCGTCAACACCACGGAACGAACGCTTATTGGGTTGCTCTTCCATTACGGGTTCTGCTTGCTCTTGTGGAACACCGCCAACAACCTCCCATTTGCCGTTAGACAGTTGGCGAACAAGAACCTTTTGACCGTTCTTCAAGGTGCGTTCAACCACTCCCGCTGTATTGCCTTCATTGAAGACACTCCTACCCTCTGAAACCATCTTCTTTGCGTGGTCCACCGCCTTCTGAACTATCGCCTTCGGTATCGGCTTTCTGTTTGGGATGATGTCATTGACCATTAGGTCAATTTCCTGCTTGCTTAAAGTTGGCACAAGTGTAGGAATGTCGGTTTCCTTGCCTCCAAGATTGACCCCTATTGTGTACTCTGTGGCAACCCCGCCGTTAGGAAGCTTAAGCTCTCCAAGCCAGCCTTTACCTTTTTTGGTAACTCCATCATTCCTTGTGCCGTACCCGACGCCGCCCTGTGCGCCGGAAGGTGCAGCGGCCGCCTGTTCCGACGGCTCTCCGCCGTAAATCAGCGACCGCCGAAACTCTTTCGCCGCCTTCAACTGGCCTTCGAGGCGCGCCTTCTTTTCGGGAGCCAATCCCTTAACCTTAAGCTCTTTCTCGTATTCGTAGATGTCAGTGTCGATGGCCTCAAGCCGATTGGCGTCGAACCTTGTTGCGCGCTGTCCTCTGAGCGATGCGATATCTTTCGCGTTCTCGTATTTCGCGCTCTCGCGCTGCGCCGAAGACTGTTCTTCC
>JAKQPS010000064.1 GCA_029564595.1 bacterium | reverse complement strand
CCTTTGATCTCTATCCAGCTATACGGATTAGATTCACTCGTCCTGTCCCAAACCCAGAACTTCCCGGCGTATGCTCCGCTTGTTGCCGTACATTTCCAGACCATCCCCGGCGTAGGGCTTCCGGGTGCAGATACGCTTTCTATCACATTTGCATTTATCGACGCTGTCAACTGCCGCCCGTACCGCGCTAAAGAGGACGTGTGCGTCGCCAGCGTCTCTTCGGACGTTTGTAGCCTACCTCGCACGCTCGTAGGCGAAGGCGGGTCTGCCAGCGGATCACCCTCGCTACCGGAGAAAAGGACGTTAACTCGCTTTGCTTCGGCGCTGTCGGCGTCGGCTCTAGTGATGGCCTCGGTATTGATACTCGCGGTATTCGCCGCTATCCGAAGGTCGTCAGTTTGAATCCACGAAGTTCCATTGTACCGATACGCCTTGTTGTTGTTGTCGCTATCGAACCACAAATCACCCGCGACCATCCCCGTTGTCGGAGCGGTGTACTGCCGGAACGTCCTGTTTTTCGAGTTCGCCACGGCCTCTATCTGATCCGCTTTCCATGCAAGCGAGCCTTCAAAATCAGGGTCAAGCGTTTGCAGTAGTATCGGGTCCGTGATCTTCGTCCAAACTTCATTGACAAGCCGATAGAACGCCCCTTGCTTATACGTCCCGCTGTCGGCGGTCGCACACCATAGGTCATTATTTTTAGCATCCTCCGGCGGCGTTGCCGAGTAAATCACGTCCGCTTTCCCGGCAACGGCTCCGCTCAAGGAAATGACACTGCCTTCAAGTCCGTCAACCTGAGATTGAAGCTGTTCCCTTTTTGTCACCTCGGCACGAAGTTCGTTAGTAATCAACTCCGTGCTCTGTAGGTACGTTGAATAATTCCCGTCGACCAGCGCCGCGAGTTCCGTCCGCTGCCCGGCCTCGGCTGACAACCCTTCTTCAACCATGGCGTAAATCTCCGTCTTTGCCGTGGCGAGCTGGATTTTTGCCCGGTCGTGATTCTCGGAGTCGTTGAGGATGGCTTCGACCAAACCCTCGGCGGTGAGGTTCGCCAGGTCACGCCCTTCCTGCCCGATTGCGACAATTTCAGACCCAATGGTCCCGTTGAGTGCATCCACCGTGAATTCGGCGGTCGTCACTCTGGAAGTAAGTTCGTCCACTTCCTCCTGAGTCGCTTTCAAAGCAACGGACGCTTCAAGCCCTGAGATTTTCGTTTCCGCAGTACCGACACGCCCGCCTAACTCATCTACTTCTATGCTGTTAGCCTTCTGCGTCAATTCCGCTTTCGCGGCGTTCAACTCCTGCTCAACGCTCGTGATGTGTGCCTCAAGCCCAGATACAAGCAGTTCGCCGACGTTGCCGAATACCGCTTCGGCTATGCGAGAATCCACGTCCGCGAGCCAGACTTTATTGGTGATCTTCGCCTCCGTCGC
>JAKQPS010000063.1 GCA_029564595.1 bacterium | reverse complement strand
CAGAAAGACGCCAACGGTGCCGACCAACAGCAAAATGCCGAACGTAGCTCGGCCGAACAAAGTTCGGCCGAACAAAGTTCGGCCGAGCAAAAGGATATGTCCGGTCTGGTCCGCGAAAAAGAGGGGAACTCCGCCCTCGAGCAGGCCCTCCGCGCCGAAGCGGAGCGGATGAGTCAAAAACAACAGCAAGAAGCCGGGAATGCCGTCCCGGTCGAGAAGGATTGGTAAGATGCGTAATCGTTCTTCGCTTTTGTATCGCTTTCTTCCCGCGCTTGCGTTCGCGCTTTTCGTTGCGCGTCCGGCATCGGCCCAAAATATTAGCGCTTCATGGGGCTTGGACCAGGCGGAAGTCGCCGTCGGGCAAACGCTCACGCTCACTCTGGAGGTGCAGGGCGCCGACGATGTCGATGTACCCGAGCTTTCCGTCAAAGGCGCCGATGTGCAATTCCGGGGAGGCGGTCCGCGCAATTCGACGTCGATCACCATGATCAACGGCAAGACGACCAAAAACGTGTCGAAGGCATGGGTCGGCTCATGGTCCATCCGTTGCGCCGCCGAAGGCCTCTATCACATCGACTCGCAGGACATTACCGCCGGAGGCCGGCTCGTCAGGCTGCCTGCCGTCATCTGGCGAGCCGCGCCTGCACAAACGGACAGCCGCTTCGAACTCCGCCAGACGCTCAGTCAGGAAGCTTCGGTTCCCGGCGTCGAAATCGGCTATACCCTTGTGTGGTACATCGCCGAATCGGTCCAGAATCCGCAATTTTCGATCCCCGCCCTCGACAATCCGGACCTCGAGCTGATCGAGTCGAGCCTCGCCGTTCCGCAGAACGCCGACACCTTCCAGATACGCTACGGCTCCCGAGTCCTTTCCGGCGTGCGCACACTTGAACGCATGCAGGGCCGCGACTGGACCGCGCTCTCCATCAGTTTTCGCTTCAAGCCCGCAAAGAGCGGCGTCTACGATCTTTCCGCCACCCTCGTTTCCTTCGAAGGAGCAGTCGGTTCCCGCCAAGCCCGCGACTTTTTCGGCAACATAGTCAACGAGCCGGTGTACAAAGGCCTCACCGCGCAGGCTAATCCACTCAAACTCACCGTCCGCGAGCTCCCCTCCGCCGGAAAACCAGATCCCTTCTCCGGCCTTATCGGCGCTCTTTCCCTCGACTGGAAGGAATCCGGCGCCGCAGAATGCGACGTGGGCGAACCGGTCCGCCGAACACTCGTCCTTTCGGGCGTCCTCAATAAACCCGATCTCGACCTCGACTACATGGTCACGTCCGCGCTTTCCGGATCAGACTTCGCCGTCGCCGCAGATCCCGCAACCGCAGGCGCGGAAGACAATGCAATGACGCGCACCTACGTCTTCAGGGCGAAAAGGGCAGGGAAGCTCACCGTTCCAAAGCTCACGCTGAACTACTTTGACCCGCGAACCGAGCAATACGGGACGGTTTCAACGAAAGTCTTAACCTTCGCGGTAACCGCATCCTCCGGCGCTGCACGAACAGGCTCGGCAGGGGCTCTCTCCGGAACCGCCTCCGGTTCGTCTCCGTCGGTTCCTTCCGCAGTTTCTCCGGCCGACGGATTGCTTCCGGTAGGCAATCTTGCCGATGTGTATCCGAATCCAGACCGCGCCCCAACGGGCGACCCGTTGAGCCTGCCGGCGCTGCCTCTTGTTCCCTGGTGGGCATGGCTTTTGCCCGGCCTCGTTCCCGCCTTGATCCTCGCTCCCGCAGGGCTCTGGCGGCATTCGAGGCTGCGCGCGTTCTGCCGCGAACGTACAGCCTGGCGCGCGCTTCTCGGCCCATTGCCCGACTCGGCGGAAAGCGACGCATTGAGGGCCGCTCTTGTGGCCGGACGCGAACGGTTCGTCGCGCTGGACGCTCTTCTCCGATCTTCCCCTCTGTGGCGAGATCGCCTCGAATCGACCGGAAAGCTTGCGCTCTTTGCCGCGGAAAAGGACGCGTGGGATACTGCGCGCTTTGCCCCGCCTGAAAGCGAAGAATCCCGTTGGGATGTCCGTTGGGACCGCTTCCGTGCCGAAATGGAGGGCTGGAAATGAAAAAAATCTTCTATATAATACTCTTATCCTGTGTCTGCTTTTTTGCTTCCGCTGCCGAAACTGCGCATGCTGAAGCCTCCGCCCGTTTTGCCGAGGCTATGCGGCTTCGCGCCGAATCGGGAGAATCTTCGGAAGTTTCCGACTCCCTGTTTACCCAGGCTGCTGATCTTTTCGAGTCTTCCGCGCGCGAAGACTGGAGATTCTGGTTCGAAGCCGGAAACGCGCGTTGGTGGGCCGGCGACGGCGCGGGCGCCGTGATCGCGTACCGGCGGTATCTTGCCCGCGATCCGTTCAACCCCCGGGTGTGGCATAACCTTTCCCGCGCGCGCACCCTTGCAGGCACTATTCCTCCATCTGGGGAACGTTTTCTTGGTTGGCCCTGGCACCTGTGGCTGGCTTCTCTCGCCGCGCTTCTTTTAGGTTCGGCTGCGCTGCTGTTTGCGTTTTTTCTTTTCTTCAGGAAGCGGCCTTTGCTGCGATCTTCTGTTGCCGCGGGGATCTTCGCTCTCGCCGCCGCGCTCTCGTGCGCCGGCTCGGTGTTACTTTCCCGTCCTCAGGCTGTTATACTCACCGAGACTCAGGGGCGCCGCGGTGATTCGGCCGTCTACGCCCCGCTTCCGGCTGAACCGCTGAAGCGCGGTCAGGAAGTCCGCATTCTCGGTTCCCGCGATACCTGGAGCCGGGTAGTCGTCGGTACTGTCGAGTGCTGGGTTCCGACTGCCTCGCTGGAAGCCATACACTAACCTGAAGTCAGGAGAATTATGAAAAAGTATTATCATTCCGTAAGTGTTCTGTTCGCCTGCGCATTGCTGTCTGCTTTCTTTTTCGCTTCTTGCTATTCGACGCCTTCGCGCAACAGGGGCAGCCTCAGCGATGCAATGGACGGAGCCAGGGACGACAGCGAAGACCGTTCCGTCCCGAGCAAACCCCGCTTCCCGTACGACGACCCTTATGACGATCCTTATGACGATCCTTACAATACGCCGTTGTTCCCCGTCTGGCCGTCCACACCGGCTCGAACTCCCGATGAACCGTATTCCCCGCCTGCCGAATCCGCACCGGATCAGGGCAAGCCTGCGGTCGAAGTTGTTCCTATAGAAACAGAAATGGCGTTCGGCCTGCGCTACGGCATCAGCCCCTTCGTGTCAGGCGATGCGACTCGAATAGACGATTTCACGTTCATCCTCGGTTTCGTCGGGGAACCTGCAGAACTGCTTTTTACTCTGTCGACCAAGCTCGTAGAGCCTTCTTTGGACAGCGAGCTCTATCTATCAACCGCCGACACACTCACTATGTTCGCTCTCGGAGCCGAATTCCGCCGCGTACCGTTTTCTTCCCGCACGGTTTTT
>JAKQPS010000086.1 GCA_029564595.1 bacterium | reverse complement strand
GGCGGTTCTTCTGGAAAGATCAATACAAATGGCCGGAGACGATAAGGCTTTGAATTGTCTGAGTCGCCGTTGAACCGAGCCTGCTCCGGCGAGAAGTCCGGCGACGTAGCGTCCGCCGGCGGATATCCAATGAACGGGAATTCCGTTGTATGCGCAGTGGTGGAGGGCCTGAGTGGTTATCTGCGGATACCCGTGGAGAATGAGCGAGTCGATTTCGTTCGAAGAGAAATGAAGGTCGTCCGCATCCTTGACTTGAACGGTTAGCTGGTCGTTGGAGCGGCGAATAACAGCGGAATGGGACGTGACGTGAATGGCGCGACCCTCCCTGTCTGGAGGGAACAGACGAATGGGCGACCAGTTCTTATTTCGGGCAATTCTATCTTCCTCAGGGAGGCACACGGGAGAAAGAGAGCAATGAAGGCAAAGACGGTCGTTGTCCGCGACGGGGGGGCGGTTCGGAGAAGAGCGAAGGAGGCGCGCGCGGGCGGCGGCGGCTAGAACTCTTTGACGCGCATCAAAATCGACAGCGACCCTGACCGTGATGTTGTCTCTGTGATACCTGATTCTGCCCTCCGAAACCGGGAGTCCTAATTTTGTTTCGAGGAGCATGGCGTATGCGACAACCTGAAGGGAGTCCGGCGGCCAAGCTTGATGAGCGTTGTCGACCGCGCGGGAAGAGCCTTTTTTATGCTCGAAGGGAATCCATTCGCCGTTGGATTTTTTAATGATGTCTGCGCGGCCGACCAAGCCGAGGGTTTCACAAGAAAGATCGACTTCGGATTTTTCGAGAGCGTTCTCCAGCGCAAGATCAAGGTGGAGGGAACGGCCCGCGAACACATCGGCGTCCGCGAGCCGGATTTCCTCGACTTCTTCGAGATAGAACAGACGCTCGCAATATTCGAGCGCGTGAAGCGCCATGACGCGTATTTGAGGGTCGTGTGAGGCGTTTGTCAATAACCCACCTCCACCCATGCTGAGTCGGGTGGCGCTTCACAAAGCTGCGAAACAGGCGCGAAGAGTCCGGAAGTTGTCCGCGACATATCAGCGCGGTTTATTGAAATCGTCAGTCGCATCACAAGGTCTTTCCTGTAACCCGTTGGATTCTCCGGTGTGACGGAAACAAACCAGTGAGCCGCGTTAGGCTTGTGAACAGGTTGCAGTCGATCAATTAGAAAACTATTGTCGCCCAGAAACGGCAGCCCGTAATCGCGTTGAACCTCTCCTCTGAGTCCGTTCAGAATACGCGACTCGATTTCATCATAGGCGTCGACACAGATATAACCATTGATGCCGGACAGGAACGAGCGCCTTACCGGAGCTATGTTGTACTTGCCGCCCTTTACGCTGTTCTTCTTGGCTTCCAGCGCCTCGCCTTTAAGGTTTAGTGTTCCAACTGGATAGTTGTGAAGAAGCTGAAGGACAGACTGATGTATAGGAAACGATAGAGCGGCGATGGCGATTCGAAAACGTGGAAGGTCCGTGCCAATCAGTGTCATGGGCTGCTGATTGTCGTCATACCGCATCTCGATACCCGCCACATTAAGCAAAAGACCATAAGCCGCCGAATAAGTAATAAAGTCCGCAGTGGGCCTGAAACTGCCCGCAGTGAAGTTTCGGAACGCCCCGAACGGAGCTTGAAGATAAAGGCAGAGCATGGGTTCATCCCTCCCCGTTGTTAACTGGACTTCATGGATGTCTCAAGCATGAAGGAGTCCTCGCCGACTTTTCCCAGAAGAGACTGGGGGGTTCGATAGAGATGAACACCTTTGTCTTCGAGGTTTTTCCTTGCGGATTCGTCCATGTTCTTCACGATGCGACCGCCTATGTAGAATTCAGAGCCGGGGTAATCATCATTTAGAACACCGTCCACGATCTCAGGAAGAGAGTGTTCCCGGTTTTCGGATATGCGAAAACCATACGTGTCGTATCCGGCCACAAGCTGGTGGGTGAGGCGAGCCACTATGCTTGACGGAGCCATCTCGAAATAATTTCTTGCGTGATTCCCCGCGACGCCGTTCAGTTCACCGATGGCCTTCAGCAGGGTTTGCGTCCACTCTTTTTTCGCGTTGCAGTCGTTCAGGTTCAGAGCGAAAGGGAACTGGAAGGCGGTAAGAGCAGTCTCACGGTGGAGCAGTTGAGCGTTATCGGTATTTCTGTGAGACTTCAGGTCTTTGGGTGTCAAGTCCTGGGGAGACTGTGTAAAAATGGTGTTGTACCGGTAAGGTTCGAGCGCAACAGCTATGTTCATTCGCAGTATGGAGTCGCGTTTGAAGCTGAAAGCTTCCGGGTCTCTGTCTTTCTCCTCAAGTTCCTTTCTTATCTTCTTTCTGTCTTTGTCTGATGCGGCGATCAGCCAGCCCATAAAAAAATCGTCGGCGTAATTATCTGGATCAGGATAATCTTTGAATTTCACAGCGGGTTGCTCTTCATCGAATAAACGATCTCTGTTGCATGGGAGACCAAGTTTATTCAGGGTCTCCCTGATTGCGTTGCGGATGGATTCCGAGGATATGAAAGCATAATCATGCCGCCCATCGGTGATTTTCTGCAATACCGCCCGGTTCTCCTCGTTTTCGCCTCTGTAATTTGCGCCGGGGGCCGTATGGGTGAGAACTGTGCAGAAAAGATTTTTCAGTTTTTGTGAATTTTCATTGCTCGTCATCGTTAGCCTCCTCCTTCTTTTTATCAGATTGATTGTCATTTCCTGACCTGTAGAGACTACTGGTCGCCGACATCGCGAGCATGGCAAGGCATTTCACTTTGTCGGGATCAGAGAGAAGTGTATTAACAACTGTGATGTAATCCTCTTCAGGCATATACTGGGGCACAGAGCATAAGACGCCAGTGAAGTATTCCACAAATACCCGATCCCTTCGTCCGCGCATATCGAGAAAAGCTTGGCTGCAAACCTTGAGAGCCGTTTCTTTGAAGCGGCTTTGCTCTTTTTGGGTCGCCCAAGAAAAGCCGGTTTTTTTCTCGGTTTTCACTCTAACATAAGACTTCACGACATTTCGGACAATAATAGCCAGTTGGTCATCCCTGACTTCATCTGTCATATTGTCACCTCCTTTCGATTTGAGTTCTTCTTTTATCGCATTTAACTTTTTCTCAACGTCAGCGCCGAAAAAAGAAATAAGGTTGGGCGTTTCGCCGGGTGAAAACGCAAATGTCTCCCAAGGCAAAACAGAGAACATGACATGCATGTCCTCATACCACGGCAACCCGGCGAGAAGGTTTTTTATACGTTGGGATTTAAAAAATGGATTGAGACAAGTGTTATACATGAGTTCATAATCGCTGAGAAGTCTTCTATCCGGTAGAATTCTTCCTAAATTGAGGAGCTTTATGCTGTTGCCTTTTTTTTGCAGATGATAAATCTCCACCGCATCTATGCTATCGCTGATCTGAGAATTAGAAACCTTTTTACGAGCGAGCGCATTGAGCAGTGTCAGATATTCAAGACCACCTTCCTCAGGCATGCAAATAATAGAAGCCCTTGGCCTGTAGCCGGAGACATCGGTTTCAAGTTCCTTCAGCATTAGTTTCGCATCTTGCACAAATTCTTTGAGGTCTGACGGCTCTGGAACAGCAAGAGCATAGCCGTTATCGAACGATTTGCCTCTGTCTGTTTTCTTGAGAGATACGGATCGGGGGACAAATATTAGACTTGCAATCAGTGAAAAATGCAGGAGAAAATTGTTCTCGATATTCCCTTTGAAAGGCACTTTTTCAGCATTCTCGTCTTGCGCGCCTATAAAAATGGAGCTTGATATACTCTCAGAGATTATTTTGTTGTTTTCGCGCTCTCTTAATGACTCTGCAAGTTTATTCCAAGTTTGGGCTGTTTCTTTTTTGTCCGCTTCTTTTGTATAAATTAACCTTGTAGTGGGAATGCCTCGTAGTGTGTTCCAAAGCATATCCCTCCATAGTTTCAACCACAGGCCGTCCCCATCCGGATAAAAGCATTTAAGAAAGCCACCCTTGGGGATGTAGTCATCGTATATATAGTATACTTCTGTTTTTACTTCCCCTTTTTTGTTGGTTGTTTCTCTCCGTTCCGTTCTCTTGGGTTCAATAACAGTTTTTTTATCATCTTCTCCTTTTTCTCTTTTTTTCTTACTAGGTTTTGACTCAATGACTTCTGAAGAATACAGATCGTTAAACATATCTCTGAAGGCGGCCCGGTTGAAACGGATGCTTGCCTTGAATGCCGATATTTCGAGAACTTCGGGAATGTTGCTGAAGCCCCGCATTTTCATTGACTCGATCATAAGCAACAGACCCGCGAGTCCAGACTTGTGTTGTGCGGTTGGAAGTGAATGAAGGTCGTAGTTGAGAATAATATCGTCAGATTTCACAAGTATCTTATTCATTGCATATCTCCTTAGTATGAAATCTTCGAGAAACCAAGATCGGCGGAATAATGGGATGCGCATGCAACCAGAGGACTGGAACCTATCCGTGAGTCACGTTTCGCATTTCGGGATGGGACTGGCAGTAAAAGGCCATGAACCGGTTTTTTCTGTCTGCGGAACAATAAATATTGCTCCACATCCGAGTCGAGTATGGCATGAACGGTGAAATCGTTTGAATCTCGAAGTGTTTCTTCCCTAGAATGCGCCCATGGCCCGCATTCGAGAAAAGCTGCATAGCGTTCAAATTCAGGTGCGTTAGGCCCGTATTCTTCAAGAAGTTGCAGGAGAAGCGCTTGGCTGACTGTATGGTTATTGATCTTATCGATAAAACTGTCTGTTCCAGCCAAATCATCTCTCGAATAGGGTGTTTCATTTAACGGCTTGTAGAAGAAGACATGTCCAATTCTGTTGTTTTCTGGTACGGATTTGCGGTTGCAGCGCCCCATTCTCTGAATCAGGCTGGTTATTGGAGCAATCTCGGAAATCAACACGTCGGCATCCAGATCAAGGCTCATCTCGCAGACTTGGGTGGTTATTGAAAGGGCTGGTTCGCCACTGCTCCTGAACGATGAAATGACTTCTTTGTGTCTCTTTTCCCTATCCTTAAGTTTGAATCTGCTATGGTAGCATGGGATACCGAGTCTCCGCGCAATATCCTGACATCTGTCCACAGTGTTCACTACCCACAATATTTTATTTGAATCCTTCAAACGCTCGACTACTTGGAAGGCATCTGCAACGTCTTCTATCTGTTGAACATGGTATCTGTTGACATGTGATATATCGTTGAGGTCGGAATAATTCATCTTTGAAGTGTCCAATATTGACACTTCGCACTGCTCAATTTCAGAGATCCTCTGCTTCGTCAAACTGGCGGTCATGCAGAGAACGGTGGCGTTGAAACTCTTCAGAAATAATTTTAGCGAGGAGAACAGGGATTTATCGAAACTATGTATCTCGTCTATTACAATAATGCTGTCGGAAAGAAGGGGAAGAAGACACACGGAACGGTAAGAATTCTGCATAAAACCAAGGAATTGATCAACGGTTGTGCTGAAGATACGACGCTGCCAGTATCCGAGAGCAAAGAGGCGTTCCTGAGTGGTGAAATCCTTGCCATGTCGTGAATCATCAGGACTTTCGAACATATTGGAGAGCGCATACTCCGAAGTTCCGTGGATAAGAGAAGCGTCAGCTTCAGGAGCCCACGATACGTAGTCCAGAAACCCCTCCTGCGCCGTCGCTCTTGTGGGATAGAGAAAGATAATTCTCGCGACTGGCTTTTTTTGCGCCTGAGAGGCGATCCAGCGCCAAGAGGCAAGAGTTTTTCCACTGCCGCATGGGGACAGAAGCAATGATCTTGCTGGAAAGTCATTTGCCGCATTCTGGAATCCGCTCCATGAAAAACCGCCTTTTTGGCTTGAAATCTGTTCACATCGCGGTATTATCACTTTGTTCTCAACCGCTGAGCCGTCTAACAGAAAGCTTTCGTCAAAAGCCGAGTTTATCCATTGGGTGATATCCTCTCCCTCTCTGGCCAGACCGGAACCGACGCTATCTGCAATAATAAGAGCCGTCCTCACGGCCATTAGGAGTCTATTACGCGTGTGGTTTTGTCGCAATTCCTTGTGAAATGTCTTAAGCATGCTTGTAGTCTTTTCAATGTGTAGAGTGATATTAAATGCGGCGGGAGAATTGAAAGACCATTGTTCTGGAATATCGGTATCAGTTATTTGAGGCAGCCCGAACTTTTTAGAAACGATGTTTAGAAGAGATGCTATTTCATTGGGAAATAGGCTGAATGTTGCCCTATCAATGCTGATTCTTCCAAAGCACGGTTGACTATTTCCAGTTTTGTTTGCCCTTAGATGATGTCCTATTATTGAAGAGACTACTATTTCGTGATCGAGTTTTAGAATTTCCTTGAGTATGTTTTTGACATGGTCTAGATTGAGCAACAATCCTCCAAGGTGGTCATGACGAATGATCTGAGAATCTCTTTTCCCATTGACCGCATCTTGAAAACCACTGTTTGCCTTCCCAATATCATGTAACAGACAGGCTACAATACTGTTCTCGTAAAACTCAATTGGATCAATGTTGAAATCAAGAAACCTGAAGAAACCAAACCATTTATCGGCCTGTCTTGAAGGGTTTTCAGGCACTCCGAAAATCCTCGTGAAGGAGTTCGATACCACCACACTGTGACCAATAAGGCTTTCTTCATATGAAACCGAGGCGCCTTTTTGATTTTTTGCAAGTATGTTTTTAACGGCTTCATTTGTTTTCATATTTCACTACCCTTTATACGGCAGAAAAAGTCCGCAGCCCATGCGGCGGCGGCCACCGATTCCTTTTTCTTGGAGCAGGATGGATTCTTCGGCGGTGAGGCTTTCGACGATCATGGCATATCCGACTATCTCTTTGTCTTTAACGCGCAGGGTGCGCCTTACATAATGGCAGGCAGCTTCTGCCATAGCGGCGCTTCTTTGGGAAGCTCTAATCGCGAGAGACGGCTTTCCGTTTATTCCCATCTCAGACAACTGACGGACGGCAGCTTCAAGAAAAGGCTCCGGCTCCATGAATCCTTTTATTGTGACAAGTCTGCTTTTTAAATGAGAAGACGGCTTCAATGAGAACACTTCAGGAATGCCGAGACGAAGCTGGCATTCACTTATAAGAATCTTTTTTCCGGCGAGCTTTAGCAGATCCGGAAGCTTTTCGTGGCTGAGCCTGAAAACAAGGCGGCTCCTATCAGTCAGCGCTATGAATCTGTCGCCTGTGTTGACGCCGTTGACAGGGAAAATACCACACGTTGAATCGCTGTGAATGCTTGGAACCATTCGTGATACGGCGGAAAGCATCGGATAACCGTGGTCGGCGGGTAGTTTTTCGCCGTTGATTTTGAAAGAAACATCAATTGCGGGCATGCGCCACCTCCATTTAATTCGCTTATTGTTGAATATCTATTCTTTTTGCTATTTGTGTCCGCTCAATTATATTTAACGTTAAAGTGTTTGCGCAATATGCGCATGGAAATACGTGAGCGGCTTTTAAGACGATGATCGGTTGTCGCAAGCATACAAAAGTTGTTGCTGATTTCTGTAGAAGAAATCGCGCATTCTTAATATTCATGAAACCTCCGCAGTGTTAAAAAGTTCAGCCTCGACAATGTCGTTATTCGGCTAGAACAATTTGTTTTCCAACTCTTGTTGAATAGTTTACACATGGGCTGTGACAAGATAACTAATATCAATGGCAGTAGGTGGGCTTATTCTCAAAATAATAAATAATTGCGATCCACGAGCGCAATGATGCCAATAGTTGCCGCGCGACAATAACATAATAGCGATAATAAAACATGGTTGACATGAGACAACTGGATATGATAATATCGTCGCGCAATCAAGTAATGTAGGCGAATAAGCAACAACATTAGGCCGGTAAACATAGCATGTTACTCGCATGACGCGTCGTTGCGATATGTCTCGAATGTAGGTGGGGCATTCGTAGGCGTGTTATGGAGGTGTTTGCGTTGTCTAAAATAATTGGAGATTTCTATGAATAGACAAAAAGGACGTGTGGCTCTGAGATTGCTGGCGGTCGTCATCGGAGCGTTCGTTCTCGCAGGAGTTTTTATGGCTGCGGGGCGGCTTCTGGCGGCGCATATCCCATGGATATCGATAGAATCGCCGGAATCGGGCGAAGTCGTATTCGGAATTATTCCGGTGTCGTGCGAATACGGCATTAACGGCGGCTCGATGCACACGCTGATACTGTATGCCGGCGGAGCCGAGGCGGACAGGATTCGTGTTGGCGGTCGTTTAGGTAGCCACACTTTCTTTTTAGACACTTCTGATTATTCTGACGGGCCTATACAGATTTCCATTCGCGCATATTCAGCCGCTCCGCCATCCAGTCACTATTCGACAGCGTCAGTAAACGTGATTATCGAAAATGCGGCGGGAGACGAAGAACCGCCTGAAATCGATATCCTGTCGCCTGATAACGGCGAGTTGTTTCCCGCTTCCTCAGTTGTGTTGTCGGCAAGTTTGATGGACGATGTTGCGGTTGATCCCGAAACGGTTGTGGTGAAGCTGGATGACGCGAATATAACCGCTCAGTGCGATGTGTCCGCTTTGTCGGTATTCTGCTCGCTTTCACCAGCGGACGGGTCGCATACGGCGACGATTGATTGCGCGGACACAAGCGGAAACGCCGCGCCGCGAGCGAGCGTTAGCTTAGTTGTTGACACGACGCCGCCCGCGCTGGCTGTCACTAGCCATGAAAATGGTCAGGTTGTGACAACTCCCACGATAACTGTTTCAGGAACTGCGAGCGACGCGACGAGCGGCGTGGCGTCAGTCGAAGTGAACGGAGAGGCGGTTGCGATTTTTGGCGGAGTGTGGACGATGCCGGGCGTGTCTCTGGACGAGGGAGCGAACGCCATAGCGGTGACGGCTGAAGACGCGGCGGGTCATGTTGCCAACTATATACTAATCATTAATTACGACGCTCCGGACACAAGCAAGCCGGTGATAACGATTGAGGAGCCGACGGCTGGCGCGCTACTCGACGCGGCGCCTGTGGTGTTGAGCGCCGAGCTTGAAGACAACGAGGCGGTCGCCACAGCGACAGTGGTCGTAAAACTGGACGGGGCGGATGTGACTGCAGGATGCGCAGTAACTCCGTTCTCTGTGATCTGTCCGCTGTCGCCCGCCGACGGAACACATTCAGCGACAGTAGATTGCAAGGACACAAGTAATAATGCGGCTGTGAAAAAGAGCGTTTCGTTTACGCTGGACACCGCGCCGCCTGTTGTGAGCGTGACAAGTCACGCGGACGGGCAAGTGGTGGTCGCGCCTGTGATAACTCTATCAGGTTCCGCGTCTGACGCCGTGAGCGGGGTTTCCTCCGTTGAGGTTAACGGAGAGGCGGCGACGCTTTCAGGAGGGACATGGACGTTTTTTGACGCGGCTCTGGACGAAGGATTGAACGCGTTTGTGGTGTCCGCGCAGGATGTTGCCGGACACTCCGCCGTAACTTCTTTGACTATAAACTATGTGATTCCTGATTGTTCGAGCGACGCTGATTGCGACGACGCGGATGTCCGCACGGATGATGTTTGTCTGAACCCCGGAACGGCGGGGGCTGTCTGCGTCCATAACGGAATTGAATGTATCACTGACGCGGACTGCGGCGACGATGATGTTTTGACGCTCGACACATGCGCAAGTCCCGGAACCGCGCAGTCGTCATGCGTGAACGCACCGATTGATTGCGCGACAGACGCAGATTGCGACGACGCGGACGCGCTGACGATTGACGTGTGCGAGAACCCGTTAAGCGCTTCGTCCTTATGCGTAAACACCGCAATCGCTTGCAACACGGACGCAGATTGCGACGATGCTGACAATTACACTCTGGACTCGTGTTTGAATCCGGGAACGATTCAGTCCTTGTGCTCAAGCGTTGCAATTGAGTGTTTAAGTTCTGCTGATTGCGACGACTCGGACGCTCGCACAGAGGATGTTTGCCTGAACCCCGGAACGGCGGGGGCAGTCTGCGTCCATAATGGGATTGAATGTCTAAATGACGCGGACTGCGACGACGATGATGCTCACACGCTAGATTCATGTGTGGCTGCCGGAACTACGGATGCAGAATGCGCGCATACCCCGATTGCGTGTTTAAATGACGCTGATTGCGACGATGCTGACGCACATACCCTTGATACTTGCGTTGCGGCAGGAACTGCTGACGCCGCTTGCTCGCATGCCGCAGTCGCATGTCTTGGAAATACGGATTGTGATGACAGCAATCCAATGACGCTCGACGCATGCCTTAGCCCCGGGACCGCGCAGTCGTCATGTGTAAACAATTCGCTAGAGTGCGCGTCGGCTGCGGACTGCGACGACGGCAATCCTCTGACAATCAGCGAGTGCCTAAATCCCGGCTCGGCGCAAGCATCATGCGCACATACTCCAATTGCTTGCAACACCGATGCTGATTGTGACGACCAAAACGAATACACAATCAACACATGCGTAAACGGGGGCGCTCTGAACGCCGAATGTATCGTCGCGACGATAGCTTGCTTGTCCGATGCTGACTGTAATGACGATGATGAGCGCACGCTTGATTATTGCGTCTTTGCCGGAACGTCTGGCGCAGAATGCTCTCACACCCCGATTGCGTGTTCAAATGACGCTGACTGCGACGATGACAACCCATACACGATTGATACGTGCGCGGCGGCGGGAACTGCTGACGCCTCTTGCTCGCATGCCGCAGTCGCATGTATCACAGATACGGATTGCGATGACAGCAATCCGCTGACGCTCGACGCATGCGTTAACGCGAGGATTGCCGAATCGGTTTGCTCGAATGTCGCGTGTGAAGTCGCGTGTGAAACGGACGCGGATTGCGACGATGGAGACCCGCTAACGGCGGGCGCCTGCGAAAACGCCGGAACATGCGACGCCTCGTGCGCTCAAACCGAAGTCGTTCCAGAGCCGGAAGAGCCGGCGCAATTGACGTTGAAAATAGTCGCGCCTGTAAATGGACATATCACGAATTCACTCGCGCTTACGGTAAATGGCGAGGCGACAATCGGAGCGACAGTTAGCGTGAACGGAATGTCGGCTGCGGTTGGAGAAGATGGCGCGTTCAGCGCGGTCTTAAACCTAGAAGAGGGCGCGAACACAATCATCGCGTCCGCGACTCTCGCGGATGATACAATAACGAAAGAAGTTGAAATAACGGCGGACACGACGTCCCCATCCGTCATCAGCGTAGCCCCCGACGACGGCGCATTGTTCGAGATATCTCCCGACCGCATAGCCGTTAGAGTTGAAGACAACCCCGGCGGGGTCGGCCTCGATTCCGCGTCTGTGCGGCTGTTCCTAGACGGCGAAGAACTGATCTCGCAATACGTCGCGACCTCCGGCGCGTACGAAGCGTCGCCGGGAGCTATGCCTTCAGGCAGACGGATAGTCACAATGACAGCGTTCGACCTTGCGGGCAACTCGATTGAGTGGGCAGGTTCATTTGTGGTGGCGGGCAGAGGCCCGAAGATCACAATTAAAAAACTTCCCGGCTGGGTTGACGGAGCAAGAGGCTACGCCGTCGCGCCTGTCCAATATTCCGACGATGAGTCCGTTCCTTCCGACGAACAGCAGGAGCCTGTCGAAGCGTTGGCGATGATGCAAAGTCTTGCTTCTCCATCTTCGCCGTTCTCCGCCATTGCTTCTTCTTCCAGCGTAAACATCGAAACGATGCTCGCTCTTCTGAAAGCAAGAAAGCAGGAGGGCGGGATGCCGTGGAAGTTCCCTGAAGTCGCCGACGCGATTGCGGCCGAATATGAACAAAGAGGAACCTTGCCGGACGAACTACCCGACGCGCCAGCTTTGAAGGGGACTATGGAGGCGCTTGTCGAAGAAACGGACGCGCCGCTGGATATCGAATCCATAGAAGCAATAGTGGACGGCAGGCCCGTAGAGAGCGAGTACGACGCGCAAACGAAAACACTGACTGCCTCTCTTGATGGTTTCGCGCCGGGAGAATATGAAGCGACATTCACGGCGTCCGACATCGACGGCAACGAAACAATGACAATGGAGACGTTCAACTTAACGTATAGCGTGGACGCGTTGATGTTAGAGAACGTGACTTCGCCCGGCGACCAAATAAGCTTCGGCGACACGTTCAGGATACGACTTGATTCAAGTCATGATGAGTTGTACACCCCGTGGGCCACGCTTTATAACACCGACAACACGACCGTTTATCCCGGCGGCGTCGGCCCTTGTTACGGTTCTCACTTCGTGACCTCAGGCTTCAATTTGCAGCATATAGAAGGAACCGAATACAGCTATGAGGCGCAAGGGCCTTTGTACACCACCCTCGACTTGGATGGAAACGAAGCGAGCCATGTGATCGCAGTGACGCTGATGTCCGCTTATAACTATGAGCAAGGCGTGGGAGAGTGTCTTTATTCGTCCATCTCTATGGAGGTCGTCGGAGAGGGCGCGCCGCAGATTTCAAGCGGCAGTATAACCAACGTCAACCATCCGGAATGGAAAACCGTTGCCGTCGGCGAATCCGCGCGCATCGAAGTTGAAGCGACGCCCGGCGCCGCTCTCGAATGCGTGATAGCCGCGGGGCTTTTCACGAGCGACGGCGAACCTAGCATTCTGACGACATCGCAGATGATAGAAACGCAGCAGGGCGTATACGTTTGCGAGGCGGTCATAGACTCCCGTCCCGACGTAGAAGGCGAATCCGCCCATTTCGTGCTGGCTGTAATTCAATCACATGGAGTGATGCTGTCGATTATAGATGATTTCATTACTTATAGAGAAAACATAAATGAAGTTCATTTAAGAAATATCAGCCGAACAGGCGCGTCGGACATAGCGCCCGGAGAAATGTTCGAAATAACTGCCGCCGGTGTTTCCGGAATGACGGAATTGCCTGCGTTGATCCTAGACATGGCAGTGTTTTCGTCCAATATTGACGGTCCGTTCCAGTTTGCGTCTCCTCTGGTTGAGGTCTCTCCCGGCTCAGGTGAATACCGAATCGAAGCAACGCTTGATGTCGTTCCCGAAGGAGTGACCGCGATCCGCGCCGCCGTAGGACATCCAGACATGAGCGTTAAACCCGCTCTTTCAACGGAATTTCTTACTGTTATTCCCTTTGCGCCCGCCGCGCCGACATTGATTACTCACATTGATGGCGTTGAGGTTCAAGAGGGATATGTGGCGTCAGACAACTTCGAGCCTGTCGTAGCCGGAACAGCCGAGCATGACTCGACAGTAAACGTGTACAGGTATGATGAAGACGGCTCATTCGAGATCTCGCCTGTGCCAGACGGACCAAGCCTATATGCCGTATATCAACAGGAATCCATAGGTTATTACACGGACAACTATGATGACGGGATCAGACAATACTGGGGCTACGGCGGTTCAGATTGGCCCGGCTCATGTGAAAGCGTAATCGAAACCGATGGAGTTCTTCGCTTGCGCCCCCTGCCCGGAGGCGGATGTTCCCCATACGACTCCTATATAACAGATTGGGCAAATGTCAGTCCCGACTATTTTAAACTAAAAACGGACATATTCATCCCATCCGCGAGCGCTCCGACAAACGCAACCATTGAAGGTTTGTACAGGCTCAGCTTCCTCGTTGACGGGGAGAGCCAAAGAGATATGATATCCGCGATATGGGGAATCGATATACAAAACGCTTCGCCTGCGCAGACATCCCTTGAAGTTAGAATAAACGAATCAGTCGTTTGCGCGACAACAACCATGAGCGTCGCCTTGGATGAATGGAAGACTTTTGCGATTGAATACATTCAAGGCTCTGAACAATCGACGTTCGGAGTATACATCGACGAATCTCTCGCGATGACGTGCGATGCGCAGGTTCACATGGAAGGAAGGGTCACGACCCCTAGAATCGACGCTACCGCTTCCTTAGAGTCAGAAGCTTATACTATAGACATTGACAACTTTCAGGCGTCCTTCAACACCCCCGCCGGTTACAGAATATCAGGTCCGGCTTTCTCTATCGATCAGGTCGCATACGACATGTTCGGCGACAGCGGATTGTATCTGAGCGTATGTGGCGTTTCGCCATATGGTCCGCAACCGTTGCCTCAGTTGGATTCGTGCGTGGACGGCTCTGCCGACATAAATGTAGCGCTGGCTACTATCTACAACATGGGATTGCCGGACGGCGGGGTTACGGCTGATGTGAAAGCGACAATGTACACCATTGGCGGCGTATCGGACGCAATAGCGTATATGGAAGCTATGGTGGCGGCGCAGCATATCGGAGGATATAAAGTGGACGCCTTCGGCCCTGCGCTTATTGCGCAAGGTGTCGGAAACCCATACCTCCCTGCCATACCTGTGCAAGCGCAAGAGCCAATATGCTTGATGAAACCCGGCGCCCCCGGTTGGCTTCGCTGGAACTCCGCAAGCCAACAATATCTCGCCTCGCGCACGCCCTTTGAATACAACGGAATACAATTCTCAGACTACGTGATATGGGGTTTGACCGAGACCGGAGAAAGCGGCTTCATTATCAATCAAGACGACACGCCCGTATGGTGGGCTGATGGAGAAGAGAACATCTCCGCCGCGACGATAGAATTCTTTGACGGAAACAGAAACGTAAACGCCACAGTCTTTAGCGTCGCATCTTTCATAAACGACTTGCCGAATATGGGAGTGACAGTCCACGCCGTCGCGCACGACATCCTGATTGCTCCAAATGACCCTAAGGGAGTCAACACTCCTGACAATCCGGAAGATGACCACTACACATGGAACCCCGCCGCGCTCGACGCGGCCGGAATCGGCCTTGCGCCCTCGACAAACTGTGTCGGCGGCCTATTTGAACTCATCGGCACGACAACATCCGATCCCGAAGGCGCTTTCTCAGCCCTAGTGACCGTTCCTTTCACCGCCCCCGGCGACCACATTATCCTCGCCCGAAGTTTCAACCCGCAAACCGGCGCGCTTATCTCCCAATCGCCCACTGTCACCTATCATATCAACGAATCCGGCGATATCGTTTGCGACACCGACGCGGACTGCGACGACGGCATCGCGCTGACGTTGGATGCCTGCGTTGATCCCGGAACAATACAATCAACGTGTCTGCACACTCAGATCGCCTGCAATACCGACGCCGACTGCGATGACGGAAATGCATACACAATCAACACATGCGTGAACGGCGGCACACTGAATTCTGAATGCGTTGTCGCGACGATAGCGTGCTTATCTGATTCAGACTGCAATGATGAAAACGCATACACGCTTGACGCATGTATTGATGCTGGAACTGCCGATGCCGCATGCTCGCACGCGACAATAGCGTGTCTGACGGACAGCGATTGCAATGACGATGACGCATACACGATCGATTCTTGTGTCTCCCCCGGAATGGCTGATGCTGCATGCTCGCATTCTCCGATTGCATGTTTGAATAACTCCGATTGCGACGATGGCAATCCGCTGACGATAGACACATGTCTCAGCGCTGGCACAGCGCAATCGGCGTGCGAGAACACCGCAATCGCCTGCAACATCGACGCGGACTGCGATGACGGAAACGCATACACAATCAACACATGTGTAAATGGCGGCGCGCTGAACGCCGAATGTGCCGTCGCGTCGATAGCGTGCTTATCTGATTCAGACTGCAATGATGAAAACGCATACACGATCGATTCTTGTGTCTTCCCCGGAACTGCCGAAGCCGCATGCTCGCATACTCCGATTGCATGTTTGAATAACTCCGATTGCGACGATGACAATCCGCTGACGATAGACATATGTCTCAGCGCTGGCACAGCGCAATCGGCTTGCGAGAACACCGCAATCGCCTGCAACATCGACGCCGACTGCGACGACAACAACGCGCTGACTCTCGATGCCTGCGTCGATCCCGGAACAATACAATCGACATGCTCTCATACTGACATAATTCCCGCCGACACAACACCGCCCGTCATCGTGTTCACATCCCACACAAACGGAGACCTGACAAACAACCCGCAACCGACCATCGTAGTCTCGATCACAGACGCCGAAACAGGCGTCGACTGGGCCACGCTGGAATGCGTCGCGCCAGTCGCCTGCGCCATCGCCCGCGTAACCGGCACGGACACGGCTCAAATAACCCTCGCCGCGCCGCTTCCCGAAGGAGCCAACACAATCCATGCCATCGCATCCGATCTCGCGAATCCCGCCAACACCGCTTCCGAACCAATCTCACTCATAATCGACACCACCCCGCCTGCCATCACAATACTGAACCCGCAATCCGGCAACTGGGTCGCTCCCGGCCTGTACACCGCCCGCGTCCGCGTCGTGGAAGCCAACGGAATCGACCGCGTCCAAATGCGCCTCAACACAACTTACAAAGGCGACGCCGACTGCGTTGAATCAGCCGCGACTCCCGGCGAATACATCTGCGAATACGAATACAACTTCTCCGGCATGCACAACCAAAACCCGACAATTGGCGTCGTCGCGACCGATATACCCGGCAATTCGTCCGAAGGAACCGTCACATTCACAGTGAAAAACAACGCCTCGCAGGTTGTATCGGCGACGCTTACTAACCTGACTAATCCTTCGGCGACTTCAATCAGCGTCGGAGAAAAATTTAAACTAACTATCAGAACCAGCAATTCGCACACAACTCCACAATTCCGTATAGTCAACGCCAACCGCTGGCCCGCGCCCGACTCTGACATTGCTTTCACAATCACCGCATCATCCCGAACAGGCAATAACTGGAATTTAGAAGGAACTCTCCTGTCTGCCTCGGACGACGGAGGAAATTCTTTTGTCGAACTTCGCGCCGCCGCTTCCACAAACGGATTCACAACCGTCGTCCTTTCAAACGCTCTCATCCTTGACACAGGACAAATTCCGCCCGCAAAACCCACCATTACACGGCCCAGAAACAACCAGACTGTGGGCGACAAAACAGTCGATATAAGAGGCAAATCCGATCCCGGAACGATAGTGACCATTTACATCGGCGCGCCCGGCGCGGGAGAACCTCTCTCTCCGACGGCCGTCACAGCCGCCAACGGCAATTACCAAGTCAACATCACATTCGAACTCGCGGGAGAGAAAACGATATACGCGGTCGCCGAAAAAATCACGACCGGAGCCCTCAGCGAGCCTTCAGACCCGCGCGTGTTCAGAATCAGAGACAGGAGCATTCCTGTCATCGAAGACCTCGCCGCCGCGCCCAACCCCTTCAGCCCGGACATCAGCATCGGCTCGAAAGACGCCACAACCATAACCGCGAACATATACGACGAAACACTGTCGCGCTGGCAGATTGAAGTGCGCAACTCGTCCAACACCCGCATGATTGAATACGAGGAATACATAGTTGATCCGTCGCCGCAAGGCCCCAACCCGGTTTCATTCACATGGGACGGACGCCGCCACATGAACAACGGCAACATCGTCGCCGTCCCCGAAGGAGTTTACACATACCGCGTCCGCGCCCGCGACGAATTCAACAACCAAACCGCATGGATCACCGGAACCGTCAGAATCGACAAAACGCCCCCGACTGTCGCCATCGCGTCGCCTCCAAACGGAGCCGCCATCGTGGACGCCGAATTTACAATCGTCATCAACGCCGCAGACAACATCGCCATCGACCACATTGTTCTATACGTCGACGGACAAGAAATCGCCACAATCGCTGAACCCGTCGTTCCCGGCCGATACGAATACACCTTCCTGTCAGCCCAGATCGGCCCCGGCGTGCGCTCCATCTCCGTCGTCGCCGTCGACACCGCCGGAAACCAATCCGTCGCCACCGTTATTCATATCGACGTCGTATATGCAATTGACACAGACCCGCCGACTCTCACAAATGCCTCCGCAAGCGAGCAATACATATCCCCCGCCTTCAGCCCCGGCGTCAAAGACACCGTAACATTTAGCGCAACCGCAGCTGACAAAAATCCGTCACATTGGACGCTAAGAATAGAAGACGCCGCCGCCGTCGAAGTGTTCGGATATGAAGAGGCGTTTATATCGTCTCAGCCGGACACGCCCATCGACTTCTCATATACATGGGATGGAACCGGCTCCGACGAAACCGGCAATCTTCCCGACGGCGTGTACACATATATCATAAGCGCTTATGACGCCGCCGGAAACGTCGCCTCAGCCACCAGCCCCATCACAATCGACAACACCCCGCCCTCGGCGCTGATAACGTCGCCTGAGGAAGGCCGAATCGTCGGCGGCATAACGTTTGCGATAACTGTTGAGGCGGCTGACAATTTTGATGTCGCCTCAGTCGCTCTATATGTCGATGGAGAACTGGATTCGCAAGCCGTTCAAACTGCCACCGAAACATGGCGAACGACCCTTTATCCTCATCTTCACGGAGACGGCCCGCACGTCCTTAGCGTTATTGCGACTGACCCTGCCGGCAACCCTTCATCGACTCTTTATCCGATTACTCTCGGCCAAGGATTCTTCAGCCCATTTTCGTATGCTTCGGCGGACAACCCGAACGCGGCATCGGACATAAATATTATCATTGACACTGTCGCTCCCAAACCGCCGATTAACCTTAGAACTAACGAAAACCCAACCGGCGCGATATCTCTTTCATGGATTCCGCCGACGACCAACACTGACGGCTCCCCGTTGAGCGACCTTGCGGGTTATAACATCTACCTGATTACTCAAACCGGTGGTTGTGAACCTGTTTCCCCTGTGTCAGGAGACGCCGTCCCTGTGTCCTGCGGCAATGGAGACATCCCCGACGCGTTCGAAATCAACGGCCCCTCGTTCAATTACAATGGAATCGACTTCAACTCAACGCCTGCGGGCAATTCCCCTGTCTGGCTCGACGCTTCTTCTCCCCAGAACACATTTGCCGCGCTTCCTTTTTCGGATGTCTCCAGCGTGAATCCAAGCGCGCCTGTTTATGTTTACCTTCTGCAAGCTCATCTGACAGGCAACGACGGCTTGCCCGCCGGCGTTTATTTCATCACAGCATACTCGCAAGCTCATCTCACGGATGTGGAGTCATGGCTTTACGACCAAATCAGATTCGGCGCATTGGGCGAAGACAGCAAAGTTGTCGCGCTTGCCCCCGCATGCGTCAACGCCGGTTTTTCCGGTTCGCTGTCAGCGTCGCCCCTTCCGTTGCTTTCCGTTCCGTTCTTTGTGCGCGAGAAAGTCAACACAGGCCTGATTTCGCCGGTTCCGGAGCCTGAGTTCTTATATGACTCCTCGCTGTCTTTGCCTTCGGAGTCAATGATCGCGGCCACAGCCGTTGATTCAGCGGGTAATGAGAGCGTATTCTCAAATTTTGTGCGAATAACAGATTGAAGCGCATATTTCAGGAGGCGGTGTAATGGTTTTCACTCGCATCAGCAAACAATTGCGGATTCCGGCGATGGTAGCTCTGTTTTTCTTCGTATGGATGACGCTCGAACCATGGACATACAGTCAGGAGCATCAAGACGCTCTTTACGCCGACGCTGAGATGCGCGGGCTGCACAAGCCTAAACCGAATTCCGGCCCCGATAATAATGGCCGTCCCTCTGCCGGACACGAACGGCCCGACCGCTGGCCGGAACTGATGGGACGCCTTGAAGAGGCTGCCGAACCATTCGACGAGAAACGCGGAATGTCTTTTACGGCCAAGCTAAAGATTGACTCTCTGATGCGGGACATGAGGGATGAGTATGAGTCTCTTGAGAAAGAGCTTGCGGACACCCGCAAGTCCCTTATTGACATGCGCGCCCCGAAAGAGTTTCTGGACAGGCAGGATGAATTTGAAAAACGCGTTAAAGAAAAGTACTCCGAAGCAAAATTGGGCGTTGTTGACCTGAAAAGCAGAGACGGCGCTCGGCGCGGAGCCGGCAAGCTCAGAATCAAGAGGCTTCTGGATGCCTCAAAACCTAAACGGCTTGCGCCTCTCAATCCTGAAGAAATGCCCAGCCGCAGGGTCACAGAAAAAGACATCACCCAAAAATCGCCTCGCTCCGGCGGCTCGAAACTTGGGTCGCTTATACAAAACGAACCTCTGCTCCTTGCCAGCGCGGGAGACACTGCCGGCCTGCTCGACGCGGGCAACGGCGAGTTCATGGTCGCTTCCTCTCGCATATATGATACTCCGGACTCAGCCGACCTGACGTCCACCCAAGAAACCGCCGCCACAGAAGACATAATTGCCCTTACTCAAGAACTTGCCTGTGACCCGGCGCGAATGTATAACTGGGTGTACAACAATATTGATTTTGTCCCTTATTTCGGTTCGCTCAAGGGCGCGAATGAGACCCTTTGGCAGCGAGAGGGCAACGACATGGATCAGGCGTCGCTTTTGATAGCGATGTACAGGCATTGCGGGATACCGGCGAGGTATGTGGTCGGAACGGTGGAGCTGACCCCCGAACAGGCGCGCAACTGGGCGGGCGGGTTCGACCGCGTCGAGGACGCCGCCCTCGCGTACATGTACGGCGGCATCCCCCTCAGCCAGTCGTTCGCCGCAGGCGGCGGGAAACTGCGCGCGCTCCGCATCGAG
>JAKQPS010000066.1 GCA_029564595.1 bacterium | reverse complement strand
TCGCCCGTCCCGGCGCACCGTTCAGAATTGCCTCGAAGGTCTTGGCCGTCTCCCGGTCTTTAATCTCCCGCAGCCGCGCGGCCTTGCGCTCCGCAGCCTCCGCCCCCGTGGGTTCGGGGGAGGGAGGGAAGAGAATCAGGGTATTATCCGCCCCAATGAACGAGGGTTGTTCGATCATCAGAGTAGGCGCTTTGAAAAAGTCGAGTTGCTGGATCATGGGTTGCACCTCCCCCTAGAGGTTGTGGCAGATAAGGGCGTTGTTGAAGTCGCGCGCCCGTTTGCCGCGCGGCATCCGCCGAAGAATGGAGGCTTTAGCGTTGTCGGCAGCCTTTATCGAGAACCACAGGCGCAACTCGTGACCGTCCCACTCTTCCGGCACCTTTCCGGCGGTGATCAGCGCCGTCATTTCCTTTACGAATGTGGCGGCGTACTCTTTGATGTAGCGTTTTTGTTCGTGCTTGCTCATCGGTCGTTATCCTTTCTTGAAGGGCGCATGCCCTTCATTTACCTGTAATATACCAACTCCCTTACGGGTTGTCAATGGGGTCGTCAACATTTTTTCCGCGCAGCGCGAACAGCGGTGCTCGGTCCCCCGCCAGATAGGCGAACAGCGCCCATAGGCCGGTCACGGGGAGGAGGAGCAGGGCCAGCAGGCCGAAAATCACGATGTAGAGTTTGTTTGCTGTCATGTCTTTATTTCCCTTTCACGGCGCGCGCCGCCTTTTGAATCTCCTCGAACGTGTGGACACCAGGGCAGCGTCCGCACTCGCCGCAGGTCAAGCAGTTGCCACCCGCGTCATACTGCGCGGGGGAATGCGGTATGCCGCGCCGCCGCAGCTCCGCCGATATGTCGCGGGTCATGTCCTCGGCGCTGTTCCAAGCGTTGCGCCCGTCCGCATACCGCGCGTCTTTCACCTCGTGCTTGACGTCGTCCGCCGTGATGCAGCGATTTTTTGCGGCCAGCGCCGCCCGGTAGTCGTCGCGCCGCAGATTCTCCCGGATCGCCCGTGTGAGTTTCGCGATGACGACCGGGTCGTCGGTGCGGATGTTGAAAACGTGGCTCAACTTGACGAAATTCCCGAAGAAGCGGACGCTTCCAACGTCTGCAATGATGAAGTTGCCGTATTCATTGAAACGAGGGTCGAGCGTGTTTTCTTTTAGCACCTCTAAAAGCGTTTCGATGCTGTCCGGTTCTTCGCCGTACCACTTTGAGCCGTTGCTTGTGATTGTGGTCATCTTTCAGCCCTCCAGTCCTTCTTCGCCGTGTTGATGAGGGCCGGGAAGCTCCA
>JAKQPS010000037.1 GCA_029564595.1 bacterium | reverse complement strand
AATCCCTTTCAAAACATTTCTATGCGCGCGTCGAAGCGGGCGCGTTCGCGCCTCCGCTCCGCCGCGCGCATGTGAAAAGATATTGGGAAAGGTTTTCTGAGGAATCTTCTTCTTAAATGATTTACATAGGGCGTCGGGAGAAGAAGCGCGAAAGCGATTCGCTCCCGACGCCCATTGAAACGTTTTGAAGAGAATCCAAAGAGAAACTTTTTCAAAAGTTTCTCTTTGGCCGCCGGCGGCGCTGTTAAAAAGAAGCGGATTTCTTTGAAAATATGTCCGTTTTATGATACATTTATCTGCTTGGTAGTAGCTTAGCCCGTCTTTTTTGCTTGTGCGGGCTGAAATCGAAGAAAGGGATGAGATACGAGGCGAATCGAGCGAGAACGAGGGAGCATACTATTTCGTATGTGACCGAGTTCGAGTCGATGATTCAACGATGTAGATCGCCCTTTATTCGATTTCCCGGATTTTTCTTGTGAAAAATCCGGTTTAGACCGGAAAGGTTCGCAAGGCCATGAGAGAATACGACTTTGAAAATTTTGAAGCAGAGTGGCGGCGGCGCTGGGAAGAAAGCGGGATGCACACCTGCAAGGACGACGATCCCAGACCTAAATATTACTGTCTGGACATGTTTCCGTATCCGTCCGGGGCGGGACTTCACGTGGGCCACTGGCGTGGCTACGTGCTGTCGGACGTGGTGACGCGCTACAAAACGCTGCGCGGCTTCAACACGCTTCACCCGATGGGATGGGACGCTTTCGGCCTGCCCGCCGAGAACGACGCCATAAAAAAGAAAATTCATCCGAGAGAAAACACCAAGAAAAACGTGGACAACATCCGCCGGCAGTTGAAGGAAATCGGCGCGATGTACGACTGGTCGCGGGAGTTCAGCACCACAGACCCGGATTATTTCAGATGGACGCAATGGATATTCGTTCAGATGTTCAAGGCCGGGCTGGCCTATAAGCGAGAGATGCCCATCAACTGGTGTCCCTCGTGCAAGACCGGAATCGCAAACGAGGAAGTGGTCAACGGGGTCTGCGAAAGGTGCGGCGAGGCTGTCGATAAAAAGAATCTCAATCAGTGGATGCTCAGGATAACGAAGTACGCCGAGCGGCTGTTGAACGACCTCGACAAGCTCGACTGGCCGGAGCAGGTCAAGCTGCTTCAGAGGAACTGGATCGGGCGCAGCGAGGGGGCGGACGTGGTGTTCACCGCGATCAGCGCCCGGGACGGCTCCCGCAAGGATGTCACCGTATACACCACCAGACCGGACACTCTGTTCGGCGCGACGTTCATGGTGTTCGCCCCGGAACACCCGATGGTGGCGGAAATCTGCGACCCGGCGAAAGAACAGGAAATCAAGGAATACGTCGAGTGGGCGCGCAAACAGACGGACATTGACCGCGCGAACGTGAAAAAGGACAAGACAGGCGTTTTCATAGGCGCATACGCCGTCAACCCGGTGAACGGCGCTGAAATACCTATCTGGATTTCGGACTACGTGATGATGGGTTACGGCACGGGAGCGATAATGGCGGTTCCGGCGCACGACGAGCGCGACTTTGAGTTCGCCACCAAGTTCGGCATCCCGATTATCGAGGTGATATACAGCGAGAACGCGAAGAGGGACGCCTCCGGCGCTCTCACGGAAGCGCATATTGAAGACGGAAACTTGGTCAATTCCGGCGATTTTAACGGCATGGACTGGCGGGACGCCAAAGAGAAAATCACCGCCATGCTGGCCGGAAAAAGCCGGGGCAAAAAAGCCGTCAACTACAAGATGCGCGACTGGATATATTCGAGGCAGAGGTACTGGGGAGAGCCGATTCCGCTCGTGAACTGCGAGAAGTGCGGATGGGTGGCAGTCCCCGAAGACCAGCTTCCGGTGACGCTCCCCGAAGTCGAATCATACGAGCCGACGGGAACCGGAGAGTCGCCTCTGGCGGCGATGACGGACTGGGTGAACACGACCTGCCCGGAATGCGGAGGCCCGGCCAAACGCGAGACGGACACCATGCCGCAGTGGGCAGGCTCATCGTGGTATTTCCTGCGGTACGCATCGCCGAAGTTCGACGGCGGAGTGGCGGACCCGGCTGCGCTCGACAAATGGCTGCCCGTCGATCTCTATGTCGGCGGCATCGAGCACGCCATACTCCACCTGCTCTACTCCCGTTTCTTCGTCAAATTCCTGTTCGACATCGGAGCGGTAAAGTTCGATGAGCCGTTCACCCGCCTGTTTAATCAGGGGATGATAACCCGCCACAGCGAGAAGAGCGGCAAAGTCGAAAAGATGTCCAAATCGAAAGGCAACGTGGTCAGCCCGGACGAGTTGGTGACGCTCTACGGGACGGACACGGTGAGGATATACGAGCTGTTCGTGGGACCGCCGGAGTCGGAATCCGAATGGAACGACCGCGGCATCGAGGGGATTTTCAGGTTTCTCAAGCGCGGCTGGCGCTGGACTCTGGATATGAAGGAAAAAGCCGGAACAGAAGACGACCCGGCAATGCTCCGCGCCCGGCACGCCCTAATCAAAAACTGCACCGAGCGGCTTGAATCATTCCGTTTCAACACCATAATCAGCGCCCTGATGGAGTTCGTGAACTTCGTCGCCGACGAAAAGAACGCCGGGCTGGCAGTCAGCCGCGAAACGGTCGACGCGTTCCTCGTCCTTATCGCGCCGCTCGCGCCTCATTTCTCCGAAGAGCTCTGGAAGGAGCTTGGCGGCGCGGACAGCATATTCAAACAGAAGTGGCCGGAATTCAACGAGGCCCTCACGCTCGCGGACGCGGTGACGGTGGTGGTGCAGATAAACGGTAAAGTGCGCGACAGGTTCGAGGCATCCGCCTCCGCCCCCGACGACGAACTGCGGGAAGCTTCCCTCGCGCTCGACCGGGTGAAGAAGAATATAGAAGGAAAACAGATCGCCAAAGTGATAGTGAACCGCAACCCTAAGGGCAACTCGGCGCTTGTGAGCATTGTGGCGAAGTAGAGGGACGGCGGCAGAGCGGGAAAAGAACAACACAATGAGAGGAGCCGGGAATGCCTGAAAAACAACAGAAGCCCATATCAATGAGGTACTCGTGGTACGCGCTCTTCGTGATGGTGATGATCAACACGTCGAACTATGTGGACAGGTTGAGCATCGGGCCGGCGATGGAGCACATCAAGAGATATTTCAGCGCGTCCGACACCCAACTGGGCTGGATACTCGGAGCGTTCACGTTCGTGTACGCGATAATATCGCTGCCGATGGGATTCGCGTCTGACAGAGGCAAGAGAACCTTCTTCGTCGGGCTAGGAGCGCTGGTGTGGAGCATAGCGGCCACCGCATCCGGCTTCTGCAAATCATTCATCGGATTCTTCGCCGCGAGGGCGGCGGTGGGAGCCGGGGAAGGCATCTACGCGCCCTCCGGAACAGCGCTCATCGCTGACTATTTTCCGCGGAACAAGCGCGCCACCGCAATCTCGATTTTCATGTCCGCCATGCTAATCGGCGGCGCTCTGGCGATTATCGTCGCCGGCATAATTCTCAAGAAAACAGACAAGTTCGACCTCGAACGCATGGCCAAGCTGTCGCCCTACTCGCAGGGCGAACAGGCGGGCGACTGCGTTTACAACGGCCTCCATCAGACAAAAGACAGGCTCGTGTCTTACGATTTCGACTGCGGCGGCGAGCCGTTGTCCGTCGTGTTGTCCAACATAGACAAGAAACATGAGGCCGACGCCCGAACAATGCTGTTCAACGTGGATTACCGCGCGGGCGAAGGCGAGCCTGAAGGCAGTCTGCTTGAGTTCGCCTCGTCTTTCACTGAAACAGTCAGAGACCGCGAGGACGACGACCTTCAACTGGTGACTGCGGAGTTGAAACATCTGCCGGCTCACTTCAAGCTTCCCTCCATGTACGAAGGCAAGCTCGTGTTTGACGAGAAAGCCGGACTGCTCGCCTACAAAGGCATCATGAGCAAGGACGACTTGAAGACCCTCCGGGACATCTCGGACATGCCGGAATATCAGAAAGCAGTCATCTCAATTTCCAACGAGGCCAATTTCTATTTCCGCCGTTCGGACAACTGGAAATGGATATTCTGGATTCTGGGGCCTCCGGGACTCATCTTCGCGGTTATGGCGTTCATGCTCAGGGAGCCGGTCAAGGGTGGAACCGAGGAATACCTGACCGAGTCACAAGCCGCCGCTATAAACGCCAAAGGCAAAATAGACTACTCTCCGCTGTGGAAAACGCCCTCGCTAGTGATAATGATTTTTTCCAACATAATATTCACCGCAGCCATAGGCGGGCTGAACATGTGGCTGTTCCCGTTCGTAGAAAGATACAAAGGCATGGAGTCGTCAGAGGCGGCCATGAAAATCGGCCCCATAGTCGTCGTCGCCATGCTGGTCGGCGTCGTGCTCAGCGGCATCGTTTCCGACATGATGTTCAAGAAAAACAAACGCGCCTACAACTGGATAATCTTCATCTGCATACTCGCGGGAATCCCGTTCATGTACGTCTTCATAATGTCGGACAACTATATGGCGATAGTGGGAGCAATAGCGGTGGGAATGTTCCTGCTGTCGTGGGTAAACGGACCTCACAACACCCTGCTCATTTCGGTGGTGGACCCGAAACTGAGGGCAACAATGAATGCCATCCACATACTTCTTATACATGTGCTCGGAGACGGTCCATCACCCATCATAATCGGATACCTCTCCGACCAGTACAGCCTGAAGTTCGCGTTCATGTGGCTGCCGGTCGTCATGCTGGTGGGCGCAGTGGGCTTCCTAATCGCCGGAATATTCGTTCCGAACGATTTAAAGAAGCTGGAACAGAGAATGACCGGGCAGATATGAAGCCGGGCATTCGCCTGTAGAACGCTGAAACCGCGAAAAAAGCTTTTGTTTAATAGATTGATTGCTGTAATCAATACCGGGGCCTCCCCCCAGAGGCCCCGGTTTTACTAAAAAACGGGGAACATCCGGGGAATTGGGATGTTTAAACACTTACAGGGGGTAAAGAGTATGGCTGCAGCAAAAACCGGAATAGCGAAGAAACCGCGCGCGACCGCAGCCGCGTGTGTTCACAAATTCGAAGCGACTAAAGGCAAGGCGTACTGGGTCGTCAAGGCAAAACCTATCAACAACAGGGGAGAGGCCAAAGACGTAGAGGTCCCGGTGACGGTTTTCAAATGTTCGTGTTGTGGAGAGCTTAAGGAGTATCCCGACATCTGGGAATCGAACTTTACCGCTCCCGTGATGAGAACTAAAACCGTGAAACCGGCGATTAAAAGAGCCGCCAAGACAAAAGCCTGAAAAAAAGGGCTTCGACAGCTAATACCTTTTGTTGAATGAACATCCGATACATTGCGACGCGGCCCGTTCACAGTGGTTTTTGCGTTGGAAGCTTTCCGGGGCCGGATTGTACGCGCCGCCGGTATATTTTCAATGTTTTGAATAATAATAATTGTTTTCAAGTGTAATGTTTATGTGATTTTGTCTTATACTTCTAGGAATAAATCTTTCGGAGGATATATGGCAACTGCCGAAAAAAACAGCGGAGAGAAAAAAATGTCCAGAAGAATCATCGGAGCGATAGTGATTATGATGGCGGGCGCGTTCGTTTGCGGCTGTTCGTCGAAGATCGAGGCGACGGAAGCGGCGGCCCTCAAACCGGCTGCGGACTTTCAGGACGCGGTGAAGTTGATCAAGGAAAGTTATGTATGCCTCGAATCCGGCGTCACCATCAAAGAGGCCGAGGAAGAAGGCGAAACCTGCAAGTCCGGCGAGCGCGTGCTTGAGATCGCCGAGTCCCTAAGCAAGTCCGGATGGAACAAAGAGAAAATTATGTCGATGTTCGACCTGATGGTGAGGGCGAGGTCGTCGCGCGCGGTTGTGGACACGACGGGGCTTGTGATGTTCGGCAAAGCCGACGCTCCCGTAACCATGATCGAGTTCACAGATATGCAATGCCCCTACTGCGGCAGATACAATAAGGCCACTTTCCCGACCATAAAGAAGAACTACATAGACACCGGCAAGGTTAAATATTTTCATGTGAACCTCCCCCTCGGATTCCACCCGCAGGCGTTCAGGGCGGCCGAGGCGCTTTACTGCGCCGCCGACCAGAACAAACTGCTTGAAATGAGAGACGAGCACTACGACAACCAGAAAGCGCTCGATGTGGACTCTCTGAAAAGAATGGCCGCCAAGATAGGCCTTGACGCCGGCGCTTTCAATAAGTGCATGGACGAGAAGAAGCACGAGAGCCGGGTGAACGAGGACATGAAGAAGGCGCAGGCCGCGGGAGTCGGCGGCACGCCGGGCTTCGTAATCGCGCGCTCCGCGACAGGGGCCACCGTGAAGGGAAAAGTTGTAAGCGGCGCTCAGCCAACCGAAGTGTTTGCGGGCGAAATAGAAGGCCTGCTTTCGAAGTAACCACGGATCGTATATCAGCACGGCGCCCGCGCGGCGGAAGCCGCCGTGTTTGATATCGGCGGAATTCTTGTCGCGCGAGTTGCCGGATGGAGCTTCTTTTGGAAGGACTGATACTGGAAAACGTCGGCAAGCGGTTCGGGCCGAGGCCGATATTCAGCGGAATCAGTTTCAGCGTGTCGCCGGGCGAGGCTATGTGCCTGTGGGGACCGAACGGGGCGGGAAAAAGCACATTGCTAAAGATCGCCGCCGGACTAGCCCGCCCCAGTTCAGGCTCGGCGACGTGCTCTTTCGGAGGGCGGTCGGGCAAACCTCTCGAATTCAGGAACAGCATCGGAGTGTGCGCGCCGGACGTGGCGCTGTACGACGAGCTATCCCCTGAGGAGAACCTCGATTTCATGTCGCGAGCGAGGGGCGCGAAGCGGGATAAGGCATACGAGCGGGAATTGATGGAGTCTTTTTCGCTCGAAGGTTTCGCGAACGCGCCGCTGGGAACTTTTTCATCGGGCATGCGGCAGCGCATCAAATTGATAGCGGCGCTCGCGCACAGGCCGCGCGCGTTGCTGTTGGACGAGCCGTCGTCTTTCATGGATGAAGCGGGGCGCGCGCGGGTCGAGAGCATCGTCGCCTCGCTCAAAGATTCCACCGCCCTTCTGGTGGCGACCAACGACCCCGCCGAACGCGCTTGGTGCGGCTCGACGGTCTCTCTCGGCGGAGATAAATTCTGCTAGCGGAGCGCGCCGCAGTTGCCGGCGCGATTGCTTATGGACTTCATATCGGGCGCATGGGCAGTGATGAAGAAAGACATTCTGGAGGAGTACCGCGCCAGATACGCCTTCAACACCACCCTGCTCTTCTGCGTCACATGTCTTGTGATGGTCAGCTACTCGCTCGGCGGCGCCGTGACCGACCCGATGCTGCAGTCTGCCATGCTATGGGTCATCCTTTTCTTTTCGGCAATGACCGGCCTGTCCCGCGCGTTTATTAAGGAAGAAGACAAAGGGACGATGAACACGCTTAGGCTGTGTTGCCGGGCGGATCACGTTTTTTACGGAAAAACCGCGATGAATTTTCTGCTGATGTCGTCCGTGATTGTGATAGTGGCCCCGTTGTTTATAATATTGCTCAATGTTAATATGCGCCATGTCGGGTATTTCGCGCTGACTACGACGCTGGCGACCGTCGGGCTTTCGGCGGTGAGCGCGCTGCTGTCGGCCATAGTGGCGCAGGCGCGGGCGCGCGGCATGTTGTTCCCCGTGCTCGCGTTTCCGGCGCTGATGCCGGTGTTTTTAACGGCTGTGCGGGCGACCGGCATGTCGCTGGCGGAGGCGGCCCCGTGGACTGGCGGCGGGGAACTGGTCTTCCTCGCCGCGTACGCGGTGGCGGCGACGGTCGGCGGCGGTTTTCTTTTCGAATACGTGTTTTCGGAGCAGTAGGCATGGGAATGTTGTTTCTGGCGGCTCTGTTCGGATTCATGGCGTGGACGCTGTACGGCGCGCTCGTTGTGACCCCGCCCGCGCATGTGCTCGGCGAGACGGCCCGCATCATATATTTCCACGTGCCGGTCGCATGGGTCGCCGTGCTGGCCTTCACGATGTCGCTTTGGAACAGCGTGGTCGTGCTAAGGCGGCACAGCTATGAAGCCGACATGAAGGCGGAAGTGTCCGCGCGCATGGGGCTTTGGTTCTGCGTTCTGGCGACCATCTCCGGAGCGTTCTTCGCAAAATCGGCGTGGAACATGTACTGGAACTGGGACCCGCGCCAAGTCTCCATCACCGTGCTGCTCCTCGTCTACATGGCTTACTTCGGGCTGCGCTCGGCGACGCCTGACTTCGACAGGCGCATCCGGCTGGCCGCCGTCTACGCAATACTCGCTTTCGCCGTTATGCCATTTCTTGTGTTCGTCATCCCGCGCGTTTACATGAGCCTTCACCCCGACACCATCATCAACGCGGACGGTCAGGGCAAGTTGCTGGACGACAAGATGCGGCTCGTGTTCTGGTGCGCGGCGGCGGGATACACTTTTCTCTATCTGAAACTTTACAATCTCTCTGTGCGCGTCGAACGGATAGCGCGCAGGAAGGAGGGCTGGGATGTCTGAATGGCAGACTGTTCTTGTGTGCTCGATGACGACCCTCGCGGGGATTTTCGTCTACATCGTTTACCTTGACTTAAAACTTAAAAAGGCGGAGAAGAAATGAAACCTAAACACATAATCGGAGCGGTGATAATAGCCGCGTGCCTCGGCGCGATGTTTTACTTCTCGAAGAACTTCGCGACGCCGTACGTGACGTTCGACGAAGCGGCGAAGGCTCAGGGCAGGCAGGTTCAGGTGATGGGCGAGCTGGTGAAGAGCGCCGGAGCCGCGCTCATCCCGGAATCCGGAGCTTATGAGTTCTCCATCTCCGACCCGGACGGAAAAGTTATGCGAGTCAGGACGATGAAGGGCCTGCCTTCGAATTTCGAGCAGGCCACTCAGGTCGTCGCCAAGGGCGCGTACGAGGACGGCATTTTCGTCGCCTCGGACATTCTTACCAAGTGCCCTTCAAAATACGAGGCTAAAGCCGACGAAGCTTTCCAAAAGGAACCGGGTGAGTAAATGGGTTTCGGACAAATAATAATATACGCGTTGCTGTGTCTTAACATTCTGACGTTCGTTTACTACCTGCTTTCGATAGACGGAGCGGAGGGCTGGAACAAGGCTGGCCGCGCCGCGCTGTGGGCCAAGGCCGCCCTCTCCTCTCTGGGCGTCTTCTACCTCGGCTCGCTTTTCGTCCACGACAGGTTCGCTTTCAAATACGTGTTCGAGCATAGCGAGATATCTCAGGAGTTGATTTACAAGATTTCCGGAATCTGGGCGGGACAGGAAGGCACGTTCCTGCTCTGGGTTTGCTTTCTGGCAATCACCGCGCTAGTCGTGGCTTTCGCGATGAAGAGCTATGAAAAATGGACTATGGTCTTTTTCGCGGGACTTGAGCTTGCGCTATGCGCGCTGCTGATACACGGCAGCCCGTTCGCGCCGCTTGGATGGGAAGCGCCGGACGGCGCGGGGATGAACGCGCTGCTTAAGAACCCGTGGATGGCGCTGCACCCTCCGGTGATGTTCTTGGGATACGCGCTGGCGGCGGCCCCGTTCGCGATTTTCTTGGCCGGGCTGGCGAAGGGCGAAACCACGGCATGGACGAAGGCGGCGCGCCCGTGGGCCGTCCTCTCTTGGTGCGTCCTCGGCATCGGCATTTTCATGGGCAGCTACTGGGCATACGAGGTGCTCGGCTGGGGCGGCTACTGGGGCTGGGACCCCGTCGAAAACGCCTCCCTTTTCGCTTGGATCGCCCTCGGCGCTTTGCTCCATGGCATGCTTCTTCAGAACCGCAACCGCCGCTTCGTTTTCTGGAATGCGGTCATGGTTTCAATCGCGTACTTCACCGTCCTCTATGCCACATTCCTTACAAGGAGCGGCGTGTTGAGCGACGTTTCCGTTCACTCTTTTCAGGGCGGCTCCATATACCTGCCGATACTTCTGGCGCTGATAGTCACGGCGGCGGTCGCGATCGCCGCCGTCGTCTGGCAGGGCGTCAAGATGTCGAAAGACCTGCCCCCTGAACCCGCCGCGAAATCCGACGCGCGGGACGTTCTCCTTTACGGCTCCGTCATTTCCATGTGGATGTTCTTCGCGTTCGTGTTCATGGGCACGAACTGGCCTATTTTCTCCAAGTGGTTCATGGAAGGAACGTCTACATTTGACGAGAGGTATTACAACGCGACATCGATGGTGGCGGCGTTGCCGCTGGCGATACTGCTTGCGGCCTGCCCGGCGTTTTTCATGCGGCGCGCGGGGGCCAAGCTGAAAGTGGCTCCGTTCGCCGCCGGGGCGGTCGTCGGCGTCGCGGGCGCGATAATCGCGGTCGCCATCGGCGTCAAAAACGCGACCTCCGTCGCCCTCGTGTTCTTTTCCTGCGCCGCAGCCGTCTCGAACCTGTGGGCGGTCGTCTCTTTCTCCGCGTCGCGAAAGATGAACTGGGCATCCTACCTCGCGCACATCGGGGCCGCGCTGGTTCTCGTGGGCGTCATAACGTCGTCCGCCGCCAAGCGTACCGACAGGTTCGGTCTGCTCGAAGGCCAGAGCGAAGAGCTTGCAGGATTCACATTTGTTGTCAAAGACATACGGCCCTTCGAGTACGGCGACAGCGTTGTGATTGAAATAGGAGGCAGGGCCTCTGCGTCCGCCGAGATTTCATACGTCAGCGACGAATGGCATAACAAGGCCGTAAACAAACCATACGTTATTAGGATGTTCGCGGGGGACCTCTATCTTACTCCCGTGCAGCTTGCGCCGCCCGACGGGAACGCTCCGGCGTCCGGCCCCGCCGGAAAAGTTATAACCCTCCTGAAAGGCAAATCGGCGCTCGTCGAGGGCGTAGAGTTAACGTTCGACGGTTTCGACGCGTCCCGGATGCAGGAAGGCGTAGTCGGCGTGAAACTATCCGCCGCGCTGAACGGCGCGACAGAAAATCTGATCGCCTCCGCAAGAATGGGGGCTCAGGGCATTGAGTCCGACACCGTGGTAGTCAAAGGCAACGGCCTGCGGCTTCGCGCGGCGAGCCTGATGCCCGACACCGGGGGAGTGGCTATCGAGTGGCAGCCCGCCGATAACGCGCCCGTACCCGAAAGCGACGCGGCCGCCGCCGCTGTTTCGGAAGCGGAGAGCGACGCCGGAGCCGAACCAGAAGCCGCCTCTCAAACCGGATACCGTGCGATATTTCAAGCCAGTTTCAAGCCGTTTATATGGCTGTACTGGGCCGGGCTTATACTTATCACCCTCGGCTCCCTGATTGCCGCCGTCCGGCGCTTTGCCGGGCAACGCGCTGACTGACGCGCTCGCTAATCGTTTCATGGATAAAACACTAGAAACCCCGCGCAGGGGCGGCGCGGGGGACATTGTGAACTATTTCCCAAACCGCGTTGCCCGCGCCAGCCGTCCCCGGTTATAATTGCTCTCATTGCGGCGGCTCCGTCCGCCGGGCCGCGCGTCGAGCGCGAAATCTGCAAAATATTCCGCCGGGCTTTCTCCCGGCGATTTCCACAAGGGGGATTCTATGTTAAAAATCAAAACCGCCGTGATGAGCGTAAGCGACAAGACAGGCGTGGTCGAGTTCGCCAAGTTCCTTTCCGCCAACGGAGTGAAGATTATCTCCACCGGCGGAACCGCCAAGGCGCTCAAGGACGCGGGCGTGAAAGTGGTTCCTATCAGCAAAATTACGGGCAACAAGAAAGACGACTATTTCGACGGCAGGATGAAGACCATCAGCTTCAACTATGAGAGCGCCCTGCTTTACAAGCGCGACAACCCGACCCATGTCAAACAGGCCGCCGAACTAGGCATCCCGAAGATAGACATGGTGGTGTGCAACCTGTACCCGTTCGAGAAAGTGACGGCGGCAAAAGACTGTACTGTGGACAAGGCGGTCGAAAACATTGACATCGGCGGGCCGTGCATGGTCCGCGCCGCGGCGAAGAACTTCGAGGGCGTGGCGATCGTCGTCGACCCGGCTTCATACGGCGCCATCATGGCCGAGATGAAGGCAAACAACGGCGGGGTGACGCTGGACACACGCGCGAAGCTGGCCTCGAAAGCGTTCGAGCGCACCGCTGACTACGACGCCGCCATCAACACGTTCTTCAGCGCGAAGCTTGAAGACAAGATGGTCAAACGGCTCAAATATACCGACGGGTTCCAACTCGGACGCTACGCGGAGAACTGGCATCAGAAAGGCTGGCTATACCGCGAGGAAGGCGTCGAATGGCCCAACCTGCCGAACTGCAAACAGGTCTTCGGCGGAGCGCTCGGTTACAACAACTACCTTGACGGCGAGGCGGCTATGACAACCGCGCTCGAATTCAAGAAAGTCCCGGCGGTCTCCATCATCAAGCATTGCAACCCGTGCGGGCTTGCCACCGGCGCCACCATCGAAGAAGCTTTCGAGCGCGCTTGGGCCGGCGACCCCGTCAGCGCCTTCGGCTCCGTCATCTGCCTGACCCGCAACATGACCCTCGGCATCGCCAAACTCATCGAAGACAGATTCGTCGAAATTATCATCGCCCCGAAAATCGAGAAGAAAGCCCTCGACTACATCGAGTCCCTCGGCAAAAAGAAAGCCGGTCTCAGACTCCTCGAATTCGGCGATATCAAATTTGCCTCCGCCCCCAAGTCCAAACTCCGCGCCGTCTCAGGAGGAATGCTCGAACAGGAGTCGGACGACGTTTACTACCTCTGCAAAAAACCCGCCGACCTCATGAAAAAAGCCTCCGAATACAAATGCAAGAACAGCGGCAAGAAACTCATGGTCGGCGTCGTTTCTAAAAAGCAACCTCCCGCCGGAGCCGGCGACATGCTCGACTTCGGACTCCGACACGTAAAGAACGTGAAGTCCAACGCCATCAGCATCATCCGCGAATACTCCAAGGGCAAATACCAAGTCATCGGGATGGGTTGCGGACAACCTAACCGCAAAGATTCCGTTCTCCTTTGCGCTCTGCGCGCCACCGGCAACCTGCAGCGAGAGTTCGCCGCCTCTCAGGGCGCCAAAGTCGACCGCGACGAATTCGTCGCCTCTCTCTCCAAAAACAAACGCGCCGAGTACCTCAAGAAAGAATCCGCCTACATCGCAAAACAACTCGAAAGCGGAAAAATCGTTCTCGTCTCCGACGCGTTCTTCCCGTTCAGGGACGGGCTGGACAACGCGGCCACGACAGGCGTGAAGTTCATCGTCGAACCGGGCGGCTCAGTGCGCGACGACTCCGTCATCGCCGCCGCAGACGAACAGGGCATCGCCCTCGTCTTCACCGGCGTCCGCAAGTTCAACCACTGATTTTCTCAAGAAAGTTTTCAATCGCCAAAAGGGGCGGGGAATCCACTCCCGCCCCTTTTTTCTTTGTCATTTATGCCGCTGTGAATTCTTTTCGGTTTTGCCCATAGCACACCCGCAACAGGGTTGCGGACGGCATCCGGCACAATGGGTAAAATCAAATAATCCCGAATCCGTCGATAGAGCCGACGAATCCGGGATAATACATCGATAATGCTGAAAGGCCGTGATCGGAATCGAACCGATGATGAAGGTTTTGCAGACCTCCCCCTTAGCCACTTGGGTACACGGCCACGCTATTTGTTGATTAATCGTATTATACCCGGAAAACGAGACGGATGGCAATCGACTGCGGGCTGTCGCGCGAGCGTCATGCGGGGGCGGCGGGCGGGGCTTCGAGACTCACTCCGAAAATTCTTCCCGTCGAGAAGTCCTGCACTATCAAAGGATAGACGCGGTCCAAGTCTAGCTTGCCGCCCTTGCGGAGCATACCGCGCCTGCGCGCCACGGCTTCGCAGAACTCCACCGGGTCGCATGTTTCCGTTTCGACGTCGTAGTATTCGTTGAATATCCGGCAGTAGAACGGCAGGGAGCGCGCGAGGAGATGAAGCGCCGCCTCGTCGGGATTGAAAAATGAGTCCTGAAGGCATCCGAGGAGGGCGAGCGAAAGTCCGTGTTCCCTGCGGGCGAACTGAGGGGTGACGACTCCGGGTGTGTCAACAAGAACGAAGTTGTCGCCTGCGTTGACGAGCTGAACGGCGCGGGTTACGCCGGGCTGAGCGCCGACGCGGACGGATCGTTTGCCGACGATATAGTTCATGACGGTGGACTTGCCGACGTTGGGCAGGCCGATGACCGCCGCGCGGACATTCTCCGGGGCGCCCGACGCGCGCCTTATCTTTTCGATGAATTTCTCTCTCGGCGCGCGGTTTGAGTGCGGGAAAACAAGAGTCGGAATCCCTTCGCGCTCGAAGTGGGCGAGCCATTCCTTGAGCGCCTTGGGGTCAGCCAGATCGGCCTTGGTGACAAGCGTGACCTGAGAGCAGCCGGGCAGCGCGCGGACGATGAAGTCGCAGCGGGTCAGGTTCGGCGCGCGCGCGTCCACCGTCTGGATGGCGAGGTTGATCACGCCCGACAGTTCTTCGAGTTTTCGCATCGCGGCGGACATGTGGGCGGGCATTGATCTGCTTCTGCCTCTCATCTTTCAGTTCCTCCGCCTGTCCGAAAAACCTTCCGCCCCCTTATTTCGAGCGCTCCCTCTGAGAACAGCTTTATCGCCTCGAAGAAGAGCGGTTTTTCTGCGGCCTGCACCCGCGCGGCGACTTCCTCGTATGTGTCGCCGTCATATACGGGCACTGCCTGTTGCAGGATTATCGGGCCGTTGTCGTAAACCTCGTCCACGAAATGTATAGTGCAGCCGGTGACCTTCACGCCGTATTCCACAACCGCTTTATGGACGCGGTCGCCGTAGTATTCGTGTCCGCAGAACGCTGGAATAAGAGCCGGATGCGTGTTGATTATTCTTCCTCTGTATCTATCCACAAATTCCGGGGACAGCAGGCACATGAAACCGGCCAGAACTATCAGGTCGGGCTTGTAAGGCTCTATTATATCGAGCATGGCGCGGTTGAACATGGCGACGGCGGCGTCGCCGTGCTGATTGAACTCTTTTCGCGGCACGACGAAGGCGGGAACGCCGAACGAGCGGGCGCGCTCCAGTCCGTAGGCGTCCGCCCTGCTGGATATCACGACCGCCGTCTCGACGTCCGCCTCTCCAGCCGCTAAACGCTCCTGAATGTGCTGATAGGTGGTTCCGCCGCCGGAGAGCAACACGGCGATTCTGTTTTTTTTGCGTTCCATAATGAAAGTCTCCCGACGCCGCAGGGCCGCCGCTATTTAACCGTCTTTAAGAAGTTTGCGGCGTTCGCGCGGACCGGCGTCGCTGAATAAGTTGTCAAAACGGTATTAAGATAAGAACGGGCCGCCGCGGGGTCTCCGCTTTTTGAGGCGGCGACGCCTAGCAGGTAATAGGCTTCCGCGGCGGTGGGAGCCGGAACGAAACGAGTCCCGCCGGCGACCAGCGCTTCAAGCGCCTTGCGGGCTTCCCCGCTCCTTCCCGCTTGAATGAGCGCCTCTCCATATCTTGTGACGATGGAGAAGTATTCGTGGTTGGACGCGAATGGCGTCCGCGCGTATTTCATGCGGACGTGGTCGAGCACGGCCATCGCCTCCGCGTTGCGGCCCATTTTGAAGTACGAGGAGCCGACCAGATAGACGACCTTCAGCTCGTGCGCAGGCTCGAGCGGTCTTCGCATCGCTTCTTCCAGATATTCGATTGTCTGCGCGTATCGACCCGTCTGCATATATGCAAGGGCGATGTTGAGTCGGGCGTTCAGGTAGTCCGGGTCGGCGGCGAGCGCGCGCTTGTACATCTCTATCGATTCTTCAATCCTGCCGTCGTTGAAGTACATGTTGCCGAGGTTGTTGAGCGTGAGGGTGTGGCTCGGATTGACATTGAGGACCTTTTCAAAAACGCCGCGGGATTCTGCTGACGCCTTGGCCGCATCCTCCCTCAGATTCCGCGCCTGCGCGGGGTCGGTCGCGGCGTCAGCCCGGCTGTTCATCACGGCGGCTTTGCGCGTGAGCGCCAGCGCGTAGTTATAGAGCGCGTCCGCGTGAGACGGGTTGACGCCCACCGTGTATTTATACCAGTACAGCGCGTTGTCTATGTGATCGAGCTTCTTTGCCGGGTCGTCTTCCTCAATCTCGAAAAGCCTCTCGAAAGTTATGCCCAGCTTGAAAGCGGCGGTGTCGAGGGACGGATTGATGTTTATGGACTCCCTGAACATGAGGGCTGATTCTCTAAACAGCAATCTGGCTATCTCGACGCGGGTCGACGGCCTCGGAACCGCCGCTCCGGCTCCGCCCCCGCGCTCCCGCCGCCGGAGATTATCAAGCTCTCGGAGCATCCCCGCCGTTTCCTCCACCGCCTGCGCGTCCGTCATCCCCTGCTTTTCGGGCGACACCAAGCTCATGGCTTTCTGATAGAAAATCAATCCGAGGTTGTATCTTGGCAATGGGTAGTTCGGATAGACGCGCATCGAGTCGATAAAGTTTTTAGCGGCTTGGTCGTAATACTCCTCGCCTTTTTCGAAGTATAAAGCTCCGAGGTCGAGGGATATCTGAGGCAGATCGTAGTGGCGGCGCGCCTCTATGTAAGATGCCATCGCCTCGTCAGGCTGCTTGTGCTTCTGGAAGAACATGCCCCTGAATAGGTGTATATCGCCGTTATAGGGGTCGAGTTTGAGGGACTGCTCGAAGAGATCGAGCGCCTGCCGGTCGAAGTCTTCGGCCCCTGAGCGGTACGCGGAGGCTTCGGCGGCGTTGCCCCGTCGCTCCGCCGCGTCGGCTCCTGCCGCAAGCTCGGTGGCCCGCCGCGCGTAGCTGTTGCCCTTCTTCATCAGTATGTTCGCCATCTGAACGTCGACGGAAAATTTCAGAATCAGGATGAAGAAAAGCGACGCTGCGGCCATGCCCGCTATCGAGACGGGACGCGAAAGCCTGACTACCGCCCAACGGTCTTTCCACGACATGTCCGGCGCAAGCTCTGAGACCGCTTCTTTTTTTCGTTTGTTTTTTTTGCCTTTTTTCGACTCTCCGTCGTCCCTGTCCTTGCGCGCGCCGAAGCCGGGAAGGTTTGCGGGAAGCGTTCCGGCTCCGAGCAGCCTGTCTTCTGAGAACACAAGCAGCGCCAGCGCCGCGCCGCAGAACATCGACGTGCCTATGATATGGAACGGGAATCCGAACACGGCTGACGCGGCCACCGACGCGAGCGCGGAGAAAGCGCCGAGCGCCACGCATTGCGTGAACGGATCATCTTTGAGCGGATAGTATATTTTTTTGAAATATTTGAACACGGCAAAGAAGAAATACAACAACAGCGCCAGACCTATGAATCCCAACTCGGCCCATATATGAAGGTATTCGCAGTGAGCCTCTTTCGCGTTGACGTCCTTAAAGAATCCGGGGATGGTGGATATTCCGGATTTTTCGAGGTGGACGGTGAGCATGGAAAGGTAGCGGACTTTGAACGCGCCGATGCCGACGCCGAAGGGGTGATGCTTTATCATCTCGCGCGCGCCGCCCCAGATGAAGCTGCGCGACACGATGGAGTCATCGACCACCTGAGGGGCGGCCGGGGCGGAAAAGGTAGTTTGCGCCGGGGCGGCTTGCGCCGGCGGAGTTTCCGCGCGCCGGGCAACCGAGGCGGCGGCGAACGCCACCATGAGAACGGCCAGAGCCGAAACGGCGGCGGTTTTTCCGCGCCTTGTTCGCATGGCGAACCAGCCCGCCGCCATCAGCGCGGCGAACCCGACGAAGAACGCCGCCCACATTACAGGCGAGCGTCCAAGCCTGCGCGACGCTATGTCCACTATCGACATGAAGCGGCTGACGTATGAATAGTCGGGCGGGCCGTAGCCGACTCGAACATAGAAAACTGGCGGGGCCGTTTCGAGCGAATCTAAGTAGTCCCCCAGCCTCGCAGCCGCCTCCGTGCCTTCAAGTTCGGCGGAAGCCGCCGCGTACCTCAGCCGCGCGACCGTTTCCTGCGGCGTCAGCGGCTCCGACACGTCCACGGGCAGCCTCGGCCATCCCAGCCTGCGAGAGACCGACACCCAATCCGACACATAGTTGTTTTCGAAGAACGACGACTTCCTGCTCGACGGAACGGAGCAGACGGCAAGCTGCCTGCCGCCCAGAGAAACCGACGCCCCGCCGGAGCATTCTTTGAGGACATCCGAAATAAACGCGTTTCCGCCGCCTGATTCAGGAACCGAGGTTAATATCGCGTTGCGGGTGGAAACGGCGGCGATGAAAATGGTGAGCAGGGCGAGCGCGGCTATATGCGCGGCGGCTTCTAAGGCTTTGCGACCGCCCAGACCGTCCACCGCAAAAAGCCCAAGCGCCGCGACAGACGCTATCACGCCTATCCATGAGCCGCGCGTGATCGCCAGAACCACCACCGCCAGCATGGGATAAAGGGCGATCCAGCACAGCGCCTTTTTCCAGCGCTCCCTGACGCCCATCGACACCGCCACGACGAAAGGAATTCCCATGGCCAACAGTTCGGCGGCGTAGTTCTTGTTTCCGAGCGTTGAAAACGGGTCTCTGTTTCCTCCGAGTCCGAGAAGGCGGTTCGCCCCGAAATGCTGCTGGACGCCCACCAGCGCCTCAATCCATAGAGCAGCGATGAAAACCGACACTAGAATCCCGTAATGCCTCCTGCCGTCCAAACAATGGACTATCAGCAGGAAGTTCATGACGACGAACGCGTACTGCAAAAACTCCTTGAGGCTGACAAAAAAGTTGGGAGACAGCGCGAAGGACAACAGCGTGGCGACGGTTATCAGCAGTATCGGAACATTCAGGGGAGATTTCCTGAGTTCCAGCCTTCCTTTGAGCGCCGCCGACGCAAAGGCAAGAGCCACGTTCAGGGCGACCGTCGCCTGCATCGCCGTCAGTTGCGGAAGACGGAAGGATTCGTACGACCTGAACAGCACGAAATACAGCGACATGGCCAGCGAGTGGACGATGAATATGAGGATGACGCGCGCCAGAGGACGGTCGGGGTCGCGCGAATCGGGAGTGGTCGCGAAAAGATATAGCGGCAGCGCAAGAGGGACGAAAAGAAGGAAGACGGCGGCCTTGCTCTGCTCGAGGCCGAAAGCTGCGAGCGAGTAAGGAAGAGCCAGCCCTGCGGCCACCGTCAGGATGGAAACCGCTAGGTCGAGGCCGGAGGCTCCGCCGCGCGATTTTGCGCGGGCGACAGCCTGCGCGGCGCAGGCCGCGGCGCACACGGCAAGGGTCGGCCACAGGGAGCCGCCGCGCGGCGCATTGACGAACGGCAACAACGCGCCCGCCGCGCCCAGAGCTATCCCGGACGCCGCGAAGAAAGCTCCGCGCGGCCCGTTCATCCCGGCGACAATCTGGGGAACTGAGACGGCCAGCGCGGCGAGAACGGACAGCGCGGCTATGTAGAACGAGTTCCACTCGCCTTCGGCGGAAATCTGCGAATAGGTGTCCTTGAACAGTATGTATGGAAGGACAAGGAGCGCCGGGAAAAGAAGCAGCTCCGCCGCCGTCTCAAAGGTCGAACTGTTCGACGCCTGTTTTGACATCGGGATATTTTGCGAACACGCGGGACAGGCCGCACAAGTTGAAAGGCTCCTCGACGGCCGGGGCGAATTCTCCCGCGAGCCTGACGTCGCCGTCGTTTGAGCGGGCGATGTTCAGAAGAGTCACGAGCGAGCCGATGCCGGCGCTGTCTATGCGGCTGATGCCGCCGACATCCAGCAGTATCTTCCTGCGCCTGTCGTACAGGATGGCGTCGCGGGCGGCCTTCTTCAGCCCCCCGTGGGTGTCGATTGTCAACGCCCCCGACGGCCTGAGCACGAAGACTCCGTTCTGTTCGAGCGAGGTTATGTGCAGTTCGTCTTCCAGCGCGCGCTTCTCACTTTCTCTGGTTTTCCAAGAAATTTATTATGTCGTTCAGTTTAAACCGCCTCTGGTTTCCGGCGGTGCGGTAGTGCGGCAGTATTCCTTTTACGGTGTATCTTCTTACAGTGGCTTTGCATACGCCCATGATTTTTGCCGCTTCTTCAAGGGTGATTGTCGGGTTCACGAGCCGTTCGATGATTTCCTCTCTGGACTGCTCGTGGTTCCGCCCCTTGGCTGAGGCGGGGGCAGAGTCGGGCTTTTCGCGTCCGGCCACCCGCTCTATTCCGGGCAGCCGGGCCTGTCTCAACGCCTGCGACTCTTCCTTTATGGTCTTTTTCGTCCTAGACGATTTTTCTGCGGCTTCCCACACGTCGCTTACAGAAACGAAAGGCGAAGACAGGGAGTCGAGGCTCTTGCGCTGAGGCTGCGCAACCGGAATAGGTTCTGCGGACATCTCCGGGCGGGGCGGCTCCGGCTCGCGTTCCTCCGGCAATGATGCCGGCGCGGCGCGCCTTTGAATCTTGTAGCGGTCTCCGCTTATCGACGGCACGTTGCGCCGAGGTTCCGAAGGGATGGATATCTCGCGGCTCTGGCCGGATTTTTCCATCTGCTCTTTAACATACTTTTGCCAGTCTTCGTATTTTTTCACTTTTGAGCGCTCCCAGCCCGGACGAAATCCGAACAAAAAAAACTGCTGTTAAAATAAAATCCTGAACCCCGCGCCCGCCGCATTGCCGCCCTCCGGCTCGGACCATTCCGCCTCCACCCCCGAAACGCGGGACGCGGGCGGCCCCTTCCGCAACGCTTCCAATAACATTTCGAGCGATTCCCGCTCCCCTTCCGCCTCCACTTCCACGTCTCCCCCCGGCAGGTTTCTCGCGAAACCTCCGAGACCCAGCATGACTGCGGTTTCCCTCGCGAAATATCTGTATCCCACTCCCTGAACCCGTCCCGACACTCTGGCGGCGAGTTTTCTCTTCATTCCTTGTTCCCGCCTTCAGCGTCGTCGTCGCGGATGATTATCGGCGGCGGAGCCCCCGCAGAAAGCTTGTCCAGCATGCTCGACGTCGGCATCGTCGGTTTCTGCTCTTTGCGTTTGCCCTCGTCGTATCCTTCGGCGTCCTTTTCGCTCTCTTCGAGCAGATTCAGGAACTCATTGTCCAACTGTCCCTTTTTCTCTTTTTTCTGTTTCTTCGCCGCGTCGTGGACCCGGTACAGGTCCCTCGTTCTGTCGATTTTTCCGTAGTTGTCCGACACCGTAAAATCACCTCGCGTCAGGCCGGAGGAGCGGTTTCTCCGCCTTCAGGATCGAACACTTTTAGAAAAGCCTCGACCACCCTAGGATCGAACTGAGTGCCGCAGTGTTTCTTCACTTCCTGAATCGCGACTTCGTTGCTGAGCGCCTTCCTGTACGGCCTGTCCGAAGTCATCGCGTCAAAAGCGTCCGCAAGGTGCAGTATCCGGGCAAGCTCCGGTATCTCGTCGCCCTTTATTCCGTCCGGATATCCGTATCCGTCGTACCGCTCGTGATGGTGGCGGATTATCGGGCAGACTTCCTTCAGGAAAGGAACAGGCTGGATGATGGTCTCGCCGACGATGGGGTGCGATTTGATCATGTCGTACTCGTCGACGGTGAGCTTCGATTTCTTGCCTATTATGACCTCGCTGATGCCTATCTTTCCGATGTCGTGCAGGTCGCTGGCGTATTTGAGAAGGTCAAGCTCGTTGTCGTCCAGCCCGTACGCGCGGCCCACAGAAGCGGCAATCTCGCTGACCCGTTTCGAGTGGCCGTGCGTGTACTGGTCTTTCGCGTCTATCGCCATCGAGAGGGCCTGAATGGTGTTGAGATAGTTTTCGCGCAAAGAGTGGAACAGGCGGGCGTTCTCTATGGCTCCGGCGGCCTGATTGGCGAATATACCCAGAAGCCGTTTCTCGTCCTCCGTAAATATCCGCTTTTCTTTTGTGTACAGGTTAAGCACTCCGAGCACGGACACGTTGGTTATTAGCGGGATGCTGATAATGGACTTGACGCCGATGCTTCTGATGACGTGGTCAGGCTCGACCCTTTCGTCAGTGTACACATCCTCGATAATGACGGGAACGCGTTCTTTGATGGCGCGCCCGCTCACTCCCTCTCCCGGCCGGGTCGGAGATTTCTTTATATATTCCTCCCCAAGACCTCTGGATATCTTGACGGACATCTTGTTCGTCGCAGGGTCCAGCAGCTTTATCGAGCAGATGTCGATTCCGACTATCTTCACTATGGTGTCCACCATCATGTTGAGCACTTCGTTTATGTCCAGAGAAGTGGTAATGGCCTGAGTTACTTCTGCCAGAGATGTCAATTCGCTGACTTTCTGGGACAGATCGCGGTTCGCCTGTTCCCGTTTCTGGGCATCGCTCTGCACCTGATTGAAGGCTTCTTCGAGCTGGCTCTGATAAATTTTGAGAGCGTCGATTTTTGATTCGAGGTCGGCGCTCATGCGGTTGAACGCCGAGGCCAGCCACCCGAACTCGTCCCTGCGGTAGATGGTCACGCGCTGACTATAGTGGCCTTGGGAGATTTCCTCCGAGGCGCGTATAAGCTCGCCGATTGGGTAGGTTATCCTGCGCGCGCGGTACAGCGCCAGATATATGGACACCGCGAGGGCCAGAAGCCCCCACATGAATATCGCGTTCCTGACTTTGATGACGGGCGCGATAATTCTTTCATAAGGTTGGATGAGAATTAATTTCCAGCCCGCCGCAGGGTTTATCACCGCCGCCGCGACGATGCGTTTCTTTCCGTCTTCATCGAACAGGAACTTCTCGGTTTTTCCCTGCTCGCCCGCCAGAATGCCATTCCTGACTTTGTCTGACGCCGCGCTCAGAGGCATTCCCTCTTCGAACACGCACTTGCCTATGGCGTTCGGATCGGTGTGCGTCAGCACCACTCCGTCGCGGTTTATCAGGAACATGCGCATGTCCCCGCCCGCGATTTCCTTCTTTTCGATAAGTTTTTCCATCGCCGCGATGTCGACTATCACCTCGGCGACCACCGCTCCGGCGGCGGCTTCAAAAGCCCCCGCGACTGGGACCGCTATGAAGAACGCTCCGGGCCGGTCGTAGTCCACCGCCTCTCCGGAAAACACTTTGGCCTTGAATTCCTTCATCGCCTCTTCCACATGTTCCGAGTTCGATATCTTGTCCAGCGACACGCAGGACATCTCGTCATAGTGGCTTGCGCTCACTATCTGCCTCTCGGCGTCGAGTATGAACAGGGCGTTTATGCTCGTCTGGGAAAAATTCCTTCTAATCCTGTTTTCAAGCGGGAATCCGATTTCCATGGACCTGACATCGGGCAGGGAAGCCACTTCGGTTACATGGTCGATGTGCGCGTCCAGATCCCGGCGGATCTCCTCGCTGAACACGCCCGCCAGAAGCTCTATCTTCTGGGTCATATGTTCCTCGGCCATGCGGCGGGTGTGCGAATGGGCTATCCACATGTAGACGCATGTCGAAACGAGCGACAGCAACACGAACGACAGAAGCAGCTTGGTCCGCACTCCCCAAGACCTCAGAAAACTGTTTTTGCCGTTCTGCGCGACTCCCGCCATCCCCTATCGCCTCAACGACCGTACACGAAGAAGGTGTACAGTTTTTTCACTTTCGCAACGTAGTCTATCGTCTCCCTGTAAGGAGGTATTCCCTTGTGCCTCGCGACCGCCTCCGGGCCGGCGTTGTAGCTGGCCAACGCCAGTTCCAGCGCGCGCTCCGAATTCTGCCACCTCCGGTATTGGTCGCTGAGATATTTCACCGTTCCGTAAATATTCTCTCTCGGATCAAAAGCGTTTCTGACGCCCAGCATGGCGGCGGTTCCGGGCATAAGCTGCCCCAGTCCCATCGCGCCTTTGGGCGACACCGCGTTCGGCTGGAACCTAGACTCGATCACTATGACCGACATCACCAGCCGGGGGTCCACCTTCATCGCCGTCGAGTAGTGCAGCACGTAACGCGCTATGTTCAGCGCCTGCCTTTCCGGCAGATTTTTATTGTAATATCTAACGACATTCATATAGTCGCTTTCGATTCTGGCTAACTCGTGGCTGAGAGTTATCTCCTGCTGAAACGCTACCGGCATGCTTTCCGGCATAACCTCAGGCCGGGATTTCATGACGGCCTGCGTGGAAGCGACTTCCTCGCCGGACTCCTGCGCCGCCGCCGGAAGCCCCGCCGCCGCCAGCAGCGCCAACGCCGCCGCCAGCAGCGCGGCCGCCCTCCTCGCTCTCCTGTCCCTCATAGTTTCACCCGCCATATTTTTCCCTTGCACACGTTCTCGCAACCCGCGTCGTAACTATAGCGGTTGCTTCCCACTATATAAAGATACTGCCCCTTCGGGTCCAGTTTCACGCTCATCGGATAGTAAGACTGCAGGTCGTCCAGCGAATCCTGCGCGATTATTCCCGCTATCTTTCCCATCGGGTTGGCGATCAGCGCCCGCCTCGCCGCAGTGTCCGCTATGTAAACAAAACCCTGCGAATCCACAGCTATGCCCGACGGCTTGTTGAGCGATATCCTCGCGTTCTCTCCGTCTTTCTCCTCGAACAGCGTGAACGGAGTTATCTCTTTGCCCACTATCTTCAGCACCATTCCGGACAGTTTTAGCGTGACGAATATATCGCCGGAGTCCGCGACCGCGATTCCGTTAGGCTCCCTGTAGTTGCGCGGGATGTCGATAGTGCGCTGATGGGATCCGGACTTGTCGAACACCAACACCCTGTTGTTTCCTCTGTCGCAGACGTATATCAAATCTTTCGCCACGGCGATCGCCTTCGGGTTGCGCATCGTTATCCTTCCGCGCTTAGAGGGCATCTCTCCAGCCGGCTCCCCGTCCGTTCCTATGGCAAAAACCCGGTTGACGTTTATCGAGAAATCCGCCACATACAACTTGTCCTCTGAGACGTCTATTCCGGTCGGGAACCGTAGTTTGGTCTTTTCGCCTATGTAGGAGCTGTCTCCCGTCGCGGGGTCGTGGCGAATGACCTGATCCCTGCCCACATCCACGATGTAGTAAATCCCGTCGTCGGATATATCTATGTCATACGGAACGCGCAGGCCGTCGAGCGCGGTTTCCGGAAGGTACTTCTTGGTATCGGGTTGTATCTTTTCGATCGCCCGCTCGACGAGCGTCTTCTGTTTCTTCACGTAGCCGAGAGTGTTGGTCCTCACCGCCCTCATGATGTCTCCCCACAGGAACGGTATCATGATGACCACGGCCAGCGCGGCGACTATGCCGAAGTTGCGCATGTTGGCCGCCGTCGAGTTCCTTCTCTCGTTCTCCTCGAACTTAACAAGGAGCATCCTCGGATCGACCGTCTCCTCGTATCTATTTGCCGTCATCTGGAGCTTGCCGCACGCCAAGTTCAGGTCCGGCTCGGTCAGCAGCATGTTTTTCAACTCCAGCCGGGACATGTGCTTGATCATGTTTTCCGAGCACATCGCCAAACAGTCCCCGCTCCCGGCGGACACTGATTCGGCCTGCACGCTTTTCAGCCCGCGCTGCTCCGGCGTCTTGAACACTTGAAACAATTTCCTGTCTTTCAGATAAAACAACGGGCACGCGTTTATGCGCGCTATGTGAAGCTGGCCGTGTTTGACCAGCGCCACCGCGAAGGAATGGCGGGTGGACTGATGCTCCACAAGCCCCGCCGTTTCCAACTCCCGCTGAAGCCCTATCACGATGTCCCTTACGAACGCCTGAGGCTTCGATATCGACCCCACATCCGAGCTGTCCACGTACGGCGTGGCTTTCTCGGAAAGATATTCCATCCCCGCCCTCTCGGCTTCGGGCGAACACTCGTTGAAAAGCGCGAACAGCCCGAAGTCCAAGTCGGACGCGTTGGTGTCGTAGATGTAAACGCCCTGCCCGAACCGCGAGTCCGGCCCGCACGAGCCTACCAGCGTCCTGAACGATTTATGAGCGGTTTTGCTCCGCATATCTTATTCTCGCTCCAGTTCGATTTCTATCAGCTTGAATTCTCCTTCGAGCGACACCGTCTTCCTCGCCGTCTTCCAGCCGGGTCTGGACACCTGAAAAACGTATTCTCCCGGCTCTATGTCGTGCCGCGTGTCGCAGAACCCGGTCAGAGCCAGCTTGCCGTTCCTGAATATCATCAGCGTGCAGTTTCGCACGTTCGATGTCACATTGAAATACGCTCTGTTCAACTTTGGCGCGGAAGGCTCCGCCCCTGCTCCTTCGACTTCTATAGCCGCCGGGTATCCCGTCTCCTTCGAGGGGGATGTCGAAACAACCAGAGGCGAAGGAGGGGGCGGGGTTTCCGGGACCGCGCGCGGCGGCAGCTTCACAGGCTCCGCCTTTGCCGCGGTTTCCGCCCGCGTGTCGATTATCCTCTCTCCCTCAAACCTGAAAATTATCGACTGGGTTATCCCTGAAGCGATGTTGAGCGAGCGTCCCTCGGACTCCCGGCCTCTAGTGGCTTCCACATGATGCCGCCCCGGCGGTATCTGCCTAAGCAGTATCTCCTCTTTCGGAAACCCTTCCAGCCTCTTGTCGTCAAGAAGAAGCGCGTCGCAGGCGGGCCTGCATAATATCAACAGCGAGCCGTTGTCCGGCGAAGACGGCAGCAGCGTTATCGACAGCTCGATACGCTCTCCGGGTTTCGGGTTCAGGACTTCCATGTGCGGGTCAAACCCGTCCGCCTCGACCCTAAGCTCTATGCCGCCGTTTGCGGGAATCCCGAAAATCTTCCCCGGCTCGTAAATCTGCTGAACACCGTTCACGAACACCCTCGCTCCGGCTGGAGTCACTGAAATCGACACGCCCGCATCTCCGCGCCTCAGGCCGGGAATCAAAATCCGCTCCCCGCTCGCGCCGCCGTCTTCCGAGACTGGCAGGGTTCCGGGCGTCTCGTCTTGCTTCGCCGCTCCGGGCAGCCGCGCGCCGAGATAAAACACCGCCCCCATCGCGCACAACATTACGGCGACCGCAAGATATTTCTTCGTGTATGTGGAAACCGGATACTTTACTTTGATGTCCGGCATATGGGTTTTCGATTCCATGGATTCAATCTTGACGATGACCACGCCCATGTCATCCTCTGAACTTTTACCCGCGCCCGCTTCGGCCAGCATCGAGGATGCCGCCTCGTCTATCGTTCTTGAGACTGCCAGAATGTCCGCCGCCGACTTCTCGCGCAGCGTCGCGTCCAGTCCGTCTGACACGACGACCAGACAATCTCCGACCTGAATCCGCCTGCTGATGTAAACGGGATTGAAGCCTTCTGCGGGCCATCCGGCGGGAACAAGCCCTTCGGGGCGCTCTTTTGCCTCGCCGTCCTCCAGCGCGCCCAAATCCTGCTTGGGCGTCAACCGGGTCGCCTTTCCTTCTGACACTATGTACGCCGCTCCGCCGCCTGCCGCCGCAATATGCGCTGTTTCTCCTTCGATGTATCCGCACATTATGGAAGCCGCAGACGCTTTCTTGTCCTCGCCTCCGGACTCCGCGAGCAGCCTCGCATGTATCTCTTCAAGGCATCCGGGCAGCAGGTTGTTTCCGTTCACGCTGTCCGACTCGCGGATGAGCCGCATGGACTCCTTCAGGACGTTGACGGCCAGTTCGCTTGCCGCAGACGCTTGCGCGCCCATCCCGTCCGCTATCCCGAACAGAGCCTTGACCCGCCCCGGCCCGGAATACGAAACATTACAGATATATTCAGCGTTGAACTCGCGTCCCGCCCCTTTGACGGTCATTCCGGTTGTTCTTGCGGCCGGGCCTTTAACTTCAGGCGCTGCCGCCGCCGCGTTCATCATCTCTTGCAAGCCAATCTCTTTATTTTGTTCGCGTTCGGAGCCTTCGCCGCCCCCCGCTCGGTTATTATCGCTGTCGCCAGTTCCGCCGGAGTGACATCGAACGCCGGGTTATAGACCTCAGTTTCATCCGGACAGATTTTCACTCCGTTGAACGCCCTTATCTCTCGCTCGTCCCGCGTCTCTATCACTATTCCCTCGCCGTCCGGCGTCGCCATGTCTATCGTGGACACCGGAGCGGCCACGTAGAAAGGAACACCGTGCGCCCGCGCAAGAACCGCCAGACCGTACGTGCCGGTCTTGTTTGCGAAATCGCCGTTCGCCGCTATCCTGTCCGCCCCCACCACCACCGCGTCCACTTCGCCGCGCGCCATCAGCGCCCCGGCCATGTTGTCGCATATCAATGTCGCCGGTATCTTCTCCATCGCCAGCTCAAATGCCGTCAGTTTCGCGCCCTGAAGCCACGGCCTCGTCTCGTCCACATACACCCGCTCTATCTTTCCGGCATCCCGCGCCGCGCGTATCACTCCCAGCGCCGTGCCATACCCCGCCGTCGCCAGCCCTCCAGCGTTGCAGTGGGTTAGAACGCGGCTGTTTCTTTTCAGCAACTTCGCCCCGAACTCCCCTATCGCCCGGCAGGCTTCCACGTCTTCCCGCCTTATCTTTTCCGCCTCAGCAACCATCGCCTTCCTGACATTCTCTACCGAACCGCTCTTTGCCGCGACAGATTTCATTCTCGCCAGCGCCCAGAATAGATTTACCGCAGTCGGCCTTGTAGACGCCAGAAGCTCCGCCGCAGATTCCAGAGCCGCGTTCAACTTTCCCCTGTCCGCCCCCTTAAACTTGACCGCCGCCAGCGCCATCCCCATAGCGGCTGTCACCCCTATCGCCGGCGCTCCCCTCACCTTCATCCCCACTATCGCCGCAGCGACAGACTCCACCGTCTTCAATTCGATATATTTGAGTTTGTTCGGAAGCAGCGTCTGATCAATCAGCCTGACCGCTCCGCTTTTTACCCATGACACCGTTTCCAAAGCAAGCTCCCGACGACGCATGATGTCAAAGTATAATTCCCAAAACTTGAACAATCGCCGTCAGTCTATTCTATATTACATTTTATTGAGATTCAAATGTTTTTTGTGACTAAAGTTACATATTTCTGAATAATCAATTTAGCCGTTTATCCGACAATCAACAGAAGCGCTAGCCGTAGGACGACACACCGCTGAATGTCTTTTTTCTTCTCACTCACAAACTAGTTTGTGAGCGGCGCCCGGCAGCAGGCTGGAGGCGAGTTTAAGGTCGGCGGGGCGGGTGATTTTAATGTTTGAAGGTTCGCCGGGAACGACCGCGACCGGGCGGCCCAAACGCTCGATGAGGGCGGCGTCGTCCGTCGCCCGCCATTTCCGTTCCTCCGCAAGCTCGTGGGCTTCGAGTATGGACTCGAAATAGAACGCCTGAGGGGTCTGGACGATGTGAATCTCGCTGCGGTCGAGCGTCTCCGAAACGTTGCCGCCCCTGACTCTCTTGACCGTTTCCTCGACGGGGATGGAAGGCACGCAGGCCCCGTGTTCGACGGCTCCGGCGATGACGGCGCGGAACAGTTCCGGGGTGGCGAGCGGTCTGGCCCCGTCGTGTATCAGAGCAATCGTGGTGTCGGCGGGGAGAGCTTCGAGGGCTTTTCGCACTGTTTCCTGCCGGGTAGCGCGGCCCTCGACGACTGACAGGTTCGGGAATTCGTCCGCGAACATCTTCGCGGCCTTTTCCATCCATCCCGGAGGGGCGGCAAGAACCACAGCGCCGATTTCGGGCATCATGGAGATAGTCTTGACGGAATGCCACACGATGGGTTTTCCGCCCAGTTCGATGAACGCTTTCGGAGAGCCCGCATTCATTCTTTCGCCGATTCCGGCGGCGGCTATAACAGCCGCTATCTTGATTTCTTTGTTGTCCGTCATTTTCCGAACCCCGCCGCTATGCGAAGCGAGGCCCCTTTCATCTGAAAATTCTCTGGATGAGGGAAGCGCGGGAGAGAGGGGAAACGAGCCACGCGCGCCCTTTGGAATCCGTCGCCAGAATTAGCGCTCCCCCGCGCGCCCACTGAACGCCCACGCCCACCGCGGTGGTCTGCCACTTCTTTTCATCGGGCAGATTGTAAATCCACACCGAGTCCCCGTCCAGATAAGCTATCATGTCGCCCGCCGGAGACCACGCGGGGTTTCTGCCGCTGGAAGAAAGCATCTCCGCCGGTTCGTCCAGAGGCTTGAGCCAGAGGTCGCCCTTTTTCTTTCTGGCGTAGACCACCGAGTCGCAGCCGGGAGACCAGTCCGCCGCCGCCGCGTCCGCCGCCAGATTCTTCCTCGTTCCCGTCCCGATATTGTAGGTCCACAGTATCCCGTCGTTGGTCACATAAAGAAGAAGCTTGCCGTCCGAGGGACAAACTTTGATTAGCGACGCTCCTGAGGCGACGAGTTTCTTTTCCTTGAATTCGTTTTCGAGAGAAGCGGCGCTAGAGCCGTTTCCGCCCGAAAGGATGGAGGCGAGCTTGTTTTCCAGACCGAACCTGCCGGAAGCGCCCGGCGAGTCCGAAGAGAATTTCACCGCGCGGTCCGGGCCGATTATGAACGCCGCCGGGGGTTTTCTCACCCCGAACTTGTTGGCAAGCTCCAGATTGTTGTCGATTATGAGCCGGACCCTGATATCTTTTTCCTTCGCAAAAGCGATTGCCGCGTCGCGGGACGGGTCCATGTTCACCGCGACCATATTGATTTTTCCAGCGAAAGGCGCTTGTTTGCGCAACGAGTCTAGCCCCTTGAGCGTTTCCGCCGCGCCGTCGATATAAGCCGAGAAAAAAACGACCAATGTGTGCGCGTCGTCGAGGCCGGCGGGAGAGAAAGAGCCGCCTTCGGCGTCCTTCACGGAGGAGAACGAAGGGGCCGGGCTTCCCGCCGGGACAAGCGCGCGGGCGGGCGCGGCGAACGCTAAAGCCAGAACGACCGCTGTCGCCGCAAGGTATTTCAGAGCGCGCAATGTCATGGCTTATTCTCCGGATTAATGACGGGGTTGCCGGTTGGCCGGCGATGTCAGGCGTTGTGGCCGAGATACACCAGCCCGGCGATCCAGACGCCGAGCATGATGAATATCATCGCGAACCAGAAAAGAGCTTTGGAGAAGCGGGGCCTGCCGTCCCGCCTGAAGCCCCGGTAGATGAACATGCCGGTGGCCGCGAGCCACCCGAACAGTCCGATGTACATCGCCACTAGAGCTACGGGGTTCAGTTGGTCATAAGACATAACGGGACCTCCCGCGATTAACTGTAACTATTTTATCACTTTTGACAACGGATATTCAACGATATCGCAAGCTCCCGCCTGCTTGAGCCTCGGAATGATGTCGCGCACGACCTTCTTTTCGACAATAACTTCGAGCGCGCACCACCCGTCCGCCGACAGCGGAGAGAGGGTCGGGCTTTTCATGCCCGGAAGCGCGGCGCGCACGCTTTCGATGGCGGTCGACGGCAGGTTCATCTTCAGGCCGGACATCTGTCTGGCGTCCAGCGCCCCCAGCAGCAACAGCGTCAGGTCTTCTATCTTCCGCCTCTTCCACGGGTCTTTCCAAGATTCCCTGTTGGCTATCATCTTCGTGTTCGATTCGATTACGGTGTCCACGATGCGAAGGTTGTGGGCGCGAAGCGAGCTGCCCGTCTCCGTGCAGTCAACTATGGCGTCCACCACCGTCGGCACTTTAATCTCGGTGGCGCCCCAAGAGAACTCGACGTTAACCTTCACGCCGTGTTTGCGGAAATATTTTTTTGTCACCTGAACAAGCTCGGTGGCGATTCTGCCGCCTTCGAGGTCGGACGGTTTTTTAATTAATGAATTTTCCGGGGCGGCCAGAACCCAGCGCACTTTGCCGGAGCCGCTCTTGGCGTAGAAGAGGTCGGCCACGTCTTTCACCTTGGAGCCGTTTTCGAGTATCCAGTCGTGCCCGGTGATGCCGGCGTCTACGATGCCCTGCTCGACGTAGCGGGAGATTTCCTGAGCGCGGAACAACATACCGGACATTGAGGGGTCGTCGAACATTAGCACGTAAGAGCGGGGGCCGGCGGTCACTCTGTAGCCGGCCTGTTCGAGCAGTTTGAAAGTGGCTTCCTGAAGGCTCCCTTTGGGGAGCGCTATCTTCAATATTTTTTCCGAAGGCATCCTTATTTTCCTTTCTTATGATGACAGGTCGACTTTTTCCACCCTGTCCACCATGCGCCCGACGAGCAACCGCCCGGTCTCTTTGAACGAGTCGGGGTCGCCGGTGACATAGAACTGTTTGCGCCCAAGCTCGCAGCGGTCGGCGCGGGCTATCCTGTTGTCAGTGAGGACTTTCATGCAGAGAACGGCGGTTCTGCGGGCCGGGTCGATGAGAGTGACAGCCGCGGTGACGATGTCCTGAATAATCCCTCTGATAAACGGCAGGTGGGTGCACGCGAGCACGAGAGTGTCGATGTCCTCTCGGAGCATGGGCCTGAGGTAGTTTTCGGTGAGGTCGCGGGTGTCCGGAGAGCCGATGGCCCCCTGCTCTATGAGAGCCACCAGATCGGTGCACGGCTGAGCGAACAGCCTCACCGTCGGGTCTATGTTGTCCATGTATCTTTTGTAGAGGCCGCTGTCGATGGTAAGCTGAGTGCCCCAGATGCCGATGCGGAAGTTGTATGTGACGTACAGGGCGGCGGTGATGCAGCCGTAGTTGATAATGCCGACCACCGGCGCTCCCTCGCATTCGATATGGTCCCTCTCGGTAAGCATGCCGGTAACCGTGTTGCAGGCGATGATTATCATCTTGCAGTCGCGGCGGCGAAGAAAGTCCATTATCTCGTGAGAGTAGCTGATAATCTGCTGTTCGGTTTTGGCTCCGTAGGGGATCCTAGCGGTGTCGCCGACGTATATGAAGTCCTCATAGGGCATAAGCACGTCAAGCTCGCGCAGAAGTGAAAGCCCCCCGACTCCCGAATCGAATATGCCTATCGGCCTCGTGTCGCCGCTCATTTTTTCCGTTGTCCCCGGATTATGCGTCCGGGTCCTCCCTACATCTCGACGAGCGCCAGAACCAATTCGTCCTGAAGCGCCCTAATCTGGTTCGAATGAACGGAGTAGCCGTTCATAATCATTACGAAAGACACCGAGCCGCCGTAGACGGGGCGGATGTATCCGCTGAGCGAGCAGGCCCCGCGCAGCGCGCCTGTTTTTGCCTTCAACCTTCCGGCGGCGGACGTATTCACAAGCCGCTTCTCAAGCGTGCCTTTTACGCCCGGCTCCGCCAGCATGTCTTGAAACGGTCTGCCCGGATTGAAATTATAGAACGACGACAGCAGCGTTAGCAACACCTTGGGGGCAAGCCTGTTTTCCCGCGACAGCCCGGAGCCGTCGACAACCGTCAGATCCGAAGCGGCGGCCATGTTCGCTCGAACCATTATATCCTTGACGACCGCCGCCGCGCCGGGAGCGTCCGAGGCCCCCCGGAGGCCTCCCATCGTCCTCACTATCTGCTCGGCTATGAAGTTGTCGCTGTGTTTCTCCATCTGCGCCGTCACCGCCGCCAGATCAGGCGACACGGCGCGCGCGAAACCGGAATATCCCGGCGGCAGGTCAGAGGTCTCCCTCATGTCGGCGGAAACCTTCATCCCCGCCCTTTTCATCGCGCCGAGCAGCGCCGCTCCGTACAGCAGCGTCGGCTTCCTCACTGTGTGCTCGTACTTCGCGCTCGTGTTTTTCTTCACCGACCCGCTCACCGTTATCACGCCTTTTTCATCCTGCGACACCTTTACGCTTGTTTTGCCGGTCGTCGCTTTCAGGCTGACACGGAAGAAAGACGGATGGAGCGGCGGGTCGATTGTCGCCTTCGCGGAGGAAGCCCCGGCGGACACCGTGACGCGGGCGCAGTTGCCCGCCGCCGAGAGAGCGCCGGGACGCGGCGCGTAGCACCACGATAAATCCTCCTGCGGCCAGCTTGCCGGACGCATGTTGTCCATGAACGAGCCGTCAAGCCATAACACTCCGCTGAAGCCCTTGAACCCGTTCTTCTTCAGTTGCGCCGCGTGCGCGTCCATCGCCTCCCCAGCGGTCGCGTAAAACCTGTCCGATATGCTCGGATCTCCATATCCTTTAACGTAAATTCCGTCCGAAAGCCCGGTGGACGGATTGAAATTCTTCGTCATGAAATCCGTGTGAAATTTGAAGCCGGGGCCAAGCTCCAGCATGGCGGCCGCTCCCGTCACCAGCTTCATGTTGGACGCCGGTATCATCATCCTGTCCGCGTTGATGCTTATCAGCGTCTGGCCTGTCCGGAGGTCTTTGGCCAGCAAGGCGACAGTTGACTGCTTGAGGACCGGGTCGTTTAAAACCTGCTCAATGGAGCGGCGCGCCTGTGCCTGCGCCGCGCCCGCCGCCGCGAACGCCATAACAACCGCCGCCAGAACTGCCGCCGATGTCGCTTTTGTTATTCTCATCTTTTCACCTGCAACCTGTCCGCATCCCGACGCCGGGCCTTTCGCTTCATTCCTGCCTCAGCCAGTTGTCAATGTCCCTGTCATAGTCAAAAATCTCGTCCGGCGAAAAGAAGAGGGAGACTTCCCGCTCCCCGCTTTCGGGGGAGTCCGAACCGTGGACGACATTGTATCTTTTGCTGACCGCGAAATCGCCCCTTATCGTGCCGGCGGCGGACTCTTCGGGAGAGAGAGCGCCCATCATATTCCTGACCAGCCTTACCGCCCCGCGTCCCTGCGCCGCCACCGCCACAACCGGCGAGCTTGTCATGAACTTCGCCAGCGGCTCGTAAAACGGCTTCCCGACATGCGCCTCGTAGTGCTTCGCGGCCAGCCCGTCGTCCATCTTCAGCATCTTCACGCCGACTATCTTCAGCCCCCGCCGCTCCAGCCTCGATACCACTTCCCCTATCAACCCGCGCTGCACTCCGTCCGGCTTCACTATCACCAATGTTCTTTCCTTGTCGGGGTTCATCCCTTGGTCTCCGGTTCGTCTGTTCTTAGCCCGCCTCGCGCACAAACCCTCGGCGCGGGGCTTTCCGCATTATAGTTAATTCTCATACATTTTTCATCCCGCGAATTTTCAATAAGTTGCCCGCGCGCCCGGTTGCGAATAAAATGGGGACGGGATTCTAACAGAATCAAGGGGGCGACAAGATGAATCGAAGGAAAAGGACAATTCGGACAACCGCGGCGGCGCTGGCCGCAGCGGCTATTTTGCTTTCAGCAACCATTTTTGCCGCCTCCACGCCGGCCCATGCTCAACCCACCGCCGACATACAGGCGGCTTGCGCCGAATACTCGCCGAAATTCGACGAACTGGCCGCTTGGCTGGACACCCGCCCTTCCCTTTCAGAGAATCAGGACGAACGAGAATCCAAACTAAAACTCATCGACGACGCCCTGCTCTACCCCGAAGCGAAACTCATGCCCTGCGCTGCGGACTTCCTGCGCCGCCGCATGGAGGCGTTCATCGCCGATTTCGAGGCTTCGACCGTCAGTTCCGGAGCGGTAATCTGGAAACTTTACAATCATACTGTGATAATCCAGACTCCTGAAACCGCCATCGCCGTCGACCTTATTCAGGGGCCGGGCATAGTGAGGACGCCGCGAGAGATAATCGAGCGCATCGTCGCCCGAACGGACATCCTCCTCGTCACCCACCACCACGGCGACCACGTAGACTGGGACGTTTGGGACATGTACTTGGACGCCGGGAAAAAAGTGGTCGTCCCCGAACCGGCGAGGAAAGAGTACAGGCGGCGCGACGAACTGACGGTGATCCGTCAGGGAAAAATCGAACTGCCCGGCGTCCTCGCAACCGTCTTCCCAAGCTATCAGAAAAAAGACCTTTGCAGTTCCTATCTGATTAAGACAAAAGACGGCGTTTCCGCAATGCATCTCGGAGACGAGAACAACATCATGCGGCTCGGCTCGGAATGGTACAGAAAGATAAAGCCGCCGATGGAGATAGACGTGCTGATACCCAACATCTGGTGTCCGAACCTGAAGCCGCTGCTCGACTATATCAAGCCGGCTCTCATTCTTCCCGGACACGAGCATGAGATAGGACATCCGGTGGAGGGACGCAGGCCATACAGTTACGTTTACAGAGTTTTGAGAGCGGTCGGACTGCCGTACGCCGTCCCCGCGTGGGGCGAGCGCGTCTCCGTACCCGCCCTCCTGCCGCGATAACGGCGCGCATGCTGCTGTAAACGGATTTTTATAAGTTTGCGGGGAAACCATTTTTTTGCAAAAAACAGGTTTCCCCGCGCCCCTTCCGAAAAAAACTCTTGGCGCGCCGATTTCGTTGAACTTCGTTCAATTCGAAATCGGCTCTTTCTTGTTTGTGAAATAAACCCACGTGCGGCCATTTTCAATTGAGTCTTGCTGTAACTCGCGACAATGATTCTGCTCATCATTGCCATTTAACAAACATTCCGCAACGAGGCTGCCTTTTAATCTCATGGTGACTTTTCAGCGATTACTGTTTGTTATATAATCCGCGCATGGCTCGATTCCTGTTCTGGAATACTTATAAAAGAGACCTGACTGAACAGATCGTCCGTTTGTGTCACGATTATGATGTGGATGTTCTAATTCTTGCTGAAAACGGCGCGGAAGACTCCAAAATAGTTGAATGGCTGAACAGAGGGGTAGAGCGACAATATTTCGCATTATATCCACAGTTTGACCGAATCACGTTTATTCACCGCTATCCAGAATTCTGCTTCGAACCGCTCTTTAAGGAGCCGCAAATGTCAAGTTTTTCCGTGCCTAATATCTTGTTGCGGCCGCCGACCGGGGATGAGATCCTGCTTGTGGCTATTCATCTGCCAAGCAAGTTGTATGCTGAGAACAGCGATCAAGAATACTACTCAAGAGAAACCATGAACGAAATCAGGTTCTTTGAGGCGGAACGCGGTCATAAGCGCACCGTCGTTGTCGGCGATTTCAATATGAATCCTTTTGAAACTGGGTTAACAGCATTTGACGCATTCCACTCCGTGATGGATAGAAGAATCGTGTTGAAGGAACAAAGAAGCATAAGAAACAACGACTCGACGTTTTTTTATAACCCCATGTGGCGGCTTATGGGCAACTCGGTTGATAATCCTCCCGGAACTCATTATTATAATAAATCAAGAATGGATGAGTTGTTCTGGCACACTTTCGATCAGGTTCTCATTAGGCCGTCTCTAGTAAAACACTTTGATGAAGAAAGCTTGTCCATCGTTTGTTCCACTGGCGGTGATTCTTTGGCAGACAAGAATGGAAGACCGGATAAGATGAAGTTTTCCGACCATTTTCCATTGTTTTTTCAGATGAATATTGAAACAATATGAGGGAGGAAGAAAATGTCTTCGAGAATCCTTTGGCCCGAAATCAACAAGGACATTGCACCAGAAAGAACACCGGCCACAATTTTAAAAGAACAAGCCGAAGCTTTGAGCGCGATCACAGGTTCAACGTTGAAAGGCAAAGTCAATCATTTTCCTGCTATATTAACGCGTGATAAACGAATCAAGTTTTTAGTTGTTGGAAGCTGGGATACTAAAAAAAGCGATTCATTATCAGGACATGTTTTGCTAATCATAGCTCCAAAATTAAACAATTATGAAATACCCATTCTCAACATCGCATATCACCCCCTAAATACTTATCCGGTTTATATCACTTCTGATATGATGGTAAATGCCGGGGAAATGGAAAAAGAAGCGATTCTGCAGAGCGATAGCGAAGAAGAGTTCGTCGATTTGCTAAAATCAATATTGTCGTCAGACAGAGTTAACCGAATTATCCATTCTCTTATCGCTCAAAGCAAGGACCCTGATCCTCTGTATGTTGATCAGGACGACCCTTTCTAGTTCGGCTCTTTGACCAGCGGCCGATGTAAACTATATTCTTTTTCAACCGCCTTAACGCAACTGATTTTTCTTACGCTTCGACGCCGAGTTCGGCGAGTTTGCCGGGGGTTGGATTGCCTGTGGCGGCGTCCCATCCGAGCATGGCGTAGTAGAGTTGCTTCGCGGCCTCGAACGCCTCGCGGGGCACGCGCCGGCCTTCGGCGTCGCCCGACGGGATGGGGACGAATATTCGCTCCGGCAGAGTGTCGTCTTTGGCGGTGAACCCCTCGCGGGCGTTGAACGCGCGCATCATGTTCACGCGCCGCTCGCCGAGCTTCATTATCTCCCAAAGAGTCATCTTCCATCCGGTCGCCGCCGCCACAAGGTCTTCGAGGTCGCGGTATCCGAAAATCGCGTCCGGCCCCCAGCAGAAGCCGCAGAGAGTGAACGTGTCCAGCGCGCTGTAGAAGAACTGGGTGTAGACGACGAGTTTGACTTTTTCCGCGTCCAGTTCGTCGAACTGGCGTTTTTCATAGAGGGCCAGCCCGCGCGCGGCCTCGTTCGGCCCCGCTATCAGCCAGTCGTGTTCGCTCGACATGTGGTCCGCGCCGAACGGGTTCACCGCGTATGTGAGCGCCTGCGACATCTTCACCTGCGCCATGTGCGCCGGGAAGGAAAGGCCTTTTGCGTGTATGCAGAACTTGGCGGTTTCGGAGCCGAGCGCGGCTATGGCGCGGTCCGGGCCTTCCGCCAACACAGCCCCCAGCCCCTCGCGCTCGCCTATCATCCTCAAAGCTTCGAGCATCGCGGCGGAGTCGCCGAACTTGATTTCGAACCCGCCTGATTGCTTTTTGTCAATCAGCCCGTTTTCCGCGCATTCGGCGGCGTAAGCTATCATCGCCCCGGCGGATATGGTGTCCATGCCGAGCGCGTTGCAGATTTCGTTGCCTTTGGCGACGGCGGCGATGTCGTCGATGAGGAGATTGGAGCCTAGCAGGCCGATGGTCTCGAACTCCGGGCCGCCGTATTCGGGGTCGATCTTGAACGGCTCCTCGGCGGACACCACGTTCTTGCATTTTACGACGCAGGCGTGGCATGTCTCGTCTTTCACTTTTATGGTGTCGCGGAGCGTTTCGCCCGAAATTTTTTCCATTCCCTCGAAAGAGCCGTATGTAAAATTTTTCGCGCAGAGGTTGCCGACGCCGGCCTGAAGGCGGACGACGCCCGGAGTGCCCATCTCGCGCAGAATCGCGTGGAACTTGGAATTATCGAACGAGGCCGCTCCTTTTTTCGCTATCGCGCGCACGCCGTCGGCGTCGGCGTACTCGTAAGGAGCGCGAGCGCCCCTGCAAGCGACGGCCTTGAGATTCTTCGACCCCATCACAGCGCCGGCTCCCGTGCGGCCGGCGTAGTTCGAGCTGCCGCCGGAGATGTTGGCAAAACGCACCAGCTTCTCGCCCGCCGGTCCGATGCAGGCGACTTCCGCCTTCTCGTCTCCAAGATCGGCGCGGATGGCAGCGCGCGCGTCCCCGGTGGTCTTTCCCCACACCGCCCCGGCGTCGCGAAGCTCGGCTTTCCCGTCCGACACCCACAGATAGACCGGTTTTGTGGATTTGCCGGTCACGACGAGGGCGTCAAACCCGGCGTATTTGAGGTCTACGCCCCATTTTCCGCCGCACTGCGAGTCGCCCGCCGCGCCGCCAAGCGGAGAGCGGCACGATACGGTGAACCTGCTGACGCCCGACACCGGAGCGCCAGTGAGCACGCTGGGAGCCAGAACGATGACGCTCTCCGGGGCCAGCGCGTCCGTCCCCGCCGGCATCTCTTTTAAAAGATAGTAGAATCCGAGAGCGCTGCCCCCCGCGTATTTGCGGTAGAACATCTCGTCGGGTTGCTCGATGTCGATTTTTCCGGTTGTGAGATTGACTTTCAGGATTTTTCCATTGAAACCTTTGGCGTCCACTTTGCGAGCCTCCTCGGAGTCCGCCGCGTTACATGCGCGCCGCGCGCGGCGATCATTGGAAATATACAAGGGGGAGTCTCTTTTGTCGATAAGCTCAGCCCGACAGAACGCCCTCCGCCCGGCGTCCTCCCCGACAACGTTTTTTTCTTCTTTCAGACGCCGGAATCGCGGCAAAACCGGCTGCCCAGCGGCGTTACATCCCGGGTCAGCGGCATGATTGACAACTATTCATTGTTATAATAAGCTTTTCCGAAAAGAAACAACGGACACTGACTATGGCGTTCAACTCAAAAATCGGAAAAATAACAGCGGTGGCGTTGCTCGGAATGGCGTTCGCCCTTTTCGCTCTGCCCGCTTCGGCGCAGGGCGTCAGGGTAGACCTCGTACTCGAGGACGGCACGGTTCTAATCTACAAAGGAAAGGAGGCCGGGTTCAAGGAAGGGCAGAAACTGAATGTCGCGCGCGGCGGAAAAATCGTCGGGACTCTCGAAGTCGTCAAGCTTACTCCTCACTACGCTCAGGCCAAGATGTTGACGGGGGCGAAGGATATACAGGAGCTTGACTCGGTGTCGGCGGCCGAATCGGGCGCGGCGGAAACAAAAACGGAATCCAAAACGGAAAAGAAAACGGAAACAGCGCAGGAGCCGGCAGAAGCGTCTTCAGGGCGGAAAGGCCGTGGAGCGGCAGCAGCGGAACCAGAACCGGCGGCGGCGACTGAACAAGCGGCGGCCCCGGCGGCGGCGAAGTCGGGCAGCAGCAGGCGCGGTCGCGGCGCGGCGGCGGCTGAAGCTCCGGCGGAACCAGAACCAGCGGCGGCGTCAGCTTCGTCCAGCAGGAGAGGCAGAGGCAGTTCATCAGCGGCGGCGGCGGAACCAGAACCGGCGGCGGAACCCGCCGCCTCAAGCGGAAGGCGCGGCAGAGGCGGTTCCGCCTCTTCAACCGAAAGCCCGGATGCGGCGGCTGAACAGCAGCCTCAAACGCTCGCCAGAGAACCTTTCTATGCGGTTCACGCAGGCTATATGTTTCTCAAACACGACCTGCCGGGCAATGTGTCCAGCGACTCCGGAGCCACCTCTATCGGCGTAGACTATTGGACTCACAGGAAAAAAACTGAGAACGATTACATCGTTTACAGCGTATTGTATTCCAGACCCGTGGTCAGCACGTATTACAGCGGACAGTCATACCGGTATCAATTGAAAATAACCGAGTTGTCCGTCAACTACATCCGGGACGGCCTTTCAGGCATTGCCGGGGCCGACGGGACGATGTTTGCCGGGCTGGGCGTGGGATACCGCAACGCCAAATCCAAAGTCACCGCGTCAATCTCTTACGACGGAGCGTCGGACGACTTCAAGAAATCCATGGAAGGCGTGGACTACCACGGCATCATCGGAGCCAGATTCACTTCCACGATGGAGCTGAAACTCAACTACTGCTTCGACGAGAACTACTACGTTATCGACGCGGGTTACAGGTTCTGATTCCGTTTTTTCCGCATGTTTCGGATTGCGTTTGAGCGCGGCGGCGCGCGCGTTTCGCAGATACATCTTTTTCACTCCCCTCTCTCCCGGCCCTCGGTGGCCCGCATCATGAAAACTCAAGGCAGTCAAGGCTCGATGGCTCTTTTCGAGGAGTATCCCGCGCTGGGAGACAAGCTGAACTGGAGCCCAATCGGATTCTATCCGACCCCGGTCGAGGAGAAACCCGAACTGGCGGAAAGAACTGGCGTCGGCAGGTTGTTCATCAAGCGCGACGACCTCAGCCATCCGGACTATGGAGGGAATAAAATCCGCAAGCTGGATTTTCTTCTGGCGGAGGCGGCTAAGCGGGGCGCGCGAACGATAATAACTTTCGGCGGCATCGGCTCAAACCATTTTCTAGCCACAGCCATCCACGCTGCGTCGCGGGGCATCAAAACCGCTGGCGTGCTCGTGCCGCAACCTGTCACTCCGGCGGTGAAAAGAAACATGCTGTGCTACCTTCACTACGGAGCCGAACTGAACCTCGCCGAAGGCGGATATAAGGAAGTTCCGTTCGAGACTCTGAAAGTCGCGGCGCGCCACTCGTTCAACGACGGCCGCCCGCCGTTCATCATCCCCGCCGGCGGCTCCTCCGTCTCAGGCGTCCTCGGCTATATTAACGCCGCGTTCGAACTGAAGAAACAGATCGAGGCAGGCGACATCCCCGAGCCTGACTACATCTTCGCCGCAGTCGGCACTTGCGGCACGGTGTCCGGCCTCATCGCCGGATGCGCCGCCGCCGGCCTGAAATCCCGCGTCGTCGGCGTGAAAGTCACAGACTGGGTGGCGGCGAACACTTTCGCCCTCTCTTCTCTGGCCAATCAGGCCACCTTCAAACTGTTCTCCATCGACCAGAGTTTCCCTGTCCGCGTGTTCACCCCGTTCAATGTCGAGCTGCTCACGGAATTCTTCGGGGGCGAGTACGGACGGGTCACCCCGGAGAGCGCGGACGCAATATCCATGTGCGCCGATTGCGCGGGAGTTAAACTGGAAGGCGTCTACACCGGGAAAGCCTTCGCGGGGCTTGTCCACACGGCAAAGACCCGCGACTTGGCTGACAAAACAGTCCTGTTCTGGAACACCTACAATTCGGTCGATATGTCGGGCATCGCCGCTCAACACGACTACAGCGAGCTTCCTCCCGAATTCCACAGGTTCTTTGAATCGCCGGAAAGCGAATCATAAATCCAACATCGAAGAGAGCAAATATGAGCAGAAGAAAAAAAGCGGCTTCAAAAATAACGCATAGAGTGATAATCGGAGACGCCCGGTCGATGGGCGAGGTCGAACAGGAGACGGCGCATCTGGCGGTGGCCTCGCCGCCCGCGTGGAAACCGCGCGCGTGGTCGGCGACGTCAGGTATGGGCGGCCTGCGCAAGTTCGATGAATACGCGGCTTCTCTGGCGCTGATATGGCGCGAATGCCACCGCATCCTCAAACCCGGGTGCAGGCTCTGCGTCCGCGTCTGCCCCGAAATCGTCGATGCCGCAGCCGGAAACAAACAAAACGTCTCGCTGCGCGCGCTCATCGAGGACGCCTGCGCGAAGGCCGGATTCAGGTTCGAGTCCGAGATAGTCCGCCTGCGAGAGTCCGGGCACGAGCCGCCCGCCCCGCCCGCCGCTCCCGAATCTCCCCTTCCCCGCTCCGGCTCAATCGCCGTCAGGCACGACAGCATCCTCATCTTCGTCAAACCCGGAGAATGCCCGCCGCCGGAGTCTGTTCCGGCGTCAAGGTCCTCCCTTTCAGAGCGCGAGTGGCGGCGGCTCTTCAACAGCCTCTGGACTTTCCCCGACGACAAAATATCAAAAAGCCCGGAGGAGATGCCGGAAGAGATTCCGAGGCGGCTCATCCGCATGTACACGTATCTCGGGGAAACCGTGCTCGACCCCTTTCTCGGCTCCGGGGTCACGATGGTAGCCGCGCGAGACACGGGCCGCGCGTCCATCGGCTACGAAACAGATGAAAAACTCAAGCCCGTGATTCAGGAGCGGGTGTCCGGCGGACAGACGATGAAACAGCTTCTATTCGAGAGCCAGAACCGCCCGAAGAGAAGCGACATCGAGAAGGAAATCAAGTCTATTTCATCCGTGTCCGAAAAGCCCGCCGCCGCAACCGCCGCAACCGCCGGGGCAAAGACCGCCCCCGTCCGCAAAAGAGCGAAGAAACAGCCGGCTAAAGAAGCCGCGGCCCCTCCGGCGGTCGTGCGTGAAATCTTCGGGCTGGACACGCTGAAGCTGGAAGACGGGCGCGAGATACGCCTGCTCGGACTCCAGACGCCCGCCGCGTTCTACAGCCGCAACAGGGGCGTGTACAGACAGGCCCTCTCGTTCGTCGCCGCGTTGCTGTCAGGCAAACCCGTATCCCTCGCTAGGCCCGAATCATCCAAGTTGCGAAACGCCCCCGGCAACGCGTTCCACATCCTCGCCCCGGACGGCTCGAACGCCGCCGAAGCGCTGATCAGCAACGGCTACGGCCTTTGCGACAGGTCGGTGGAGCACGACCTCAAAAACAAGTTCGAGAACTTGGAAACCGACGCCCGCAAACACAGCATGGGCATCTGGGCCTTGATGAAAACCGACTCGCCGAGAAAGGATTCCTGATCCGGGGGCGAACCTCCGCAGGGATTTTCAGCTTCTAATCGCGGCGCGCAAAGCTTCGCGTCCAATCCGAATCGCGGGAGGAAAAATGAAAAAAGAAATTATATTCCCAAAAGGGTTCCTGTGGGGAACGGCTTCCGCCGGACATCAGGTCGAGGGCGGCAACGACAAGTCCGACTGGTGGAAGTTCGAGAGCGAGGGCAAGGTTTACGACGGCACGGTGTCCGGCAAGGCGGTGGATTACTGGAACCGCTACGAGGAAGACCACGAACTGATGGCGAAACTCGGCTATCAGGCGTTCCGACTTGGAATAGAATGGGCGCGCGTCGAGCCGGAAGACGGCGTCTTCGACATGAAGGCCGTCAGGCATTACGAAAAGATTCTGCGCTCTCTGCGCAAACACAATATCAAAATCTGCCTTACGCTGTATCACTGGGTTCTCCCGCTGTGGTTCGCCGAGAAAGGCGGCTGGGAGCATCCTGAGGCGGCGGACCGCTTTCTGGCCTTCTGCGAACTGATAATCAAAGAGTTGGGCGAATACCCCGACCTGTGGGTGACGCTCAATGAGCCGAACGTGCCCGCCGTCGCCGGATGCCTCGCCGGGCTGTTCCCGCCGGAAAAGAAATCCTTCGCCTCATTCTGCAAAGTCTCGAACACACTGCTGAAATCGCACGCGCGTTGCTACAGGCTGATTCACGACATAGTCCCCAAAGGGCCGGACGGCTGGCCCTCGAAGGTCGGCGTAGCAAACGCCTACCAGCATGTCGCGCCCTTCGGCACGCCCGGAATCGCCGGAGCGTATGAAAAAGCGCTATCCCCCGTCTTGGCTTACGGAAGCTTCAAGGCGTGGGACTACTCTGTGGCCACCGGCTGGATCGTCCCCCCCTTCGGACTCGAACACGTGCCCGGCCTCAAGGACAGCTACGACTACTGCGGCGTGAACTACTACACCCGCATGTCTCTGAAGTTCGACGCCGCGAAAACAGACGACATGCTCATTGACATCCACGGAATACAACCGGGAATAGAGATGAACCAGATGGGCTGGGAAAACTATCCGCCGGGATTCTTCCACACTCTCAAATTCGTGTGGAACACATTCAAGAAACCCATTTATATCACGGAAAACGGATGCGCGGATCCGCAACGCGACGACATCGACCGCAGACGCTACCTGCTGGAGCACATGGCGCAGATTGCCCGCGCGCTGGACGCCGGGATCGACGTCAGGGGCTATTTCCAGTGGTCGTTCACGGACAACTTCGAGTGGCGCGAAGGCTTTATCAAAAAGCTCGGCCTCATCGAATGCGACTACGCGGACCCTGAACTGAAACGCGTTCCGCGAGTCAGCGCCGCCATGTATGCGGACATCGTCAAGAAAAACGGCATAACAGCGAAGATGGTCGAGAAATACGCGCCCGACTGCGCCGACGGCGTCTTCGGCGATAAATGGATGGAAACTATTATCGCTTGAATGAATTTGTTCGCAAGTTTGCGGGGAAACCATTTTTTGCAAAAATTGGTTTCCCCGCGCCCCTTCCCCAAAAAACTCTTTGACGCCGATTTTGTTGAACTTCTTTCTAAGCAAAATCGGCTTTTTTATTTAAGAAGAATCGCGGTCGGATATACAGTCCGCCGTTGATTCTGCTCCGGGATAAACGAATAAACATATTGACACAAACAAATTGGAGGGCTAGCATTTGTCTAGTAGTCTACTGCGCTACTAATTTACTAGGCGAGGGGCGGCAATGAAAATACCTGTAGAATTAAAACACAAACCTGTTATCGTCTCCGACAATTATGGAAATATCGACGGGAGATATGCTTATGATACGGACGCTCAAGGCATTTCATTAGGTTTGGCGCAATGGAATGATAGAGGCAAAGTGGATATTTCCGCAAAGGTGTGGAGGCATACGGGCGAAAAGTGGTCTAGGCAATCGGAAGAGTTGCCCATCCACCGGATTCTCGACCTTGCGATTCTTGTTTGCAGGACTAAACAGTATTTTGCCAATGAGGGATATCGTTTTGAAAAACTATATGACGCCGACAACCCGATCATAGACAGGATAGCATTGCAGGGCGACGCGATGACTATGGCGGTATGTGTGGAGAATCCCAAAATTGACGAGGATATCAAGCTTTTTCAACAAGCTCTCGGCAATGACGACGAGATAATAAGCGAGAGACTGCGCAGGCTTTCCGGAATTCTAAAAGAAATCGGGTTCTGACAGGCGATGCCGGCTGCAAGTCCACAAATGCGATGGATATGCTTTCGCTAAATGAATTTGTTCGCATTTTTGCGGGGAAACCATTTTTTACAAAAACAATTGCCCCGCAGCTTTATAAAAAAAGCCATTCATGCGGCGATATAATCCGCATTATTCGCTAATGCGGATTTTCGCGTTCGCCTCTTTTGCTCTCTTCTTCCTTCGTGTTACGGTTTATGAATCATGAACGTTTCGTCCGATTCGTACAGCGCGTCTATCTGCTTCTTATATTTGGCGAGCACGCCGCTCAATTTCAGTTTCGAAGTCGGCGTTTTTTCGCCGTGCTCCTCCGAGAACGGGCGGATGTAAAGCGCCTTGCGAACGACTTCCACCGCCGGGACCTTCTCCTTTGCTAAAAACTCCGCGAGGCCCGACTCGAAATCGGCCCGGCATGCCGCAGTCACCGCCGGGTGATAGGCGAAATCAATCCGGTTCGCGTACTCGACGCCCAACTGCTTGGCAACGCGGCGCAGGTCGTCTTCGTCCTCCGGCAGCGTCAGTATGGCCACCGGGTAGTCCCTGCCCTCGCCGTTCACGGCTATCTGCCTGAGGATCTTGGTGTATCCCAGAACCCTGAAGCCGATGGCTTCGAGGTCATGATGCTCGCCGTCGGAGAACTTAACGCAGTGTCCGGCGCGACCGAGAACAAAAAGGAACCCGTCCTCGTCCAAGTATCCCCTGTCGCCGGTGTAGAACCAGCCGCGAGCGTCCACCACCTCTCGGAATTTCTCGTCGTGATTCAGATATCCGACAAACACGCTCGGCCCGCGAACCGCTATCTCGCCCGGATGCCCCCGCTCGATCTCGTTGCGCCCTTCGTCCACTATCCTGACTTCGAGGTTTTCCAGAGGAAGCCCGACGCTGCCCCGCTTGTTCGCGGAGGCCGACCCCAGCCCGATCACAGGCGACGTCTCGCTCAACCCGTACCCCTCGAAGATGGTAACGCCCAGCTCGCTCTTGAAGAAATCATATGTGAACTCGTCCAGCTTTACCGCGCCGGAGAGAAACCACTTGACGCGATCCATTCCGAACTTGCGCAACAGGTCTGCAGCCGGAAGCTTCGGCCCGACCTCCTGCGCGCGGAACGCCTCGAGTCCTTCCTTTATTTTCGCCCACACCCTCTGCACGCCCGGAAAATGCGTCGGCCTCAGCTCCGGCAGATCGAACGTCAGCGTCTTGCGGAAAGAATACCCCACCGCCGCGCCGGACATCATCGCTGCCAGCGTGAGGAACGTCTGGAAGATGTGCGATTCGGGAAGATAGTTGATTAGCAGGTCGTCCTCCGCGCCGTATCCCAGCCGGGAACCCGCGCAGGCGGCGTTGCTCAAAAGATTGGCGTGAGTAAGCATCACGCCCTTGGGATTGCCGCTCGTGCCGGAAGTGTAAACAAGACGGGCCAAGTCCGAAGGAACCGCCGCCGCCGCCCTCGCGTCCAGTTCCGCTCCCGCTTCAACCTCCGCGTCCGCTCCCGCCCTTCTCAACGCGTCAAACAGAACTATCCTTTCGTCATACCCGATGTCCACTCCCCTCGAATCCATCAGATACACCCGTTCCAGCGCCGGCGTCTCCTTCGGGGATATGGTTTCGAGCTTCTTGAGCAACTTCGCGTCCTCTACGAAAATCGCTCGCGCTCCCGTGTCGTTCAACTTATACTTAATATGCTCCGCAGTGTCGTTTGTGTATATGCCCGCGGTGGCGCATCCGTTCATAAGAATCGCGAAGTCTGCCACGTTCCAGTCCGGGCGGTTCTCCGACATCAGGCACACCACCCCGCCGGGCCGCAATCCGTCCGCGAGCAACCCGCACGCCACCTCCCGCGCCCGGCGGTAAAACTGCTCGTATGTCCTAGCCCTGCCGTACTTCCCGGGCGCTTTCGTCTCGTCCTTGAACACCTGAAAAGTCTTCAGGCGGTACTCCTCGGCGGCCGCGCGGATAAGCTCCGTCAGCGTCGCCGCGTTCACAGCGGTCTTTGCGATAGTCGGCATGATGCGCTCTCCTTTCGATGACCCCGGCTCTTGTTTTAGCGTTCCGCCCATGAGTCCGGGAATATATCGGATCTGACGCCCGCCTCTTAAATCGAGGCGAACCTTCCGTCAGCCCGAAATGACCAATTGCCGCTCTTTTGCCGTGACTCAATTCACAGTCGATTACAAATATTCCTTTCGCACGTTCTTGTTTTGTTTTTGCGTAATATCTTCATTAACTTACATTCAGGGTGGGAGCAGTGGTGTTTCTGATGTCGGCATCGAGAGTGTAACATGACGCCTCGCTGGGTTTCCAGCCGACTTAACCAACCGGTTGGTTGACCCATCTTTATTATACCCTCTTTTTCTTCCTTTTCAAGCTTTCTTTGAAATTTTCCGTCCGGCAACCGAATAGCAACTTTTAAAAATCCTCGTTCATTTTCCTTAAAATCCCCACAAATGCATTTTTTCACAAACTATTGAACTAAATGTCTGTTTTGAGAATAATTGACCTTGTTCGCGTTTGTGTTTTGCGCGGGTTCCTTAAAAATCTTTTGGTTAAGATCGGTTAAATCCGAAAAAATATTTGGGAGGCAATCTTATGGCAGACTTGAGCAATGTAAAGATGGAAGATCTGGTGAAGGGCCTTTGCAAGATCGCGAAGAAAGACGTCGAAGGAAAATATTCGTTCGACGTGACGGTTTTCGACGAAGCCGGAAACGAAGCGCTTAAATGCGGCATCGTGTTCGACAACGGCAGCGTTGAAGTGCGCGACGGAGAAAGCGGCGAGGATGACGCCGTTCTGTTCCACATCAAAAAAGGCGGAGTCGAAACAATGAAGGCGATGCAGGTCGACGGCCTCGAAGCCGCCATGCGCTTCATGTTCGACGGCTCAATCTACACCACCAACCCGGCCGGAGCCGAAAAATGGTTCCAGATTTTCGAGCTTGGCGAAGCGGCTCTGGAAAAAGCTCTCAGCTAATCCGTCACTGCAAAAAAAAGAACGAAAAAGGCCGGAGGCATTCCCTCCGGCTTTTTTTTTAGGACACAGCGGCAACGCGCCTCCGGCGGCCAAAGAGAAACTTTGGAAAAAGTTTCTCTTTGGAATCTCTTCAAAACGTTTCAATGGTCGTCGGGAGCGAATCGCTTTCGCGCTTCCCTCCCGACGCCCCATGTAAATCATTTTATAATAGGATTCCACTGAAAACTCTTTCCCAATATCTTTTCACATGAGCGCGGCGGTGCGAAGGCGCGAACGCGCCCGCTCCGCCGCGCTCATCGAAATGTTTTGAAAGGGACTTTAAGGGAAAACTATTGAAAAAGTTTTCTCTTAATCGACACGCCTTAAAAACGCCTTAGGCGCTAAACCGCGGAGTTAAACATCAGAACGGACGGCGCGGACGAAGGCGGCGACTTTTGCGGGGTCTTTAATGCCGGGAGCGGATTCGACGCCGCCTGCGAGGTCGACGCCGAAAGGTCTGACGCGGCGGATGGCGTCCGCCACGTTGTCCGGGTTGAGGCCGCCCGCCATGAAGACGGGCCGAGGGGAAAGAGAGGCAATGCGGGCGGCGGCGTCCCAGTCGTAGACGCGGCCCGTGCCGCCCATGCGCCGCTTGCCGCCCTCTACGGACACGGTGTCAATTAGCAACCTGTCCGCCCCGGCGGCGGCGTGGAGGCGCATAAGGTCGAGCGCGGCGCGCTCGTCGCAATCGCCGCTGCCTGCGGCGGGAAGATGTATCCCTTTCCAGATTTCGCAGTCGAGCAGAGGCCTGATGGAGGCGATGAATTCGGGCGTCTCGTCGCCCTGAATCTGGACGCCCGCGGCGCGGGCGGCGCGCGCCGTTTCAGCCACAAGCTCCGCCGGAGATCCCATGAACAGAAGAATCGCGGGGATGCCGGACAGCGCCGCAAGTTCGACCGCGCGCTCCGGGGTTAGCGTGCGCGCCGACGGCATGTTCACCAGCAGTCCGATATAGTCCGCTCCGGACGCCGAAACGAGCGCGACGTCCTCCTCGCGCGTGACGCCGCAGATTTTTATTCTGCAATCCATGGTCGGAGTTCCCTTCAGGAGCGGGCGCGTCCCGTCGCCGCTACCGCGCGCGGTCGGGCGCGTCGTAACCGGCATACTCGTAGACGCCGGGAGAAAGCTTGCGGAATTTTCCGCTGTTGTTCATGGCGGTGGCGATGACGGAATAGAAGTTGCCGTCCGATGATTTGAACCGTTTGTCGCCGGAGAGAGCCTCCCGGATTTCAATCACTTTGAAGGGGCGGCCGAAACCCGACGCTATCGCTTCAATGGCGTCCACGAGGCGGGTTCTCTTCGGCGCGGCAGGCTCGGCTGTCAACTCCGACACCTTTGTCCGCAGAGCGGCCACCTCTTTTTTTAACTCTTTCACCTGCGCGGAAGTTTTTAGGTTTTCCTTCTCAAGCGCTTCCAGTTTTTTCAAAAGCGAATCGATTTCAACGAGTTCCCGGAGGTCTTTGCGGATTCTTTTCATTGAGACTGTCATATGCGCAACATCTCCGGGATTCGCCGCCGCGCGGCGGAAATGCGGACTGCCGGCGCGAGGGCGGAAATTTCACGTACATTATACCCGCGTCGCGGAGCGCGGACAACACTCAGACGGAAGCTCGAAGCGGGGGTCGAACAAGAACAGCGACAGCAAACGGACAAAAAAACCAAAAAGAAAAAGCCGGCCTTTGGGGCCGGCCGGACTAGCTGTTGATAGAAAACGAGATCACTCTTCGGGCAGGTCTTTTTTCTTAGTTCCGAGTTTTTCCTTGGCCTGAGAGATGACGGACGAAGTGCGGTCGACCGCGTCTTCGTACGCGTGAGTCATTTTCTCTTTGGCGTCCTCGATAGCCTCGCGGGACTGTTCGATGAGCGCGCCAGCCTTGTCGGACACTTCGGAGACGCGTTCTTTGATCTTCTCGCGCGTTTCCTTGCCGGATTGCGGGGCGTACAACAGAGCCGTCACCGCGCCGACGACTGAACCGGCGGCGAATCCGATGACTGGAGCGACCCAGTTGCGACCCTTCTTCTTCTCCTTGACTTCCGGTCTTTCGACTTCTGCCATTTTTTTCTCCCCCTGAAACAATTTCCACTCGATTATTGTTAGGTGATTGTACTTTATGCCAAGCCCCCTGTCAAGAGATTGGACGGCAGGGAAGGCGGAAGAAGCGCGACAAAGGAGCGGCCGGTTCCATTGCGCGACAGAGAAATTTTTTCGCGGAAACACTTTACTATGGATTATTTGTTATATAAAATGTCCGCATAATTACTCTGTGACAGACATGCGATAAAAAACGAGGGAACAGCCGCCATGAAAGATTTCTATACGACAACGGAAGTCGCGCGATTGCTCGGCTTGCACGCGAACACCATGAAGAACTGGGTGCGCGAGGGAAAGATTCCGTCTTTCCGCACCATCGGCGGCCACTATAGAATCAAGTCGGATGAGCTTGTAAGAGCGTTGCGCGATAGAAACATCCCCGTGCCTGAAGAGCTTGCGACGGCGAAAAAAATGATATTCATAGTCCACCCCGACGAAAAAGTGCGGGGGCGGATGTCCGAGGAAATATGCTCGGAGTGCAAGGTGGACGTCTGCCAGTTCGGGTGCGGGGTGGACGCGCTTCTGGCGCTCCCGGAGAACCGTCCGTCGGCGATGATCTGGAACGCGGGCATCGATGGCATAAAAACTTCTCTGGTGTCCGAAGCCATAGAGCGGAACGAGAAAACCCGCGGGATTAATGTTCTGGCTTTTTTCATGTCCGATGAATCTATTGACATAGAGAAAATTGATCTTGAAAAATCAACCCAGCTTTACAGATATCCTCAGAACCTCGGAGAAATAACGGAGGCGGTGCGGCAGTTGAAAGACTGATTGCGCGCCCGTCATCCGCAACTCGAACAATTCCGGGTCGAACACGTCGAGCATGACGAGGCTGAAGAAGGGCCTCCGGAACCGCTCTTTTTTGCTGTGACAATAGTGTCGAACAACCTGCGCGAGACTCCGCCGCAGGCTTCGCAGCGCACGTCGTCGCGGGGATCGTTTATCCCGGCGAAAATCTCGAATTCTTTCCCGCATTTCTCGCAACAGTAATCGTAGTACGGCATAGGTTTCGCCTCTTCCTGTTTCTAATTAACAATATGCCGCGATTCAGCGGAAATGAATTCATGATACGCCGCCGCCGGAGCGCGTTAAGAGCGTATCCTTATTCCTTCTACGATCATCCTGACGAAAGTTGCGATGGAAGCGCCTTTTTCCGCTTTTGCGCCGGGATTGAAATCCTTGTTCGCGTATTCGAGGAAGTCAGAATATTTCCATCCGGCGCACGCGTCCAGATCGTGTTCGGCGCGGCACGGCGCGAGGTCGGCCTCGATATCGGAATCCGGGATAGAAGGTTTGCCCTGCGAGTCGCGGACGATGACTGCGGGCGGCATGCTGAAGAGGTCTGCTTCGGTTCGCAAGGCTTGAGACGGCGCGTCCCCTTCGTAAGGAGCCAGCATCAGGCTCATCCGCACTCTGCCGCCGTTGAACGAGGGCGCGGTCGGGCGGTGCTGCGCGCCGACCGCCATCGTCATCTCGTACGCCAGATTGAATCCCTCGTTCAAATGCGAGAACTGTTTGCCGAAGTACGTGCCGAACGGGTTGAGAGACGCGCGTTGCCTGCCGCCTGATTCGCGCACGCGCATCGGGCAGTAAGCGGGCGAGGAGTTGACCCCGGCGTCGGCGCTTATGAGCAGGCCTCGTTTCGTGTCCGACACTGCAAGCCATCCGTCCGTCACCTGATTGTTGCAGGCGTCCGGCGCGCGGTTCGCCTTGTCTATCGCGCCGTAGTCGAAATCGTAGCTGTTCGTCACGTTTTTATAGTTGTGTTTCCACACGCGGAGGAACCCGCCGGGCGGGCTGAACAGCGCGGGCCGTATCTCGGCGGGCATGACCTCGTACCATCTCGTGTCGAATTTCTTTCCGGTGTGCGACGACGAGCTTATGTCTTCCGACTCCGTGGGGGTTTGAGGAAAGGATGCGTCGGCGTCGACGAACAGACGCGGGAAACCGTCGAACACGCGAAGGACGTGCCTGCCTTCGACAGTGTAGTTTTTTCCTTTGCAGAAGATGACTGTTTTTGAGGACAGAGAGATCGAGCCGAGGCGTCCGGCCGGGCCGACGCGGGCGGATTCCGCTTTGTACGCGCGGGGCGTGTAATGTTTCCTGTTTGATTCGGCCCTGTATGTTGCGCCGAGGGAGATGAGTTGCCCGTCGGAGAATTCTCCGGCGGAGGAAGCGAACGAGGCGATCCTTCCGCGAGGGTCGAGCCTAACTGACACGAGGCCGTTGTCGAGAAGCTCAGAGGAGGCTTTGACCGATTCCGCCGGCGCGACAGGCTCGGATGTTTCCACGAGGGCGTATCCCTGAGAGAGCGAGCCGTCCGCCGTGTGCGCGAACCACAGGACGGCGGAGACGACATTGCCATCCGCGTCCGTCTTCGCGTCGTCGATGTCGAACGGAACGTCCGCGCCGGAGGAGTCCTTGAGGGCGAGCCGGGCCGGGTCCGCCGGGCGCACGGGCATGAACGGAACCCGCATGAGGACGCGCGCGCCTCGCTCCACCGCCGCCTGATCTCCGTACTTAGTCTGGTTGACGACGGAGAAGCAGAACAGTTCCGCGCCGTCCTCCCCGCAGAGAGGCTCGACGCCGGACTGCGCCGCAGCAAGCTCCGCCGCGCGGGAGGATGTTTCCAGCATGTTCCGCGCCAGATGAAACGCCACCCTCGCCCTGTCCGGGTGGACCACCGGGGAGTTCATTCCGAAATGCGTGGTGCTTAATAGCAATAGCTTGTTTTCGAAGCAGGAGCCGCCGGGGCCGCGCAGGAGTCGCTCGATTTCCGCGCGCGCGTCCGGGGCCGCGGCGGCTGAAAGGAAGTCGGCGGTCCGTTCGAGTTTTCTTGCTTTCTCGGACAGCCGCCACAGGCCCTGATTGACCAGCTTCTCCGTCCAACTGTTGAAGCCGCAGTAAGAGCCGTCCGCGAGGTCCTGCCGCACGGTGATGTCGCCGACAGGCGGGTTGTTCTCGATGTAGTCGCCGAGCTTGCCGAACTCCAGATATTCAGTGTCGTTGACCGTATCGATGAATTCCGCCAGCCCGCGCGTGTTAGGCAGCCGGTCGAAGATTTTCGGCAGTCCGATGCCCGTCCACAGCTCCGCGTCGGCGTCCATGTTGATGTACAGCAACGCGTTGCCGGGGATCTCTCCGCTTTTTTGTTTTTTCCGTATCGCCGCCGCCCACTTGCGAAGCGACCCGGCGGTCATTATGTCGCCCTGATTGTACATGGGTATCATCAGCATGGCCGCGTCCGATTCCGTCGAGTGGAACCTGAGCGGGTTGTGCATCTCGTTCGGCGTCAGGCGCGGAATGAAGTTGCGCACCGAGTCGAACGGCACGGCGCTGTAATAAAGCGCGATGGCCTTGACCCCCTGTTCGAGGTATAGCTCGACGCCGCCGTGCGTGAACATCGTTTCCTGAGTGCGGACGACCGGGGAATACGCGCCGAAGAGGTCCGCGAGGCCGGAGCCGGCGGAATTGGATATTGTGCGTTTCAGGCTTTCCCTGAACTCCTCGACGGTGGACGCAGCGAGGTCGCCGTTGTTCCAGCATCCGAGGATAGCCTCGTCCTTTCCCTGCTTGATCCTTCTAACAAGGCCTTCGATTATGTCCGGCGCGAAACGCGGGATGATGTTCTCGAGCGACCAGTAGTGGTCGAAGTCCCAAGTCCCCCGCGCGTCCAGCCCGCGCTCGTTAGCCTCGTCCAGTATCCTGATTATCTCGCGGATTATCTTCAGGTCGGTTCCGAAACCGGTCTTGTCGTTGCGGTCTCCTCTCCACGAATGGTTGCAGTTCACATGGAATCCGCACACGAGATATATTTTTTTATCGGACATGTAAATCTCCTTTCGACGCTGGAAAAATTTTATCACATAAGGAGTCGCGCAGGAAGCGGGGAGAGGCGCGCGGGCGCGCCAGATGGATTTGTGTTCGGTGTTCGAGCCGCGGCGCTCCTCATTCGTTCAGCGGCAGTATCCGGGGTTTCAGGTCGCTCTTCTTCAACATCTCGTCGAGGTCCTGAATGGTCAGCGGGGTCTTTCTGTTTCTGCCGAGTATGGTCGAGTAAACGCCTTCCATGACGTTTGTGCCGAAGGAGCGTCCGCCGAAGTCCGGCGTGGTGGTTATCAGCGTGGCGACCCCCATCTTCTTCATCTCCTCGACGTCCGAGGCCGTAACCGTGTTGGTGATTATCGTCTTGCCCGCCATGTCGTCGGGCATGTATCTGTTTATGTAGTTGAAATCCCCGGCTATGACTTCGGCGCGCTGGAAGTAGTCCTCGAACTTGGGCGTCCTCTTTTCCTGTTTTTTCCCCGTCGGATACAGCATCTCAAACGGGACGTTCGACACTATGGGAACAAGTATGGAGGCGACTATCTTGAGCGCCGGCAGCGTCCTCAGCGGAATGGGCAGATTCAGCGTGAACATCAGGTCGCCTAGAACGACGTCGCATCCGGAATTGAAGAGAGCCTCGGCCATGCCGAACCTGTCCGCCGAGCTGATGACGAGAACCTTTGAGCCTTTGCGGAGATATTTTCCTTCCTTCGCCAACTGCATGATAAAACCGCGCTCGATGGTGTGTTTCAACATGCTGCCGTCGTAAGTCGGAGAGATTTTGGCGCAGTCGGCCAGTTTCTTGCCGTCTTTCAGAGTGTATCGTTTCTTGCCGATAATCAGGTATAGGTCGATGCCGCCCAGCCCGATGGCGTCCACTTTGCCGTCATAGTCGCGGATCATCTGTTTGGCTTTTTCCATGTCGCCGTCCGTGCCGACGCGCTCGATCAAGAAAGGAACTCCCATCACGTCCGTCTCGACGCTGTGGTCTCTTTTAGAGGAGCCGATGCTTACGCTCACGACATGTTTTCTTTCTTGCGAGGAAGTCATGTAAAGAACCCGCCTTTCGCGCGGAATTCACTGCCATAGCAATCATATAAGAGCGAAAATGAAAAGTAAAGAAGATGCCGCCGCGCCCGGCTTCGACGGTTCGCCAGCCCGCCTTTTTCGCATGAAAAACCCATCTATGCGCCTTTTTCATCTGCATTGGCTGAAAGCGAAGATGGGGAAAGCGAAAAAAGCGGGCTGAGCGTTTTGACTTTTATGGAAAGTACGTATATTATTTTTTCTCATGAAAATTAAGAGACTATTGATTGCGTTGGCGGTTGCTTTTTTTTCGGCGGCGTCCCTCGCGTCGGCGGAGACCGCCGAAGCGCCGGGAGCGTCTGTTTTCATAGATGATTCATCGATTATTAAGAACCTTGTCATACTGTGCGACGGCGGAGGAATGCGGTTTTCGCTTGCCGCGTCAGCCTCTCAGGGCATGCGCAGGCTCGAACTTCTCTCCGGCAGTTCCATCGTCGCCGCAAAGGAATGTTACGGCTCTGAGATGTGCAGGATGACAGGCATCGCGAGCTTGGCCTCTCTGTCGAGCGGCGTCATCACCGCCGTTGCAAGCGATAAATCCGGGCGCGAGCAGCGCGAGCGCGTCCGCCTCAACGTCGAAAACAGCGACCCCAAAGTTTACATGATAACCTCAATGCCGATGATGGAAGGCTTTGCGCCCGCTATCATGGCCGATGGAGAGCATGAGAGCGGTAACGCCCCTGAAGCCGCAAAATCCGACGAAAAACAGCCCCCGGCTATTTCCGGGGAGCTTTCCTCCGCCGTCAAAGGTCCGGACATGTCAGCGACCATCAAAAAGAACGGCTCCAACGACTACACCATTTCAATATTCGCGCGCGACGACTCGGGCGTGAACTTCATCCAGATACTTGAAAACGGTTCTTTCTACGATGTGGAGAGGTGCGAAGACAAGAAGGAATGCGGTTTCACAAAAAACGTCAAAAACAGAAAACCCGGAAGAAATTCATATCTTATAAAATCGATGAACAGCAAAGGCGCGCTCTCGTTTCAGGAAGAATTTCTGGTGTTCTCAGCCGCAGAATAACGCAATGCTTAAGGGAAAACTTTTGAAAAAGTTTTCCCTTAAAATCCCTTTCAAAACATTTCATGCTAGCGCCGATGGAATGGCTTCGCTCTTCCCATCGGCGCGTATCATGTGAAAAGATATCGGGAAAGGATTTTTAGTGGAATCTTATTCATAAATGATTTGCATGGGCCGTCGGGAAAAGACGCGTTTTGAGCGTCTTTTCCCGACGGCCAGTGAAACGTTTTGAAGAGAATCCAAAGAGAAACTTTTTCAAAAGTTTCTCTTTGGCCGCCGGAGGCGCTTTCATCGGCTGAGAGCGCCTCCGAGTCTAGCGGCCAAGGGCATGATGTGGCTGTAAACGGCAGACGCGTTGCGCCAGTGTCCGCGGCGCAGGTTTTTTTGCAGCAGCTTGAACGCTTTCCGGCCCAAGGGTTTCGAAAACGGCTGCATAAGACATGCGAGGAAAGGGTCTCCCATCCACAGGCGCTTATGGCCGGGCAACAAAATGTCGAAGTCGATGTCCGCGAGCGTTTCTAGAGAGCCGCGCCAATCGTCGTAGTCGCTCATTATGCGAGAACTGCCGGGCACAAGGCAGTCGCCAGTGAAAAGGATGGTTTTGCCCGAGACCTCGACCCGGACACAGACTGAGCCGGGAGTATGGCCGGGGGTATGAATGCATTCGAAGGTCAAGCCGGCTATGTCGAGACTTTGCCGCGAGGACATCAGGATATCGACGCGCTGCGGAGAAATCCTCTCGCCGAAAAACCAGCCCGCGCAGGTGCGTTCGCTGTCGGCTGTTTCAACAGGAGCCGCATCAGCCTCATGCAGCGCGAGCGGCAGAGCGGGATTCTCCTTGCGGAGTCGTTCGATTCCGGCGATATGGTCGTAGTGGCAGTGCGTGCCGAGCACGACGGCGATGTTATCCGGTCTTGCGCCGAGCGAGGCGAGGACGCCGAGCAGCTTATTGTGCGCCTTGCCGCTGCCGCAGTCGACAAGCGCAGGAGCGTCGCCCATCACCAGATACGCCGAACTGTCGTAATGATGCGTCAGCTCCGAATCAGCGACTCGATATACGTTTTCATGCATTCTTTCATATGCGGGTTCTTTTTTCATCATTCCTCTTATCGGCTTTCGCCGAAAATTTTACACCAATCGCGGTCGCAATAAACAACCTTTCCTCAAACATTTGTTCACAGTGCGAAGTTGCCGTCCGCTGCTGTTATAATAGGCGGCATGAAAGCGATGTTCGTGTGCATGGGAGCCGAGAACCTCGGCGTTGAATATCTGGCGGCAGAGGCGAGGGCCGCCGGCCACGAGGTTTCTCTGGCGTTCGACCCGGCGGTGTTCGGCGGGCAGCTCATGTGGGATATCCCGGCGCTGGCCCGGCGGTTGGACTTGAGAGCAAGAATCGCCGCGCGCGCGGCGTCGGAAAAGCCTGATGTCGCGGCCTTTTCATGTCTGTCCGGAAACTACGCTTGGGCGCTGGCGGCGGCGGGCGACGTGAAGGCGGCCTCGCCTTCGACGAAGATATTTCTGGGCGGGCCGCACCCGACGGCTGTTCCGGAGAGGGCTGCCTCCGAGCCTGTGGCGGACGCGATAGCGGTCGGCGAGGCGGACTCTACGTTTGCGATGATGTTGGAGCGGGCCGGGGAAGGCCCGCGAGCCGTCGGCGACCCTCCGCCGGGCGTGTGGGAAAAACTTCCGGGCGGCGGGATTGCGACCGGCGGCCCGCCGCGCCTTGTCTCCGATTTGGATTCCCTGCCATTCCCCGCGAAGGACTTGTTCTACGAGCGCGTTCCCTCGCTCCAGAGCCACTACATGATAATGTCCGCGAGGGGATGCCCGTACAACTGTTCGTACTGTTACAAAAGCCTAGAGGCGCACTGCGCGCCCGGCTCCAACCCCGTGCGCCGAAGGTCTCCGGAAAACACCCTGCAAGAGTTGCGCGAGGCGAAAGCGCGCTGGCGACTCCGCATGGTCGTCTTCAGGGACGACGTGTTTACGCTCAACCGCAAGTGGCTGGAACGGTTCACCGAGGGATACCGTCGGGACGTCGCGCTGCCGTACTTCTGCTACACGCATCCCGCCGCGCTCGACGCTGGGACCGCCGACCTGATAAAAGAAGGCGGTTGCTCGTTCGTCACCATCGGCGTGCAGTCCGCGGACGAAGCGCAGAGAAGAGAAATCCTCAACAGAAAATACACCAACGACCAAGCGAGGCGCGCGGTGGCCCTGCTCAAGGAGCGAGGCATAACGGTGTCGGTAGACCACATAGCGGGCATCCCCGGAGACACGGAGGAAAAGCTGATGGACGCCGCCCGGTTCTATAATGAAATGAGACCGGACAGGCTTCTCACGTTCTGGCTGACATACTATCCGGGCACGCGAATCATGAAGACGGCGCTCGAAACGGGCGCGATAACGGAAAAGGACAGAGAAAGGATAGAATCCGGCGGCGCGGGACACAGATACAGCGGGGGCGGCGCGGGCGGCTTGACACCGGCAATGAAGAGGATGCCCGCCGTCATGGCTCTCGCCTCCATACTGCCCAAGCGGATGGCGGCGCGGTTTCTCGACAGCCCGCTGCGGCGGCTAGTCCCGGCATCGTTCGCCGCGCATAACATTCTGCTGTTCGTCAACGCGATAAAGATAAAAGACCCTTTCTTTATGTACAATATTTGGTTTTTCCTGTCGCGCAAGCGGGTTCCGTGACGGGTCGCGGCGGGCCGCTCCAGAGGGCTTGTTAAAAATTTCACAAAGTTAAAAACCACTTAACAACATTTAAATATTTCCTTGCGCGGGTTTTTTCGGAAGCATAGAATCTATTTAGAATCGGCGAGTTTTCTGCCGTTTCATTGACAAATAAAGACTTAACCACAGGGGCTGACATACGGAGAGGGAGAAACTGCTCTTTTTTTGTTGCCTCTAAGGCCGGAAAGCAATGAACAAACAAGTGATAAGCGAGATTCAGGGCACTACTGTGCTCGTTGTGGACGACGATGTGGATTTCACCGAGATGATGCGCAATCAGCTCGAACACATCGGGATGAAGGTTGTCGGAGTGGCGCACAACGGGCCGGACGCGCTTGACATGATAAAGGAGCGCGACCCCGGACTTGTGATGCTGGACATCAGGATGGAGGGGATGGACGGGATAGAAGTCGCCAGAATCATCAACAGGACAGAGCCTCGTCCGGTGATGTTTCTGTCGGCGCATCCGGAGTACGCGCCCGGAGCGCGGGACACCGGGGTGTTTACCTACCTCGTCAAGACCTCCAGCATTGAGAAGATGGTTCCGTCGATAGTGATGACGCTGAACCACTTCAGGGAGATGTCCGCGCTGAAAGCGATGATGGAGAGCATGCGGGAGTCGGTGGAGAACGAAAGCGCGATCAACAGCGCGGCGGGCAGGCTGATGGACACAAAGGGAATCACGCGGGAAAGGGCGATGGAGGAAATAAGAAAGAGATGCAGAGAATCGAACAGGCCTTTGGCGGACGTGGCAAAAGAACTTGCGGAAGGATGAGCGCGGCCGGACGGCCGGAGCGGGTGGCGCCATGAGAAACAAAACCAGCGATACGCCTAAAGGAACCGAAGACGGAATGAAGATGGACTTCAGGCTCGAACCAATCAAGCGCGTCATCCGGGCGTCGTTTCCCGACCTTGACATATCAGTGGTCGACAACGCGCGGGACGACGTGGGCGGCGTGCTGTACGTCAGGAACGCGCCCAGCGAGTTCGCCTCTTCTATGGGCCTGTCCATGGATTTCGTGATGGTTCCTCTGGACGACAGAAAGAAGTCCGAATTTCTGGTCGTGCCGATACCGGAGCAGGACCCCGAGGCTCCGCCCTCGCCTGCGGCCATCCGGTTCTAGCGCGTCCGGCACGGGGAGGTAATTATGCAACCCGCAAACAAGATTCTTATTGCCGACGATGACGACGATTTTAGAATTCTGCTGAAGGATTTTCTAAGCGAACAGGGGTTCCATGTGGTGGAGGCATCGGACGGGGGAGAGGTCTTCGACAAAACCTTGGCTGAAAACCCGGACATCGTGCTTCTTGACATCATGATGCCCAACCGCAACGGTTTCGACATCTGCCGCGACATCAAAAAGGACATCCGCACGCGGAAAAGCGTGGTGGTGATGCTGTCCTGCAAGTCCGGCCTGACCGACAAGCTTTCGAGCTACGTGGCGGGAGCCCAGCGCTATATCGGAAAACCATGCGACCTCGACGAAGTCAAGGACTGCCTTAAATCCGTTCTGCGGCAGCGCCAGATTTCAACCATGCAGTTCGAAGAAGACCAGCGACAGGTCTGACCTCTTCAGAACAACTCGCGCATTTTCATCCGCCGGTGGCTATTGCCCCGCGCGCGGCGTCGCATTGCGCCGCAATATAAATCGCCCCGGTTCGTTGGCTCTATCGACGAATCCGGGTTGAACCCGAATGACTTCACACAGCGGTTGAACACATTGTTTGACGCGATCTTTCTTGGCTATGGGGGACTCGCTTAGTCAGCGACGCGAATATTAATCCTTTTTCCGGGAACAGGCGGAGACGATGAATAAACATCTTCAACGTCGAGTCGGGCGAGGCGAAGCCCGGCTGCGCTTTTTGATGCGGAGACGGTTCCTTTTATCTGATAGGCGACAGGGTCTGAAGTGATGATGGCGGCGGCGGCGCGCAACGGCAGCGCGGGCGATGCCCCGGCGAAATCCTTCATCTCGGCCGCGCCGAACTCTAGCGCTCCGTGCCCGGTCGGAAACATCGTTATCGAAGGCAGCGAAAGAGGGTATCCGTCGGAGTCCGCGTAACAGATGTGTTTTGCGGCTTTCACGCGGGAAAATTTTTCGGTGACCTGCGGCGGCATAGGGCCTGTGCGATCGAATTTCACTCCTCGCGCCCTCAGCGACCCGTACCCCATCTCCAACAGCCGCGCGGGCGACACCATCCCTTTCACCCGGCGAACGGACTCGACTTTTATCACGCCCACATTCCGCACTCCGGTGTACGCGTTGTACCTGAACATGTCGTTCATGCTTATCTTTTCGAACCGCTCTCCGGTCCGCTCGAACCCCTGAAACACGCCTCTTACCGTCCAACAGTTCATGTCGTCCGTCAGGACGGAGGCCCCAACCTTGGGATTCGAAAGAAGGTTTGCCTTGGTCTTCCATATCATCAGTTCGCCGAAAATCAGAGTCGATTCGTCCCAAGCTTCGAGCGATATGACCGGAGCGATGTTCGGGACTCCGTCTGGGGATATGGTGGCGAGGAACTTCGGCGTGCGGTCGCCCGCGAATGCCTCGATTATTCTGGCGTCCATCTTTGCGCTTGACATAACATCGCTCCCTCCGGCGTGACTATGAGATAAATATACAACAATCCGGGCTGAAACAAAATCGGGCGGCAATCTCTAGAAAACGAGGGCGCGGGGAGGCTATCATATAAGGCTGAGCGCGCGAAGGCGCGTCGGCTCGGGAGGCGGCATGTGGATCAAAACTTTCGGCGGCAGAAAAATACTGCTCGCGTCGGCGTCGCCCAGACGCGCGGAGCTTCTGACGCGGGCGGGCGTGGATTTCGAAGTTCTCAGAGCGGACTACTCGGATATTGAGACGGGGGCGCCGGAAGGAGCCGACCCGGCGGTGTTTGCGCTCGAATCCGCCCGCTTGAAACTGGGTCGCGCGCTCGAAACGGCGGCGGGCCGACCCGGATTCGCCGTCGTCTGCGCAGACACGGTGGTGGACGCCGCTGGGCTGACGCTCGGCAAACCCGCCGACGCCGCCGACGCCCGGCGCATGCTCCGCTCGCTTTCCGGATGCGCGCACAAGGTGCACACCGGCGTCGCATTCTCCGCGTCCGACGATCCGAGCCGGGGCGCTTTCTTCGTAGACACCACGCTGGTGGCGTTCCGCGACCTCGACGACGCGATGATAGCCGCGTACGTGGAGACGGGAGAGCCTTTCGACAAGGCCGGGGCGTATGGAATTCAGGAGCGCGCCGCCCTGTTCGTGGAAAAAGTCGACGGACTTTACTCAAACGTCGTCGGGCTTCCGGTGTCAGCTCTTGTATCCGCCCTCGAAAAAACATTCGGCATAGACATTTAATGAGGGGAACGAAAAAACGCTTCTGTTGCTGAAAAGGGATTCTTGCTTTCGCGGGAATGACGGCGCGCAATGAAACAGGATTCGCGCCGCCTTGACGGCGCAAGAAGCGCGTCCCGCCCCAAGCAATAATTCTATGCCGCGACGACGCGGCGAGCGGCGCGTTTACACGGGGGACGGGAATTGCTAGAATCTTTGCAAGCCGCGCGCGGAAGCGGACGGGACGGAAACCGGATTGGCGCGCAACGCGGCGCGGCTGGAGGGCCAAATGGGCAAGTCGGATATCAGGCGGCAGATCGACGCCGTCGACGAGAAGATTCTTAAACTGTTGTCTGAGCGAGCGGAGCTTGCCTTGCAAACGGCCCGGTTCAAGAGAACTAATTACGACCCGGCTAGAGAGAAAAAAATCATCGCGCGTCTGGCGGAGCTTAACGAAGGGCCGCTGGACGAAGCGCGCATCGAGGCGGTCTGGCGCGAGATTCTTTCCGCCTGCCGGGGCCTTCAGAAACTCCCGACAGTGGCGTTTCTCGGCCCGCGAGCGACATTTTCCCACGCCGCCGCTCTCAAAAAATTCGGCTCCAACGTAATCGAACGCCCCTGCGAGGACATCTCCATGGTGTTCGACGACGTCGAAAAGGGCTTGGCAGACTACGGGGTGGTCCCGTTCGAGAACTCGAACGAGGGCGCGGTCAACAACACCCTCGACAGGCTGGCGACGACTCCGCTGGCGGCGGTGGGCGAGATTTACAGCGAAATCTCCCTCAACCTGATGGCCAAACACGACAACTTCAAGGAAATAAAAAAGATATACACGCACCCGAAGGCTCTGGAACAGTGCGCCGAATGGCTGAAACGCAACGCGCGCGGCAAGGAGATCGAACAGGTGAGCAGCACGGCCGTCGCGGCGCAGCGGGCCGCGAGGTTCAAGAGCGCGGCGGCGGTGGCGGGCGAACTGGCGGCGGATATCTACGGACTTAAAATCATCCGCCCCCGCATCGAGGACCACCGCGACAACAAAACCAGATTCCTCGTCATGGGCAGGGAAAAGAACCTGCCGTCCGGCGACGACAAGACGTCCGCTCTATTCTCCGTGCGGCACGAGCCGGGCACTCTGTACCGCGCGCTCAAGTCGTTCGAAAAACACAACCTGAACCTCACTATGATGCTCTCCCGACCGTCTCCGACGGGCCGCTGGGAATATATGTTCTTCGTCGACTTGGAAGGACACGAGAGCGATGAAAACGTCAAAGCCGCCCTCAGGGACATGCGGCGCGAAACGATTGTTCTGAAGTCCATCGGGTCTTACCCGAAGGAAAAAGCTTGACGAGCGCGGGAAAACCGCGCGGGAACGGAGGCGGAAATCAATGAAGACGGGAAACGTGCCGGCGCTTGCGGTCACTGGAGCGACTCTGCCGGAAGCATGGGAAAAATCAGTCATCGCCGCGTGGGAAAACGGCATTGAGATACACACCGAGTACGACAGGCCGGGCGACCCGCCGAGCCGCGACTGCACCATGATGATGGTCGTCGAGGACCCGTTCGCAGAGCCGCGCATCCACCGCGCGTTCCCCGCCGGACTCGAAGAGCTTGAGGTGTACCGCCTCGAAGTGGTGGACGGCGTTCACGACCACTGGATCGACCCTGCCGCCGGCAAATGGACCTACACCTATCACAAACGCCTCTTCGACTACGAAATCGAGGGCAAGCATGTGGACCAGATAGCCTACTCGGTGGACCGCTTGGCTGCCAGCCCGATAACAAGGCGCGCGCAGGCGATAACGTGGAACCCGCTGCTTGACGCTCCCACCGACGACCCGCCCTGCCTCCAACGCCTCTGGTTCAGACTGACCGAGACCGCTCCCGGCTCCCGCTCGTACATCCTCAACATGAACACGCACTGGCGCTCGCGAGACGCTTACAAAGCCGCTTTCATGAACATATTCGCGCTGACAGACCTCATGCGGGTCATAGCGGAACGCGTGGCTGAAAAAATCGGCGCCCCGGTCGCCGTCGGCCGCTACGTCGATATCTCCGACAGCTTCCACATCTACGGCTCTTACTTCAAAGAGTTTGAAGGCTTCCTCAATCTGGTGAAAAACCGCTCGTTCGAAGCCCGCACATGGAACAGCGACTACGCCGAGCCTTTCTTCCAGATCGGCCGCGACCGCGTCGCCGCTGAACAGAAGTGAAAAACGGCAAAAAACAAAGAATCAAAATAGAAGAATGAAAAGCCAAAGAGAAACTTTTGAAAAAGTTTTTCTTTGAATCTCTTCAAAACGTTTCAATGGTCGTCTGGAGTGAATCGCTTTCGCGCTTCCCTCTCGACGCCCCATGTAAAATCGTAATCGTAGGGGCGGGGCTTGCCCCCGCCCTTTTAACATTTCGGGCGACCGCAAGGGTCGCCCCTACGGTTGCGGTTACGCAAAGCATGATGTGAAATCGTTTATGTGCAAGATTCCACTGAAAACCTTTGCCAGAATCTTTTCATTGACACGCGCCGAAGGCGGAGGCGAAGCCCCGCATTCGGCGCTAGCATGAAAAGTTTTGAAAGGGATTTTAAGGGAAAGCTTTTTCAAAAGTTTTCCCTTAACTCAGTTTTTCAACCCGCCCAAACGGCTTCTTAAGCCGCGGCGGGGAGAGGAGTTTCCTTGACCTCGTGGCCTTTGCTGGTGGTCAGGATGATGACGCCGGCCACAATCAGCAGTACGCACAGGAGCTGGATCGGGGAAATCGACACCCGGTAGATGACGAACTCAAGAACCATAGGCATGACAATCATAAAAGAGTTGACAGTCGGCACGATTACGATGCCGCTGCCGTGGAAGAAAGCGATGTTGGTGAACACGAACGCGCCGTTGCCGAGGAAGAACCCGATTAGGAAATAGAGGGAAATAATCGTGTAAATGAAGGGGCGTCCGGCGTTTTTAACTCCGGAGATATCGAAGAAAACCACCATGTAGGCGAGGAAAGTGCCCGCGATTGCGGCGTACACGAACGCCTGTCCCTTCTTCATTTTGCGGGCCATGACCACCATTGCGGCGTAGATAGCGGCGCAGACTGCCAGACTCAGCAGGAGAGAGGACAGGTTGAACGACGATGATTTGTCAGAAGCCACGTTGAAGTATTGGAAGAAGCCCGTGCCGATGATAATGAGGGCGACGGCTCCGGCCTCGCGGGCGCCGACTTTTTCCTTGAGCACGACCGCCGAGAACACGGCAAGCGCTATCAGTCCGATGCCGTTAAGAGACGAAACGACGGACGGTTTGTCAGTCATTTTGAGGGCGGCGGTGAACAGCAGCCCGGCGGCCCCTGTCATCAGCATGCCGATAAGCCAGATGATGAAATCGCGTCTGAGCGGAGGTTTGAGCATCGCCTTTCCGGTCTTGAGCACCTGAACTTTCATTTTCTGGATGCCCTTGCCGAGGTTCATGGTGATTGAAGCCAGACACCCCACGAGAATGCCGATGATGAGAGTTTCGTCCATGACAGCCGCCTTTTGTCCGGGAGCCTGCCGGGGAGAGTTGTCGCAGTTTCCCCGGCCGCGCCTCTTGATGTGGTCTTCGCGCCCTCCGCGGGGTCGCGGGATAAAGTATCTTACACGCGTTCGCGCGGCAGGGCAAGCAAAATCGCGCTCAGCTCTCGACTTGGCGCGAAACGGCAATCCCGCGCTACTCGCTGAAAGCCGATACATTTTGGGCTGAATGATATGAACGGCGGACTTGCGTCAGTCAGGCAACTTCGCGCCTGAGTAGTCCGATTCAAGAAAAGGCAGGTCGAGCGCGGGGCGGCGCGGATACTCTTTTTCGTACAGAGGCGGGAAGTCCTTGAAAATCGTAGTGAAGAACATGCGGTGGTTCAGGATTTCGGCGGCGCGCTCGACGATGTCGGGGAACCCGCGAAAGTAGTCGCGCTCGGCGGCGTCCGAGCAGTCGTCGATGGCGGCGTCAAGTAGGGCCGGATTCCACGCCGTCGGTTCGAAACGCTCGTCCGCCCGCGCGCCGGACTCTTTGAATGGCGTGGGGTCGTTTCCCGTCCTCCACAGAGGAACCTCTCCGCCGCCCGCTCCGAACGGGTCCGCCGGATTGCCGTTCAGAACCACATTCAGGTGAACGTGCGGAGCCACCCACGGAAAGAACATGAGAAGCTCCATGCCCGCCGCGCCGGACAGCCCGATGGCCTGCCCCCTGCGCACGATGTCCCCCGCCCCGACCAGCGCGCGGGACAGATGCGCGTATGTTGTCAGCAACCCGTCTCCGTGGTCCACGAACACCTTAAGCCCGCCGTGGTCGAACTGCCGTTTGACCGTCATCACCAGCCCCGGCGCGCAAGTCGCCACAGGAGTTCCGACCGGGATGGCGAAATCCGTTCCGAGGTGGCTGTCGTACGTCCACTGCCCTCCCCGGAAATCCTCGCAATCCGTCACCCTCACCGAGAACGGCTCATCCGGCCCGCGCATATTGCGATTGAACAGGTTGTAGACTGGAGCCTTGTCGCCGTGTATTTTCACGCCGAGCCAAGTCGGGATGGAAATATGAGGCTTGAAAACTTTGATTGAAGAAAGGTCCCAGTTGGTAGGCGGGATATCGTTATTGCCGAACACCGCCCTGCCCGCCTGCGCCAGAGCCGCGTCCAGCGGCTTCAGCCCGAATATATCAAGTAACCCTATTCTTTCTTTGTTCATAACCATGCCGGCCTCCGAAACCGCCGCTTCTGACGCAATTATACGCGCTGGAAGATTATAGGCCATTCCCTGCCGGATAATAACAAGCCGCGTGTGAGGTCCGACAACCGTCGGATGAACAATTTCACGCCGGGACGGGCGGAAAGCGCGGCGGGCGCTGTATACTTATCGAAATTTGACGGAGGAAGTTCAGAGATGGATTCAATGGCGACACAGGAAGCGGCGGGGACGCTGGCGCTTGCGTTGAGCGTGGCGGCGGCCGCGTCGATATCTCTCAACATCGGCAAAGCCGTTCAGAAGATGAAAGTGGAAGTGCTGAAAAAGGGCAAGGCGATGCTGAAACCGCCGCACAGGAGGGATTTCCTTATATGGCTGTTCGGGATGTCTCTGACGTTCGTTGCAGGCGTGCTCGTGCTTGTGGCGCAGAACCTGTCGGACAAGACGTCGCTTGTGACGTCGATGAGCGGCGTGGGGCTGGTGGGGCTTGCTCTGTTTTCGCTGTTCGTGCTGAAGGAAAGAGTGGGGCCGCGCGAATGGGCGTCGGTTCTGCTTATCGGCGCGGGGACTTCGGTGATATCGTATTTCAACGTGCCGTCTGCGGAAAAACTCTTCTATGCCGGGCCGATGTACTGGTGTCTGGGCGGGTTCGCGGTGTTCGCGGGCGCAGCCCTGCTTTTTACGAAAATACTTAACCGGGGCAGAGCGTTCTTATACGCGGCCATAGCCGGGATGGGCCTCGGTTTCATGAACATCTTCTACCACATCGGCCCCATCGTGGCCGACGGCTCGACGATGGCTCAGTTCAAGACCGCCTACCCGTGGGTCGCCTTCCTGATTCTGGGCAATATCGGTTTCGTGATGACCAACCTCGCCTTTTTCCACGGAACGGGCATTGTCATCGTGCCCACCGTCAACTCGTTCCTGATAATCAGCCCGATGGTGTTCGAGATATTCATATTCGGCACGACGCTCACGCCGATGCAGTACGCGGGAGCCGGGATGATAGTGATAGGAGTCATCGCGTTGACGACCGGAGGCGGGCAGAGCAAGAGCGCGAGCGCCGAACCTGCCGCCCCGGCGGCGCCGGCTCCAAGCCGGTAGCGCGGCTAAAAACAGGTTTCCTGAAACTTTTTTGATTTCCGCGCGTTATTAATGTATATAAGTAGTCTGGCGCGTTCGAGCGCGCCTGATTCGGTTTTTGCCCGGGGATTTCCGGGAACCCGCATTGTGGGCAAATGCGGACTAAACAGCTTGTGGGAGCCACAGGAGGGAAACAGTTATGCCGGTGTATGCGTATGAATGCCAGAAATGCGGCCATGCTTTCGAGGTCGAGCAGGGAGTGAACGACCCGCCGAAACAAAGATGCCCTGAGTGCAGGGGCAAGGTGAATAAAGTGTTCAGCGCTGTCGGAGTCCTGTTCAAGGGCAGCGGGTTCTATTGCACGGACAGCAAGAAGAAGAGCGGCGGCAACGGCGGAGGGTGCGGGTCGTGCGACTCCGGCTCTTCCTGCTCGATAGCCGATTCAAAAAAGTGACAGGATGTGAACGAGCCGGATTTTTTTTGAGAATCCGGTCAAAGAGAGCATCATCCGGAACGGAACGGGGAATTGACTGAAGGCGCGGACAGACAGGGCGTTCGTGAAACGGACCGCCTGAGCTGGATAGCCCTCAATCAGGTGGAGGGCATGGAGCCGGGGTTGTTCATCCGGCTGACGGAGATATTCGGCGGGGCGGGAGAGGTTTGGCGGGCATCCGAGAAGGATTTGCGGGGCTGCGGAGCGTTCGGTCGCTCCTATTCAAGGAACGCCGAGCTGAACCTCGGCGAAGACTCGGCTGAGAAACCTGTTTACGTTCTGGACAAGCTGCTCGACCTTCGCCGCCGCGAGGACGGCTCTCAGGAGCTGAAGCGGGCGCAAGAGACTGGCGTAAAAATTTTCACTCTGCTGGATGACGATTATCCCCGGCGGTTGCGGGATATCCCCGACCCTCCGCCGGTTCTTTACGCGCGCGGGAATATCCTTGAAAGAGACGACAGAGCGGTGGCGATTGTCGGCACGCGGCGTTGCAACGGCTACGGCAGACGAGCGGCGGAGGACATATCGGCGGGACTGGCCGGCGCGGGATGGACGGTCGTCAGCGGGCTGGCGCACGGGATAGACGCGGCGGCGCACCGCGCGGCCCTAGACGCCGGCGGCCGCACCTTCGCCGTCAAAGCCGTCGGCGTAGACCACCCCTACCCCTCCAACCATGTCGAACTGGCCGACGAGATCGCCGCTTGCGGCGCGGTTATTTCGGAATTCCCTCTCGGTATGAAAGCGATAAACAAGAATCAGTTCCACAGGCGCAACAGGATAATAAGCGGATTGTCGCGGGGCGTTGTGGTGGCGCAGTCGGCAGTCAAAGGCGGCTCGATGATAACCGCCGGCCACGCAGCAGAGCACGGGCGGGAAGTGTTCGCCGTTCCGGGGGACGTCAACCATCCGTCGAGCGGGGGATGCCACTGGCTGATAAGGAACGGAGCGCATCTGGCGGAGAACGCGAGCCAGATTCTGGAGGCTCTCGGAGAGCCGGACGGACAGCCGGAGCTGAGCCTCGGCGCGCAACCGGAGTTGGACGGCCTTCAGAAGCGGATTTACGACCTGATGAAAGAGGAAGGGCCAACGCGGTTCGACGACATCTGCGCGAGGCTGTCATGCTCGGCGGGCGAGGCGTCCTCCGCCCTGATGATGCTTGAAATGAAGGGGGCGGCGCGCCAGTTGCCGGGCCAGACGTATATGGCGGCCCGCGCCGGGCGCTGACCTTTTTTTGCCCGGAAAGCGTGACTATTTGTTTGCGGGCGCTCATAATTAGAAAATTGCGCGGCGGAAAAATCGCGGCATAATAAGGATATCTGTTCGATATAGAGGAGAAGGCACAATAATGGCAAAGAAATTAATCGTTGTCGAATCCAGAGCGAAGACACAGTCCATCGGCAAAATCGTCGGCAAACAATACGAGGTGACTTCCTGCCTCGGCCACATATACGACCTTCCCGCTAAAGAGCTTGGAATAGATGTGGACAACGGGTTCAAACCCAGCTATCAGATAGCTCCGGGACGCGGGAAGCTCATCAAACAGTTGCAGGCGGACGCCAAAGACGTCGAAGAAGTAATACTGGCGACCGACCCTGACCGCGAAGGGGAATCCATCGCGTGGCATCTGGCGCGCCTGTTTCCTAACAAGAACATAACCAGAATGTCGTTCAACGAAATAACGCCGAAGGCGGTTAAAGAAGCGCTCGGCAATTTGAGAACCATAGACATGAATCTGGTGGACGCGCAACAGGCGCGCAGGGTCATGGACAGGCTGGTGGGCTACAAGGTCAGCCCGTTGCTGTGGCGCGCGCTGAACAACAGCCGCTTGAGCGCGGGCAGAGTGCAGTCCGTCGCCCTCCGCCTCATCTGCGAGCGCGAGGAAGAAGTGGAAAAGTTCAAACCGGACGAGTACTGGAAGATAACCGGGACTTTTAAAGGCCGGGACGCGGGCGCTCAGGATTTCGAAGCCGTGTACTTCGGTTCGTCGGACGGCGCGGAATCAAAGGATGAGGAAACGAAGATAGAGAACGAGGGACAGGCGGCTGGGCTGGTGGAAACGCTGAAAGCCTGCTCCTACGCGGTGAAAGATATCAAGAAACGCTCGGAGAAGCGCAGGCCGCAGGCCCCGTTCACGACCAGCACGCTGCAGCAGGAATCCTCGCGGCGGCTGAACTTCAGCGCGTCGAAGACGATGATGCTCGCCCAGCAGCTCTATGAAGGCGTGGACCTCGGCGAAGCGGGCAGCGTCGGCCTCATCACTTACATGAGGACAGACTCTGTGCGCGTGTCGGAAGACGCCCGCGCGGACGCCGTCGAGTATATTAAACAAAACCTCGGCCCGGACTATCTTCCCGACCAGCCGAACACATACAAATCCAAAGCGGGCGTTCAGGACGCTCACGAAGCCATCAGGCCGACGTCCGCGTCGCTCGACCCGAAGAACATCGCAAAATATCTCTCAAAAGACCAGCACAAACTCTACCAGTTGATCTGGTCCCGGTTCATCGCTTCACAAATGGCCCCGGCGGTGGTGGACGTCACGCGCTGCGACATCGCGGGCGACGACAAACACCTGTTCCGCGCGACCGCCACCGTCACAAGCTTCGACGGCTATCTGCGAGTGTACGGACTCAAGAGCAAGGAAGACAAGGAGGGCGGCGATGAAAACGGCAGCCCCCTGCCCGACCTGCGCGCCAAAGAACCGCTCGACCTGCTCAAGATCGATCCGAAACAACACTTCACAAAGCCTCCCTCAAGATACTCCGAAGCCTCTCTCGTGCGCGAGCTTGAAGAGCGGGGCATCGGCCGACCCAGCACCTATGTGCCCATCATAGAGACTCTGAAAAAACGCGACTACGCCCGCCTCGAAAAGAAATCTTTCAAACCCACCAAATGGGGCGTCATAGTCTGCAAGCTCCTCAAAGAGAACTTCGCCGACATCGTCGATTACGGGTTCACCGCCCGGATGGAAGACGAGTTGGACAAGGTCGAAAACGGAAGCAAGGACTGGACCAAACTCATCGGCGAATTCTACGGCCCGTTCAGCAAAGACATCGTAAAGGCTTCCAAGAGCATGAAGTTCGAGGAGAAAGTGGAAGACAAATGCCCAGAATGCGGCTCCGACCTCGCAGTGAAGACGGGCCGCTATGGCGTGTTCATCGGATGCGCGAAGTACCCTGAATGCACATACAAGCGGCCGTACGGAGAGCCTGACCCGAAAGCCGACTCAGGCTCCGCCGCGCAGACTCCCGCAGTCGAGGACAAATGCGAAAAATGCGGCTCGCCCATGGTCATGCGCACAGGCAGATACGGCAAGTTCATCGCCTGCTCCGGATACCCGGCCTGCAAGAACATCAGGAAGAACACGGGCAACGTCAATTGCCCGCGAGAGGGATGCGACGGCAAGATAGTGCAGCGCCGATCCCGCAACAAACGCTCGTTCTACGGCTGTTCGAAATATCCGGAATGCGACTTCGTCACATGGTCCAAACCCGTCGAGGGAAAAGCCTGCCCCGAATGCGGCGGCCTTCTAGTCCACGCCAAATCGGCCGGCGAAAACATCGGCAAATGCATAAATGAAAAATGCGCCGCCACCGTGTCCCTCGACGAACGGGAATCCTCGGAAGAGTGACGCCGAACGCGCGAAGAGCGCGAACAACCCAAGCTTAAGACAGTTGCCAATTGACATTATCGCTGTTTAACGCGGAATCTCCGATAGCGCCGGGGAGCCGCTTTGTTGCCGCGGCGTTTTTTTGTTTATGATCCCTATGTTCTATTCGCAGCAAAAATGCGTCTTGCGTTCCGCGTTTCATCCGTTTTGAAAAAACGCTTGCGAATCCGGGTTCAAAGAGGGCGGATCGAGGCGGAGCCGTGTTCGATATATATGGCTGAGGCGGCGAGGCGGCGGGCCTGCTCGACATTGTGGGTGGAAAACACGACCGCCGCGCCGCGAGCGTCAGAAGAGTCGAGGATGAGAGCCTCGATCGTTTCCGTGTTTGCCGCGTCCACGTTGCCTGTCGGCTCGTCGAGGAGAATAGCTTCCGGGTTGATGATTAGGGCGCGGACGAGGGCGGTAAGCTGGGCCTCGCCGCCGGAAAGAGAGCGGGCGTTGCGGCGGGCCAGTTTCGAAAGTCCGGCGCGTTCGAGCAGGGCGTCTGCGCGTTCGAACGCCTCGCGCGCCGGAACGCCTCTAGCCCTCAGCCCGTAGGCAACGTTCGCTCTTGCCGAGCAGTTGAACAGAAATGGCGTTTGAGAGATGTATGTCATCCGTTTGCGCGCCGCGTTTACGGCAGAAACCGAGTCCATCGGAGAGCCGTCGAAGAAGACGCGGCCCCGAATGGGCTTGACGAACCCGTTAAGCGCGCGCAACAGCGTGGTCTTGCCCGCGCCGTTCGCGCCGAGGAGGGCGATCCGCCCCCCTTTCGGGATATCCAGAAAGTCGATCTCGACGACCGCGCGGCCGTCGTATCCGGCGGCGAAGTTTTCGAGGCGGAAAGCGGGGCTGGTCTGTGTCATCTTGCCGCCTCCCCCGCGCGCGCTTGCAGCGCGCGTATTGCTATGTTCACCGCGAGAGCCAACGTCATAAGAACGACGCCAAGCGCCAGAGCCACGGCGAACTCGCCCTTGCTTGTTTCGAGCGCGATCGCGGTGGTCATAGTGCGGGTGGCTCCGCGGATGTTGCCGCCGAGCATCATCGCTACGCCGACCTCGCCGACGGCGCGACCGAAAGCGGCGGCTACCGCGGTCATGAAAGCGAACCTGCCTTCGAGGACTACGGTGGCGGCTGCGCGCGCGCGCGTCGCGCCAAGCGTCAGAGCCGTCTCCGCCGCGCGGCGGCCCATGCTCCGCGCCGCCGACATCGACAGCGTGACAGTAAGCGGAAGAACGAGAACGAACTGTCCTATTATCATCGCGGCGGGGGTGTACAGCAACTCATAAACGCCCAGAGGGCCGTTGCGGGTCAGCATCGCATAGCCGAGCAGCCCGATTACCACCGTCGGCATCGCCATCAGCGTGTTGAGAATGGTTATAGTCGCGCCCCGTCCGGGAAATCTGTATGAGGCCACCGCAAGCCCGGCGGGAATCCCGACTACCGCCGCAAGAGCCGTCGCCGCGAACGACGTGTACAGCGACGTCCACACCGCCGACATTACTTCGGGGTCCGCCGACGCTATCAGATTGACCGCCTCGGAAAGCGAGGCGCCCATGTATCCCATTAGTCGCTTTTCTCCGTTTCGCCCGCGAAAAACATGCTTTCTCCGCCCGCCTTGAAACCATTTATCGCCGCTTTGCCCTCTTCTCCGGACATCCAGCGGATAAGCTCCATCGCCAGATTATAATTCACTCCGGGATATTTTTCAGGGTTCACCGCTATGAGGCTGTATGGATTGAGAAGCGTTTCGTCGGACTCCATGACCGGAACAAGCGAAATTTTCTCTTTGTACGCCAGATACGTTCCTCGGTCGGTCAGTATGTAGGCGCGCTTTTCGTCCGCTATCTGAAGCGAAGGCCCCATGCCCTGCCCAGTCTCCATCAGCCACGCCGCCTTGGGAACCGAGCCTGAGACCTCCGCCCATATTTCCTTTTCTTTCTGATGGGTTCCCGATTCGTCGCCCCGGCTGACCAGCGCGGCTTGCGCGGCGGCTATCCTTCGGTACGCTTCCGGAGCCGTTCCCGCGCCTCTGACCTCCGCAGGGTCTTCATCCGGCCCCAGCAATATGAAATAGTTATACATTATCGAGGTTCTGTTCACTCCGTAGCCGGACGCCGTGAAAGCCTCTTCCAACTCAGGCGCGTGCGCGAACACTATGTCAACATCTCCATTTTCACCAAGCTTTATCGCTTTGCCGGAGCCTGTCGCTATCACAGCCACCTTCGCGTTGTGCGCCTTCTCGAACGCCGGAAGAATCGCGCCTAAAAGCCCCGAATTGTCAGTGCTCGTGGTGGTCGCCATCTTCAGAACCGCCGGAGCCTCCCTCTTCGCTTCCTGCCGCGAACAGCTTGGCAACGTCGCCGCGCAAACAACCACCGTCAGCGCCGCGAATATCTCAGCCGCGCGCGCCTTCAACAAAGATTTTTTCATGGTTCAAACCTCCGCCCGATCCGTTGTGTCGCTAAGAACATAACAGTTTGCGAATTATATTCTCATAGCTCGCGCTCGGTCAACTGTCGGGCGCGCGCAATATGAAGCTCCGCAATCGACGGGCGCGGGCGTTTCTAATTCCTATTGGTTTTTTCGTGTTCATGGTAGAATTCCCTCGGCGACGCAAAGGCCGGCGATGGAAACATAGCGCCGGGCGGGAAAGGTCGGATTTTGAATTTTTTCATTATTGGATATTTCGGCAGCGGCAATGTGGGCGATGAGGCCATATTGGAATCGTTTCTGAGTTGGAGCAGGAAACGGTTGCCGGGGGCAGCGCACACGGCTCTGACATCTAGGCCGGAGGAGACGTCTGCGCGGCATGATGTGGGGACTGTGACGAAGGGTGATTTTGCGGGGTTGGCGCGGGCGTTGCGGAGGGCGGACGCGGTGGTTCTTCCGGGGGGCGGGTTGCTGCAGGATGCGACGAGCGCGCGGAGCGCGGTTTACTACTGTCTGCTGATAATCGCGGCTGGGGCGATGGGCAAGCCGGTCTATATGATGTCACAGGGGATGGGGCCGTTCAGGAGGAAGTGGACGAAGGCGTTGGCGGGGTGGGCGATGCGCAGGTTTGCGAGGCGGGTGTGGGCGAGGGACGAGAGGGCGCTTGGCCTAATGCGGGAGATGGGGCTGGGAGCGGATGTGGCGGAGCTTGGGGCGGACATGACGTTCGCGGCGGGAGCGGGGTCGCAGGAGGCGGCGGCGGACGCGCCGATGAGGCTGGCGGTGTCGTTGAGGCAGAGCGAGGGTGTGGACGTTCTGACGGGAGCGCTGGTGGGGTGTCTGATGAGGCTGAAGGAGACGGCGGCGGTGGCTGTGGACGCGATGGCGTTCGAGGCTGAGGCGGACGCGCCGGTGGTGGAGAGGTTCGTGTCGGAGATGCGCCGGTTGTGTCCGGGGATAGAGATAATGGCGCACGGTGTGGACGGGAGGATGAGCGCGGCGCGGGCCGCTGCGGTGGTGGGCGGAGCGCGGGCGATGATAGGGATGAGGCTGCACTCGCTGGCGTTCGCGGCGGCGCGCGGGGTTCCGTTCGTGGCGTTGAGCTATGACCCGAAGGTGAAGGCGTTTGCGGACGCGTGCGGACAGCCTGTGTTCGAGAAGCTGGAGGAGGTGTCCGCGTTCGAGTTGAGCCGGGCGGTGGAGTTTGTCGCTGGGGGCGGGGCGGCGGAAGCGCGAGAAAAGCTTGCGGGGGCGGCGGCTTCGTTCTCGGCGCTCGCGGAGAGGTCTCTGAGTGTCCTTGAGCGCGACTTGCTTGAGGCGGAGGGCAGGCCGCTCGATGTGCTCGGCGTTCCTGTTGTTGCGATGACCCTTAACAGAACAGTGGAAAGAATCAGGCGGGCGGCGCTGAACCGAGAACGGTTGCACATCATAACGTTCAATCCTGAGATGGCGATGCTGGCGAGGAGGGACGCGGAGTTCGCGGCGCTGGCGCGGTCGGGGACGCTGAACACGGCGGACGGGGTGGGAATCAGGATAGCGCTGAGGATGAAACACGGAGCGCGCGCGGAGGCCGTGACGGGGATAGATATTGCTGAAAAGATATTTGAAATGTCCGCCGAGGAGAAGTTGCGCGTGTATCTGCTGGGGGCAAAGCCTGAAACGATAGAGAAATGCGCGGCGGAGTTGTCGGCGCGGAAGCGGGCTCCGCTGCTGGCGGGCTATCATCACGGGTATATCAGGGATGCCGATCCGGGGGCTTTGGCGGCGGAGATCGAGGCGGCACGGCCGGACATCGTGCTGGCGGGCATGGGGGCGCCGATGCAGGAGTTCTGGATAAGGGACAACGCGCCTAAACTGTCGGCGTCCGTCTTCATCGGGGTGGGGGGATCGTTCGATGTGTTCGCCGGAGAGACGAAAAGGGCTCCCGCGTTCTTCCGCAAGACGGGGCTGGAATGGGCGCACAGGCTGGCGACTACTCCGTCCCGCGCTAAACGCATGACGGCGCTGCCGGCGTTCCTCGCCGCCGCCGCATGGGACGCTCTCAAATACAGAATAAGAAAAGAAGAAAAGCGAAAAGGATAGAAGAAGAAAAGCTGGGAATGTTGCTGCCGCCTGCGGCGGTTGGGGAAAAGAAAAAGCTGAAGGAATAGAGAAAAAGAAAAAACGAAAGAAACGTTTCGCCGCCTGCGGCGGTTGGGGAAAACCCTTTGAAAAGGGTTGTTCCCCAAACCCCTTTCCTAAATTTTTCACGCTTGCCCGGATTTTTTCACAAGAAAAATCCGGGAAAGTCGGGGGCTGCGCCTCCGGCTTTGGAGCGTGTTATGTGAAAGGATAGGGAAAAATGGGTTCCCGCTTTCGCGGGAATGACGGTATAGAAAAAAGTGGAATGACGGCAAGAATAAAAACGGAATGACGGTATAGAAAAAACAGAAGAAAAAACAGAAGAAAAAAGGGAAGACGGCACAAGGAGAGAGAAGGCTGTTTTAGGAGGTTGCGGGTACGGGATTATTTGCCGGAGGCGGGGACGAGGCCTTGGGAGGCGGCGTAGTCCCAGAGGTTTTTTTGGAGCAAGCGGCGCGCGCGGAACAGGCGCGACTTAACAGTTCCGAGGGTGGTTTCTGTCATGTCCGATATCTCGTCGTAGCTGAAGCCGTACATGTCGGACAGAACGAAGGTCGCCCTGTAGTCTTCAGGCAGTTCGCGGATGGCGTCTGTGATGTTGGCCGGGATGAACTTCTCCATGAAAAGCTCTTCCGGGCTTGAGCCGACGCCGGTTTCGCGTCCGATATCCATCACTTTGTCGTAGAGGTAGAAGTCGGGTGTGTCCTCGACGCTTATCCGGTTGGGCTCCCTGCGGTCCTTCTTGTATTTATTGATGAAGCTATTGGTCAGGATTTTAAAAATCCAAGCTTTGAAGTTGGTTCCGGTTTCGAACTGATTGAACGCCCTGAAGGCCTTGAGGTAAGTTTCCTGAATGAGGTCTTCGGCGTCGGCCTGATTCTGAGTCAAGCGGAGGGCGGCTCCGTAGAGCATGTCCATAAGAGGCATGGCGATATTTTCGAAAGATTCTTCAGGCATATCAAGATGGCAAGCCGATATCAGTGTTTGAGAAGCGCCGGCCGCCGACGAATTATTTTACCAGATTTCTGAAGCGAGTGCGAAGGTTTTCAAAACCTTCGAGGGCTTCATAGGGAGCGAGGCAGTGAAGGGCGGCGTTGATGGTGTCCACGCCGGCCTCGTGGGCGGCGGCGACGGGATTCAGCCCGCCGACGACGGCCATGCCGATCATCCCTTCGTCGACGGAGACGTTGAGCAGGGGCTGGTTCGGCTTGCCGACTGCGAGGATGCCCGAGAGGCCGAGGATGTCGAGTTTTCTGCGGACGGCTTCAAGTCTGCCGCCTGCGACGATGGGGATTTCCCTGAAGCTGGCGCCGACGACGCCGCTCTGGCCACGAGCGGCTTTGCCGACGCTGGTCATGCCCGCGCGAAGGAACATTTCGAGCGGGTCGAGCGTGGTGCCCAAATAGTCCACAAGTTCGGTGAAGCAGACCGGCCGTCCGCCTTCCATCCGCAGCAGACTGCCGTATCTGGAAGCCACCGGGATGCCCTCTTTGAGCAGCAAGCCGTTGAGGGTGACGCTGCATACAGTGCCGAACCCGACCATGTCCGAAGGAACTATCATGTTGCCGATTTTTTCGCCGGGACCGCGCAGAAGGGCCAGACGTCCCATGCCAAGCCCGGCGCGGAACGCCATCAGTATCTCTTCTAGCGCCGTCTCGAACTGCTCGACCGGGATAAGGGACACGTTGAGGACAATCAGCCCCTCCCGCTTCACCGGGTCGAACCCCATGTTGTACGACAATCCGTCTATCTTCGACACGATGAAACCGAGCCTGCCGAGGATGTTCACGCCTTCCAGTTCGCTGAGTCCGGCGGGCGTTATCTCGCGGCCCACGCGCTTGGAAATCTTTCTCGTCATCCCGTCGTCGTCGAGCTTTTGAAGGTGGAACCTGACCGTCCGCTCGTTTGTTTCGATGCCGGAGACGGAGAGCAGTTCGGTTATTTTGGTGCTGCCCAGAGGCTTGCCGCTGTCGCGCAGGATTTTGAGGATTTCCGTTCTGTATCGTTTGCTTTTGTCGTCCATTGTGGGGCGCTCCGATACGGCAATTTTGCCGTTATGTTCTTGGAAGATAATTTTAACGCCGAAGTGGAAAAGTATCAAGGCGCGATATAATATATTATTCGGACAGGGGCGGTGGATAAACGACACGGAATTGCCGACGGAGAGACCAGCCGGATTCCCTCCGCGCCCGACCCAATTTCAACTTGGAGCCTGCCAGCCATGCCGGAGAAAAAAACATTGCGCGTAGCCCTAGCCCAGATCAACACGACGGTGGGGGCGATAGAAGAAAACGCGGCGCTGATCATAGAATACGCCGCGCTGGCGCGCAGGCAGCAGGCGGACATAGTGGCGTTTCCGGAGTTGACGTTGTGCGGGTATCCGCCGGAAGACCTGTTGTTGCGCGGCTCTTTCATCGAGGACAACCAGTTGGCTATGAGGAAGCTGGCGCATTCGATAGAGGGCATCACGGCGGTGGTCGGATACGCGGAGGCGGACGCCGGGCGGGTGTTCAACTCCGCGGCGGTGGTGGACGACGGGCGCATAGTCGGCTCGTACAGAAAGATGGAGCTGCCCAACTACGGCGTGTTTGATGAAAAGCGATATTTTTCCGAAGGGGACAGGCCGTTCGTGTTCGAGATGAAGGGCGTGCGGACGGCGCTGACCATCTGCGAGGATTTGTGGGTGACGGGGGGCAGGGCGGAAACGGAAGCGCGACGCGCTGGCGCGGAGCTGATAATCAACATGTCGGCCTCGCCGTTCCACGCGGGCAAGGCGCACGTGAGAGAGGAGCTTGTCGGCGGGCTGGCGACGCGCGCGGGGGCGTTTGTGCTGTATGTCAACCTCGTCGGCGGGCAGGACGAGCTTGTGTTCGACGGAGGCGCGATAGCGGCCGAGCCGGGCGGCTCGGTATTCGCGCGCTCGCAGCGGTTCGTGGAAAATTTGCTTGTCGTGGACATCGATTCCGACGATCCCCGGTTGGCAAAGCGCGCGCCGCGCGTATCCGCGCAGCAGCCCCGGCTCTCTCTCTCGTCGAAAGTCACCGCCTCTTGGGCCCCGGCCTCTCACACCGTCGCCCCGCAGATGTCGGACATCGACGAAATCCTCGCCGCGCTCATCGCCGGGACGCGCGACTACGCCCGCAAGAACGGCTTCAAGAAAATCGTGCTCGGCCTCAGCGGGGGAATAGACTCGGCGCTCTCCGCCTGCGTGGCGGTCGAGGCCCTCGGCAGACAGAACGTCGTGTGCGTCACCATGCCTTCGGAATACACGTCAGCCGAGACCCTCTCGGACGCCGAAATCCTCGCCGCAAACCTCGGCGTAAAACTTATAAAAATCCCCATCGGAAACGCGCTCGCCGCGTACGCTTCAGACCTCAAGGAAGCCTTCGGCCCCGGGGATCCCGGCATAGAGCGGGAAAACCTGCAGGCGCGCATACGCGGAAACATTCTCATGGCGCTGTCGAACCGTTTCGGCTGGCTTGTGTTGACAACCGGCAACAAAAGCGAGGTCGCCGTCGGCTACTGCACTCTGTACGGAGACATGGCGGGCGGGTTCAACGCGATAAAGGACGTGCTGAAAACGACGGTTTACAGGCTGTCGGAGCACATCAACGCCGCGGCCGGGCGGGAGATAATCCCGCGCGCCACCATCGTGCGGCCGCCCACCGCGGAACTGAAACCCGGACAGAAGGACGAGGATTCCCTGCCGCCGTATTCGGTACTCGACCCGATTCTCCACGCGTACGTGGAAGACGACCTGAGCATGGACGAGATAGTGGAGATGGGGAACGACCCCGCAGCCGTTGCGGACGTGATAAGGATGGTTGACGCCGCCGAGTACAAGCGCCGCCAGTCCGCGCCCGGAGTCAAAATCACCCCGAAAGCGTTCGGACGAGACCGACGCCTGCCCATCACCAACAGCTACCGCCGCTGACAGAGGGAAAGCTTAAAATATTCCCTGACATCCGTTGCAGGCGGGTTACAGAAAGCTGAAGCCCTCGCCCCTGTAGGTGGGGACGGAGCCGACGGCGGTCTTGTCGCTTATCAACAACAACTCGTTGAATCGCTCGGTCAGTTCTCCGGCTTTGGCGTGGCGGAATATAACCGGGTCGCCCGGAGAAATTGAAACGCCGTGGGGCAACTCGACGGGGGTCTGGACTTCTCCCGCGCCTTCGAGTTTGGTCAGCCTCGCGCCTTTCGGCAGGCAAGGGAGAGGAAGCCTGTCCTCGCCCGCTTCGCCTGAGGCGACATAGCCGCCGCCGTTGCAGGCGACCATGCGGCGCGCGGGGAACCGCGACGCCTGAAGCGCGAAAAACGCCGCCGGGGTCAGGTCCAGATTCGAGTAATAGGAAAACAGGTGCGGGCAGTAGAAGCCGGAGCCTGCGGTGGTCTCGGTGCAGGAGTCGTCGCGGGAGGTGAAGTCCAAGCTGCCCGTGCCGCCGCCGTTGACGATTCGCAAATCAACTCCGTTTTTTCTCAGGAAAGAGACGACGCTTTCTCTGCGCCGCCTGACATCGGGTTTGGACATTTCGCGGATGAGTTTTCGAGCTGGATTGAGAGCGCGGGAGAACGGATTTTCGTCCGCCATGCCGGCGATTTGAGCCTCGTAGCCCATGATGCCGATGACGGCCGCGCCGCCCGCCTTTTCGGCGGCGCGCGCGACCCGCAGGGCGTCGCTTCCGGTTCTGACGGTGGAGCGCCTGACGCCGAGATGAGCGGCCCCGCCCGCCGGACGCAGGCTCATGTCCACCTCGACCACAAGCTGGATAACGACGCCCGCCGCGACGCCCGCCGCGCTGAGCGCCCGCGCGTTTTCCTCGCTGTCGCACACGACGGAAACGTCCGCGCCTCGCTCCGCGAGCGCGCAAAGAATCTCGAAATCCTTCGCGCGAGCGGTGGGGTAAGCGACCAGTATGTCGTCGAATCCGCGCCTGACGAGGAAGTCGGCTTCCTCGACGGTGAATGACATCACGCCCTTGGCGGCGGCTCCGCCAAGTTCGAACGCGCGTCCTAGCAGATCGGCGCAACGCAACGATTTTGACGCGATCCGCATCGTTTTTCCCGTGCCTTCGAGAATAGAAAACATCTTGCGGGCGTTTGAGTCGAAAGCGTCCAGATTGACGAACGCCCTCGGCAGCCGCTCTTGAGCGAGGATTCTTTTGCAGTCTTCGTAAGTCAGTTCGACGGCGCTCATGGCCGCCTCCGGTCAGAGGTCGCGTCTGGAGCTACTGAAGCGCGTCGCGGGCGATGACCATGCGTTGCACTTCGGATGTTCCCTCGTAGATGGTGGAGACGCGCGCGTCTCGGTACAGGCGCTCGATTTTATATTCTTTGGTGTAGCCGTATCCGCCGTGAATCTGCAAGGCGTCGTAGGCGATGCGGTTGGCCGCCTCTGTGGCGAACAGCTTGGCGATTGAGGCCTCGATGGTGAAAGGCTCGCCCCGGTCTTTGGAAGTGGCGGCGCTGAGGGTGAGCAGGTGGGCTGCCTCAATATCGCGCGCGGCGTCCGCTATCATCCACTGGATGGCCTGATTGCGGGCGAGAGCGCGCCCGAACTGTTTTCGGGCGTTCGCGTACGAGACCGCTTCGGCGAGAGCGGCGCGAGCCATCCCTACGCCCTGCGAGGCGATGCCGATGCGCCCGCTGTCGAGGGCGGTCATGGCTATCTCGAATCCCTGCCCTTCCGCGCCAAGCAGGTTGCGCGCCGGAACCTTGCAATCGTCGAAAGAAAGCGAAACTGTGCTGGAGGCGGTGAGGCCCATCTTGTCTTCTTCGCGTCCGATCTCGAAGCCGGGAACGCCGCGCTCGACGATGAACGCCGACATGCCGCGCCCGCGCGGCTCGCTCCCGGTGCGCGCTATCACTATGAACGTGTCCGCGTATCCGCCGTTCGTGATGAAGCTTTTGCTTCCGTTGATTATGTAGGAGTCGCCCTTTTTGACGGCGCGGGCGGCGACCGAAGCGGCGTCCGAGCCTGCATCCGGTTCGGTGATGGCAAACGCGCCGAGCTGTCTGCCTGACGCCAGCGGCGCGAGATATTTTTTCTTCTGTTCCTCGTTTCCGTGAGAGAGGATGGGGCCGCACGACAGGTTGTTCACAGACATCGTCACGGCTGTGGACGCGCAGGAGAAGGCGACCTCCTGAATCGCGAGAACATAAGATACTGCTCCCGCGGCCGAGCCGCCGTATTCTTCTGGAACCATCATGCCCATGAGGCCGAGGCCGCCCATTTTTTTAATGATGTCGGCTGGAAACTTTTTCGCGGCGGCGTTTTTTGCCGCGACCGGCTCTATCTCGCGGCGCGCGAAGTCGCGCACCATCAACTGCACCATGTGTTGCTCTTCCGTGAGGGGTATAGCCATAATGGATGCTCCAATCGCGCCGGTGGCGCGGGTAGTGTTCGGGACGCGGAACGCCTCTGTCGCCGTCGACGCTCAGGGCGTGTACACGACCACCAACAGCTCCGTCTGCTTCGATCCCGGATTGCTCAGCTTGTGCGTGTGGTTGGAGTCGAAGTGGAGGGACTGGCCTTTTTTCAGTTTGTGTTTCTTTGCGCCGACCTGAATGTCGAGAACGCCGTCGAGCACATAGACGAACTCCTCGCCCTCATGTTTGTACTGCACTCCGGCGTGTTCCGACTTCGAGGGGATTGAGACATGGAATCCCTTCATGTGCTTGTGCTCGGCGTCGGGCGTGAGCGTCTTGTAATAGTACGCGTCCGCGCGCTTCTTGAAGCTCTCCGCTTTCTTTTCCTTGTTTGCCCCGTCGGAGGACAGGAACTTGCCGGAGTCGACGGTGAGCGCGGCGCTGATCTGGATGATGTTCGACACCGGAGGCATAGTCTCGCCGTTCTCGATTTTTTCGAGGTAATCGGCGGACATCCCGGTCGCGGCGGCGAGCGCCTCGAGCGTTATGCCGTTCTTCTTGCGCAGACGCTTCATCTTGTCTGAAAAATCAGGAGCGCTTTTTGCTTTTGCCATTTTGACTGACCTCTTCGCGTTTATTTGTTCCCAAGCCTCCGGCGTGGAGGTCGGGCTATTTTTTCGAACAGCACAGGTCGAGCAGGGAGCGTACGCCAGCGTTGTCGAGCTTTTCCAGATTCGACACCGCGTCCAGCGCGGCAGTCGCGGCTTCCGGCTTCAGTACGGCTAGCGCCTCTTTCTCGAACTTGCCGCACGCGTCGCTTCGGCGGTCTTCCAGCGGCCAGCCCGCCGCGCCGAACGGTATCTTCTGCTCGAACTCGTACACCGCGTCCTTCGATTTCATGTCGAACACGACGCGCGACCCGAAAGCCATGCGGAAGTTTTCAGCCGAAGGAGCCAGCCGCCGTTCCGCGTCGTCGTCGCCGGGAGCGCCGAAGACTTTTTCGAGGGCGCGCCGGCCTTCCGACATCAGGCCGGTTATCTCCCGCCCGCCGGCCAGCCACAACAGCGGCGACGCCGGACCGAGCCTCTTGAGCATCGATCCGAGGGAGCCGGCCCGCATCCGGCTCAGCAGATACCGGATGTCTATCAGGTCCGTCGCCGAATCGATAAGATTGCTGGTGAGCGACATGTCATGATGCACGCGCACCCGCCTCGCCAGCTCCCACACCTTCGGGTCTCTCACTCTCTCCGGCTCGAATTGCTCCGGGCCTAGCCTTCCGTCGAGAACGCCCGCCGCCACGTTGTATGGCGTGTAGAAGTTCAGCGTCACCGGGCGCGTGTTCTGGTGCGTCACCAGCGGGCGCGACATCTCGTCCATTTTAACAGTCGCGATTGACGCGTGAACGTCGATCTTGAATATGTCGTCGGGGTTTATTTCCTTGTTTCGCATTATCTCAAAAACGCCGTCCATCGTCGCGCTGATATACGCGCATCCCGGATACAGCTTCACGGACATGGTGTCAGAGAGCCAGCATGAGCCGAGCCTTGTGAGCATCGGGTAGATGGGAACGAAGGATAGAGTCTCGCAAAAGCCGTCTTCCGCTTCGAGTATGTCCTGAGGGCCTTTGAGTCCTTCGGCGGCGAGTTGAGCCGCGAACAGTCCCGAGGCGATTCCGGCGGAGGCGGTGAGGAGCTTCGAGTCCGCGCCCATGAAGCCGGGGGCGAGAGGGGAAGCGGGTTGCGAAAGAGCCATTCCGAGGGCTGACGCCATCCGGTCGGAGTCCAGCCCGTAGATTTTTCCCGCTGCGCATGCCGCGCCGGCGGCGTGGATGAACGACCACATCTGCCCGTTCAGCGGCCCGACCATCACAGAGCCGCCGATGCGAGACTCTATCTCGTTGGCAACCGTCTGAGCGAGCAATATCTGTTCGCCGGAAATATCTTCGCGGGCCGCCATCAGGAGCGGAACCAGCGCGGCGGAATGTCCGGGATGCCCCGCGAACGTGTAGTCGTCGTAGTCCAGCGCCATCGATAGCGAGGATGCCGCCGCTAGAGCGTCCTTTACGGTGACGCTCTCGCCTGATGGAATAAGCCTCGCCGGGCCGGGGTCGGACCCGCGCAGCGCCGCGGCTATCGTCTTGCCGCCTGAGGACGTTCGCGATCCGGCGAATATCGCCGCCAGAACGCTCATCGTCTGCATCTTCGCCTGCTCGACCACCCGCGCGGGAATGTCGCCGAACGTCAACCCGGCAGCCCATTCGGCCATCTCTCTGGTGTAACGCCTTTTCTTCTCCGCCATGCCCATCACCTCTGCGCGGGACGCGGGCCGCGTCTCCCGCGTTCCGCCCTTCCGCTAACTTACGATAGTCTATCACAATTGCCTTGCGGCAGGAAGCTTCTCCGCCGCTTCAGCCTTGTCCGATTCTTCGCCTTTTATCCCGAATCCGTCGTTAAGATTCGGGAGCGATTGTTCAGAGCGGATGAAATGCGAGGCGCAAAGCGCATTTTTGCAGTGAATAGAACTTATGGTTCATTAACAAAAAAATGCGGCGGCAACAAAGCAGTTCGCCGCTATGAAAATCGCCCCGATTCGTCGGCTCTATCGACGAATCCGGGTTTATTGATTGCCCATCAGCATATCTATCGCCCGTTCGAGCGCCGCGTTGAATTCATCCGGCTTGTTCATCATCAGAAAATGGTCCGCGTCCTTCAGCACAATCGCGTCGAACGACAACATGTGTTTGCGGTTCGACTCGAAGTTGATCGGCCACATGTCGGCGTTAACCGTCACGACGGGAATCCGGGCGCGATCGAAAATGGAGGCGGTTTCGCCCGTTATATACTGATTCAGCATTTCCCTGATCGCGCTCATGGCTACGGCCGGGGGAGCGGACGACATGTCCGCAAGAATCCACTCGGCGAGAGCGGCGTCCTCTCCGGGCCGCATCATCGAGGTTACGAACGCGCGCGCCCCGGCTTTGAAATCCGCCTCCAGCGGGCCGAGCATCCGCTCCATTTCCTCGTTCGTCAACATGTATTCCACGTCTTCAAACGTGTCTACGCCGACAAGCCCGATCACGCGCCCCGGCATAAGCGCCGCCGCTTCCGCTATCACCGGGCCGCCCATAGAATGGCCTATGAGAATCATCTTCTGCGCGCCCGCGGCGTCCGCCACCGCCCGGACGTCTTCGCCAAAGGCCTTCATGGTGTAAATCTCTCTCGCCATGCCGGAGTTTCCGTGTCCGGCCATATCGAGGACTATTACGCGGCGCTTCCGGGAGAAATGCTCTATCTGCGCGCGCCAGTATCTGGAATCGCAACTCCATCCGTGAATAAAGATCAGAGTCGGCTCTCCCTCTCCCCAAATCTCGTAAGCGATGGGAGTTCCGTCCACTGACACTGCGACGCCGGGCCAATCCGCCATCGCGCGTCCCGCCGAGATGACAAGCGCCGCGCACGCAAGCGCCAGCACAAACCGCGAAACCGCGCGGCTGCTAAAAATTCCCCGTTCGATTTCGACGCGCTTAGTGTTTGATTTCATAGTTAAAACCCTCATTTCCGCCGCTCAATAGAGCGCGCTGCATATTCAGAAAAAAGATTCAGGCTTGATGGTAGGCTGTGGCAGTCGCCGTGGCCACAAGAGCGCCCGCGTTTCTGGCGCGCACTTCCACTTTCCACACGCTGATTCTTTTCTTGATTTCGATGGGAGACGCTTCTGCCACCAGAACATCGCCGCCTGGCGCGCCGGAGTGATATCTGGCGTTCACGTCGAGAGTGACGGCTCGGACGCCGCGAGAGTTCGCGGCCACCGCCAGCGACTGGTCGATGACGGCGTACACCGCCGCCCCGTGCGCCCTTCCCACCGCGTTCATATATTCAGGCTTCGCTTCTAGCGACACTCTGGCGAACCCTTCGGACACTTCCTCGATTACGATGCCCAGATGCCGCGCAAGCGGGTCTCCGCCCACCGTTTCTCTTGCGTATTTAATCGATTCTTCGATATTGTCGTCCATGATATCCGCCTTTCTTGGAAAACGCCTTTCAAGCATGCCGGGAGCGCGGCGCTTCTATGAGAACAGGCCTACCGCGCGTTCGGCGAGCAGCCACGCCATAAGCCCCGAAAACGCGATGCCGACAATCGAGCCGACCACCACATCGGAGAGGAAATGAACGCCGTTGTAGATTCTGGAATAAGCGCCGAGCGCGGCCACGACCGCAAGAGGGGCCGCCATCGACGGGAAGAACACCGCAAGCGACATCGCGGCGGCGAAATAGCCCGCCGAATGCCCCGACGGAAACGACGGCCTCTTGAGCAGCCTGAGGTGCGGCACTTTGGGAGTTATCTCAGGCATCACCATGAAGGGGCGCTTGCGTTTCCAGAACATCTTGACGGTCATTTCCGCGATTACGCCCGCCGCTCCCGCGCCCGCCAGCATCACCAGCCCCGCCGCTTTGACCCTCGGCTCTCCGAAAATCATCATCGCCACGCTTGCCGCGATGTACACTATCCCCTTGTTCGCCCCGACGGACAAAACAGGCATCAGCGCGTCGAAAACCGGGTTGCGGAACCGCGAGTACAGGAAGAGGGTCGCCATGCGGTCCAACATCTCCAGCCCGCCCGGCGCCGCCCCCTCTGTTTTCTCTTCTCCCGTCATCTCTCCAGCGCTTTCGTTAAAATCAGAAGTTCGCGGTCACCTCTAGGCTGCCCACCGTGCCCGAATAGTCGTTAGCCGCCGCCGCTCCGGCGGAATACTTGTCCTTCTTTATGTTCATCGTCACAGAAAATGTCCTGTTAATCGTGTAGACCGCTTCGGCGATGTATTCGTCTCGCGTCGTCTCAGTCGTCGCTGACGATCTCTCCGTGCGCGCGAAACCGATTTTGCTGTTCATCCGTTTGGAAGTTTTGTGCCTGACTTCAAATCCGAGTATGTCCGTGTCGGAGGGCGTCGGCGATGTCCTTCTGACGTCGTATGACATCGCGCACTCGATCCTTTCAGACGCGACATATCCCAGTTTGAGTATGTACTGGTTCTCTTCGGAATCGGTTGAGGCAGTCTGCGTGCTGTTGGTCTTGTCCGTGGTCTTCCAAGAAAAGCGTCCGTCCCACTTGCTCCTGTTGTCAGGATCGTAAAGGAAAGAAAGCCCGTAGCCGTCCGACTTGTTGCTGGAAGTCTCCCCGACGGCGGCTTTGACCTTGTCGATGGAAGGCTCTACGACCCACATAGGAGCCGCCTTGTATCCGAAGGAAGCGTTGGCGGTGTCTGTTCGGGCGCTGCCGGTTATGTTGTTCGGCAGGTCGCGGCGGTACGCCGAGATGTTCACAAAAGTTATTCTTCCGAATGGCCTCGCGGCCGCCCCCAGCATTATCGAGTCCCAGTTCTCGTCGTCATAGTCGGCCCGGCTATGCGTCTTCTTCTGCAGCAATATCCTGCTGTTGAAGGACCAAATATCGTCCGGCGTCCAGCTAGCGTCGAGGTTCTTGGCGAATGTCTTGGTTCCGAAGCTCGCGTCCGCGCCGAATCCCGCCGGCGCGATCACGTCTGTGTCCGTCAGTTCGAGATACCCCCTCACGTTGAGTTTCGCGCTCGGCGTGTATCCGAATCCGACAAGTCTCCTGTCCGTGTCCTTGTCTGTTAACGCGCCCGTGTTGTCCTCGAACTCGGAGTTCGACAGTTCCGCGTTCACGGTGAAGACGTTCTTTCCTCTCGGATCCCACTTGAAGAAAAGTTCGTCCACCGTTCTGGTGTTGTCCAGTTTGGAAACATTCAGGTTGTCGCTCGCGTCGAACCGGGTTTTCTTGAGAGTTATTTCCTTGATGCGCCCTTTGCGGAAAGTGGCTCCCGCGCCTATGCGGTCATAGTCGTCCTTGTCCGTGGTGTTGAAGTTGTGCATGTTGTCGTACGTCAGATAGTCGCCGAACAGAGTCAGGTTGTCCATGAGATTCAGCTTGACGTCTCCGGAGAGTCTTTTCTCCTCGTTGTTGCTGTAGTCGTTCAGGGGAGAGAAAGCCATGTCCTTGCTGATGGTCTCGATGTTGAAAGAGGCCTTCTTGCCGGAGTAGCCGATTTTGGTCCTGACCGCCGAGGCGGACTTCGTGGTGTCCGTTCCGAGGTCGGGAGCCACGCTGTAGTTGGCGATGATTGTCGTCCCGGCTGGGATGTCGTATTTGAACACCAGAATCTTTTCGCCGGGGCAGGCATTGCCCGCGTCGGTCTCGATTGTGAAATCGCCCGGATAGCTCTTCCTGCCTCGGGACGTCACGAGGTCATCGAAGAAAACCTCGACCTCAGCGGCCGTCGCCGGGTCTCGCTGCAGACAGTACTCTCTCTGCGTCGGGACTATCACGGTCGCCACATACTCCTCGAGAACCTTTATCCGCCGGTTCGACATGTCGGCGTCCGTAGTCGAAACTTCCGCCTCCACGCTCAGCTTGTCGAACAGCTTGGTCATGAAATACACGTCGACTATCTTTTTATCCGTCGCCTTTTCCTCGGCGGCGGTCTTCTGGACGAAGTCGTACTGCGCTCTGATAACGTGGTTGTGGTCGGGGATATAGCTCGGATTTAGGATTATTATCTGGTTTGCCACCTCGTCTATGAAATAGTCCGAGCCTTCTTCGCATGTCGTCTGCGCGGCTCCGTACTTCACGTCCGAGCAGGGGGTCATCATTTCCAAGCAGGTGATGTTCTCGTCGGTGTGCGGGCCTTCTCCGTATGTCTCGCACCACCACACTGTCTCCGTGCCGCTGTACACCGCGCTCTTGGAAAGCGTGAACCGGGACATGGCTGGCTCGGTCAGATAGTCCCTCTGCCGCCCTATGTGCTTGGGGTTGAAGTAGTGATACCTCACCGACACCGTCGAGGAGGCCATCGGCGCGATGAAGTCCAGCTCGCCGCTCACGTAGTCGATTAAGTAATCCGTGTTCCGCAGCAGCGGCGTCCCGTCCCTCAGCACAAGCTCGGTATCCTTCTCGATGAACGCGTAAGGAGATTTCATCGAGCCGGCGAACAGCGAGCGCGTCTCGTCTATGTTGAACGGCCCGACCTCGAAATCTATTGAATTGTATATAAGGACCGACTGCGAAACGGCGTTTGCCCCTTCAGACATGAACGAGCCGCCGATAGTGAACTTTTTGCTGAGCGGAGTGTATTCGACTCCGAACGCGTTCATGTTTCCCGTCTTCATGCTCAACAGAAGAGTCGATTCATACGTTATCTCCACCGTCTGCGCGGCGTTGACGACGAATCCGAAGGTTATGTCCCCTCTGAAATAGTCTATGTAATACTGTCCGGCGGAAACCGGCGCGCCGTCTATCTTCACCTGCTCTGTCCCTTCCACTATCTGGAACGCGTTCAATGTGTACGGACCGCGCTTGTTCTGTCCTTTGAATGTTATCGTTTCGGTTTTGCTTTTCTCTTTGGACATAATGGCGCTGACGCGCAGAGAGCCGGTGTCGTAAACGTAGTCTATGCCCCGGATGTTCTTGTGGAATGAAACGAGAGAGCCTCCGGGGAAACTGGTCGAGAAGTCGCCCAGCCGCGCCCGGCCGTTGTTCCCCGTCACGTTCAGCAACAGCGTCCTATCCTGATACGGCATCTCCGAGAACGTCCCGTCGATCTTGAGATTCCTCGGCAGATCGCCCTTGAGCATGATGAACGACGTCTGCTCGAATCTGGCGTCGCGGTAGCTGAATCCGTTTGCCGACCTGAACATCTCGAAGTCGCCGGACGAACTGTAGTCGCGCCATTTGACCTTCCTGTAACCGCTGAGCTTAATGTCTCCAAGCTCGATCAGGTCCGGGGGGGGCTCGGTCTGTTCGGAAGCTTCTTCGGCGGCCTGTGGCTGCGCCGCCTCTTCCGCCGCGCCGGCCGTCTCCGTGACGACTGTCTCTTCTTGAGCGGGCGTTTCCGATTGCGCGAAAGCAGCCTGCGGCGGCTGCGCCATGCACATCAAAACCGCTAGCGACGCCGCGACGAGCGCCGTTGTCCTGATTCTCATACTGTTTCTCCAGTTAGAATAGTTAGTAGACATTCCTTTATCGCCGTCTCCGGCTGAATTTCATCGCACAATTTTAGCACAACGCCCGCCCGTCCGCCATATCACAAAAAAGAAGCGGCCTGCCGGCGTTGAGAAAATGTTTTGTGAGCGACATCGCCTCGCTTGCGCGCTTGCGGCGCGGCGAATAGAATTCAATCATGAAGCAGGCTGGGGAGAAAGAGTTCAGGTTGTCGATATACCGGCGTCTGGGGTATCCGGCGGCGGGGCTGGCCGTGCTAGCGGCGGCGGCCTTTCGCGCCAAGGTGTCCGGCGACGGCGACGCGCTCCGGGCCGCCTGCGTCGTAGCGTTTTTCTCGGCTATGGCCGGGGTTTACCTTCAAAGCATATTGTTGCGCGTGGGCGAATCGGGGGTTTTCCTAAGATGGCCGTTGATGGGCGCGCGGCGGATTTCGTGGGATGAGATAACGAGAGTGCGCAGGTCGTCCGCCCCGCCGGGCCGCGACTTTTTCATCGACCTTTACGCGTCTCCGGACGTTTCGATTCAGTTTAATCCTTTCGTGTTTGAAAAACCCGGCGAGATAATAGAGGAATTGAACAAGCATCTGAAGTTTGATCTTATTCGAGACGAGCCGGGTGACGGAAAGATTGAGCCGGGAGAGATAGCGCTGGCGGCGGAGCCGGCTGTGGCGCAACGGCCTCTGTGGGCGCTGCCGATTCTGATATGCGTCGCGGCGGCTATCGCCCTGTATTGCCTGCTGTCATAAATCGCAACGCGAGATAAAAACTGAAAACCGAATAGAAGAAGTTTTCGCCTTCGGCGGTTGGGGAAAAACCCTTTGGAAAGGGTTCTTTCCCAAAGCCCCTTTTCCCAAACTTTTCAAACTTGGGTCTAAATTGAAATCGGCTATTGAGAATTCGTGGCGCTATAGGCGTTGGGAGAAAAAGCGGCCCCTACAGAGCGTCCTCGACTTGGAAGCTTATCTCGGACGCCTGAAAAATCTGCCACAGAGGGATGGGCATTCGGCCATCGCGGACGGCGGAGGCGAACTCGTCGAGTTCTTCCTTGTGGCCTTTTGATTTTTCTTTTAGAGAGAAGCCCTGAGCTTTCGCGCCCGCGACTTCCAGACGCTCGTAGTCAAAAAGGGAAATAACTTTTCCGTCGAAATATATATCCATAGTTTCCTTCGGGTGGTCGGTCGAGCCGAGGGAGGTATACGTCAGGGTGGCAAGAGAGCCGTCCTCGAAAGAAATGGTTGCGACGAAGTTCTCAGAGGGAGAGCAGAAGTCGGGAAGCGGGCGGACGGGGGTGGCGGACACCTTAGCCGCGCGGCTGTTTGTGAGAAACGTGAAGAGGTCGTAAATGTGGCACGCCTCGCCGATGTTGCGTCCGCCGCCCTGCTCTCCGTTGGCCCAGTGGCCTTGAGGCAGGCGGCCCGCGTTCATCCTGTAGTTGATAATCACAGGGCTTGTCCTTGCGGCCAGAAGTTCGGAGCATCGGCGCGCGAACGGGGAGAACCGCCTATTGTAGCCCGTCATAAGGATGGGCCGGGGGCAGCCGTCTTCGGCGGAGTAGAATTCGCGAATTTTTTCAAGTTGCGGTCTGTCAATAGCGGTCGGTTTTTCAACGAAGACGTGTTTGCCAGCTTCGAGGGCGGCAAGAGCGAGAGGAGCGTGAGAGTCGTGGCGGGTGGCGATTACTACGGCGTCCACCGCAGGGTCGGCGAGCGTTTCGAGGTAGTCCGTGGCCGAATATTCCGCGCCGAACTGTTTTGCGACGGCGGCGGCTTCGTGGCCTTTGGTGGAAACGACCGCTTTGAGAGCCAGCTTGTCCGGCATGGAGCGGATAATCGGCAGATGGACTGCCTTGGCGAAAGAGCCGGAGCCGATGAGCGAGACCCGGACGGCTCCCGGCCCGGAAGGCTTGTGCGCCGGGTTGGGAGTCTTGCGCGCGGGCGCGGGCTTCGATTCAGCGCCGGGATACGAAAGCAGAACCATCATCGGGCGGTTCTCCGCCGCGCGCAGCGATTCGTACGCCGCCGCCGCGTCGTCCACCGGGAACTCGGCGGATATCAGCGGGTCAATGTCGAGCGCGCCGGACTCCATGAGCCGGAGGCATTCAGACATGTTGCGGTTTTCCGTCCAGCGAACATAGCCGATAGGATAGTCGAGGCCCTTCTCCTCGTACTGCGGGTCGTAGCGGCCGGGGCCGTAAGAGGAGGATATGAGGAAATCGATTTCCTTGCCGTAGAAATCCTCGCGGACCAAGTTGAGGCCGACGTCGCCGACAAGGACAACGCGGCCTTTTTTGCGGCACACGTTGAAGGCGGTGGAAACGATGTCGTTGGAAGAAGAGGCGGCGGCAATAATTGCGCCGTCCGCGCCGTCCGCGGCAGTGAGGCGGAGAGTTTTTTCCGCGAGGTCTTCATCCGCCGGGACGACGCCGGAGAACATGCCACAGGAGAGAGCCAGCTGGACGCGTTCGGGGGCGAAGTCCGCGCCGATGACGCGGCAGCCGGACGCTTTGAGCAGTTGGGCCGTTAGCTGGCCGAGAATGCCGAGGCCGATGACGACGAAGGTTTCGCCGAGGGACGGCGCGGCGCGGCGGACGCCTTGCATGGCGATAGAGCAGAGGGTGACCGCGCTGGCGCGCCTGATGTCGAGGCCGCCGGGAACTAGGACGGCGAGATTGCGGGGGACGCAGATGAATTCGGCGTGATGGGCGCACTGAGCGCCCGCGCATGCCACCGTGTCGCCAGGAGCGAATTCGGAGACGCCCTCGCCGCGCGCGACCACCACTCCGGCGGCGGAATAACCGGCTGGGGAATCGACTGACAGGCGGTCGGACACGAAGCTGCGGGCCGCGCCCACGCCCTCGCGCAGGGCCATGCCGAGAACTTTGGCCGCCTTGTCGGGCTGCCTGAGCGCGCGCTTAACCAGCGGCTCGCCGGCGGTCGCCGCCAGACCGCTCATTTCTGTTCCGGCGGAGATGCACGAATGGGAAACCCGCACGAGGACGCAGCCGGGCCGCGCTTCCGGAGCCGGGACTTCCTTGACTACCGCCCCGCCCTGCGACATGAAAACCTGTTTCATTCTGCGGAACCTCCGGTCAATCGAACCATTTATGGAATGTGTACATGGCTCTCGCTGGTTCAAATCCGAGACGCGTCCAAACTTTTTGCGCCGCCGTGTTGATCATCTGAGTTGAAATCAACATTTGATCAGCGCCCTTTGACAAGCACCAGTCCAACCCGCCGATCATAAGCGACTTGGATATGCCTTTTTTTTGAGCTTCTGGCGACACGCCGACTAAAACTCCTTCGCCTTCTTGGGGCGAGTTCATTCGAAGCGCAGCGAATCCCAGAATAGACCCCTCCGAGAGCGCGGCTATCACTTCGCTGTCCGGCCCTCGATTGACACAAGATATGGCGGCCCAAGAAGCGTACGCCTCGTCGCATTTGTCGCCGTCCAGCCGTTCATCCATGTGATAATGCCCCACGTATTTGTGGAACATCCGCTGGGCAAGCTCTTTGATTCGGCCTTCCTCTCCGGGATGCAAGGGACGGATAGTCACGCTGCCATCGTCTTCAGGAATGGGGGTCCGATGAAGGTCGCGCGAGTAGTAAATCAGAGTGTCCATCAGAAGGAATCCCGCGCGCTCCATCTCTTGCGCGGCTTTTATCTCGGAAGATTGACAACGGGCGATGAGAAATTTCACATCGTTCTTCGCGCAAAAATCCATAAGCTCCGGAATGACATCTTTTGACACCATCGAAGCTCTGGCAGCCTTGTGACCGAAGCGTTCTTCGTCTATCGCTGAAAGAGACACGCTGAATGCGCCGAATTCCATGTTCAATCACCGTCTTCTTCGCGTCCGGCGCGTCCGCTAATCTCTTTGACGGCAAACGGCGGCCTTTTCATGCTGTGGGTATGAACGCGCGCCAAGTATTCTCCGATAATGCCGAGAACAAACAATTGCACTCCGGAAAATATCGATATGATTGAAGCAAGAAAGGGAAATCCCGGAATGCTGCCCTTGTTGATAAAATAAACGGCCAATACGTATGCCAACAAAAACACTCCGAATGCCGTAAACGCGAACCCGGCTACGCTGGCCAGTTGAAGGGGCGCGACGCTGAAACTGGTTATCATGACAAGCGCGTGATAAATAAGTTTTCGGAATGTGTAGTTGGACCTTCCAAATGATCTACAGTCGCGTCTTACTGTCATCGAGGCAAAACGCGTCGTTCCCCATGTCAGCAACACGTCTATGACAACAAAGGGAGCGTTGTAGTCGGCAAATGCGGCTCTGGTATTGGTTCGAAACGCCCTGAACGCGCTAATATCTTCCGCGCTTTTTACGCCCATTACTCTCCGCATCGTGATTTTTGTGAATCTTGACGCGACGCCGCGCCAGAATCCATGTTTTTCTTCTTCCGGAACTCCATAAACAACATCGAAGCCTTCATCCAGCTTGTCGATAAGCTTGCGGATTTCTTCCGGGGGATGCTGAAGGTCGTCGTCCATCGTCACGGTGACGGAGTATTGCGCTTTTCTGACGCCGCACAGGAGGGCGTTGTGCTGGCCGTAGTTGCGCATGAGGTTGATGCCGGTTATCCAGCCGTGTTCAGCGGCGGCTTCGCGGATTTTTTTCCAGCTTCCGTCCGCGCTTCCGTCGTTGACCAGTATCAGCTCATACTCGCGGCCAATCGAGTCGAGCGCCGCGCGCGCTCGCTCCACCAGCGTCCGTATCATTCCCTCGCTGTTGTAAACGGGAACGACGACGGAAACGCCTTTCCTGAATCCTTCGATTTGTGTTCCGCAAGTTTTCAATGGCAGTCCGACGTCCGCAATGAATATTCTTCTATGAAAAAAATAACTTAAAAACAGAAAACAGGCAACACCGAGGCCCAATTGACCGCCGGGGCCGCGCGGCATTGAAGTTTTTAGCCCAGCGATTCCTTTGGGGATAATAAAATGAAGTAAAATAATACGCATGCGCGGGCTTTAACCGCGCTCCGGCTTTCAGGCGGCGTGAATGCTGAATGTCTGCCGTTGATTGAGCATAGAACAAGAGCGGCATTCTTTCGCGGTTGCAACGAGAGCGGACGGTTGGAATGAAAAAGTGTCTGAACTGCGATTTCGTATACGAAAGCGTCGCATGGGGCTGCCCATCGTGCGGAGTTGTCCCGCCTATCGTCGGCGGAGTCGTCCGTTTAGCGCCTGAACTGGACGAAAGTTGCGAAGGATTCGATTCTTCCGTGTTCGAGTTTCTGGCCGAACGCGAGGCGGGAAGTTTCTGGTTTGCGTCGCGCAACAAAATGATAGAGTGGGGATTAAGGAAGTTTTTTCCTGAAACGGAAAGCCTGCTGGAGGCGGGCTGCGGCACGGGCTTTGTGCTGTCGCACATCGAGAGGTCTTTTCCGGGGATAAGGGTGTGCGGAGCGGAGGCGTTTTCGCGCGGGCTGGAGTTCGCGGCAAAAAGGCTTTCGCCTCGCGCGGAGTTGATACAGATGGACGCGACACGCGTTCCTTTCTATGAAGAATTTGACGTAGTATGCGCGTTCGACGTTCTTGAGCACATAGAAAACGACACGGGCGCTCTGGCGGGGATGTTCGAGGCCGCCAAGCCGGGCGGGGGGATTCTTGTCACAGTCCCTCAGCACCAGTGGCTGTGGTCGAAATATGACGAGATGAGTTTTCACAGGCGAAGATACGGCGCGAGGGAGTTGAAAGAAAAAATCGAGGCCGCCGGATTCGCGATCGAGCGCATGACATCGTTCATGACGCTGCTGTTCCCGGCAATGTTGGCGTCAAGAATGGTTTGGATGATATCGAGCGGACGCGAAATATCGACCGAGTTGAGGCCGGGGCTGATGAACGCGGCGATGGAAAAAATCATGGGGGCGGAGAGAGCGGCGTTGAAGGCTGGAGCGCGGCTGCCTTTCGGCGGCTCGCTTCTTGTCGCGGCGCGCAAACCGCCGCGCGCGTAGGCTCGGAATCCGGCGGGGGCGCGTTTTTCGCGCGCTATCGGTTCCCGCCCATGCTTTTGAGAGGCTGGAAGAGAACCGCGCGCGAAATGGAGCGACGACAATGAAAAACAGCAGGACGGAAAAAGGCGGCGCGCCCCGGCGCGGAAACCTGTTGTTCGCGGCGATCGCGCTTCTTCTGGCGGCGGCGGTCGTCGAGGCGGGAGCGCGCGCCCTGTTGCTGTTCAAGGAAAGCATTAACGAGCGGCGGACCCCGTCTTCCGCTCAGGGCCTTGGCCCTCACAAAATGCCGGACCCGGAGCATCCCGGCAACTTCGTCCTTCGCCCGGGCGTCTCTTTCACTTTTAACGAACTGCTTGAAACACACAAAGCGGAAGGCCGCGTTCTGGCGGTCGAGTCCATGCTCGAAATACAACGCGAACGCGGGATCGACTCGGACGAAACGGTTCTTGCGATTAACAGCCTCGGCTTCAAGGGGCCGGAAATAGGAGACGATCCCTTGAAGGTCAGGATAGTGGCAATCGGGGATTCATGCACGTTCGGCTCTTTTATTGACAAGCTGTCGTATCCGCGCTCGCTCGAGAAGGCCCTCCGCGCGCGGGGAGTGGACGTCGAGGTGATAAACGCCGGGATTCCCGGCCACGCACCTCGAAACACGCTGTACAACATAGACAAGCTGAAGGCTCTTAAGCCTGACATCGCGGTCGTGTACATCGGCTGGAACGGTTTATACGCCGAACAGATATATTTCGGATTGTCCGCGCGACTGGGTTCGGCAAAGGTCGTCCGGAAGCTGATAAACATGGCGGGACGGCCTTCCGACCCTGTGGAAGCGGCGTTGTGGCTGTATAAAAAACCCAAGCGGCCGAATCCGCGCGACCCTCGGATAAAAACCGTTTCCACCATGAGCGTGTCTTTCATGGACGATGTGTCGCGGATTGTTTCTGAAATGAAATCAGCGGGAAGCGAGACCGCGCTGATGACGCTGGCGGGTTTGTACGCGCCCGGCGCGGCTCCCTCGGAAGAGGCCCTAAAAAAGGGCCATCTGCCGGAATTCACGGACAACCCGTTTGTTCTTGCCGCTCTCACCGACAGATACAACAAGCTGCTGCGCGAGACCGCGCGCAAGGAAGGCTGCGCCCTCTTGGACGCCGCCAGTTGGAGCCTCTCCGAATTTGTTCCTCGAGATGATTTCTTTTCCGATTCCGTGCATCTGACCGTGTCGGGGGAAGAGCGTCTTGCGGAGTTCGTCGCCGACGGGATAGAAAGCTCGGCGCGCGAAATCTCTGAACGCAAACGCCGCTGACGCGCCCCGGCTTCACACAAGCGGGTCCACGAACTCCTTGAGGCCGTGTTTTTGAGCGTCGAGCATCCTGTCTCTGGCGCCCTTTAAGTATCTGTGCAACGCGCAAACCCTGTAGCTGAAAAACAACAGGGGTTTTGAGGCTGGATAAAGTTTTTCAAGGGCCGGGATGAGAGGGCGAAGAGCGTTGTGGGCGATGAAGAGCGCGGCCCTGAGAGAGCGCGCGCCCGCGCCGCCGCCGCCTGCCAGCGTGGTCCGCAACGCGCCCGCAAGCTCTGGATGCCGGTGGACGTATGAGACCGCCGCCGCGCCGCACAGCTCCCGCCTATCAAGATACAGAGGGAACGGCGCGCATTCCACATGGTCGGCGGACGCCGCCGGGTTGTGTTTCAGCGCCATCCCGAACTCGGTCTTGGCTCTGTGCGCGAACACTGTGTCGGCCATGTAGTACTCGCCGGTGTATCCGCCCGTCTTGAGAAAATCTTCACGGCGGAAAGAGATGTTGCCGTGCAGAGCGTATTTGAAGTCGACATTTTCAGGGTCTTTAATTTTGTGGCAGGCCATAAGCGCGCCGGAGCTGCAGGCGTATTCCTCGAACGGCGACATTGGTTTTCCTGCGGGCCAGTCCAAGCGACCGATGACAGCCGCCGGCCCCTCGTTCCGCTCGTGCGTCTTCACGTGCTCTTCGACCATCGCCGAATGCGGGATGACATCGTCGTCGATGAATATGACAATTTCGCCCGAAGCCAGCCGCGCGCCCACATTCGACGAGTCGTCCGCTCGGTTCTTCTGCCACGCGTATTTCAACTTATACGGAGCTTTGAATGATTCTACCATCTCGCGAGAGCCGTCGGAGCTTTCGTTGTCCACCACCACAACCTCTATCAGTTCGGCGGGATAGGTCTGGGCGGCGAGCGCGGAGAGGCATTTGCGCAGGATTTCCCTGCGGTTATGCGTCCCTATGGCGACTGTTACTGTTTTCATTTTCCCGCGTTGTCCATCATGTTTCCCGCGTCTCCGCCCGCCGTGTCATTCGGCGAGAACAAGAAGCGACCAGCCTCCAAGAAGCCTGACCGCCGCGTCCGGGCTGACCCTGAACGCGGCCTTTCTTACGGCGTTGAGAAGTTTCATCTTCGCGCCCGGCGCGGGGAAATCCGTCGAGGAGCCTGTGTACGCCCAATCGACCGTCCGAAGCCCGACGCGTTCGAGGGCGGCGAGCGCGGTGTCTTTGCAGAAGAAATGGATGTGGCCGAACGTCCTGCGCGTTTCCACAAGCGCCGCCGGGCGCGCCGCCGACAGCGCCGTCATGTCCAGAGGGATATGCAGGATTTTGTGCCTGCCTTTTTTTCCAAGCTCTCTGAGGAATCCGAAACAGTCTTCGACATGTTCGACGATGTCGAGGGCCATGACGACGTCGAAGCCTCCGTCCGGGACGGCTTCCAGCCCGGCGTTGAAAAATGACAGAGGGCCGCCCGCTTTAGCCGCGCAGATTTCGAACGCCTGCGGTGACGGCTCATAGCCCGCGAAGCTGACGTCCGGCCCCATTAGGCGGGACATCGCGGCGATGGTCTCTCCGGAGCCGCAACCGACGTCGCAGACCGAGCGCGGACTGATGCTGTTGCGTTTAAGCATATCAACTGCGTGGCAGGCCTTCCACGCGGCGTCCGCCGCGCCCCAGCCGGGGTTGTTCGTCAGGTATGTCCCGTCAGAATAGATGTCGGCCATTTTTTTATGTCCGCGCCGTGCTCCGGCGCGCCGCGCGCGATTTCTAATATTGTATCAGCATGCGGCCTGTGGCGAAAGCGGGCGGTTTCTATCGCGCCGCGCGTCCTGTATAATACAGCGGAACGCGGGTTTCTGCCCACGCAACGCGCGGAAGCGTATCGAAGGGACAGGCAATTGGAAGAAAGCGGAGAAAACCTCGGAACCGCCGCGGCGTCCGCCCCGCGAGGGGAAATGCTCAGGAATATCGCCGAGACGTTCGGCACGAGGGCGCTTCTGTTGGGCGTGAACTTCGCCGTCTCAGTCGCCACCGCCCGGATGCTGCTGGAAGAAGGCCGGGGGCTTCTGGCGGTGGCGATGTTCATCGGCTCCGTCGGCATACAGCTTTCAGGCCTCGGGCTTCACACGTCGAGCGTGTATTTCCCGGCGCGGGACCGAACGCTTATCGGGCCGGTTCTGGCAAACGCGATGGCGGTGTGCCTTGCGGCGGGTCTGATTTCTGCGGCGGGCGCGGCCGCTGTGGCGCGCTTTCGGCCCGACTTATTTTCCATCGACGGCTCTCTTCTTTTCCTCGCCCTCCTCTACATCCCCGTCGGGCAGACCATCACCGTGGCTTCCAACATGTTGCTCGGCATGAAGGACGTCCGGGCATTCAACATCTCCACAATCGGGCCTCCTGTCATTCTGCTAGCTCTGCTGTGCGCGGCGTATTTCACCGGCGGAGCGACGCCCGTGTCAGCGCTCGCTATGGCGATAGTCAGCATGATACCGCTTGCGGCGTGGGGAACCGCGAGAATCGCTAGGCAGGCTTCAGGCAGGCCGGAATTTTCTCCAGCGCTTCTCAAGGAAATGTTCAGCTACGGCGCGCGCGCTTACGCCGCCGCCTTCCCCGCCTTCCTTGTCTTCAGAGTGGACATCATTCTCATATTTAAATATCTGGGAGCGGCAGAGGCCGGGATATATTCAATATCGGTGGCTCTCGCCGGACTTCTTCGGATACTTCCGCAAGTGGCAGGACAGATAGTGCATCCGAAACTGTGCGGAATGGACAGTTGGGATGAAAAACTTGCGCTGACGAAAAAAACAGCGCTCGGCATAACCGCCGCCACGCTGCCCGCGATAGCCGCCGCCGCCCTGCTTGCAAAACCCCTAATCGTTCTCTTCTACGGGAAAGCCTTCGCGCCCGCGGCCGTTCCTTTCCTGCTGACGCTGCCCGGCATATTCGCTTGGAACCTTCAGAGCGTGGTCGGGAAAATCCTGATTTCGGACGGATACAGCGGAAAGATAGTGGTCGCGTGGTTTGCCGCGCTGGCAGTCAACCTCGGACTAAACATCACGCTGATACCTAGAATGGGTCTGCCGGGAGCGGCAATCGCGTTCAGCGCCGCCCTCATTGCTCTGAGCGCAGCCATCCTTTTCATCATCTTCTCTACCGACAGAAAGATGCGGCGCGCGGGCGCGTCCGGCGGAGAAACCGACTGACACACAGGCGTCCCCGGCCCGTATTTTCGATTCCGCAACTAAAATAGTTTCACGCGCGCGCGGGAGCGTCTGTTCTTATCGTTCCGACCGGGGACAGCTTGAACGCGTCATTAAAACATTTGAGATTATTCATCCGGGTTGTCGAGGCGGGCGCGGGGGTGATGCTGTTCGTAGACGCTTCTGAGGCGGGAGGATGTGACGCGGGTGTAAATCTGGGTGGTGGAGATATCGACGTGGCCGAGCATTTCCTGAACGGCGCGCAGGTCGGCTCCATGTTCGAGGAGGTGAGTTGCGAAAGAGTGACGGAACGTGTGGGGCGAAACGTGGTTTGCGGGGTCGGCTCCGGCGGCGGCTTTGTCCACGACGCGCCAGAGTGTGGAGCGGGAGACGGGGGTTCCGCGCGTGTTGATGAACAGCCTGTCGGATTTGCCGGAGTCGAGGGCGGGGCGCGCCTCTTCGAGATACCGTTTCAGCCATTGCAGGGCCTTCGAGCCGACTGGGACGACGCGGGACTTGGAGCCTTTTCCGACGCAGCGGATATGTCCTTCGCTCCAGTTAAGGTCTGACAGACGAGCGCCTGTCAGTTCGCTTGCGCGCATGCCTGAGGCGTAGAGAAGTTCCAGCATGGCGCGGTCGCGGATTCGGACAGGCGTGTCGGCGGGCATTGCGTCGATGACGCGGGCGACTTCGTTTTCCGGCAGTGCGCGCGGGAGTCCTCTTCTGACGCGGGGCCGCTCGACGTCCTCCACCGCTTGGCTGCCTCTGGCGGAGTCGCGGAACGCGAATTTCATGAAGGAGCGGATGCAGGCAATTTTGCGCGCGACGGTGTTTTGCGAGACGCCCTTGGAGCGAAGCCGCTGGTTGAAGAGGCTCACCGATTCGGCGTCGACGCGGGAGATGTCCGCGAGGCCTTTTTCTTCGAGGAAGGCGGAGAAATCCGCCAAGTCGCGGGCATAAGCGTCGAGCGTGTTGCGCGAGTATCCCTTCTCGACATCGAGGCTCGCGAGGAAATCGTCTATGAGGTCGTTGAGAGCGCCCATGAGAGAGGGTCGCGCGCCTGCGTCAGCGCGGCGCGGTCATCCAGAGAAGATAATATTTGTCAGGGTTTTCAACGACGTCCGAGGCGTCCGCTTCTGCGTCCCTGAACCCGCCGTCCATGCGGTATGCTTTTATTATGCGGGCGTTTTTGATGAGCCAGATCGCGTACTCGCGCGCCCAACGCGGCTTCTGCGGCGGGTCTACGACGTAGCCGCCCATGTTCTCGTCGATATTGATGGAGCCTTTGAAAGCGAACCAAGCTCCGCTGGCGGAAATCGCGCGGTAGTCGCTGAGAGCCTCTGCGGCTCCGTCGGGCGGATGCGAGTCTATGGTCGCGCCTAGAGCCGGGGCGACCGCGCTCTGCCTGTATCCGCCGTCTTTAGTTTGTGTCAGGTCGAAATTGTGCCAGAGAGCGATTATCCGGTCTCGGCAATCCGGGAGGGAGCGCGTTGCGTAATATGCAGGGGCGGCGATTGAGCCGTCGATGAACACAACGGACGCGCCGGGGACAGAAGCTACGGCGTCCGAAGCGCCCGCCCAGTCGGGGCGCGCGTTTTCTGTCGCGCGCTGCATGGGAACGAATCCCGCCGCCGCGCACAGCAGCATCAAGGCGAGCAGCGCGCGGGCGCGCCATCCGGCGAATCTAGCGGCCCCGTTCGCGCACACAGCGTACAGCATGACCGCTCCCGGAACCAGAGCTTCCCAAAGTCTTGCCTGATACACCGTCATGCTCAAAAGCCCGGCGAACGCCAGCAGTCCCGCCAGCGTCACAAACGCGAACAGCCTCGGCCGGTATCCTTCCGGGTATTCCCTGAACCCGACGAACGGAAAATAGTGATAGACGATCGGAAGCAGAACCGCGCCGATGAAAGCGAAGCCGTTGGACAGCGAGGACGCCCCGCCGGGCAACCCGCCTATCGTGTACAATGCGGACACGTATTTCATCATGAACACCAACCTGAAGTTCATGGACAGGAAGCTTTCCTTCGGGAATATGTGAAATATAGCTTCTTCGGGGTCTACGCCGGCGGGCATGAAAAACGGCGCGGCCCATCTCGTCATCCAATATGCGGCCGCCGCGAACAGGAAAATATTGAGGGGAATCCACCAGACAAGCCGCCGCCGCCGTTCCTTCGCGAACCCGAAAAAGAGTATGTTTATCGGGACAAGCAGCATGGCGGTCTGGACGCCGAAGCAGAGGCCCGCCAGAGCGGATACCGCGAAGGCGGCGGACGCCGCGCGCCCGGCTTCGCTCTCGAATATCTTGTGAAACAGCAACAGAGTCAGCAGGCATAGGAAGATGGATATTGACGCCGCGCCTGAGAGACGGCTGCCTCCGATGTGGGACGCCATGAGGGCGAGCATGAGGGCGGCGACGCAACCGGCGGGGCGACCGAACAAGCGCCGCGCGAGCGCGTACGTTAGAGCCACCGCGCCTATCCCGGCCGCTATGGACGGAATCCTCATCCACAGCAACCCGTCCCCTCCGGCGGCCATCCATAGTTTGAGCAGGACGACATACGCGAACGAGTCGCCGGAGTGATGCTCGGCGCGGAGCGAAAAGATGTTCCACAGGGAATTCCACGGCTCGGAGGCGAACATCCAGAGCCGGGCCTCGGACTCGGAGATCGCGGCGCGCGCCGCTCCCGGCAGCCTAGCCGCGCAGGCCGCTAACAACACCGCCGCTTCGGGAAGCCATCCGCTGATTCTTTTCATAGTTTTATTATACTATCGTTTTCCGCCGCGGGCGCACGCGGCTGATTTTCGCTCCGGCGACAATGTCGCCCCTGCTTCGAGGTGTTCGGCTGAGAACACGCCCTGAGAGCTTCCGTTTACGAGAAGTTTCCAGTCGCCCGGTTTTAGATTGACCACCCTGACGCGGAGCGGGCGCGATGCCGCGTCCGGCGATTCCAGCCCAATTTCCAGCCTTCCGGCGCGGACGGATACGGACGTCACCGAGCAGAGGTCGAGGCCGAAGCCCGCGCGGGCGGAAGCGTCGATGAAAGCGTCTCCGTATTTGCGAGTCATATTCGCCGCGGCCGAGCACGCTCCGCCGCCGCCCCAGTCGAACATGATGTAGCCGGGCGCGCGCCTGTCGAACCCCATGTGGGCGTAGTTCTCATACACCGCGCCATCGTCCTTTGGGATGTACATGCCCATGTTGCCGGGGGCGACGCGCCTGTGTTCCGGCGCGAGCATGGTTGTGAACGAGGAGCGCAGCGCCGCCGCCGCCCGCTCCATGTATTCGCCGTTCCCAGTCAGCTCGTAGTATCCGGCGAGGCATTCGGCGAACATGCTCTGCCGCGCGTCGTTCCATTCCGCGTCCGTGTTCATCACGCCGAACCCGCCGAAAGTGTTTATGGAAATGTAAGGGGCGTCCCAGACCTGCTGCCACATGGTCAGGATGTCAACCGCCCTGAGTCCGTGTTCGAGGTATTTCGCGCCCGCGCCTGCGGCGGCCAGTTCGCGCATCAGTTCAGCCGTCCAGAACACGCACAGGTTGTTCATGCACTCGACGCCCGTCCCGGCGTCTCGCATGCCGAAATCTTTTTTCGAGCAGGAGAAAAACGTTTCGAAGTCCCACCATTTGTTTTTCGGGAAGATTTCAGAGATGAGGAAATCGGCGGCGCGGCGGGCGGCGCGCGAGAAGCGTTTGTCGCCGGTGGCGGCTCCGAGGCGGGCGAGGAACATCCCCGGCGCGGCCGTCTGAGCGCTCTCCCTAAGAGTTGAGCAGGCGATAGGGCCGGATTTTCTGACTCTAACCCAACCGGGAATCGCCCCGGAGCTGAGTTGCGCTTCGACAAATGCCGCGCCGAGCGCGACCGACCTCTCCATCAGCCTTTTGTCAGGCTCCAGTTCCTCGTGCCAGCGGAGCATCCACCATCCCGTCCATGCGTTGTCAGGCAGGTGATACTCCCTGACCGCCTGAAAAGCCTTCGTTCCCTGAAACCAGAACGGGGGGGCGTCCTCCGGACAGAAGCACGCCGAGCGCATGAAGCCTCGCTCGACGGGAGCGGCGAGCGCCAGTTCCTTCATGGCGAGCGCTTTTTTCTTCAGCTCTTCGTCGCCCAGCCGCTCCGCCCACGAATAAACGCCGTGCGCCGTCCTCATGTTGCAGAACCATGACTGATACATGACCTGCGGGGGCGCGCTCATAGGCGCGTGGTGAACCAGCAGTTCGCCGAGGTCGTTTATGGCCGGTTTGTTCAACAGCTTCTCGGTTGCTATCGAGTGAATTTTCGGTATGAAGCGCTGCGCGCTCAGGGATGCCTTGAGTTGAGCGTCCTTCATGAACAAAGCGGGCGCGGGGCCTGCGAAGGTCAGGGCCATCGTTCCCCCCGCCGGCGCGCCGCCGGTCTCCACTTCGCGCCAGATATTCCCCCGCTCGAACGCGAATCCGAACACTCTGCGAGCGCATTCCTCGTATGGAAGCGCCTGCGGGTCGGTTCTCTTGAACAGGGGCGCGCCGTATCTGCGCCACAGATGCTCGTTGACCATGCGAGTTATCCGGCGCTCCTTTTCGCGCGCGTTCGCGAGTATGTCGAATCCGTATTTCAGTTCGCCGGAAATCGGGGAGCCGCCCGGAGCTTTCGCCTTGAAAAAAACGTGCCCGTCAATTTCGTATTGCCTGAACCCGAATCCGAACAATGGAGCGTCGAGGCCGGGGTTCTCGACCTTCGCGTCGAGCGCGGTCGGCAGCCGCCTGTTCGCTTTCAATATGTCCAGATCGGGGATGAGCGCCGCCCCGATTTCCCCTTTCACGTATATGACGGCGGGCGACCTGAATATCTGGTCGCCTATAACGTGCTCGGCGGCGCGGCGCAGATGGGGTATCCAGATGTGGTCTAGCGGCTCATACTGGGAATACATCCTGCCGCCGGGAAGGAACGCGTAGTAAGAGCCTGCTGACGACACGCGGGCGGGTTTTCCGAGTTTTATCGTCACGGCGATGTTGACGAAGAGGTCGTTATCGCTGAATGACAACGTCTGCGATGCGGAGTTCCCGGCTGTTTCGCCGATAAGGGTGATTTTCGCGCGGCCCGCGCGCGCCTCGGCCCCGGCTAGTCGCTGGGGGAACATCAGAGACCTGTTTTTGCAGCGCAGGGAAGGTCCGCCCGCCTCGGTGCGGGGATGCGGAGCGGCGGTCGTGCGGTCGGAGCCTGCCACAAGCGTCCATCCCCGCGCGCCCCGCGCGAACACGTCCGCTATCGCCCCGCCGCTCTCAAGCTCGGTCGCGACGACCTTTATCTCTTTTCCTTCGGCGACCGTCTTTTTCCCGTCCTTGAATATTTTCATGAAAGCCTCTCTGGTTGTTTGTCGTTCGACAACATTATAGCGCCTACGCTCGGCTGGCGGGGAAGGAGCGCGTCAGTCCGTTTCTCTCTTCCCGTATCCGGGAGAGAAGGGCGGCGGCGGCGGATTCTTTTCCAAATCGAGCGTCGGAGAGAAGTCAGTTATTCTTACCGCGCGTTCGAGGATTTCGACGCATCTGAACACTGGCGCGCCGAACCCGCGCCGAACGCCGACAAACCCGTTTTCGCTAAAATGCAGACATTCCGCTTTGTCGAGGTCTTCCAGCCTGAACAGGCCGAGGTCCAGACGGCCCGGCTCGCCCCCGCCCGCCGCAAGCGGCGCGGCGTGCGCCCTCGCCGAACGGTACTCGTTCCGCCTCTCCGGCAGCGGGGTGTACAGAAAAGAGCCGGGATCGGCGAAGATGTTCCGTCCCTCGATTACAAGCTCGACCGCAAGCTGGTCGTTGTGCGCGTGGCCGCCGTTCCCAAGTTGTCCGACCGCGCCGCAGCGCGCGGCCAGAAAGAGCGCGGGAGAGCGGAGAATGTACAGCCCGAAATCGGGATACGCGCGCGCCTCAAAGCCGTCTCGAAGGTTCGCCCCGGATTCGAAGACGGACACGATTCTCCGGGAGGCCGGAACCCCTCTCGACTCGGCAAGCGCGCGTTCGAGCGCTCCGGGATCGCCGGCCGAAGACGGTGGCGGCGAAGGAGCGAACTTGAGTCCGGGAGACCCGGCGAGAGCTTTCATTATTTCCGTTTCTATTTCATGTCCGGCCCCGAAACTTCTCAGCGCGTCCGAGTCGAAAATGCCGGCCGCCGCCGCCGCCAGATGTCTGTGGTCGAGATGGTCTTCTTCGAATATCTCCGCGCCGCCGGAAACCTGCGCGCGTCCCGCGAGGGACAGCTTGAAGAAGCGCCCGCTGTCGTTGTCTCCGATTTGAGCGGCGCGGTTGTCATGCCGAGTCGCTGCCATTGAGAAGGCGACCGCTTTCGCCGCCCTCTCGAAGAAGGCGGGCGGGAACGGACTGAGGCGGCCTGACGGAAGCTTGTGCGACTCCATAGGCTCGACGCGCGGATTCGGATGCGAGGAGCGAGAATCTCCCCCGCGCCACAACGCAGACGCCCTGTCCTGCGGCAGTCCGAGCGTCAGTCCGGCAGAGAACAGAACGATTTCCAGCGACAGCCTGTGGTAGCACGTCGACGCCTCGAAGTTAGAGCCGTCGGCGTTGAACTGCAGGAGAAACTCGTCGCGAAGCTCGCGCGCCGCGAAGGCAAGCCGAGCGTCCGTCTCGGCGTCCTGAGGCAGATAGGCCGCGATGAACAGCAGTCCGCCGATGTCTGAAAGATAGTGGTTGCTTCTGAAAGTCGGCTGCCATTCTAGGTTGCGCGCGACGAACTCGCCGTGCGAGCGGATGGAGCGCGCGAGCGCTCTCTCGAAATCATCGTCGAAAAGCGCCCCGGCGGCTAGGAATATGTCGCGCGCCAGCAACATGTTGGCGGCGCGGATGGCGGCGTCCATAGCGCAGACCCAGTTCGCGCCGAAGCGGGGAGGATTGCAGGCCGCGAAGTCCAGCAGGACGTTGCGGAACTCTCTTGCGTAAACATCGGGCGGGGCGAAGCCTTCCGCGCCGTCGGACGCGAGCGCGAAAGCGAAGCCGAGACGGGGCAGATGTTGCATCCGGGCCAGTTCCCACGGAACCTTAATGTCCGCGCCGCGCGCGTTTCCGTATTCTATGTCCGGCGACCATGTCCTCTCGCTCCACCTGTAGCCCGATTTGAAATCAAGTTGCCAATCGATGGGAACGTATCCGGGCGAGACCATGCGCCACAGGCGGGCGCTATCGGAGAAGTTCGCCGGATTGACGACCTCCTTCAGCCAGAGGCCTTCGGGGTCAGGTTTCGCTTCGGCCCCCTGCGGATAGACGATTCCTTCGAGGCCGGCGCATCTCATTCCTCTCTCTACCCGGACAGGCCCGGAGCCGAGCAGGTCGAATCTGTGGTCGAGAAGCAACTGCGCTTCGGCGGCCGCTAACCGCGCGCGCGGGCAAAGACTTTCAAGCGGGATTTCGGACAGGAAGCGGTTGAGCGCCGCGCACGGCTTTTCTTCCGGGCCGAATGTCGAAAAACGCGCGTCGCGCAAGCGCGACTTCCGCCGCTCCGCCGCGCGGGCGAACGACTCGCGCGCCTTTTTAAGAGTCGCTGCCGGAGGATTCTTAATAGCGAATGACAGAAAGCTTGCCGCGCCCATCAGCCCCGGCCTCCGCCTTCGCAGGTTTCTTTTATCTTTTCGACGATTTTCTTAGCGTGCAGCATCCAAGAGTGGCGTTCGACCGCCGCCGCGCGCGCCGCCGCGCCCAGAGCGGCCCTCTGAGCCTCGTCGTCGACCAGCCTTTCAATTCCGGCGGCAAGCGCCGAGGCGTCTCCCGGCTCGACCAGCAGAGCCGTGCGCCCGTCCTCCAGCGTCTCCGCTATCTGATCGAGCGCAGACGCCACGATTCCTCTGCCCATCCCCATATACTCGAAAAGCTTCGTGGGCGAGCCGAAGAAGGGCGACCCGTCGGGGTTGGGCGTGTGCGGCGAAACCAGTATGTCGCACGCCGCAAGGAACTCCGGCCCCTCCGCCTGAGGGACAGTCCCGGCGAGCGCGCAACAACCCGCCGCGCCCCGCCTCTCCAGAGCCGCCCTGACCTGAGGCATGCGAGCGCCGTCGCCTATCAGCAACAGCCGCGTCCGCTCCCGCAGTTCCGGCCTCCGCTCCAGCAGCGCGCCGTAGGCTTCGGCGAGAACCTCCGCCCCGTGCCACGGCCCGAACGTGCCTATGAAACCGACCACCACCCTGTCACCGAACCCGAACTTTTCCCTGACCCGCGAGCCGTCGATGTCCGGGCGGTAAACGTCCGGGTCCATCCCGTTCGGATTCACAAGTATTTTTTTCTCGTCTATCCCGCGCGCGGCAATCTCGTCCCGCAGGGCCGCGCTGACCGTCACTATGACGTCCGCCGCGCGAAGATTGAGAGCCTCGATATCCGCCGCGATGTCCGGATATTTCAGGCCTTTCCCCCAGTTGTTTCCCACCCAAACCGCTGAACTGTTGTATTCGAGGATGAAGGGCGAGTCGAAACGCCGCGCGAGCAGAAGCCCGGAAAAGTTGTTCAGGCTCGAACGCTGATAGATGAAAGAAATCCGCCTCTCGCCCAACGCTTTTCGCGCCGCGTCTCTGAAGTGATATGTTGAGAACAAGGCAGGAAGCTCGTTGAAATCAAGGAAGTCTGCGGGAGCGCGCACGATGAACTTTTCGATATCCGCGCGCGCGCCGGGCGTGTCGTCTGTCGAGATGAAGACAGGACGGGCCGCGAACGCGTCCAGAGAATTCAGAACTCCCGTGATGTGGCTGACAGAGCCGCCGCTGACCACCCCGACGGACGGGTCCGTCCGCAGGTAAACCGGAGTCAGCGACAGGTCGAGCGGGCGGTTCCGCGCGCCCTCTCCGGGCCTCTCGGATTCGAGCGCGGCGATATCCCTTCTGACTCTTGCCAGCAGCGCGGGCGTCCTCGCGAAGTCCCGCGCCATCCTCGCCGCCGCGCGCGCCACGTAAGCGGGGCCTATAGCGACCGACCCGCCTCCCGGCTCGCTGATGCGGCACGGCCCCAGAGTCGACAGCCTCAGGGCCGCCGCGTGAAACGCCGCCCTCGGAATCCGCTCGGCGTCCGCGGCGACGATCTCCGCCCCGCCGCGTTTGAGCGCCCCGCGCAACAACTCCCCGCTGCGCGCCATCCGCGCGAACTCATCCCGCGACACGACTTCCGCGTCCTCGCGCTCAGCCTGCGGCGCGTATGTCATATTGACAATCAGTTTCTTTTTCATCCGCCGCCGCGCCGGTCTCCCGCGCGGCTTCATCTCCTCCGGGCCGATATGTAGAAATTGGCCGACAACGACGGAAATATCCGGCGCAGAAAAATATTTAGCCGCATGACAGGCCCGGCCCCGGTGAAAAACAGGTTGCTGAACGGCCCGCTGAACACGACCGATCCGTCCGTCTCCTCGACATCGAACCCGCTGTCGGACAGCAACCCGACTATCCCGTCGAGAGTGAACCGCTGGACATGCGGCGAGCTTGAGAGCGTTGAAGGGAACTCGTGCGGAAACGCGGCTTCGCGCCCGAACAGGAAGGCTTTCAAGCGGTTAACAGCGGCGACGAATTTGATTTTTTCGAGCGCCGCGCTCAGTCCGAGCTTCTTCCAGAAGAAGTTTTCCACATCCGCCCACCGCCGCCCGTTGGGGACGGTGACGAGCAGTTTCCCCGCCGGGCGCAGCTTGCTTCTTACAGCGGCCAGAAAAGACGCAAGCTCCCCGTCCGGGATATGCTCCAAGACTTCCGAGGCTATGACCGCGTCGAAATCGCCTTCGACATCCGCGATGTCCCCCGACGACAGCCTGTCCGGATCAAGCCCCGCATTCTTGAACATCTCTCTGCCCAGCGCCACGCTATCCTCGTGCGAGTCCAATCCCCTTACATCCCACCCTAGCAGGGCAAGCTGATACGTAATCATGTATCCCGTGCCGCAGCCGACCTCCAGAATCCGGTCTTCCCTGCTCAACCGGGAGGCTATCCAGCGAAACCTTTTCGCGTGGCCGTAAATATCCTCGCGCATTCAGCCTCCGCCTGCATAAAAAACATTCATCTCTTTCCCCTCTGAACAGAGTCGGACGAAACCATTATATCCGACGCCGGAAGGAATATAAACCGGGAACTCCTGTATAAACCCGAAAAAAACAATAGGAATAGGTTTTCGCTTCGGAGATGGGAAATTCTTAATAATTAACAACCATCGCGATGAATTATTTCACAAGCGCGCGTTCGGCGGCTTTCATCAGGTCGATTATTTCCGACTGACTGAGTTCGCGTTGAGCGGGAGCGGATGGGGATGCGGCGGGAGCGGGCTGGATTTCAACCGTTTCGCGCTCGGTTGAAACTGCCTCGGTCTGAGGCTCGGAGGATTCGGCGGCGGCGGGCTGAGCGTCTGGGGCGGGAACTTTCGCGGCGGCGGGACGTGGCTTGGGAACTGGGGCTTTTTCAATCGAGTCCAGCGCGGGCACGACGACAACCGGCGCATCAGCCTGAGGCTCGGCGGCGCTTTCAACGATGGCGGCCGGCAACTGCGTCTCCACCGACGCTCCGGGTTCGGGAACGTTATTGTTTGTGAACCTTATCATGAAAAACGCGATAAGAAATCCGCTGGCGAGCATGCCGACGGACGTCATGGGTTTCCAGTTCGCTTTCGCCTTGCTCGGAATGGTTCTAAAAATGCGGGTTTTAAGCTGCATGGCCTCTTCCCACGCGGCGGTGAGTTCCGCGCGCGCCAAGTTCAAGGTCACGCCTCCGTTGGCGAAGCTTTTTTCCTCGTAATTCTTATTCGCCTTATCGAGCCAGTGTTTCGTGTACTCGATGTGTTTAAGAATTTTGTCGGTGTCGACGTCTTGGTGGTTCATTTCCGTTCCCCCGTTTACTGCTCTTCTAATAGTAGTTCTGCTTTTATAACTAATATCAAGCAAATAAATCAAAAATAACCATGCGGTTCGGGCGAATGCGGACGGTTGGCGGAATATGTGCCCATATTATTCCCGATATCTAGCGATATCCACCTATTTCGCCTCATTTCATCTCTTTCATAACCCTTGTAAGCATGCCTCGCAAGCGGCGGATGCCTTTTTTCTGAAGCCTGCTCAGGTACGAATTGCTGATGCCGAGTTCTTTTGCCAGATCGGTGGCTTTTTTGTCTTCGATATAAATGCCGATGACCACTTGTTTTTCTTTCTCGGTGAGACGAGAAAGGCTTTTGAGAACGACATTGAGGAGCATCTCGTCTTCGGCGAGTTTTTCGACATTTTTGACGGTGTTCGTGGGGTCGGCGAACATGCTGGCCATGCCGAGGAGTTCCTGCATGGCTTGGGCGCCGCCGTCGAGCGCGATGTCCTTATTCTTGTTCTTGTCGAGATAGTTGATGACGCGGCCCCGAATGCGGAAAGGCGCGTAGGTGGTGAACCTTATCTGTTTGTCCGGGTCGAACCGTTCGACGGCCTCGATGAGGCCGACCGTCCCCTCTTGCATAAGATCAAGCATGACGTCCGGCCCGGCCTTGGCTCCGGAGACGATCTTATAGACAAGGGGCTGATAGCTTTCGATTATCTTTGCTCGGGCGGCGACGCTTCCGTGGTTCTTGTACTGCTTCCAAAGTTCGGCTTCCTCGTTAGGCTCAAGACACCGAACCTTGGAGAGCTCGTTTAGATACGCTTCAATCATGGCTCTCCATCAAAACCTAAGTCGATACTCGACTTGGTAGTCGGTTTCGCTATCCTGATCTATCCCCCACTTCAGGAAGCTGCGTTTCCTGAATTCGTACCGCAGTTCTAATAGTTCTGTTTCGTCTTCTGAGAACAGTCTTTCATAACGGATAGAAACACTGTCCGTGAGACGTTTTTCCAATTTTACAAGCACATCTTTGTTAGGGTCAAGGTTAATTGTAAAGTTTTCAAGGTTTACGCCCCTCTCGATGACGGAGCCGACGAAGGGGGAGACGGCGCCGACGGCGAGAGTTTCAAGCGCGTCGGCGGCGGAGCGGTCGCCGGTTAGGGCGTCCACCATGCCGAGCCGCATGAGTATCTGCTCCTCGGTCAGCGGGCGGCCCGCGATGTCGTTGTCCTCATACGCCTCGAACCTCGCCCGCGGACACACCGGGACGACTATGTCGCCGGCGTCGCCCATGGCTATTGTCGGAGCGCCGATGGCGTCGGCGGCTCCGACCCCGGCGTCTCCTCCCGCAGTCCCGCACAGTTCCTGATACGCCGGATACAGCGCGATGTCCACCATCGGGCCGGACACGCGCATCGTTATCTCCGTGCCCTGCGCGTTCGCCACCGCCTCGGTATAGAATATCGGAACCACCCCGACGCCCTCGATTGTGTTGAACCCGATTATCGTCTCGGTCGTCCTGAAAGTGGTGGTGTAGAATCCGATGTGGCCGCGCGTGGCGGAGAGCCATCCTTTAAGTTGCGGATTGTCAATGCTTCCGGACACCTGAACGCGACCGGTCGGAGTGAGCCGCATGTTCCTCCACGCGCTCTGCACTTGGAAGCCGCCGCCTACGACGATGTTGAGCGGCTGCGGGCCGAAATGGACGGCGAGGGCTGGTTTGGCCGGAGCGCCGCCCGCGCTGAAACTCGGTATCATGAACGAGCCGTTGTGAGCCTTGAGCGTTGGCGTCGCTCCTTCCCTGCCTCCGACATCCAGCCTGCCGGGAGAGTACCTCAGCGCTATTCCGGTCAGGGTCGCGCGCCCTTTGTATATGTTCGAATATTCCACGTTCAGATTTTCGATGTCTCCGATATCGAGCGAAGCGGTCTCGACGGATACGCCTTTAAATTTGGCGCTGAACGCGGCGGTCACGGCGCGGTCGCCCATCATTCCTCGCAAATCCTGCGAGCGCAGCGAGTCCTTCGAGAACACGAGCGAGCCGTTTATGGCCGTAAGCGCGGGTTTGAGAACCGAAGCCGACAGGCCCGCGTTAAGCAGCCTGACCGCGCCTGAAAAGGACGGGTTCTCAAGCCCGCCGGAGACGCGCACGTTCTCGACCGCCGCGCGGCCCGTCACCGTTATGTCCCCGCCCAGCAGCGGGTTCAGCGGCGAGAGGTCCATCCCCGCGGAGTTCAGCGACATCGAGAACCTGTCGCCGTAGTCTTTGCTGACCGGCAACACTGCGAATATCGCCAGCAGGTCCGAGCCGCGCTGCGCCTGCAGGTTCTTCAGCGAAAGGGCTTTCCCGTCGAACTCGAACTGCCCCCTCATCCTGTCCATCCTGACTCCCAGCGCGGACGGCTCGGAGACGTACAGCGAGCCTTCCATCTTCTGCCTGCCGGACTCCGAAACGATGTCTATGTCGAGGTCGAGCATCCCGCTGACTGGCGCTGACACCACGCCGGAGTCGGACAGCCGCTTAAGCTCGATGCCGGTGGCGCTCACTTTGAGCAGCGATGACTCCGCGCGCTCAAGGTTGAGCTTGCCGTTCGCCTCCACGAGAGCCAGCTCGTTCTGCGCTTCGAACTTCCGTATCTCTATGGATTTGCCGATGAAGCCGCCTGAGAATTCCATTTCGTCTATCGGATACGCGCCGAGAGCAAGCTCTTCGCCCGACAGGTCGATGGCCCCGGCAAGTCCGTCAGCGGCGGAGAACACGCGGACGCTGCCGTCGATCGCGCCCGACATTCCGCCGGGCAGGTCGATGCGCAGAGTCGCGTTTTGTCCGCCGGAGTACGCCTCCAGCCGCGCCGCTCCCTCGAACATGTCCGCCAGCGTCCTCAACTCGGCTCCAGCCAGAGTCGCCGTCATGTCCAGCCCGCCTGTCTCGGCTTCGTAAGTCGCGTCGATCCTGTACCTCTCCGAGCCGCGCGACAACTCCACTCCGTCTATCGTAACCCTGCTCGACTGCCTCAGCTCCACGCCCGCGCTCTCCAGCTTGAACCGGGAGCCGAGTATGTCCAGCGCGGAGGATGAAAAACTCATCCTCGCCAGAGGCGACCTGAAAGAGCCTGTGACTGAACAGAAACCTTTTATCTTGCCCGAAACGCCGAAGTCCTTGCCCCGCGATATCTTTTCAGCCTGAATCCCGGACGCCTCGAACATCAGGTCTATCGCTTCGGGGTCCAGCAGCCCAGAAACCTTCGTCTCGCCTCCGAACGCCGACACCGTGGACCCCTCGACTATCCGCAGGAATCTGTCGTATTCCATCCAGACGGCCGCGCGGTCTATCTTCTCGCCGTACGCCACGATGTCCCGCGCCGACACCTTGACCGAAATCACGGGATAGTCGAAAGAGCCGGAAACGAGCGCGTCGACGTCAATGAAGCCGTCTAGGTCCGCGGGCGGCTCGAAATCGGAGCGGAAGGTGTCCGCCGCCAGCCCGGCCAGCCCGGCGACGGACGCGTCGCGCATCCTCACTTCGAGGTTCGCCGTCCTTTGCGCCAAGTCCAAGCTGCCGTCAACCACCTGAACGTTCTTTCCTGTGTGGATTTTCAGTTCGGAAAGCCTGACCACGTCCGCCGAGTACGCCACGCCGCCCGTCACTCTGTCGGCGGCCATGTCGCTGACCATTATGTCGCGGCCTTCGACGGAACCCCGGAATGTGGGAGCTGAAATAGAGCCTCCGACGGCTCCTGAAAGCTTTATCGCGCCGGCCCCGGGAATGTCCTCGCGTCTGGCGAGCGCCAGCGCCGTGGTCACTCTAGCCACCGCCGCGTCGACCGATATGTCCAGCGCGCCGTCCGCGCCTATTGTGCCGTCGGCAATCAGCAACTCGTCTTCCGCTTCCGCCACGAGGTTCTCGATTGTGAAAACGCCCGCCGAATGCCTGAAACTTAAAGTGGCGGACACCCCGCTCGCGTCCGCGAGGCTCATGTCCGCGCCCCTCGCCGTGCCGAACGCGTCAGGCAGCCGCTTGGCGGAAATCCCGCCGCCTATGAACAGTTCGCCTTCCAGCAAACCGCTCGCGGTGACGCCGGGGTCGATTTCCGCCGCCGCCAACGCTTCCGCCAGCTCGAATCCTGAGAACTCGACGGCCGCCTTCACCGTCGGAGCGCCGCCGGGAACTATGACCGCGGTTCCGCGCGCCTCCAGCGACCCGCTGGGGCCGCTCGCGTCAAATCCGTATTCCGCCCTTTCGCCGTCGTACGCCAACTGGCCGTCCAGACTGTCGAATGAAAGGCCGCGATACTCAACGCCCGTCGCCGCCGCCCACGCGGAGACCGCCGTAGCGCCGCCCCCAAGTTTGAGATAGGCGAACCCGTCCGCCCGCCCCGCCGGGATGTGGCCAGCCGGAACGGATAAAGCCGCAGCCGCCATCCCTAGCGAAACCCCCTTGAAACTCGTCCTGCCGTTGAACTCAAGGTTGCCGCCAAGCAACGCCGCGCCGGTCGCCCTGAACTCCCCTCCGTGCATCGAGAACCCGGCCCGCTCTATCGCAGCCGCCGTCTCCGAATATGTCGCCCTGCCTCTTATGTCAGTGATTTCATGCGCGCCGTCCGCAGTGGTCAGCCACGCGTCCGACACCTCGATCTCTCCGCCCCAAGAGTAACGGGGCGGATTCCCGACTGTGGTGTATGTGGACGTCGCGCGGAACGTCAGGACGTCCGCCTTGCCTCCTACCCGCGCGCCCTTCATCCCCGCAATTTCCGCTACCATCGCCAGCGGCGCTCCTGTCAGTTTCGTGTCCAGCCGCCACCCGGCCCGCAGGTCGAATTCGAATTCCGCCTCCAGCGCGTCCGCGAGGCTCGCTTCGGAGGAACGTATCTTTATGGCGATAACCCGCTCGCCTCGCAGTTCAACGCTTCCCTCGAAGTCCCTGAGCGCGGCGGCGCGCACTGGCAACGGAGCCTCGTCGAACGCGTCCGTAAACTCCAGAAATCCGTTTCTGATTATTATGGGGAAATCCGGCATGGCCGCTTCCGCGCCCCCGCCGCCGCCGGATATCAGCGCGTCGAAGTTGAATGTTCCGTCGTCGAGCCTCCGTATGCATATCCGGGGCGATTCCAGCGACACTTTTCGCACGATGTTGGCCGGGCTGCCCTTGTCCTTCAGCAGCCGCGCAAGGCTAAGCGACGCGGTTATCTTCTCAATGGAAACAATCGGGTCTTCTTCCGAACCCAGCCTCGCTTCGTCTATCACTATCTGCCCGAAATAATTTATCCTGACTTTGCCGATGACCAACGGGGACTTCAGGACGCCCGAAAGGCGCGTCTCAATCTCCTTCACCGCGCGGACGGGAACTTCCATCCGGCTCAACGCGTATATCCCGACAGCCCACGACAAAGCAAAAGCCAACGCCGCATACGCGGCGAACGCGAATAGTTTCCTTTTAAGCGACTTTTTTTTCTTCATAGTCGAGCCGTCGCCCGCGCCGCGCGCCGTTATCCGCTCATGCGCGCGCGCAAACATCGACCGCGTTGCTTCGCGGCCCTCGCCACATTAATAGAAATATTATACCGACCATGACACTTTTACGTTAATATTGTGAAAATCAAAATGGAGAAGCGCGGGAGCGGTTGCCGCGCGGTTTCTCCCGGAGAGCGCGGCATGACGGACAAAACCTACAACGACCCTTCCGAAGTTTTCGACTTCTCAAAGTGCGAAACCTGCGGAGAATGCCTGTCGAAATGCTCATACATGAGCCTGACCCCCAAACGCGCGGCGGCGGAGATGCGCAATCTCAAGGAAGGCCGCCCCTCTGTTGTTCTGGACTTGTGCGCGGGCTGCTGGTCGTGCGACCCGGCGTGCCCGAACGGCTGCCGACCCTATTCCCTCATCCGGACTCGCTGGGGCGAGAGGTACGCCGAAGAAGGTCTGCCGGAAAAAGCGCGCAACCTCATTCCAACCGAATTCCCAAATTTCAGGACGTCCGTCCCGCAATCGCGCGCGCAGAAATCCATCTTGGAAAAAATCAAGAACCCGCCAGACGCCGACGAAATCCTGTTCACAGGATGCAACACGCTCGTCATCGCCGAAACCCTCCAATCGCGCGCGTTCGACAGCCTGCCCGCTTTCGGCTCTTTCGAATACTGCTGCGGCGAGATGTTCTACCGCATGGGCCTGTTCGCCGCCGCGAGACAGTCGGCGCTCAAGATGCGCCGCGTCTTCAGCGGCCTCAACGCCCGCAGAATCGTCTTCCCCTGCGCCGCTTGCATGAACATGCTCTCGAACATCTATCCTAAGGAATTCGGCGTGAAGTTCGACTTCGAGGCCGTTCTCATAACCGACTGGCTCGCCGAGAAGTTCGACTCCGGAGAACTGGAAGTCCGCGCTCCTCTCAACATGACGGTATCAATTCAGGACTCGTGCCACCTGAAAACGATGGACGAGCGGATGTACGACTCGCCGCGCGCGCTGCTGAAAAGACTCGGCGCGAAGGTGGTCGAGATGAAGCTGACGAAAAAAGAGTCCGGCTGCTGCGGCGTGGCCGCCGGGTGTTCCAGATACGCGATGATAGACCTCGCCCGCGCTGGATTTCGCAGAACCCTAGAGTCAGCCGTGCCGCGCTCCGACGCCACTGTCTGCTACTGCAACGGATGCCTGCTGACGCTGGCCGGCATGCGAAACTTCGCCCCGTGGGCCCCTCCCCCGCTCCCCCTGATACAACTCGTCCAGAAAGCCATAGGAGAAAACCCCGACCTCGGCCTGTCCGCAAAACGCTCCCGTCAGGTGTTCGCCGGAATCGCCGTCGCCGCCGCCCCCGCCATGCTCTCCCGCGACCGCTTCTTCCTCCCGGAAATAAAATGAACGCGATGCGCGTTGTTGACGAGCAGCAATACGAGGAATGATGCGGCCGCCTGCGGCGGTTGTGGAAAACCCTTCGAAAAGGGTTGTCCCCCAAACCCCTTTCCCAAATCTTTCACGTTTGTTTAGTGATTATCAAAGTATGGTTTAGGCCCGCTAGCCTATACGCGTTTTTGCAAATAAACGACCACCGACCTTGTCTGTGATTTTCCGATAAACAAACAAGAGCCGATTTTGCAATGAACGAAGTTCAGCAAAATCGGCGTCCGGGTGTTTTTTTGGAAGGGGCGCGGGGAAACCTATTTTTGCAAAAAATGGTTTCCCCGCCAACTTGCAGAAAACATCGTTAATGCTGCTTCGTTGCTATTGCATAACATTGGATCGCGCTCTTTGATCGTCACCAGTCGAGGGGGCGGGAGCGGTCGCTGGGGCCGCCTTTGAGGAAAAGGTAGACGTAGAAGTGCGGGGCCAGAACGAGGTAGCACGAAAGGTAAATGATGAAGTGGTGGAACCAGCCGCGGTCGCGAGCGACGGCGGGCGGGCGGACGGAGCGCAGCGAAATCGCCCCCGCCGGGCAGTGGTGTTCGCACAGCCCGCAGCCCACGCAGTCTTTTTCGCGCACGGAAGGGTCGCCGGCTCCGAATTGCGGAATCGTTATCGCGCGGCCCGGACACAGACGCTCGCACGCGCCGCAGCGCGAGCAGGCCGCAGCGTCTATCTCGGCCAGATACTCGCTCGGGGACACCCCGCTCTCGATCCCGCTGTCGAACCGCAGCCGCCGCGTCACGCAGCAGCACTCGCAGCAGCAGCACACGCAGTAGGTGTAAGGCTCGATGCACCACTCGACCTGAAGCATAAGGCCGTCGTCGAACGCCTTAGAGACGATGCGGGCGGCCTCTGCGGCGTCGACTCTTTCGCTCTTGAGCTGCCCTTTGCGCTCCTCGACCTCGGCGCCGGTGTTAATCTTCAGGCATGTGCGGGTCGAGTGGGAGCAGGCCCCCATACGCGCCCGGCACGAGCACTCGGAAACCGCCAGCGATTTCGCCTCGGCCAGCAGCGGCAGAACGTCCCTGAGCGGCGTCGCCCTGCCGGAGTGATATTTCGCCCCGTAAAGGTTGATGATAGGTTTGAAGAAATATTTGCCGATTAGCGGTATTCTGACGGTTCGCGCGAGGAATTCGTAGAAATCGATGACGTCGATGGCGCGGCCCATGTAGGCGCCCATGAGAATTTTTCGCAGAGGGTCGGGCCGGTCTTTGAGAGACCATTTGAGGTAGGGCGGATGCGCCGGGTCCGCGCCGCCGGGCGAGCCTGATTTCATGCGCCCCATCCTCCGCGCCCCGTCTTTCCCCCGGTCGCCGTCATCCGCGCGCCATGTCGAGCGCCAGCCGGACCAGCGTCCTGACCCCCGTCCCCGTTCCGCCTTTGACGTAGTAGCCCGTCTTCTTGTCCATGTACGCCGTTCCGGCGATGTCCAAGTGCGCCCACGGCGTTCCGTCCGTGAAATATTCGAGGAACAGCGAGCCGGTGGTCGCTCCGGCGTATCTGTTGCCGACATTCTTTATGTCCGCTATGTCGCTCTTGATGAACTCTTTGTAGTCGTCGTCCGTGGGCATGCGCCAGACGCGTTCGCCCGCCAGTTCCGCCGCCGCCTCCACTTTGGCCGCCAGCTTGTCGTCTGTCGAGAACAGTCCGGCCCTGACGCTCCCCAGCGCGACCACGCACGCCCCGGTCAGAGTCGCCAAATCCACAATCGGCGACATCCCTTTGCTTACCGCGTAGCATATCGCGTCCGCAAGAATGAGCCTGCCCTCGGCGTCCGTGTTGAGAATCTCGATGGCGCGCCCGTTCATCGCGCGCACGATGTCGCCCACCCTGACCGCGCCGCCGTCCGGCATGTTTTCCGTCGCGGGAATAATCGCGGTTATATTAATCTTGGGGGCAAGTTGCGATATGGCATCCATCGCCTCTATCGCCGCCGCCGCGCCCGACATATCGGACTTCATGTCCTCCATCGAGTTGGGCGGTTTGAGGGACAGCCCGCCGGAGTCGAACGTGATTCCCTTGCCGACGAACGCGGCGGTCTTTTTAGATTTCGGGTCGCCTTTGTATTCAATGACGATGAACGCTGGCGGGTTGACCGAGCCTTGGTTGACAGCCAGCAACGCCCCCATCTTCATCCTTTCGATGTCTTTCTTGCCGAACACGGTTGTCTTGAGTCCGCGCTTCCTCGCCATCGCGCGGGCGCGAGAAGCAAGCTCAGCCGGGTTCAAAACGTTCGGCGGCTCGTTGACGAGGTCGCGCGCCGCGTTCGCGGCGTTCGCAAGAATCTCGCCCAGTTTAATCCCTTTGCCCGCCGCGCGCGCCGCCGCCGCGTCGTTCGTCACTATCGCCAACTCGGAAATCCCGACCTCCGAGGTTTTGTCTTTTGCGTCCTTGGTTTTATATTTGTCGAATTTGTAGAGGCCGAGGATGGCGCCTTCGGCGAACGAGCAGGCCGCCGTTTCCGGGTCAAGCCCTCCGGACCCGGCTCCCGTGAGCGCGGCTCCGACGCCGCGGACTTTCATCGAGCGCGCGCGAACCATGCCCGCCGCCGCCGCCGCCCGCGCCGCTTCCGCGTCGAACTTCTCCTTTTTGCCCAGCCCGACCACTATCACGCGCCCGGCCGCCAGTTTCCCTCCTCCGGGCAGCGCGGCGGTCTCGCCTTTCCTGCCCGAAAACTCCCCGCGCGCGATCAGCTTTGATATCGCCCCGCCCAGCGCGGAGTCGACCGCCCCGGTCGCCCCGCCCGGCTTTTTCACCCCTTCAAACAAATTGACAATCAGCGCCTCGCATTTGTGTCCCGCTATGTCCCCCGCTACGGCTTTGATTTTCATTCCATTCTCTCCTTGTGCTCTATTCATTCATTATAAAGGCGCGCGCGCCGCGCGCCTCACAGTTTCGCCCGCTCGATTCCCTGCTGCGCCTGATATTTCCCCTGCCTGTCCGCGTACGACGTCCGGCATTCCTTCTCCGCTCCCAGAAACACCACCTGCGCGATGCCCTCCCCCGCGTACAGCCGCACTGGAACAGGAGCCGTGTTCGCCACGCTGATGGTCACATGCCCCTCCCACTCAGGCTCGAAGGGAGTGACGTTTATTAATACGCCGCACCTCGCGTATGTGGACTTGCCGGAGCAAAGCGTCAGCACGTCGCGCGGGATGCGGAAATATTCCACGCTGCGGCCCAGAACGTAACAGCCCGGCTGCAACGCGAAACAACTCGTCGTCACTTCCTCGAATCTGACGCTGTCCCTGTTCTTGGGGTCAAGCTCCGAGCGACCGTCGAACACGGGAGCCATGAAAATATCCGACAGCCTCATATCGTAGCCGTATGACGACACGCCGTATGAGATGACGCCGTCTCGGACCTGTCCCGGCTCGAACGGCTCTATCATCCGTTTCTCCGTCGCCGTCTTAATTATCCATTCGTCATTTTTAACCATGCGCTATTCCTCTCAGCGAATTCGGTGAAGTTTAACAAAAAGGATTCGAGGTGTCAAAAAAGGAGCGGTCAGTCGAGAGGCACGTTGAACTTGCGGCCCTCTTCGTCTTCGACCGGATAAATCTCCGGCAGGGCGCCGGGGCGGGCGTAGTCATTGTCGGAGGAAGGAACCGCGAGACAGGCGTCCGGCTCGACCTTCGGCGGCTTGGTGAATATTATCTCCAACACGCGCCCGCCCTTGCGGGTTATCGCGTAGTCCACGTCTTTTTCGAGGAAGAAAGAAACCGCCGCCGAGTTGGACTGATATCCGGTCTCGAACATGCTGAAATCGTCCGCGCGCAGCGGGGGCGGGTATCCGACGAAATGGAACTCGCGGCCCGGAGCAGCCGAATCATACGGTTTCGGCAGCGCGGCGATGTCGAACGCCTCGGCGCGCGCCAGCTTCGGAGTCTGCATGTAGCTCTTCATCTGGTTCCTAGCCCGGTCGGTCATGGTCGCGCTGTCGAACGTCAGCATAAGGCGGCGCGGTTTGAACGCCTCGAATATCGAAGGCGTGATGGGCGCGGAAGTGAAGATGGAGATGACCTCGTGCGCGCCTTCTCTGGAAAACCCGAACTCGTCGATTGATATGAACGGCAGCGGGCGGTTCTGCGCCGGCTCGGCTCCGATTCGGAAGAACTGTATCGTCACCTCGTCGTAATCGACGGAGACTTCGGCGTCCACGTCGTTCTCGACATAAGCGATGAGTATCAGAGTCGGGCGCGCCGCCGGAGCGTATACTCCGCCTCCGGGAATCGTCGCCGCCCCCCTCATAAACATCTGTATCTCGTATTTCTCGACGCAGCTTCCCCTCGATTTGCCCGCCAGAGATTTCAGGGACGACATCGCGGCGGAGTCCTCGAATGTGAACGCGATTCTGTTCCTCGCGCCGAACCTGCTGACGGTCGGCGTGCGCGTCTGCGACATTTTTATCTTGAGGACGTCCTGATTCTGTTTGACGGCGAGCGACATCAGTTCGGCGGCTGCAATCTGAGCGCGCGCCGCCCCCGGCGTCAGCGCCGCCACGATCAGCATTATCAGGAAAACTACTTTTGTTTTCATATTGTCCGGCTACATTATACAGCCAAACAGCTCCGGGCGCGACAGAAATCATTATTCCGCATTTTTCGATGCGAGCTTATTCCGCGTCCTGCCTCTGTTTATTATACTTGGCGACGATCTCGTCCGCGACCCTTTTCGGCACTTCCTCGTAATGGCCCAGCTCCATGGTGTACGTGCCGCGCCCCGAAGTCATCGCGTCGAGGTCGGGGGCGTACCTGAGCATCTCGGCCAACGGAACCTGCGCCTTGATTATGGTTGCTCCGGCGGCCTGTTCGGTGCTGTTCACACGGCCCCTGCGGCTGTTGATGTCGCCTATCACGTCTCCCATGCACTCGTCGGGAGCTTCGATTTCCACCGACATCACCGGCTCCAGCAGGATTGGGTTGCACATCATAGCCGCTTTCTTGAACACTTCCCGGCCTGCCACCTGAAACGCTATGTCCTTGCTGTCCACCGGGTGCGTCTTGCCGTCCACCAGCGACACCCGGACATCCACCACCGGATACCCGGCGAGGATTCCTTCGGCCATCTTCGCCCTCACGCCCTTGTCCACCGACGGGCGGAAATTCTGGTCTATCACCCCGCCGAAAATTTTGTCCGCAAATTCGTAGCCTTCGCCGCGCGCAACCGGCTCTAGGTCGATGAACACGCGGGCGAACTGCCCCGCCCCGCCCGTCTGCTTCTTGTGCGTGTACTCCACGTACTTAGCCGACTTGGTCACCGTTTCCCTGTATGGAATCTCCGGCGGAGCCACGTCAACATTCACTTGGAAACGCCTGCGCAGCCTGCTCACCACCGAGTCCAGATGTATCTGCCCGGAGCCGCACACGGTAAGCTGCTTCGTCTGCTCGTCCCGGCGGGTCTTCAACAGCGGGTCCTCTTCAAGAATGCTTCCGAGGCCGCGGCTGAGCTTGTCTTCCTCGCCTCTCTCCTTCGGCACGACGGCCAGAGCGATGACCGGCTCCGGAATCGCGGGAAGCTCGAATATGATAGGTCTGGCTGGATCGCAAAGAGTCTCCCCCGTCAGAAGGTCGTCCACTTTCACAACGCACACGATGTCGCCCGGCTCCGCCTTGTCCGTCGGAGTCTGCGTCTTGCCGTTCACGAGGAACAGGTTGCCCACGCGAGCCTTCCGGTTCACCCTCGGCAGCGTTATCGGCGTCTCCGGCTTCAGCGTCCCCGTCAGCACTTTGAACACGCTTATCTTTCCAGCGTACTGGTCCACCATCGTCTTGAACACTATCCCCGCGAACTGCTCCTTCGGGCTGACGGCGACCGTTACCGGATTGCCGTCAGTGTCCTTCGCCTCGAAATTCGCCGCGCTCTCCGGGCCTGCCGTCAGCTCGGCCAGATAGCTCATCAGGTTCGACACGCCTATGTTGAGCGTGGACGAACCGGCGAACACCGGGCAAATCTTGCCCGCCGCCGCCCCGCCGCGCAACCCCTTCTCAACCTCGTCCGGAGACAACTCCCCGCTGTCCAGATACTTCTCCATCAGTTCGTCGCTCTGCTCGGCGGCGGACTCCACCAGCTTTTCCCTGTACTCTGCGGCTTCGTCGGCCAGATCCGCCGGGATGTCCGACTCCTCGACCGCCCCGCCGCCTTTGTCCGCGTAATATTTCATCTTTGCCAGATCGACTACCCCGACCAGCTTCTTGTCCTTCGTCACCGGCATAGTCACCGGAGCCGCCGGCATCCCGAACACATTCGATATCGAATCCAGAACCGAACCGTAATCGGCAAGCTCCTTGTCCATGCTGCTTATGAAAATCATCCGGGGCATACCCCGGTCGTTGAGCATCTTCCACAGCTTCAGGCTCTGAGATTTCACGCCCTCCGCCCCGTTCAACACGAATATCGCGTTGTCGAAAATCCCGGTCATCATGCGGGTCTCGTTGATGAAGTCCGGATACCCCGCCGTGTCGATCATGTGTATCTTCGCGCCCTTAAGGTCGAACGAGAAAACCGACGGCATAAGAGTCATGCCCCGGTCGATCTCCTCCTGATCGAAGTCCATCGCCGTGTTGCCGTCTTCCACCCTGCCCAGCCTTTTTATAACCTTGGCGTTGAAAAGAATGGCTTCAGCCAGTGATGTTTTTCCTGTTCCCTTCGGGGCGATAAGGCCCACGCTGCGAATGACGCCCATAACGACATTTCCTCCTTGTTGAAGCTGTCGCCTTGACTTTTTGCCTAGGCATTGCTATTTTTTATTACATAAAACCCTTGCGGTCAATAAGACTGGGGAGAAAGTTATGTCAGTATGGGATCAGATACATATAAAGCAACGGATTGAAATGTCCGTGTCCGTGATGAAGCAGGACTACAACTTCGGAAGCATGATTGTCAGAAAAAATGACAATTCCGTTTACTTCCCGATGCCCGGCTCGCAGCATTCGAGCGCGGCCCTCAAACGCGGGGTCCCGCTCAACATCACCATACACGCGGACGACTGCTACATATCCTTTGTCGGCGAAGTCAGCGCCATACATCCCGGAAACCCGCCCACCATTCAGGTGAACCGGCCCGTCGAAGACCAGCTCAGGGCTTCCTCCAAAGAAAGCTCCTACGGACTCAAAGACAAAGTGCCCCTCACCTACCGCATCCTTCGCGACCCCGTCACCCCCATCTCAGACGTCAAGAAAGGCGAGACCGTCTCCATCAGCCAGAGCGACGCCGTCATCGCCACCATCGCCAAGATAAACCCCGACAGCTACGTCGAGCTTACCTACATGCTCCCCGGAGACGTTCAAGTGTCGCTCGTCGGGAAAGTCACCGACATCAACGAAGTCAAAAGCGGAGCGCAAGTCTCATACGAGACCCGCGTCAAATACGACATCATCCGCCCCGGCGAACAGGACAAAATCGTCAAATACATCTTCGACAAACAACGCATCCTCCGAAAAAAGAAGATGTACTGACCGCTCCGCCTCCGACCTTGCCTTCCACGATATCCCGTTTGTTTGGCATTTTTTATTATTGCTGTTTATCACTCCAGCCTGAAAAAAGAACCATTCTGAATGCGTTTCTCCTGATAAACCTTTCCCAATATCTTTTCACATGATACGCGCCGAAGGCGGAGGCGCAGCCCCGACTTCGGCGCTAGATTGAAAGATTTTGAAAGGGATTTTAAGGGAAAACTTTTTCAAAAGTTTTCCCTTAATGCATTTCTTCAATTTATTCTTAACAGTTTTTTGCGACGCGGGCAAAGCCGTGGGAGACAGCTTTGTCGCCGGCGGCGTTGAGGACTTCGAAACGGAGGATTATCTCGCCGGCGGACTCTTCGCGGGAAAACGCGCGGACGCTGATAGTTGTTCCGGGAAGTACCATGCCGCTGAAGCGGCAGGCGAGAGATTTGAGCAGGCGCGGGTCGCCCCCCGCCTCCCGGTTCACAATCTCCCGCGCGGCGATGGCGAGCGTGGCGGTTCCCTGAAGGATAGTTCCGGGCAGGCCGACGCCGCGCGCGAACCGTTCGGAAGTGTGGATGGGAAAAAATATTCGGGCGCAACCGTCGTAGATGTGCGGGGCCAGACGGGTTATCTCTACCGGGACAGCCCAAGCGGGAGATTCCGACTGAGGCGCAGGCGGAACGACCGGCAGGGCATCCTGCCCCGCGCCGCCGCCGGCGCATTTGACCCCCCTGAGCATCGCCCCGGAGTGGAGGGTAAACACCGGCTCGCCTTTTTTGTCCGTCGCGTCGTACCGGATAACGACGTGAGTTCCGGCCCTGTGCGGAAGGATGGCGGCGATGCGGCCTGAAATTTTGAGTTTGTCTCCGGGGACGACCGGACGGTGGAAATCGGCGCGCTCGCTGTAGTGCACCTGAGTCATCAGCAGATGGAAGGGGAATCCGGGGACGTCGATGTGATCCCGGATGCGTTCGGAGACGCGCCACGCGGCGGCCTCGCAGAACATCGGCGGAGCGATAACGCCGCCGGGGCGCGTGTCGTCGAAATACGCCGGGTTGTCGTCCGCCACGGACGCCGCGTAGTTCATGGTGTCGCGCCATTCGACATCCATGAAAAAGTCCTTCAGCGCGGTTCCGGCGAACCGGGAATCAAGCTCCATGATTATTCAGCATCCTCATTTCTTTGCGTTTAGCCAGCCTATTTCACAAATGCAGGCTGAAATTGAAGAAAGGGAAAAGATACTATGTTTATTGAGCGAGAACGATGGAACATACAGTTGCGCATGTGTCCGAGTTCGAGTTGATGAGTCAACGTTGTAGATCGCCCTTTTTTCGAATTCTCGGATTTTTCACAAAAAAAATCCGGATCCGCCTGCGATGGCATAAATCCGGTTCATCCTATTTTTGTTTGAAGAATCCAACCTAAAACTACGCATGCAATGCCGATAAAAACGGTCACGCCTATATATACGGCCCAATACTTTATTGAACTTCGTTTTTCTTTGAATTTGTATTCCTCCAACGCGCCGATCTTCCGTTGCATATCCATCGCCGCGTCAAACATTTCATCGATTGTAGCGGCGTACTTTTGGACGCTAGCCAGCATTTGGTTGTTTGCGACGTCCTTCTTAAGTCTCAAGTTAGCAACTTCTGCGCTAAGCGCATCAATATTAGGTCGTATTTCAGAGTAATAACTGGGAATCGCGGCAATAATCGCCGTTCTGCTATAGGGATTCAATATTTCGATGATTTTTTCTCTGATTATTATGCTGAACCAATCCGCAGTGTCGAAAAACGCTCTATATGCGTGTCCGCAAGCTTTATCTAAATTCATAGAAATATATTCTGTCTTGTCGGCGCTGTTCGGAACTGCGGAGATGTCTAGTTCCGCTGCTTTGATTCTCATTGTGTGATCAAGAAGAGCCTTGAGTTCTTGAAGCGTTTGAATGAATGTGTTATGGCCGACATCAAGCTCTTCGGCCTTAATCAGCAATTCTTTAGTTTGGATATAAAGCGCTAAGAGGACATTCCATTTTTCGTTGTTTTTGTCAGACACCGTAATATCTCCCCGCTGCCATAAAAGCCCGAATCAAACCGCAACATCAGCCGGCATTGCCCCAGCAACGATCACACAAACACAAAAAATGTAACGACAAGAATTATTATGGCAAAATCGAAACTTTTTGCCGCCTTTTTTCAAGGCTGTCCCTTGTGGCGACTTTCTGATTCTTCATCCTAACGCTGCCAGTTATAAACTTGTTAAACCTTGCAAGGATTGCGTTAAGCTCTCTCGACGTCATTTGCTTTTCTGCAACTTTATAATCTTTGTTAAGAATTTTCGCCATCTGTTCCGTCATTCTCAAGACCTTTCCTTCTCCTGCTCCCGAACAACATATGTGCTGATAATTATAGCCAGTCGCGCGTTAAAAACAGCATTTTAGCGCTGATTTTTCCCGCTTTACGCCTCCTTTCGCTAATTCCGAGCAAAAACTATCATAAAACACAGTATTTGTCAATTACGTCAACATCCATGGCGGATATTGTTGCTATTTCCACATGTCCTGCATGTCGCTGGGGACGTCTTTGCCGAGGTATTCCTCGATGACGCTTATGCCGTTGATGCGGGACATGGGAATGGCGAAATCGACGGGGGGGGCGGCCTTTGTCTGCCTGACGATGGCCGCGGCGATGGTCGGCTTGTCCGTCGGGGAACCTTCCGGCAGCCCAATTATCGTGTGGCACATCAGGAGCGCGTCATGCGGCTCGAGCTTCTTCGACAACAGCGCGTACAGATATGAGCCGTCTATGAACGATATCAACACCTTCGCCGCTTTTGGCATGGCTTTGGTTTCCCCGTGTGTGTGTTATTAGAACCCGCTGGGTTTCGCGAGTATCTCCCTTACTCTTATGTCGAAAAACTTGTTTGAAGAGTTGGCGGCGACGACCGCGCAGGTGTCCGCTCCCCGGCCTGTTCCCCCGATGGCGATTACGTCCTCGAAATCAATCAGCCCGGAATCGCACGCCATAGCGCATATCTCGACGCAGACTTTGACGCCTTCGCCGAGGATGCGCAGGGTGTTGGCGACGATCTGCTCTTCGCTGTAGTTGCCGGAGCGCTGGCGGATGGCGTTGCCGAGACCGCGCAGGATGTGGGTCCCGGTGTGGACGCGACCGCCCATGCGCCGGATCAACTCGGCGTTCTCCTCGGAACACTCATTGACGCCCTCTTGAGAGAAGCCTGTGTTGTGGGTGACGACCACGACGCGGGCCGGGCAGTCCTGAAACTTGCGCGCCGCTTTTACTCCCGTCTCGCCGCTCGTCGACGCCACGACGATGTGGTTGATCTTGCGGGCCATCGCTTCCTTTAGCGCGATGTCTAGCGTGGCGTCCGTGTTCTTCGGTCCCGGTTCCTTGAAATACATGTCTCTCTCCTCCCGCGAACGTTATTAGTATATCGGCAAAAAAAAACTGAGTCAAACGCGGCGGCAGGGGGGACGGCGCGGGCGAGGCGGCAACCCAATTTCTCCGCGCGGGTGGCGCGCTTATCCGTTTGTGTTAAGATTTATTCATGGCAGACAGATAATCAAACGGAGCAGGGTATTGAGATACGAGGCGGTGAGCGTTATATGTCCGGCGTACCATGACGAGGCGAACATCGGGCCGCTGGTTCTGCGGTGTCTGGACGTTCTAGGCCCGATGTGCGGCGCGCTCGAAATCATCATCGTCGAGGACGGCAGCCCGGACGGCACGGCTGCTGCGGCGGACGCTCTGGCGGCGCGGCATCCCGAAGTGACCGCTCTGCATCACGAAAAGAACAGGGGGCACGGCGGAGCGATCTCCACCGGGCTGGCGCGCGCGGCTCACCCGCTAATCGCGGTGATGGACGGCGACGGACAGTACGACCCCGGCGACCTGCCGGCAATGCTGGACATGCTGCTGGCGGGGGCGGACGTCGTTCAGGGTCGCCGCGCGAGTTACCCCAACGGCCCGGCGCGGTCCGCAATGTCTTGGGCGTACAACGCGATGGCACGCGCGCTCTTCCGCTCTCCCGCGCGAGACCTCGGCTGCGGCATCAAGGCGCTGAAAAAAGACGCGCTCCAAAGCGTCGCCCCGCCATCGACCGACGGGATTTTTATGCAGGGCGAGCTTGTGATACGGATGAGCCTCGCGGGTCGGCGGGTGGCGGAGTCCACGGTGTCCTGCGCCCCCCGGCGCTCAGGCCGCTCAAGCTCCATCAGCTCCGCCAACCTGAAAATCCTCTATCAAGACCTCAAACGTTTCAGGAAAGAGATATCGGCAGCCGGGCGCGGGAGCGGCAAGGGATGATTAGAACGCTGGCGGACATAGCGGCGGCGCGCGCGCGCAGAGCCTTCGGGCGGCCATCTCCTCCGTTCCTGATGACCCTCAACATCACCAACCGCTGCAACGCCCGCTGCAAAATGTGCGACATTCACGGCTGGCCTCAGAGCGATGAACTGCCCGCGGCTCGGCTCGGCGAAATCGTCCGCGACCCCGCCCTCTCGAAACTTGAAGTCGTCCGAGTCACGGGCGGCGAGCCGTTCCTAAGGGACGACCTCCCCGAGTTCTTCCGTCTGGCGGCGGAGCGAGCGCCTTCGCTGCGATTCTTCTACGTCACCACCAACGGGCTTCTGCCGGACAGGGCGGCGGAGCTGGTCGAGAGCGCGGGCAGTCTCGCCCGCCTGCTGCATATTCAGGTCAGCCTCGACGCGCTCAATGACGTCCATGACGAGGCGCGCGGCGTCCCCGGAGCGTCCGAACGCGCTATGGAAACGCTCCGCCGGCTGTCCGAGTTGAAAAAACGCCTCGGATTCCACGCTGGGATAAACCAGACGGCGCTGAAAAGCAACCTAGACCAGATTGAGCCTGTCGGCAGGCTGGCGGAAAGCCTCGGGCTCGGCCACAGCGTCTTCCTCGGCGCGAAGAACCACGAGGGCAAGACGGACGCCGCCCCCGGCGGGTTCGAGACGCAGGAGGACATGACGAGGGCGGAGATAGAGAGCTTCTACCGCTCGCACGCCGCCGCGAAAGGCTCGCGCGCCGCCGCGCGCGCCCGCTCCCGCTCCGCCGGAGCTTTCCTCCGCGACGTCTCCGAGGACTACCTCAACGAGGGCGGAGCCAACAGGTTGCTGCGCGGCAAATCAGAGCCTGCCCCGCCGTGCATGGCGATGTTCGCCCACTTCAGGATGTCCCCCGGCGGCGATGTGTTCCCCTGCAGCGGACTGCGCGGCGAAACCGCCGGAAACGCCGCCGCAGAGCCGTTCTCCTCTCTGTGGCGCGGCCCGCGCGCGGACGCCGTCCGCCGCAAAGTCCTCTCCTGCCCCGGCTGCTGGATCGAGTGCGACATCAACCCTTCAGTTTTCTTCTCCGGAGCCGTAGTCCCATGGTTCGTCCGCAAGGCGGCTTCCGACAAAGAATTCAGGCGGAGATACTTCGTCGCCGCGAGGGGCCGCGATGATTAAAAAAATGTCGAAAGCGTGGATATATGTTCTCGCCGGGGGCTTGGCGGTTGTTTTGCTTACCGGCAACGCAGAGCGCAGCTTCCGGATGAAGGACGCCCCTCTGCTGTTCAACGATTTCGCCGCGCTGAAATACCAGTGCGAAGCCGCGCGCGAGTTCCACGCGGCGTCCGGCGCGATCTGGGGATACGACCCGCATTTCATGGCCGGTTTCCCTCTGGGCTTCGTCTGGAACAGCAACATCGCTCTTCAGCGCCTAGCCGTCCTCTTCCCGGACGCCTCCGTCGATTCCGTCCTGAAAGCCTTTATCTCCATCGGGCTGCTTCTTTTCGCCCCCGTCTGGTGGGTCTCTCTGAGGAATTTCGGGCTGACCCGGAGCGAGGCCGCGTTCGGCATGGCCCTCGGCGGCGCTTACTTCATGGCGGGGATGCCCATGCTGTTTTTCCTCGGCGGGATGCCGACCGCAGGCGCGGGAACCTGTCTGTCACTCCTCGCCGCGTCCTTTGTGTTCAAATTCGCTAAAGAAGGCCGCGCGGCGTCGTGGGCTGGAGCGGCGGCCGCGTGCGCTCTGGCGCTGTTCGTCCACAAAACATCCGCCGTCGCTCTCGCTCCCGCGTTCCTCGCGGCGGCGGCATGGGCGCTCCTGCGGCGGCGCTTCCTCAGGGCGGTCCTTGTCGCCGCCATCCCCGCCGCCATGCTTCTCGCCAACATCCAGTGGCTGGCCGTCATGTTCCGCTTCATGCCCGACATGGAGAGCGTTCCCGAAGCTCGTTTCTGGATGAACCTCGACATCTGGCGGCCATTTAAAGACTACTTCACGGCGTCGGTCTCGATGAACAACCACGAGTTCGGCGGCGCGTTCGGAGCGGCGCACGCCGCCACGCTCTGGCTGCTGCTGGGAACAGGCGCGGCGGGCGCTGTCGCTCTGCGCCGCAGAGGCGCGCGCGGCTCCGCCGCCTTCCTCGCCGCCTTCGCCGCTTTCTTCTGGCTCTACTCTTACTACGGCGCGTTCCTCCCCGGAGGGCAGACCCTCAACCCGTCCAGATACTTCCCGCTCTCTCAGTTCGCGCTGGCCGCGGCAGGCGGGGTCTGCATCGCCTCATGGGCGGAGTCCCGGTCGCGCCGTTCCGCGGGCCGCGCCGCCGCCCTGATCGTAGCGCTCGTCTGCGCCGCTCTCATGGTCATAGGCTCGGCCCGCGCCCATTTCTTCTACGACAACCTCCTGCGCCAACCCGCCCCGCCCGACGCGCTCCAACTCGTCGAAGTATTGAAACAACTGCCCCCCGGCGCCCGCGTTATGCTCGAAGACTCCGGCTCCATGGACGAGGAAAGCGAAGGCCAGATATTCGGCAAATCGCAACTCCCCGCGCTCTTCGGAGTCTGGACGGGACGCGAATTCATCGGCGGCCCCTACCCTTACGTGTTCCTCAAACACAGGCGCGCCGGTTTCTACGACGCCCGCGCGTTCGGCTCCCTTCTGTCCGATTCCCGGCCTGACGAGTTGCTGAACCGACTCAAGCTTTACAACGTGAAATGGATCGTATGCTGGTCCGGCACGGCAAAGGAATACTTCTCGAAATTCAGCGGCTACTATGCTCTTATCGACCGCGCCGGCAGGTTCGACATATTCGAGGTCTCCGGTTTCGAGCCTTCATACTTCATTCGCGGCGGCGGCGATGTCTCTGCCGGATACGGGCGCATTGATGTGCGCAACGCACGCGCCGAAAACGGCGTACTCATCCTCAAGTATCACTGGATGTCTCCGCACAGAACCGTTCCCGCCATCGACATATCAAGGTTCGAAACTCCCGATGACCCCGTCGGATTCATCAGGATAACCGACCCGCCTGAAAACTTCTCGATACTGCTGCCCTGAAGAATCCCGCCGCCGCCGAAGGAGTCCGAATGATTTCCGCCGCCGCTTTCCTAGACGGGCTGACAGTGAAAAACGGCTCCTCGTGGCAAGGCCTTTGGATTTTTCCAGTCTGCCTGATTTCTCCGGAATTTGAGAAAAACGGGACGGAGTTCTCGCCGTTGTCAGAAGGCATCGCGAGAGGGACGGCGCGCGCGCTCGAAACCGGCTCGATGGAACGTATGCTGATTGTCAACAACGGTCCGCGCCCGCTCGCCGCGCTTGAGGGAGAGACGCTCGAAGGCGGCGCGCAAAGCAGGCTGATCTCCGCAGGGGCGGCCGTCGCTCCGGGCGCCGAGGCGGAACTGCCCTCCTGCTGCGTCGAAGTCCGCCGCTGGGACTGCCGGCCCGGAGCCGCAGACCCGATACCGGACGACAAAAAAACCTTCCGCCGCGCCGATTTCTCAATGGGAAGCCTGCGGCGCGCCCGCATGGCTTCCGCAGCCAAGTCCGCCGGCTCAGGCGGCCTTTTCGCCCCGAATCAGAAAGATGTCTGGGAACACATCGTCAGACTCTTCGGTGAATCCGGCGCGGCATCCCGCGCGCTCGACCTTCACGACCTCTACGAGCATTGGGACTCCCCTATACGCTCTTTCTGCGCTCGTTTCAGCGCCTTTCACAATCAGACCGGCCTAATCGCTTTCCTCGACAAAGACATCTGGTTCGCAGACATCTTCGCAAACAGAGACATGTTCCTCAAATACTTTCGCGGCGTAGTTCGCGGACACTGTTTCGACGCTCTGCTCCGGCTCGAGCGAGGACACAACGTCCCGCCATCCAAATCGCCCGGCCCCGACTCCGCCCGCGACGCCCTTAAAAGAATCAAGCTTGCCCGCTCAACCTCCTTTGAAATCGCCTCCGCTTCCGGCATTTTCCTGTCGTCGCCCCGCATCCTCGGTTGCGCGCTCACAAACTCAACCTCGATCCTCCACCTTTCCGCATGCTCTCGATGACCCCGCCTAGTTTTTTTGCCATAGTTCAACTGAACATCGGCGCCATTCTTCGTGGCAGAACGTCCCCAAGCGCAGCTTGGAGGCGAGAAGATGTTCGCCGCCATGAAAACCGCCCCCGGTTCGTCGGCTCTTTAGACGAATCCGGGTGAAGCGCTCATTTTATCTGCATTATTAGCTGCGGCGTGGAAATGCTCAGCCGAGATTTTTCAGGAGGTTGCGTTTATGCCAGCGCATAAAGTCGTGCAGAGAGACCGGGAGTCGTTTTTGAGGCCGCCAGCCGAGGAGCGCGCGCGCTTTATCCGTGGCGAGCCATGAGTCGCCGAAAACTCCGTCCCTGTAATCCGCGGGAACAGGGTCTTCGCCGGCGGCGCGCGCGATCCGCAGCGCCGCGTCTGACACGGCGCGCGGGGCGGGCACGATTATTGAAAAAGATTTTGCCGCGCGCACGACCGCGCGGGCGAACTCCTCGTCCGTATGCGGCCTGTCGTATCCAACATTGAAACAGTGTCCGGCGGCGACGTCGTTGTCAGCCGCGGCAATGAACGCGTCCGCGCAGTCCCCGCAATCCGCATAGTGCCTGACCGCGCTGCCTCCGGCTCCGAGGAAGATCGGCTTGTGCTCGACCGCCCGGTTCACTATCCATCTCATTATGTGCGGGTCTTTCAGTCCCGGGCCGATGACAATCGGCATCCTTATTACCGACGCTTTCATGTCAGTCCCGGCTGCCGCCGACAGGCACAACTCCTCTCCGGCGATCTTGGACATCGAGAACGGCCCCGTGGAAACAAGCGGCGACTCTTCGTGGCAGGGCGATTCGGGCGGCGGCGAACCGTAAACATCCGACGAAGACGCGAACACAATTCTTTGAACGCCGGCTATGGCCGCGCTCTCAATCAGGCTGGCCGTCCCTTCTATGTTCACCGCCCGGATTTCGTCGCCCGATGCGGTTGCGTCGAGCGCCGCTAGATGATATATAACGCTCACGCCGACGCACGCCGGATCCGTGTCCGACGGCTTGCGCAGGTCGCCCTTCACATACTCCGCGCCTTCCGGCATCGTTCGCGGCGGGACTACATCAAACAGGCGCGCCGGTCGGCCCAGCGACGCCAGCCGATTCGCCAGCTCTCGCCCCAGCATTCCGCTTCCGCCCGTTATCATGCTCAGCCCTGACATCCTTTGCCTCCCATTCGCCGGTCTCCCGCGACGGCTTTCAACTCGAATTCGCCGCTAGATCCCGCGAACCACGCCTAATTTTATAGGAAAAGTGAAATTTATTAAACCCGCAACCACTCCGCACACATGGCTGCGCAGCAAACGATGCCTCCGCAGGTTCAAAAAATCATGGAAAACCGGATACTTATTAATGTAGCGGCAAGGGAGAGCCGAAGCGGGACGCCGATCATACTCCGGGAACAAACGAACATTGTCCCCAATAATATATGGCGTTGCCGGACCCGCCGTCGGCAAAAAGCAAATCACCGGCTTTATGAGCAACCGCATGGAAGCGATGGAAAAAGACCTGACTGCTTTGAGGCCGTACACGCGGCTAGAGTTCCAGTCCGCGCTAGGCGGGCCTCCAATCGGCATGTCGCAGGAAAGATACCGCGCCGCCGTGTTCGACTTCGAGAGGTCTCCTCACATCGAGCGGCGCGGGATCAACGAGGCAAGGATGATCGTGCTGTCCACCCCGATGGACGCCTACCCCGATCCGGACATCTACCTGTTCGCTTGCCTACAACGCGTCGAAACATTCCTCTACGAGTGCTTCAGACCCGAAGGACTTGGCTGGGGCGGCGGCGACGAGCGAACCCTCATGTTCAAATCAGGCGTTAGAAAGGTCGCGCGGGCCGTCGCCGAAAAACTCTCCCCCCCTAAGTCCCTCGCTTGGTCGGCCCGGCGCGATGCTCTCGACTCCATCCAGAACGAACTTTGGCGCATCGAACTCGGCCTCGACAAATCCGTTGGCAACTCCCGCGCAACCGAGTTGTCGCGCGCGGCGGAAACGCTTCTTTCGGCCTCCCCTCTCGAAATGTCCGAGTTCGACAGCCCCGAAACTCTCAAGTTATGGATGAACGAGCGCCTCTGATGCCGGCCGCTTTTTCGTCGCCGGCCTCAACTCGCTTTTCTTCGCTCATCAATGAGCGCGAAAAAAACCTAAACGCTCTCATCTTTCACAATGCGTCGCGCGCGCTTGGACATCATCCCATATCGTCTCGATCTCAGTTATCCCAAGCGCCTGAACCAATTTTTTGAAAAGTCGCAAGCGAACCTTTTTGCAAAATGCTTCCGCCGCTGACTCTTTCGATTGTCTCGGCGGCGGCGGCATAAACAACCTGCGGACGCCTACGCGTTGTCTAAACGCTTCGATCCGCTCAAAACCGGGAGATCTCGCTATGGCGGACAATGAAAACAAGAATAATCCCAATCCCTCCGACCGCGCCGCTCGATGGGGCGCAATAGGCGGCTATATAGGAATAATCATCGGCTCTCTAGGTTGGCTGATCGGCTTAGCCGCCGTTTGCTTGGCAACCGGGAACGGAGCCGTTCTCGCCCGCCTCGCCGCTCCCGCGGCGGCTGTCAGCTTGGGCGCGGCTTTCCTCGTCGTGATTTGTTGCGATTACGCAATCAAAACGCGCGGCCCCGGCGGCTTGTTCCAACTGGCCCTGTACGGCGGCCTTTCTTGGGCGATGGGCCTCCTGCTGTTGCTCATTAACCACTGGATCGCCCCCGTCATCGAGGCCTATCCCCGCATGGCCCTAACACTGCATCGGATGAACGCCGTCTACCGGACCGACGACCTCTGGCCCGCCCTTCTTCTATCCGCAGGCGCTATACTGCTCGGCATCTTCGCCTTTATTTCAGTCAGAAACGCCTGCGGAAAAAATTAGCCTTCTTGTCAAATTTTTACTTTCACTCGCGCGCCTTTCACAAAGCTTTTTCCTCCGCGCGTGTGATTATTGCTGTTCATCAGCAAGTTGCTTCTTATTTATTTGGCAAACCGAACATTTTTCTCTCCGCCGTCATTCCTTTTCTTTTCTTGCCGTCATTCCCGCGAAAGCGGGAACCCATTTTCAACCCATCGCGCCCTCATTCTTCTTTTCTTTTTTACCGTCATTCCTTTACTTCTCTCCGCCGTCATTCCTCTTTCCTTCTTGCCGTCATTCCATTCCCTCCCTCCGCCGTCATTCCCGCGAAAGCGGGAACCCATTTTCCCCTCGTTTCCCCCCCCGTTTTTTATCTTTCCCCATGAACACGCGCCAAAGTCGGAAGCCCATCCCCGACTTTGGCGCTAGCAGGAGAAATTTAGGAAAGGCGGTTGGGGAACATCCCTTTTCAAAGGGTTTTCCCCAACCGCCGCAGGCGGCAAAGCATCCCCTAGCCTTTCCTCTTTTTTCCTCTTCCCTTCTTCCTCGTCTTTCCCTATGCCTCATTCAGGTTTATACTATCCGGGACTTGGCCGGGAGCGGCGGAAACTTATGTCTGATAAACGCTACTATGCATTCAGCGACTACCTGAAAGGCAGGTTCGGCTGCAAAGTCTATAAGATATCCATAGACGCCGGGTTCACATGCCCGAACAGAGACGGCTCTATGGGCGAAGGCGGCTGCATATACTGCAACAATCAGGGGTTCAGCCCCAACACCAGACGAGAGCGCGCCTCCATCTCCGAACAAACCCGCAGAGGCGCCGAATTCATGCGGGCCAGATATAAAGCCGAAAAGTTTCTTGCCTATTTTCAGGCCTTCACCAACACTTACGCTCCCCTCGACACCCTCCGTCGCTCTTACTCCGAAGCCCTCGCCTGCGAAGACATCGTCGGCCTTTCCGTCGGCACTAGGCCGGACTGCGTTCCAGACGACGTTCTCGACCTTCTGGCCTCCATCGGTCAAAACAAAGAGACTTGGATTGAACTTGGCCTTCAGTCAGCTCACGACCGCACTCTCGAACTCATCAACAGACGGCACAATGTGGCCTCTTTCATCGACGCCTCTCGACGCGCCATCGATCGCGGCTCCCTCAAAATCTGCGGACACATCATCCTCGGCCTTCCCGGCGAAACGCGCGACATGATGCTCGACTCCGCCCGCCTCCTCTCTAACCTCGGCGTTCACGGCGTCAAAATCCATCTCCTCCACATCCTCAAAGACACCCCTCTCGCCGACGCCCACTCCCGCGGCGAAATCCCTGTCTTCAAATTCGAAGAATACGTCTCCCTCGTTTGCGACTATCTGGAACTCCTCTCTCCCGACATCGTCATACAACGCCTCACCGCCGACGGCCCCTCCGACCTCCTGATCGCCCCTGCTTGGGCGATGGAAAAAAAACGCGCCATCGACGCCATCGAAAAAGAATTGCTTAAACGCGACACGCGACAAGGCGCTCGCGCCTCTCTGCCCGACGCCCCTCACAACGCCTTTTGAAACTGCCCCCTTAATCATCATCGCAAACATATAGTCGATTCGCGAACCGCCCGGACATGCCAACACGTCTTTCCCTTCTATCTTTTCCCATAACACGCGCCAAAGCCGGAGGCGCAGCCCCCGACATCGGCGCTGACACGAAAGATTTAGGAAAGGGGTTTGGGGAACAACCCTTTTCAAAGGGTTTTCCCCAAGCCGCCGCAGGCGGCAAAACATTCTCCCTCTTTTTCCTCTTCTCCGTGCCTTCGTGCCTTTGTGGTTAATTTTTTTCTTCTTCCCCCATTCCCCTCTTTCCGCCACCCCTACCCTACCCCCCCCCACACACACAACAAACATTCCACATACAGCCCCGTTGCCAAACCGCCCTCTTTCGATCATAATGCCAACATAACCGACATGAATCTAAGCAACGCCACACATCCGCCCCAACACCTCGGTCGCGGCAATCCCGACCCGACCGCCTTCGGATACGACCCCGCAGGCCGCCGCGTCGCATTTGATTCCCCGGCCCTTTCCGCCGCTTACACTTACGACGACATCGACCGCCTTTCGGCCGCCGCCTACCAGAAGACCTCTCCCATCCCCTCCCTTACCGACGAAGACTACTCTTACGACCCCGACGGCAACCGCGTCGCCTCACATCTCTCCGACCCCGCCCCAGCCCCCGCCGCCGAGTTCAACCTCCGCAACCAAATCATCCGCGACCACCTCTTCGAATACCGCTACGACCTCAACGGCAACCTCACCCACAAATACCTCCGCGAAACCTGCGCCTCCTCCCGCGCCCAAGACGTCCACTCCCCTTGCCTCGACGAATCGTCATCAGAAGCCACGCCCTCGTTCCTCTTCTCTCACGACGAAGACAACAAAATGACCGCCGCCCACAACATCCCCCAATCCCTCTCCATCGCCATCCGCTACGATCCCCTCGGCCGCCGCTTCCACACAAAAACCTACCTCTCCTCCGGCTCCGTTCCCCCCGTCCACATCCTGTGGCGCGCCTTCGACGGCGACGACGCCTTCGCCGACTTCACCACCGGCCCCGCCCCCATCCCCGACCCCGACGTCATCGGCTCCTCCCCAGCCCCCGCGCTCGCCAACCTCTACCTCCACGGCCCCGGCGTCGACGAACCCCTCGCTTGGTGGTCCCTCTGGACAGACTCCTCCGGCTCCCACCGCCTCAAACCCGTCCTCCTTCTCGCAGACGGCTTAGGCAGCATAACCGGCCTCACCGCCAACGCAGACTACCCCGCCGCCCCCAAACCCGTCCAAGGCCTCGCCTCCTCCTACCATTACGACAGCTTCGGCAACCAAGTCCGCCACTGCGACGCCCCCGCCGCAGAGACCTCCGGCTCCACCTTCAAACTCGCCCGCCTCAACCCCTACCGCTTCGCCGCCCGCGAATGGCTCTCCCTCGACTGGAGCGCCACCTCCGCCCTCGGCCTCTCCGACAACCGCGCCCGCTTCTACGACCCAACCCTCGCCTCCTTCCTCCAAGAAGACCCCGTCTGGAACTCCAACCCCTACACCTACGTAGGCAATAATCCACTTGATTTCTCGGATCCTGATGGAGAGAATAAAATTAGAGAGAAACTAGGTAATTTGTATATCGGTATTTCAAAAAAATACTCTGGCTCTGCAATAGGGTCTTATTTTAATAACAGGGCAATCCAGTTAGGTATCGATTTAGGCAAGGATTTAATGGATAATCCCAATAATGAAATCAATCAAAGTCAAATTAAAACTGCTATGCGAATGGCAGCCAGTTGTAGCGATGAAGAATGGGAAATGTTTACAAACAATGCTCCGACTGAAGGTGTGAAAAATGAGTTGGCTGCTATCAATTGGAATGAGTTTCGTTATACAAGAACATTTGAAGATGGCTCAACAGAAGTCTTGACAGGCAGAAGTGGTCTTATGAAAGCTACCGCAAAGGAAGTCACTGATTGGCTTGTGTCGTCTGGCAATTGGACAAAATCCAGACTCGCACTTTTTGGATTCACGTCAGAGCAGTTGCAAGCAATTATGGATACTTTAAAGTCGCTGCCTTGATAATTGAGAGGTCAAGCAATATGCGAAAGAAACTCAAATGTGCGTTGTTCATATCAATCGTCGCAATATTTGCGTCTTCTCTCGTATATGCAAGCATAAACGGAAAACATATTCTTTCCACATATTATCAGTTAAAAGCAAGGAAGCATTATAGTGAATATAAATATTGTTCGAAAAATAGTAAGAACGATCTCGGATGTGAAGCAGACTGGGCAGCATCTCATTCGTTTATAAATAAATCGTTGTTTTATAATCCTAAAAACTTTCACGCAGGCGAACTGCTTCTAGAATATTTGGAAGATGACTATTATCCTCGCGTTTTAGTAAACGGTGAAGTGTTCGATTATCTAATCAAAGTTCGAGACGAATTATCTTTTTACCAGAGACTCTATCCAGATAGCTTACTTTTCACATACTTGATAGGCGATTCATATGTCTCAGAACATAAACTTGTAGATGAAGCGTATAAATATTATTTATACGTTTATGAGAATGATAAGCAGTTGGCAGACGAAATAAATATAAGCTATGACCTTTCAATGTATTATTTTTTAATACATGATGAAGAAAAATATCTAAATATGACAATAGAAAGCTTGGAAATAGCTCTGTCAAAACCATTAAAGCTATTTATTTCATGCCACATGTCCACAATATGCATTAAAGAGAACCGCGTCAAGCTAAATAGGCTCACGAAAGAAAGAGAGCAGGTTACAAAGGAACTACAGGAGCTTTGGAATAAATAGAATCACAAGTTCTGCAAGTTCTGGATTCAGGCCGAGACTATGTATCTGGGGTCAGGCCGCAGGTTCTGGCAGGTTCTGGGGTCAGACCGAGAATATTGACAGATTTGGCGGAGAGGTATGACGGTTTAGCAACATGATGAATGCATTGCGAACAGCGGCTGAATATCCGGGTGCCACCCACAAACTCGTTTGTGGGTGCGATTTCCTATCACAGAATGGCCAGTCAAGCCGAGGCCATTACGATAGCTTCGGCAACCAAGTCCGCCACTGCGACGCCCCCGCCGCAGAGACCGCTGCCTCCCCCTTCAAACTCGCCCGCCTCAACCCCTACCGCTACGCCGCCCGCGAATGGCTCTCCCTCGACTGGAGCGCCTCCTCCTCCCTCGGCCTCTCCGACAACCGCGCCCGCTTCTACGACCCAACCCTCGCCTCCTTCCTCCAAGAAGACCCCGTCTGGAACTCCAACCCCTACACCTACGTCGGCAATAATCCAAACTTCGCAAAGGATCCTTACGGAGAAGAAGCATATGCTGTTGGAGCAGGGGGATCTGCTTCCGCTGGCTTCGGCGTTGCCAGAGACTATTACTATGCTTGGGATGATAAAGGAAATTCGGCTCTTTTAAGAAGTGATTCGTTAACAGTAGAAGCTGCCTTGGGTTTATCAGGAAAAGGATCATTTATGCATTTGACTGGAAAAGATGCGACTGTTGCTGACTTCATAAATGATGACTGTGAATATTCAGTAAATGCAGGCGGTTCATATGGCAAAAATCTTGTTGAAGGGGGTGTTTCTGCAATTATCGATCCAAAGACTTCGAAACCAATTGGCTACGTTGTTTTTGCAGGCGTTGGACCTAAAGTCGGCACAGTACTGCCAACACCAAGCGCAAGTTTAAGCAAAAAGAGTTCTAGGGTCAGGCCGAGACAGGCTGTTGAAAAACTAATTTTTCGCAATAAGGTTGACAATAAGCGACTTTTGTGATAGCATAATGGAAAACCAGCGGAGATGCGGCGATGATGGGAAGAAAGGAATGCGACACGGAGGCTGTGCACTGCTTTGTGATGCACCGCATGATTCCCGACGGTCACATCCTGAAATTGATAGACAAGCATGTG
>JAKQPS010000031.1 GCA_029564595.1 bacterium | reverse complement strand
ATCGCCCAAAGAATGCTGTTCCAATCGCTTCCTCCATTTGCCGGAAACAGCTTTGATCGTATTGATTTTGGAAGCCCATCCGTCTCAATTTCAAATGCCTTTGCAGACTTTTTTGTTATCCCGCCGAACTGGTCGATAACGAGTCCGAGAACTGGCGCTTCGCCGGTGTCGTAGTCGTAGATTCTGCGAGCTTTCGCCGCCTGCGAGCGCGTAAGACCGCTTCCCTTGAACTTCTTGTTGTACTCGATTTCGGCCTTGCGCTTCTCTGCGCGCAGACGGGCGCGTTCGGCCTTGGCGGCCTCGGCATCGCGGCGGAGCTTGGCGACTTCGGAGCGGGATTGCTTGGGGGCGGCCGGCGCGGGCTTGGAATCCGGCGGAGCTTTGATTTCGGAAGCCCTGGATGATGCTTTTGCTTTTACAGTTTCACGAAGAATGGATTCTCTTGCTTTTTGTGATGCTCGAATCCTTGGATTTCCCATCCTGTCAACATCGAAAGTAAAGCCACGCGCCAAAAGATCGTCGCGTTGTTCTTTTGAAATGGTCCGGTATTCTGGAAAGTCAACAGAAGACCCGATTACTTTAGATGTCTCTCCTGAAATAGATTCATTAAGTTTCGCCTTTACTTCTTCAGAAGCCCAATCTGGAATAGTGAGAAGTTCTTTTTGCGCTGATTTCTTATCTACTTCTTCCGCTTGCCCTTTTTGCACGCCATTCGCGGTCTCCTGCTGGTTGATGGTTTGATTCTGCTGATTCTGCGACTGATTCTGCGCCTGCAAAGCCTGAAACGCCGAAACAGCCGCGCCGCGAATCGCCTCCGCCTTCGCCGCTTGGTTCGTGCCGAAAACGCGCTCGGCCATATCCGTGACGATCTGGATGATGTGCTCGATGAAGGATTGCTCCTTGCCAGCGAACACCTCGCTCCAAAACGCCTGATCCGTACCAAGAACCTCGACCTGCTCAGCTACCGCCTCGCTCTCGGCGGCGGCTCGGCTCATGCCGGAGGCGACCTTCTCCTCCACGCTCGCCCGCGCCTCGGCCCGCGCCAGCACGGAATCGCGCAGGACGCCGTACTCCTTCGCGCTGGCCTTCTCACTCCGGTGCGTAAGCTCGTGGGCGTACACCATCATCACTGGATCGCGCTTCGGGTTCGTAAGTAAATCGGTATGGAGCAGAATCGTGTTTTCGCCGGGAATGGCCGCGCCCTGGATGGCTCGACCGCCCACTGGCGCACCGTCTATCCAGATGACCTTGACGCCCATCTTGTCTGAGACTTCCTTGACCGCGCCAACCGCCGCGCTGGGCGGAGGCTCAACGGCGCGGAACCCCGCATACGCCTCGCCACGGCTCGCCATCG
>JAKQPS010000022.1 GCA_029564595.1 bacterium | reverse complement strand
CGTATCTTGTCCCTCATTCAGTTGAATATATTCTCGAGCCACCCCCTCCAGTATCTGCTTCACGAAAAATGGAAAGAACCTTTTCCACCGCCCGCTTTTACGCAACTATCTCTGGAGGTCGCTTGATTGAACAGCATTGCTATTATATATATAAATTACAAATAAAAACAACCCAATAGAAGAACTTAAATAATAGAATCCTAACAAAATAGCCATCATAACCGAGGGCGATTGTAAACCAAATATCAAATTATGCATACTATTATCTTTTATTATATCAATAAGCGATGTTGTAAAAGGAACTATAATATTAAGAATGATATTGGCAATTATACATTTAATTAATAGCCTTCTTTTGTTAGACATGGTTTTCAATCCGATTTATTCTTATTAACAGATATTGAGGCTAGGCCGAGACTATTGACACATATTTGCTTTCCCGCTGACCTAGTCATTCTTGTTACCACCTAGATATTGGGGTCAGGCCGAGACTATTGACACATATTTGTTTTCCCGCTGACCTAGTCATTCTTGTTGCCCCCTACGCCTCTTAATCTCTTTCAACATCGGCTTGCTTGAACCACATGTCTTCCATGATCTTGCCCGAAAACTCCGTCATTCACTCGCTTATCGGTTATGTTGTTATTATGAACGAAAGAGGGCGATTTGGCAACGGGGCGCCAATTGCGGATAGATTGTTGTGTTGTGTGTGGTGGAGTGGCGGGGCATGGTTAGGGGGGAAGACGGAAATGATGGATGTTATCTGCCAACGCGGAGACAAGTATAAATAGTAAAAGAATATGAACCACGGAGTCACGAAGGCACAATGGGAAAGTTTTCTGGGAGGGGAGAAGAGAAGGGAATGAATTCCCGGAACAGCAAAGCGGCAATGAATTGCCGCGCTCCAAAGCGCGCAGAATGCGCGCGCGTTATTAGCGTAGGGAAATAGGGGAAACAGGGGACAGTGGGGCTTTTGAAAAAGCAACAGAGTATGGATTTGAGTGTTGGAGAAGGCATAAGATTTAAAACTTTCGCGCATGTTTACATACATATTCAACACCCCCAAAGCAAGTTTGGGGGTGGCGCCCGAAAGAATATGACTTTTTCAACAGCCCCACTGTCGCATTTATCCCGAATCCTAATGGTGGATTCGGGTTAATAAAACTCCTCCACCGGGGTCAGAATCATTTTGAGGCACGGCTCCGCGGAGCATTTCCCGGCGTGCGCTTTCAGTTTGTCTATTATCCAGCGCAACTTCTCCTCCTCCGCCGGGACGATGTACACGCATGACGGCCATGTGAGGTCTCTGTACAGCGATGATTTTTCTAGAATGTTCGTGCCTGTTCCGTCGAATCTGGCGAAGCCCGGCGCTCCCGACTTTGTCAAAACCTTTCCGACCACTTCCGACAGTTCGGCGCTGCAAATAATCGTCAGTTGTTTTATCACGACGGCGAATCCTCCTTGTCCGGGGCGGGCGCGTCTTCGAACACATCCGCGTCCTTATCCTTTCCGCCCGCGCTTTCTATCATGTAATACAGCAGAGGAACTAGTATCAACGCCAGCGCGGTGGACGCCACAGCGCCTGTCATCAGGGACACCGCCAGCCCCTGAAATATCGGGTCGAGGTATATCGGAACCGCCCCCACCACCACCGTCCCGGCGGTAAGCACTATCGGGCGCAGCCTCACCGCCCCGCTCTCCAGCACCGCCTCCTTCAGCGGCATCCCTTCGTCCGTCCTCATCTTCGCGAAATCTATCAGCAGTATTGAATTCCTTACTATTATCCCGGCGAGCGCTATGAATCCTATCATCGAAGTCGCCGTGAAAAACGCTCCGAGCGCCCAGTGCCCCGGCAGTATCCCGATCAGCGTCAGCGGTATCGCCGTCATCATCACCATCGGCCTGATGAACGACTGGAACCACGCCACTATCAGCACGTAGATCAACACGAGAACCGCCGCGAACGCTATCCCCAAGTCCCTGAAAACTTCGTAAGTAATCTGCCATTCGCCGTCCCACTTTATCCCGAAATCGCTCTCGAACGGCGGCTGCGTCGAGTAATGCTGCGTCACGCTGTAGCCTTCCGGCATCTCCAGCGCCGATATCTTCCGGCCCATGTCCAGCATTGCGTAAACCGGGCTTTCGTATGTGCCCGCCACGTCTGCCGTCACATATTCGACCCGTTTGAGATTCTTCCTGAAAATCGTTTTGTCCTCGACGCCGTCGCGCGCCGTGGCAAGTTCGGACAGAGGGACCATCGCGCCGGACGCGGAGGCGACTTTGAGGCTCATCAGCCGCGCCGCTCCCGACCTTTCCTCCGGCCTCAACCTCACGTTCACCATCGCCGGCTCGTAGTCGTCCGGGCTGTGCGCCAGCGCCACATCCGCTCCCCCGACCGCCATGCCTATCGTCTCCGCCGCCTGCGCGGGCGACACCCCGGTGAGCGCCGCCTTCCTCTTGTCTATGTCGAACGACAGCTTTGGCGCGTCCGCCTCCGTCATCGCGTCCGCGTCCACCACTCCGTCGGTGTCGTCGAAAATCGACAATACTCTCGCGGCCAAATCCCTGCGCCCCGCGTCGTCCGGGCCGTACACCTCGGCCACCAGAGTCGCCATCACAGGAGGCCCCGGCGGGACCTCGGAGATTTTCACCCTCGCGCCGTGCTTGGCCGCCGCAGCCTCCGCCGGCCCCCGCGCCCGCTTCGCCACGTCGTGGCTGCTCGCTTTCCTATCATGCTTGTCCAGCAGGTTCACCTGTATGTCCGCCACGTTCGAGCCGCGCCTCATGTAGTACTGCCTCACCAGCCCGTTGAAATTTATCGGCGCTCCCCGGCCCGCGTATATCTGATAGTCCGTCGCTTCCGGCAGGTTGTCTAGCGTCGCCGCCACGTCCTTCGCCGCCGCCAGAGAGCTTTCCAGCGTCGCCCCTTCCGGCATGTCCAGAACTATCTGAAACTCGCTCTTATTGTCATACGGCAACATCTTCACCTGAACCGCCCTGAAACCGAGCAGCGAAACCGACCCGGCCAGCAGCGCCCCCACCGCCCCTATGAAAATCCATCTCTTCCTCGGACTCTCTATCATCGGCTCCATGATCGACGCGTACGCCTTGAACGTCATCGTGCGCCGGACGTCGTATTCGTCCTCCCCGCCAGCGTCCTCCCGTTTCAGCAGCCTGAACGCCAAGTACGGAGCCGCTATGAACGCCACCAGCAGCGATATAGTCATCGCCAGCGACGCCCCCACCGGCATCGGCCTCATGTACGGCCCCATCAGCCCCGTCACGAAATACATCGGAAACACGGACGCTATCACCGTCAGCGTCGCCAGTATCGTCGGGTTCCCCACCTCGTTGACGGCCGTTATCGCCGCCTGCAACGGAGGCAGCTTCTTCATCTTGAAATGCCTGTGTATGTTTTCAACCACTATTATCGAGTCGTCTATTACTATCCCCGTCACGAACACCAACGCGAACAGAGTTATCCTGTTGAGCGTGTAGCCGTACATGTAATAGATGAACAGAGTCAGCGAGAAAGTTATCGGGACGGAAAGCATGATAACGAGCGCGGCGCGCCAGCCCATGGACAGCAGCACCACGACGGTGACGGCGATTATGGCTCCGGCCAGATGCTTGATAAGCTCGTTCACCTTCTCGTACGCGGTCGCGCCGTAGTTCCGCGTGACGGTCACGTTCACGTCCGACGGCATGAAGCCGCTTCTCACAGCCTCGACGCGCTCCATCACCGCGCCAACCAGCCGCGCGGCGTCCGCGCCCTTCCGCTTGGACACCGCTATCGTCACCGCAGGGACAGGCTCGCCGGACTCAATGGCGATCCCCTTCTCCGCTGCCGCAGGCCCAGCCCCCATCAACACGTAGTCCGTCGTCTCGTCCACGCCGTCCTCAATGTCCGCCACGTCCGAAACGTAAACCGGCCTTCCTGCGGCGGCCCCCACGACCACCGCCCCGACCGCCTCCGCGCTGTCTAGAAATTCGCCGCTCTCGACTATTATTTCCGCGTTGCCGCTATCAAACGTTCCTGCCGGAAGCTTGACGCTCGCCTGCTGCAGCGCCCCGGCCAGCCCGGTCAGCGTCACCCCTCTGGCCGCCATCTTGCCGACGTCCGGCCTCACGTTTATCTGCCGCTTCCTTCCTCCCGCTATCTCGATTTCGGACACCTTCTCCACTTTCTTTATCTCGTCTGCCAACTGCCCCGCCAGCCGCCTCAGCTCCCCCCAGTCCCGATTCTCGCTCCACACCGTCAGCGTCAGCGCCGCCACGTCGTCTATCGACTTCGTTTTCACCAGCGGCTGCGTCGACCCCGGCGGCATCCTGTCGAGGTTCCCCATCACCTTGTTGTACAGCTTCACGAAGCTGTCTTCTTCGTTCTCCCCGACGTAGAATCTGACGCTGACCACGCTCAGCCCCGGACGCGACATCGAGTACACGTACTCGACGCCGGAGATCTCCCACATGAGCTTTTCCAGCGGCATGGTGACGCGCTTCTCCACCTCCGCCGCGCTCGCTCCCGGCATCGCCGTTATCACGTCCGCAAACGGAACCGTTATCTGCGGCTCCTCCTCGCGCGGCGTCTTCATAATCGCCTGAACGCCGAGGACTATCATCACGACCACTATGATGGGCGTAAGTTTCGAGTTGATAAAAAATTGTCCGATGCGCCCCGCGGGGCCTATTCTCATCATCGCTGTTCAATCTCCACTTTCATTCCGTCGCGCAACCTGTCCGTTCCGGAAGTGATAACCGCGTCGCCGTCGGAAAGCCCCGACAGAATCTCGACCCTGCCGTCGGCGTGCCGTCTACCGACTTTCGCCACTCTGAAATAAGCCCGCCCGTCCGCTCCAGCCACAAACGCGCCCTCCATCTGCCCCCTCTTCACCATCGCCCCGGCGGGAGCCGTCAACGTCTCCTCTTCGCCGAGGGAAAACCTCGCCCGGCCGTACATCCCGCTCCTTGCCATCGACTCTCCGGGCAGCTTTATCTTCACTATGAATTTTCTTGTCGCCGGGTCCACAGTCGGCGATATCTCGATCACGCGGCCCGAGAACGTCTTGCCGGCCATCGCGTCCAGTTCGACCTGCGCCTCGTCGCCGACCGACACCCGGCTGAACATCGACTCTTCCACCGCCGCCTCCAGCCTGTAGTCCGCGTCGTCCTCTATCGCGTAAAGCGGAGCGCCGGGTCCCGCCAACTGCCCAGTCTCCGCTTGCTTTTCAGTCACTATTCCCGCGAACGGAGCCTTCACCGCAGCGTGGCCCCGCATCACCTCGGCCTGCCTCAGCGCCTGCCTAGCCTGCTCCACCATCGCCGCCGCCCGCCGCCTTCCGGCCTCCGCCCCCGCCAGCCCGGTCTTCGCCCTCGCAAGCTCCGCCGCCGCCATCTTCCTCTTCGCCTCCATCTGCTCGAACTCCTGCCGCGACACCGATTTTTCCGCCAACAGCTTTTCATATCTTGCGAACGTCGTCGCCGCCAGTTCGTCCGCCGCTTTCGCCGCGTCCACTCCCGCGCGCGCCGCCGACACCCCCTCGTCCGCTTCAAGCGCCCCCTGCTCCGCCGCCTCCACGCCCTGCCTCGCCTGCTCCGCCGCCGCTTCGATTTCCCTTGAGTCCAACTCGACCAGCAGGCTCCCTTTCGCCACCCTGTCGCCGACTTCCGCCAGTGTCCGTTTCACATGCCCGGACACTTTTGCGGACAAGACGCTCCGCGCGCCGGACGTCACCGTTCCGGTAGCCTCCACCGTCGCCGGCCTCATTTCAAGAATCACCCGCTCCGCCGTCGCTTTCATCTCCGCCGCGTCTGGCGCAAGGGCGCGCTCCGCTTCTTTTTTGTGCGGGGAACACCCGCCCGCCGCGACCGCCAACAGCGCCGCAACAGCGACAACTCCCGCCGCTCTCTTCATTCCTTCTTTTATCTTTTCCGCTCTTCTCATTTCCGTCCTCCGGTAGTCTTTGTCGCCTAATTTTTCAACCGCGCGCGCGCGCTAGGCCGCCGTCATTTTCCAGAAGCCAGCGCCAGCGTCTCCACGCCGACGACGAACTCGCTCAGAGCCGCCAGACGCCTCAGCTTCGCCCGCGTAAGCTCCGCTTCCGCCGATAAAACTTCCACGCTGACGGCCAGCCCGTTCGCGTATCTATTGTTGACAATCCGCGCCGCCGCCTCGGCCTGCTCGACCGCCCGCGCCGCAGCTTCCATCTTCTTCTTCGCCGCGCTCGCGCCGTAATACGCCCGGCGCGTCTCCATCTCCGCCGCCTGCCTCGCCTGCTCCAGCGCCCACTCCAGCCGCTCCCGCTCCGCGCGCGCCGCCGCCCGGCGCGCCCCGGCGCGGCCTCCGTCGTACACGCTGAAATTCGCCGCCACCCCCGCAAACCAACTCTCCCCGCCCCCGCTTCCGATCCGCCTGCGGTCGACATCCGCGTGCGCCGCCGCCCCGACTGTCGGCCTCCCGGCGGCAGCCTCTATCCGCTCCGCTTCCGACGCCGCTTTAACCGCCTCTTCGAGAGCTTTCAAATCCGGCCTGTTCTTCATTGCGGATTCAATGTATTCCTCCAGCGCGCCGTCAAACTCCACCCGCTCGAGCGCGCCCCGGTCGATCTGTATCTCGCGTCCCTGATCCGCCCCCATCGCCATCAGAAGCTCCGCCTTCGCCAGCGCGGCTTCGTTGTCAGCCGTCAACTTCAACTCTTCCATTTCCGCCAGCCGCGCCGCGGCGCTCAACGCGTCCGACTCCACCGTGAGGCCCGCGTCCCTCATGCTCGCCGCCAGCGCAGCGTGCGCCCTCGCCGCTTCAAGAGCCGCGCCAGCAGCCTCCGTCTTGTCCGCAGCCACAACCGCCCCGAAATACGCCGCCCGCGCCGCCCGCCTAGCTCGCCTCCTCGCGTCTTCCTCGCTGTGCGCAGCCGCCCCGGCCGCCGCCCGCGCCGCTCTTATCCCGTGCTTAACCGCTCCGCCTGAACTTATCGGAACCTCAAAACCGAACCTCGCGTTAAAATTCGCCGTCGCCCCGGGATCGTTTATGCTCCCCATCATCGCCGGGTCAAACCTCTCCTGATTCAACACGGACATGAACGACATAGTCGGGTTGTCAGTTGAAACCGCCGAGCCGCTCAACGTAAACTTCGGCAGCCTCGCGCTCTTCGCCTCGGCGCGCCGCCACTCCGCCGCCGCCCGGCCCTTCTCCGCCGCCTTCAATCCCGGATTGTTCGCAACCGCTTCCGCCTCGCATCTTTCGAGCGTCATCAACTCAGCCGCTCCCGCCATCCCGGCAAATATCGCGCACGCCAACACAACAGCCGCCCCCGCGGTCAATCGACCTCGGCTTGCGGTCCGTCTTCTTCTTTCTAATTTCATTTTCTTCTCCATTAAATTTTTCTTATGTTTTCAGTTTGTGTTTCTCTCGCCAGTCTCCCCGGCATTGAAACTAATCGATAAAATCTCGATTCCTCAAAAAAAGTTCCCAAAATTTTTTTCGGTTGGTCGTTTCGACTATTATAACATGCGTCCTCACATTCGTATTTCCCAAGTTGTGATATAATCTTTTTATGAGTCGACGCGAACCTGAGAACAAACCTCGCGGCGCGGAACGCGGCGCCGCTTTTCTCATCCTGCTTCTGATCTCCGTAGCCATCGCCGGCATACTCGGCGCAATCGCCGCAAACCAGATAACGCGCGCGCTCAAAGACAAGGAAATAGCCCGGCTTCAAACCCTCGGCGTCAAATGCAACCGCGCCATCGAAATGGTCGTTGACGCTATGGATGTCGAGTTCAGACTGCGCGGCTCATATCCTTACAAATTCGACGACGACTTCCTCGACCGTTTCCAGACGTTGGATAGATGGATATATAACAAGGAACTTTGGGCCCCCGAAATTGAAAGCGAACTCATCCTGAACACTTTTTTCGGCGAATCCTACGAGCTTACCGGATGGTGCAGAGACGGTTATGTCTATTACTACGAATCAGAATCCGGCGATTTGTCCAGAGAACAATACAGCCACCGAGACCTTCAGGGGGAACAAAACGAAAAATGACTCATCGACAGACTTTTACTTTGTCATTGACTGTTTGATGAATCAGAGTAAAATATAATTAACAATCAGCGGAGGTGGAAAATGAGAGAATGGCGACCGGCTCCCAAACCCAGACCCAAAGGCAAGTAACAATCGCCTTGTTTATCGATTTTATCTGATTCACCAGTTATCGTTTTTTTATTTTAAATTGATTTATTTTCATTCTAGATCTGGCTCAATAAGTGTCTAATAGGCTTCTTTGGCTCTTGAAATCGACTTGTGTCGGGATTAAAATCGATTGCGCAATCAACGGTTTTTATAGATCTTTCTGTTAATCGCGCTTACAACTGACAAATGATGAAACTTCGCGTCAAAATATGGCTTGAAGAAGACGGTCAACCCGTTTTCGGCGATGGACGTCTGAAACTCCTCAAAGAGATTCAGAAAACAGGCTCCATCACCGCCGCCACCGAAAACCTCGGCGTTTCTTACCGGCACGCATGGGGCGAGATAAGAAAAATCGAACAACGCCTCGGCTTTAAACTTATCGACACACAAACCGGAGGCCGGGGCGGCGGCGGCGCTTCTCTCACCCCCCGCGCTGTCGATTTCCTCAAATCTTACGAGAAAATCAGCAATGCCGTTTCAGCCGACATCACGAAAAAATTCGGAATGTTGAATCTCTGACTCAAAAATATCACTTTTCTGCCCTAAAACCGCGCCGCGCGTTGCTATGTCCGTTTCATTAATTCATTTTATACCGCGTGTTTTTCGCGGCCATTACACGTTATGCCTATCTTCTTATTCATCGATTTTGCAAATCTTCGTTTCAATCGCCAAACATATCGTGTTTTTGAGCGCTTTAATGCCGCCGTGTTTTATCTAATCACAAGACATGACAGCTTTTTCCTTTTTTCATCTCTTTGCCTTAAAAAAGCCGCCTTTCAGTTCAAGCGCTCTCAAAATATAAAAAAGCGCTGGTTCTGTTTTGGTGTGATTTTATCCCATCACAGATGACGATTATTTCTTTTCGCCTCACATGTCCGTAAAGTGAACCTGTTTCAATCTCTCTCAGAAAGCTTCCTGACAAACGTGATGGAGCATATAAAACGAGGCGTGTTTTGATGGCAGATGTATTGAGAAATCATTTATTAAAGAAGATGTTTTAAATTTCTAGCGAAGCCGCCGATGAACGCTCGAAAAGATATGAGACATTAAAAAACAAGCGCTTTGTGTTATAAGCGGAATGTTAAAAAGCAAAACATAAAAAAGAAGGCCGCCGGCTTGTACTAAGTCGGCGGCAAGGGAGAAGGAGAAAAAGAGTTAAAAAAACGCGTCAAATCATATTAAATGCCACTCTCTCTGAGGAACGGCGGGATGTCAACGCTGTCAGAGCCGTACTGCGTGCTTTTGTGCGTTTCCCTGACTGTTTTTTCGCGTTTTTGCCGTTCCCATGCCGATTCATCCGTCGATACGACGGATCTGGCGGCTTCGCCGAATCCTGTCGCCACCACGGTAACCCTGATTACGCCTTCCACGCTTTCGTCGATGGCGGTTCCGAAAATTATATTGGCGTTTTCATCCGCCGCGTTGCTGATAATCTCAGCGGCGGCATTCGCCTCGTGCAAAGTCATATCCCTGCCGCCGGTGACGTTGACGAGAAGGCCCTGAGCGCCTTCTATCGTATTCTCAAGTAGCGGGCTGGTCATGGCGTTCTCGGCAGCCTCGACCGCTCTATGCTCGCCTTTGCCCATTCCGATGCCTATGAGAGCGGAACCGGCGCTGGACATGATCGTTCTGACATCCGCGAAGTCCACATTTATGTCTCCGGGAATCGTTATCAGGTCGGAAATCCCCTGCACGCCCTGTCTGAGAACGTCGTCCGCTCTCTTAAAGGCGTCTTTAATAGTCGTTTCCGGGCCGACAACCTGAAGAATCCTGTCGTTGGGGATTGTGATAAGGGCGTCAACTTTGCTCTTGAGAACCGCCGCGCCTTCTTCGGCCACCATTCTTCTCTGTCTGCCCTCGAAAGAGAAGGGTTTGGTGATAACGCCGACGACGAGCGCGCCGAGGTCCTTGGCGATTTCAGCCACGATGGGAGCCGCGCCGGTCCCTGTTCCGCCGCCTGTTCCGACGGTCACAAAGACCATGTCTGATCCTTCAAGCTCCTTTTCGATCTCGTGACTGCTTTCCTTTGCGGCTAGCAAACCGATACCGGGATCAGAGCCTGCGCCGAGGCCGCCCGTTGTTTTCGGGCCTATTTGTATCTTGGTGCGCACTTTTGAGGCAACCAGCGCCTGCGCGTCTGTGTTCACGATGATGAAATCCACGCCCCGGAGGCCGTGCTCTATCATCCGGGACACAGCGTTGCTGCCTCCGCCGCCCACTCCGATTACTCGGATCCGGGCAAATCGATCGACTTCCGGATTGAAGGTTTCTGTCATTTTTTCCCCCTTAAGTAATGCCTTCTGTTTTCTATTTTTCAGCTTCGAGCTTTCCGAAGCCTATTTTCTATGTCAACTCTCTTACACAAAACATCTAAAAACTTATACAAAAAATCGGTTTTGATCCGATTTTGAACTCTTCACCCACTCGCCGCGCGGACCCCTATTATACTCCCGAAGCCCTTCTTTTCTGCCTTTTTCCATTCGTTTTGTCTAAATATTTGTCCGTTTGGGCCAATTCGTCCTTTTTAGCCCTTTTCAGCCTTGTGCTTTCTGATACTTTCTAATCCTTTTAAATATCTTTCAGATTCTTTTTTTGGCATTGCTCTGTAACTTTTTGTCTTCTTTTCCTCTCACTCATGTTTGTTGTTAAAGTTCTTCGTTGTTTCTTATTATGATTTATTATTAGTCAATGTCTTCAGAAAGTGCGCTTGCTGCATTTTCAGCCGACAGATTGAATGAGAGTTGGTGGATTTTGTCGTGATACCCTCTCACATTATCGATGTCCTCTCTCAGCCAGACCCTCCAGTTGCGTCCGTCCCGTTGTTTTACATCGGGGATTTTGCCCTGTCTGATCCACCGCAGGAGAGTGGATTTATCGATATTGAGCAAATCAGCGACTTGCTTGGTGTTGTATTTTTCCTGCATCAGTGTACCCACGATTGCCTATAGTTAGTCTGATGATATACCTTTGGCGCGGCGATGTCAATATGAATAGAATAATATTTGTTTTCAATAATGTTCTTTCTTACACGCTAATTTATTAATGAATGCTTTTTTTGTTTTCTGTTTTTACGCGCGACCTTTCCGGTATATTTTGATTCTATTGGCAGCGCATAAATTGAAGCGTGGGCAAGTATAGGCAATAATTTTTCTTTTTGGTCGTTTGTATTTCGGCTAATGTCTTTCTAGGAAGAAATTAAGGTTTTCCACAGATTCATTTCGCATTACCGCGCTGAACATGAGAAAACAGCAATTGAAATCATTGATTACCCTTTATACATTTAACAGATAGGACTGCCGGGCTGTTTTTCTCCGAGTTGCGCCCTTTTGCGCCGGTCTTGACTTGCGGGTGTTATCGCATAAAATGTAAATGTTGTGCTCTGGCAAAACCGTCATATTTCGAAAGATCGGGAGGCTGAAAATGTTTCTTGAAGAAGTTCTCGGAAGCAAAACAAAGGTAAGAATTCTTTATACATTATTTAAGAAAGAAAAAGACAGTTATTTCGAGAAAGAGTTGGCCGAGATGTGCGGCTCGTCGGTGTCCGAAGTGAACCGGCAGATAAGCTCTCTCGTTGAATTCGGGCTGGTTCATTTTTACAAAGAGGGCCGGTTGAAGATGTACAAACTGAATCCGGCGCATTTTTTATACAAGCCGTTGAAGGAATTGTTCACGGCCACCGGGTGAGAGATAAAAGAGCCGCGCGGGCGGAGTCCGTCCACCCTTCGGACGCGCGGCGCATGTACATGACGCGGACATCATAAGCCTAATTTAAATCCCCGATTATAGAGATGCGAACCCCCGAGCTGTTTGACCGTGACGCGGATTATTGCGTTATTTTTTGTTTTATTTTCTCCGCAAACTGAGCGGCAATAGCAACGAAAGGGCGGCCTAGCGGGCTGCCGGCGTCGACGGCCGGATTGCCTGAAATTTTGAATTTTTTATCTTTGTCTAAGGATTCGTACTCTTTGACGCTGGTCTCGAACCATTCCGTGATTGTCTCGTCAAGAACGAAGGTGTTTGTGCGCCTGTCGAAAAGCAACAAGCGTTCTGTGGCGGCGATGCGGAATTTTTTTCTAAATTCGCCGAGAGTAAAATTCTCGCTGAGATAGTCCAGCCAGTCGTTGTCGCCGTCGCGTTTTCGGGAGCTGACGCCCATTGAAATTCCGGGCTTGACTTTGAAACGAGGTTTTGTGTAAACGAGAGAGCTTTCGACCGCGCCTGTGACGAGGAAGCAGCCGGGTTTTCCTTTGAGCAGGGAGCGCGCCGAGTCCGGGTCGGATGCGGATAGCGCCGCCGCTGTCGTTTCTGCGTCCGGAATCCGGGATATTCCCGCGCCTGTTTCCGTCATTAATACGGAGCCGGCGATACCGGCGGCGATTTTTCCGAGGTCTCCCGGAGTTCCCCAGAATTTATCGATTCCGGCGGTGGCGTTGTTTGTAAAATCCGCTATGTGGATTATTGACGGGGAGCATTCTTGCGCATGAGCCTGTGGCGCAGGCGCGGCGGCTAGCCCCGCAATCGTCAGCAGCGTTCCAATTATCCGTTTCATAAAAAATCCTCGCTTTCAGCGCGTCCGGCGCGCGAATTTGAATAAATTTTAAGCGCGCGGCTCTCTCCGCGCATCGGCCCGTAGAACGCTTTTTCGTACTGCCGGAGCGCGGTTTTTTTTGTCTTTCATATCAGACTGAAGTCGCAGACGGCACAGACCGAGGTCCGTTGCGGAGACTGTGGCGACGAAATACAATTAACGTGCGGGAGGAGCGCCGGATTATGAAAAGAGCGGATCAGCCGCCGATATTCAGAAGACTTCAATTCAGGCTGGCATTTTCATACATGGCGGTGTCGGTCGCGGCGTTTGTGGCAGTCGAGTTGGCGCTGATAGCGGTTTTGGCCTATGTGGTGTTCAGTCCGGGGTTCATGCCGCAAAGGATAGCGAAAGACGCTGCTGAGCGAGCGGCTAAGGCCGGGCTTCAGATGGAAAGCAGTTCGGCTACTCTGGGATTTTATCTTGAACGCGAGTTCGGGGTTGGCGCGGGCGAAAACGGCAACATGTCTGTCGGCATATATATGTATGGAAAAGACAGGAGCGAAGCGGCGGTCGTGGGTTTGGATGGAAAGATCATAGCCGGATACCCCGGCGACAAATGGAAGATCGGCGAGGATGCGCGCAGAAGTCTCAACAAGGCCGAAGCGGAGAAGCTGCAAGAGGCGCTAAAGGGGCGCGAGATTGCCGCCGAAGACATAATTTCGCATGGAACAATCGTTGCCGGAGCCGCTCCGATTCGAGACTCGAAAGGCCGGTTGCTGGGAGTTCTATTCGTGCGGGGAGACAGGCTGGTGAACCCGCTGAAATTCGCGCATGGAATGTTGAACTTTGTGGCGGCGACATCCGGCGCGGCCGCCGTGTTCGCTGGCGTCGTGGGGGTGCTTTTCGGCTACATCAGCTCTCGCGGGTTGATAAGGCGGTTGAACACGGTGGGCGGAGTCGCCGAGGCATGGAGCAAGGGCGAATTCGAGGCGGCGATTAGAGACCAACGAAAAGACGAGATCGGAGAGTTGGCGAGGAAGCTCAATTCGATGGCCGAATCGCTGAGGAAACTGATGAGGGTGAGGCAGAAGCTTGCGGCGGCGGAGGAGCGAAACAGAATCATGGGAGAGCTTCACGACACGGTGAAGCAGCAGGTGTTCGCGGCGTCGATGAGTCTTGCGGCGTTCAGGGCGAGGCGGGGAGTCGAATGCGGCGGAGAGGGCGAAGAATTGGCCGATATCGAGAAGTTGTTGATAAAAACGCAGAAGGATCTTGCCGATATCATTCGCGAGATTGCGCCGTCCGGGCCGGAACTCGGAGATTTGGGCGAGGCGTTGCGCGAGCTTGCGGCGGAGTGGGAGTTGCGAAGCGGCATGACGACGCGGCTGGAAATCGACGAAGGTTTCAAGCCTGAGCCGATGGCGGCCAGAGCGGTGTATCACGCGGTGTCGGAAGCGCTGGCGAACTCGTCAAGGCATGGCCGGGCGACGCGCGCCGACATCAGGCTTTCAGTTCGAGGGGCCGGATATTTTGAGTTTGAGGCAAGGGACGACGGGCGCGGATGCGCAACCACGGAAGGCGCGGGCCGGGGGCTGGGGATAATGCGCGAAAGGATCGAGTCTCTTGGCGGCGGACGAGTCGAAACGGAGTCAGAGCCGGGCGGCGGGTTCGTCATTCGAGGAAGTTTTTATTCGAGCGAAAAGCAAGGCGGAGAATAATCAAACGCCGGCGGGCGGCGGAGGCGAAAATGACGGAGACGGAAAACAAAATCACGGCGCTGATCGTTGAGGACCACACGCTGGTGCGGCGCGCAATAAGAGGGTTCCTCGAAGCGCAACCCGACATCGAGGTGGTGGGGGAAGCGTCCGAGGGGGAAAGCGCGGTCAAGATGTGCGCGGAGTTCGCGCCCGACATTGCGCTGCTCGACCTTATCATGCCGGTGATGGGCGGGGTGGAAGCGGCGCGCCGGATTCGGGATATCAGCCCCAGAACACATATAATAATACTGACATCCTATCATGAAGACGAACACATCGTTCACGCGATAAGAGCCGGCGCGAAATCATATCTGCTGAAAGACATTTCGCCCGACGAGCTGGTGTCGGCGGTGCGCCGCGCCGCGCGCGGGGAAGTCAACCTGCACCCGCGCATCGCCGCCAAGGTGCTGGCTGTCATAAACGGCTCAAGAGACATGTCAGACCCGGCGTCCGATCTTACCGCAAGGGAACTGGAAGTGCTTAAACTTATCGCGGACGGCATGTCAAACTCGGAAATCGCAGGCTCTCTCGGCATCAGCGAAAAAACGGTGAAATCCCACGTCGGAAACATTCTGAGCAAGCTTCAACTTGAGGACAGGACCAAAGCGGCCGTGTTCGCTTGGAAACAAGGAATCGTAAAATAACGTTACGGCAACACAGCTTGAGCGAATATTCCAACCCCAGAGCAGCGCGGCTGATTTCTTAAATTGCCATGCGTCGTTCGCTGAGATGGCGCCCCATTGGCGCCGCCTTCGTCGAGGAGAATACCGTTTGGTTTTCGAGGCTGGGAACAAAAGCTTTCGCGCGTTTGTTTGGCGGTAAGGCGTCGCGTATGGCGATATCTTTCGATTAACATGGAGGTTCGGCATGAAAAAGACGGTAATCGGATTATTGTGTTTTATTATCGGGGCGGTCTTAGTATCGTTTGCGGCGGGGTCTGCCGCCGCTCCTGAGCCGTCGCCGTTTGCGCCGGAGGATGTCAGGCTGTTCAGGGACAAATGCGGGTCGTGCCACGGGTGGAAAAAGGCGGTTGATTATTTTCCGGGCAAGACTGCTGAAAAGCGGTCGGCTGTGATCGAGAGGATGAGGGCGAAAAAGCCCGGATTTATAACGGACGCGGAGTCGGCGCGGATAAAGAAATTGTTGTCCGGAGATAGCCTGAAGGCGGTCGGCGCGGCGGTTGAAACTCTTGATAAAAAGACAGGAGCCGAGCCTTCGCCAAGCAAATCATCAACAGCAAAGACGAAGACCTCGAAGGAAAAAACGGGCGACGCGGCTGAGAAGAAAGCGACTGAGGCGGTAGCGTTTGCGCCGGAGGATGTCAGGCTGTTCAGGGATAAATGCGGGTCGTGCCACGGGTGGAAAAAGGCGGTTGATTATTTTCCGGGCAAGACTGCTGAAAAGCGGTCGGCTGTGATCGATAGGATGAGGGCGAAGAATCCCGGATTCATAACTGACGCGGAGTCGGCGCGGATAAAGAAATTGTTGTCCGGAGAGGACCTCAAAGCGGTCGGCGCGGCGGTGGAAGAGGTGGAAAAAAAGGAGTCTGAAAAGAAAAGCGAAGGGGAGCGGGAGGACGCCGGGGCGGCAGCGGCGGCAGGTTTCACGGGGGGCGGAGGCGCGCCCAAAGCGATGAAGGTTTCGCACGGGGCGGCGATGTTCGTTTCTTTTCTCTTGCTGGGAATCTACATGACGGCGACAGGGGTTAAGCGTAGATACAAAACTGCGGCGGCCTCTTTTAAGTTTGATTGGAAAAAGCATGTATTCAGAGGGAAGCTGTATGTTGTGATAACGCTTGCCGGATTTGGCGGAGGGCTGCTTTTCTACGCTCTGGACGGGTTCGGCGCTCCCGGCCCGCATTTTATCGCGGGCGCGGCGGTGGCGTCTCTGTACCTTATCGGTGGAATCGCGGGTCTTCGCCTCGCTCGTGGAAAAGCGCCTGCGGGCATGAAACATCTTCATTTTGCGGCAACTATTTCAGCGACAATAATTTATCTTTTCAGCATCGCGTCCGGCGTGTCTTTGGCGATCAAATCGTAGGAAGAAAAGAAGGATAAGGAAAGAGCAAACAAGGAAAACAAAGAATGGCTGCCGCCTGCGGCGGTTGGGGGAAACCCTTTGAAAAGGGTTGTCCCCCAAACCCCTTTCCAAAGCTTTTTATTTTTGTTTGTATATAGCTGATGCGCAATATGTGTCAGTTGCCGCGATCGAATGCGCATCTGCGCGGGGAAAACCGTTTTTATTTCCTAAAAACGCTAATGCCGGGGTTGAAGACTATGGTTTCGGAGTCGGTGACGATGGCGTCGATTTTTCTGTCGTGTTCGCCGGTCGGGACGGAGTCGAGAAGCTGAAAAGAGAAAGCTAGAGCGACGAGGGGGACGCCGGGGCGGAGGCGGGAGACGAATCTGTCGTAGAAGCCGCCGCCGTAGCCGAGGCGGTTGCCGGAGCGGTCGAACGCGAGTCCGGGCATGGCCACAAAGTCGAGTTCCAGAGGGGAAACAGGGCGCAGGAATTCAGGTTTAGGCTCCGGGACGCCGTATGCGCCTTCCGCAAGTTCGGCGTCGAAATCTTTCAGTTCCGATGGAACAAGCTCGCGCTTTTTGATTTTCGTGACGGGAACGGCGACGCGTTTGCCGGAGGAGAGGGATTTTTTTATCATGCCTTCGGTGAGAATTTCGCTGCGGAACGAAACGAAGAACAAAGGGAACGAGCAAGAGGCGAAAGGGTGGAAGTCGAACAGGCGGCGTTCGACAGAGGAGCTGAGGGCGGCAAGCCGGCTATGAGAGAGGGCGTCGCGCGCGGCGGATACCTGTTCGCGGACTTGTTTTTTTGTCATCATCGAGAAGACCTCCGGAGAGCGGGTTGATATCTCGCGAATAATGAAAGCGCGTGGCTAAACGCGGTCAGTCCGCGAGCCCTTCGCGCCCTTCTCTTTCTTGGTCGGCGGCGAGTTTCACAGTGATAATATAATTCATAATCTCGCGAATCGCGTGGGAGGGGCGGAAATTTTCGTGCATGAGGCGGACGCGGTCGGGGAGATAAACGACTTCAATCGACATATCCGAAGGGTAAGGGGCCTCGCGGAATTTTTTGAACGAGGCGTCGTCGCTGAAAGTGATGTCGGTGAGGCCGCCGGAGGCGTATGTTTTCACGCGGTCCACGCCGATATCCGGTGCGATGAGCCGGATTTTGGATTGGGCGAAGAAGTTTGCGAGAGGGGCCGGGGCTGGGCCGCAGCTTTCGATAATTTCTTCGAGGACCTCATCGAGCGCGTCCGTCGAGGAGCATGAAGAAATCTTTTTGTAAAAGGCCGCGCGTTGGGCGGGGTCTTCGACGTAGTCTTCAGGGATGAACGAATCGGCGGCGAGTTCGACTTCGACGGGAGAGGGGCGAAGAGAGGGAAGGCCCTTAAATTTATCGACGCTTTCCGCGAGCATCTGGCAGTATAGGTTGAAGCCGACCTCGGTGATGAAGCCGTGTTGTTCGCCGCCGAGGAGGCTGCCTGCGCCGCGAAGTTCGAGGTCTTTCATGGCGAGCCTGAAGCCGGAGCCGAGTTCGGCGAACTCGCGGATTGCGTCGAGGCGGGCGCGGGCTTTGCCGCTTAGCGCCTCGGCGGGCGAGTGGAAAAAGTAAGCGTATGCCTGTTTGTACGACCTGCCTACGCGCCCCCGCAACTGGTACAACTGCGACAGCCCGAAGTTTTCGGCGGCGTTGACGACGAGCGTGTTGACGTTGGGTATGTCGAGTCCGTTTTCTATGATAGTGGTGCTGACTAGGATGTCGTGCTCATTGTTGTAGAAGCTTATCATTGTTGATTCGATTTGTTTTTCGGGCATTTTGCCGTGGCATACGACAGTCCGCGCGTCGGGGAACATCTCGTCGAGGAGAGCCTTGACGGAGGAGATGGTCTCGATGTTGTTGTGCACAAAGTAAACTTGGCCGCGGCGCGCCAGTTCGCGCCCGACGGCGACATAGAGGGAGTCGCGGTTCCATTCCTCGACGAAAGTGAGAGCGGCCTTGCGGTCTTCGGGCGGGGTCTCGATGACGCTCATGTCGCGCAGGCCGATCATTGACATGTTGAGGGTGCGGGGGATGGGGGTGGCAGTGAGGGTGAGCGCGTCAACGTTGCTTTTCAGCATTTTGAGCGCCTCTTTGTGTTTGACGCCGAAGCGCTGTTCCTCGTCGATTATCAGAAGCCCGGCGTCCTTGAAGAGGACGTCTTTGGAAAGCAGCCTGTGAGTGCCGATGACGATGTCGATTTCCCCGGCGGCGAGCCGCTTGAGGATGTCTTTCTGCTCTTTTGCGGACCTGAATCTTGAGATGACCTCGACGGAGACGGGGAAACGCGAGAGGCGCTCGCGGAAAGTTTCGGCGTGCTGGTGCGCGAGGATGGTGGTGGGGGCGAGGATGGCGACCTGTTTTTTATCGAGCGCGGCCTTGAACGCGGCGCGGACGGCTACCTCGGTTTTGCCGTACCCGACGTCGCCGTACACCAGCCTGTCCATAGGGGCGGAGCGCTCCATGTCCTTGAAAGTCTCCTCGATGGCGCGCTGCTGGTCGGCTGTTTCCTCGAATGGGAACGAAGCCGCCAGTTCGCGTATGAAGATATTGTCGCCTGAGAATGCGTGGCCGGGAGCATTCTCGCGTTCGGAGTACAGGCGGAAAAGCTGTGCGGCGAGTTCCTCGACTTTCTTGCGCACCCTGCGCTTGACGGCCTCCCAGCGCCCGGAGTGAAGCGGGTAGACGCGGGGTAGAGCGGCCTCGCCGCCTACGTATTTTTCGATGCGTCCTATTTGTTCGACGGGGACGAACAATTCGTCGCCGCGCGCGTATTTGATTCTGAAAAAATCCTTGCCGTGGCCGTCGCCGAGCTGGCGGCGGCAGATGCCTGCGTACAGGCCGATGCCGTGATCGACGTGGACGACGTAGTCGCCCTCCTTGATGTCCTCCGGGGCGAGGATGGGGGCGCGGTCTTTGGGTCGGGAGGGTCTGGCGGCGCGTTTTTTAGCAGCGGGCGCGCGCCTGAACATCTCGGCGTCGGTGAAGGCTGACATCTCGCCCGCTATGGAAAACCCGCCTCTGAGGTCGCCGCTCATCACGTTGGCGGACGTTATCCCTTCGTCTTCGAGGTATCGTTCTAGCCTGTCCCTGTATTTTGAGATGACGAAGACGTCCGCGCGACCGGATTCCTCGCGGATGCGAGCGGCGATATCGGAGAGACTGATTGGCAACGGAGGCAGCGGGCTAAGAGGAAGCCGCAATCCTGTGGCGGGCGCGCCGGGGGGGTCGAGAGAGACTGACGGAAGCGATATGGTTCCTCCGTCCGCTTCGTATAACCCGGCGGCCATTTCCTCTGTGTCCGTAAATTCGTTGCGTTGCAGCCACACGGAAGCGACCTCGCGGCGGCGGCGGGTTTCATCAGCGGCGCGGCGGGCGTCCACCCGCATGAGGATAGAGAAGGCGTCCGGGCGCGCCGGCCCGCGTAGGCATCCGAAAGTTTCGGGGTAGAGGATGGAGGCGTCGAAGAACGCGCGGCGCTCGGCGAGCGCGCGGTGGTCGCGGCGGAGGGAGTCGAAAGAGGCGTCCTCGCCGGCAGGCTCCATCTCGTGGCACGGGCAGGCGGTCGCTTCGCGGAGCCGTTCGCCGGAACGAAGCGTCTCCATGTTGAGGGAGCGGATTTCCTCGATGGCGTTGCCGGACATTTCGAGTCTGACTGGGGAGTCGCCCTGAGCCGGGGCGATGTCGATGACGCCGCCGCGGACGCAGAACTCGCCCTCTCGCTCGACGGAGCGGCGGCGCTGATAGCCGGCGGCGACGAGCGCGCCGACAAGTTCCTCCATCGGCCACGAGTCGCCTTCCCGCAACACGGCGGTCAGTTCGGCGAACCGGGCGGCGGGCATGGTTTTCCGCCGCAGCGCGTCTTCCGTGGAAACGAGCCACAGGCGCGGCCCGTTCAGGCGAGGGGCGTAGATAGCGCGCAATGCCCTGACGCGGGCCGCGCGGCGGCGGCGCAGAGAGTCCGGCGCGGTGTCTATCTCGCACACATCGTAGTCCGGAAAAGCGACGATGTCCCAGCGGCCCTCAAGGCCGGACTGTTCGAGAAGGCCGGACATGTCGCGCTCGAAAAGGGCCACCGAGTCCTCGTCCGGCAGCGTCGTTGCGATATCGCCGCCGCAGTCGTCCGCGAGCGCGGCGCAGAACAGCAGGAGCGCGACGCCGTCTAGCGGAGAAACGGAGGCCCCCGCGCCTCTCGACGCCTCTGTCAGAGCGCGAGACACGCTATCGTTTTCTCTGAATCTGTCCAGCAGGCTCACGGCGGAAACAGCCCTCAATCGAATTCAAGCTCTCCGCCCCTGCGCGCTCTAGCCGCGGGGAGTCCGAGCAGTTTTTTCATTTCTATAGCGTTCTTCGGCGCGTTGCCGAAGTGGCAGTTGTTGAAGAACATGAGCACGCTTTCACACCGCGCCGAAAGCGACTCAATCTTAGGGACCCATTCGAGCAGTTCCCGCTCGGAATAGTCGTACAGATACCTGTCCGAGCCGGGGCGCGGAGTCCACCAGTCGGCGGAGTTGCGGCCGTGGAAGCGGACGTAGGCGGCGGGAGCGGTGGCCTCGGCGACCGGGGGCATCAGCCCCTTTAGTTGCGGTTCGTCAACGCAGCACCATCCCGCCCGCATCTCTCTCAACTCCTCGAACGTGTCCGGCTCCAGCCATGAATCATGCCTGAACTCGGCGAAAAAGGGAAATCTTTCCAGCCTGCTTCTAGCGAGGCGCAGGTATGAAAGGTTGTCGTCCGAGCGTCGGAACTCGTACGGGAACTGGGCCAGCAGGCCGAGAAGCCTGCCGCTTTCCTCAAGCGGGCGCAGGGCTTGCGCAAAGTCGGCAAAGGGGAACGCCGAGCCGTCGCGGCCGTGCGTCATAGACGCGTGAAGCTTGACGACGAAGCCGAAATCCGGGTCGGTGGCGCGAACCATCCCGGCGAACATCCGCGCCGTCGGCATCCTGTAATACGAGGAATTGATTTCCACCACGTCGAAGAAGCCGGAGTAATACTCGAGCATCCGGGACGCGGAGATGGATTCCGGGTAGAAAGGGCCGCGCCAGTCCTTGAAGCTGAAGCCGGAGGCTCCGACGCGGACATTGTCAGAAACGGCCACTGTTTTTGCCTTTCAGCTTCACAAAAACGACGCTTCCGGCCCGCCTGCGGAAAAGCGAGCCTCCGCGTTTTTTCTTCACGTAGAAAATGTCGCCGCGCGCCTGCGGGTACAGAAGGATGCCGCCGGGATTCAACTGATCGAGCAGCGGCCTTTCGTCGAATCCGTCCCCTGTTCCCGCCGCGAAGTATATCCTGTCGAAGGGCGCGCGGGACGCAAGCCCCTCCGACCCGTCGCCCGTTATCACTTCCACCTCGGCGTCGAAGTCGAATTTAGCGAGGTTCGCGCGCGCGGTCTCCGCCAGTTCGGGAAGATACTCTACGGCGAAAAGAGAGCCGCCGGGGGAAATTAGGGAGGCGGTCACGGCGGCGCTGTATCCGCAACCCGCGCCGACTTCGAGGACCCGCATGCCCGGAGCCAGTTCGAGCATCGTCGCCATCGCAGCCACCATGCTCGGCTGCGAGCACGTCTGCTCCGACCCGATGGGAATCGGCGTGTCGACATATACTTCGCGCGCGCCGGGCGGCGCGAATTCGCCGCGGTCGATTCCGCGCATGGCCTTGACGACTGAAGCGTCGAACTGCAGTATGCCTAGATACAGCCATCTCGAAGCCACCGCGTCGCACAGCGCGCCGTTGTTGCGATAAGCTGTCGTCATGTTTATCCCTGCTCTCCGACGCTTTAAGTATAAACCGATTCGGAATTGTTTTTAAGTCGCGGCGGCGCAGAGCGCGGCGAGGGGTGTCACTCGCCGTCGACGAAGGCTGCGGGCATGTGAACGGCGGTCAGCCTGCCCCGCTCGTCCGGGCTGACGGCGACCACATCGAAGCGGCCTCGAAGCCCGGTCAGCCTCTTGTGTTTCATGTAGGCGTTGGCGAGCTTGACGATTTTCTTCTGTTTCGCGGGAGTCACAGCTAGTTGTGGAGGCCCGTATAAGCCGCTCGCGCGGGTTTTCACCTCCACAAACGCGATGAGGTCTCCTTTTCTGGCGACGATGTCCAGCTCGCCGATGCCGCACGACCAGTTCGTGTCGAGGATGATGAAGCCCTGTTTTTTGAGAGCGCGGGCGGCAAGTTTTTCGCCCTTGGCGCCGAGAGGTTTGCGCGGGTCGCGGGCGCGGTCTTGAGGATCCGTCATCGCTCAAGAGCCTCCTTCACGGGAGCGAAAGAGCGGCGGTGGATGGGGCACGGCCCAAGCCTGCGCAACGCCTCCATGTGTTCGGAGGTTCCGTACCCCTTGTTGCGGGCGAACCCGTAGCCGGGATAAATCTCGTCGTACTCTACCATCATTCGGTCGCGGGTCACTTTCGCCAGAATCGAGGCCGCCGCGACCGAGCAGCAGAGCGAGTCGCCGCCGACCAGCGCGTGTTGCGCAATGTCAATATCTATCCTCGCGTTTCCGTCGATGTACGCGAAATCAGCGGCCGGAGAAAGGCCTTCGACGGCTAGCTTCATGGCGTAGAGCGCGGCGCGGTAGATGTTAATCCTGTCTATTTCAGGAGCGCCGATTGTGATTATCGAGCGCGCGGCCGAGCTTTCGATTATCGTTTCATATATCCGTTCGCGGCGTTTCGGGGCGATTTTTTTCGAGTCGCGAATCCCGGCGCCGACGCAACCGTCCGAGATGACGACGGCGGCGGCCACGACAGGCCCGGCGAGCGGGCCGCGCCCGGCCTCGTCCGCTCCCGCAACCCGGCTGAATCCGCAAGATATCGCCGCTATCTCGAACGACTGCGAAAGTCCTCTGTTCTTTTTCGCCATAACGGGAACATGATATCACAAACGGAGCCGCGCATGGGGGGCGGGCTGTTTTTTTCGCTAGCGCGCCGGGCCGCCGGATGTCCTGATGCCGGGTTATTGTATATTGAATTCTGATTTGACGGCGTCGATTATCTCGTCCGTGAAAGACTCGGCGGAGGCGGCGTCCCATGTCTCCACCATGACCCTGATGAGCGGTTCCGTGCCAGACGGCCGCACGACCACCCTTCCGCTGTCGGCAAGGCGTTTTTCCACTTCCGCCACTTTGTCTTGTATGTTTTTGCTCTGGTAGAAGGCGTCCCGGTCGGGGACCCTGACATTTTTCAGGAATTGGGCCGAGCGTTTCATCGCGGTCTGCTCAGAGAACGGTTGTTTCGAAGCGCAGGCGCAGCGCAGGACTTGGGCGGCGGACAGCAGGCCGTCTCCCGTCGTGGCGTGGTCGAGGAAGATAATGTGGCCCGACTGCTCGCCGCCGATGTTGTAGCCGCCCTTGAGCATTTCGCGCAGCACGAACTTGTCGCCCACCGGAGTCCTCAGCATTCGCGCGCCGATATCTTTGAGAGCGGCCTCGAATCCCATGTTCGACATGACGGTGGCGACCACGGTGTCGCCCGCGAGTTTTCCCTCGGACTTCATGCGGCGCGCGCACAACAGCATCAACTGGTCTCCGTCCACCACCGCGCCGGTCTCGTCGACGAACAGGACGCGGTCGGCGTCGCCGTCGAAAGCGAAACCGAGCGCGGCTCCGGTCTCGCGCACTTTTGCGGCGATTATCTCGGGCTTGGTCGAACCGCAGTCCACGTTTATCTTCAGCCCGTCCTCGTCAGAGTTTATGAACACGACTTCCTCGGCGGAGTCCTTGAACACCCGTTTGGCGTATCTTGAGGCGGCCCCGCACGCGCAGTCCACCACAATCGTCCCTTCCAAGAACACTCCGCGAAGAAGCCTTCGCAGGTAGTCCACGTAAGTTCCGGCGGTCTTGCTTTTGTCGACGAACCTGCCGACAGCCGCGCCGGGAGCCGGCTTGATGCCGCCGCCGTTGGCCTGTATCAGCGCCTCAATCGCCTCTTCGTCCGCGTCTTCCAGCTTGTAGCCGTCCGCCGAGAATATCTTTATTCCGTTGTCCTCCACCGGGTTGTGAGAGGCCGATATCATAATGCCGCAGTCGCAGTTGAGAGCGCGGGTCATGTGCGCGAGCGCGGGCGTGGGCGTGATGCCGATCCGCCACGCGTCCACCCCGACGGACGTTATCCCGGCAACAAGCGCCGTCTCTATCATGTCTCCGGACACCCGAGTGTCTTTGCCGACCAGCGCCCTGCGCGCCGAGCCTTTTTTCGACACCGACATGTAGTGCGCGACGCATCGCCCGACTGTGAGCGCCACGTCGGCGGTCAGCTCCAGATTCGCCACTCCGCGAATTCCGTCCGTGCCGAATTTTATTTTTTTTGCGCCTGTTCCGTTAGAGGTCATTGTCGCTGTTTCCCTTGTTGTGATATCTGGACTCTTATTTTCTGGTCGAGCGTTTTTATCGATGCCGTCTCCGCGAGTTTTGAGAGCGCGGCGTGCGGCTCGGTCTCATGTTCTCCGGCTCCCAGCCCCGCAAGGTCCACGAACGCCGAGATGTCCGACGCCCGAATCTGGTTGATGTCCCTCGCCGGGCCTGTCACCAGCACATCCACTCCGCCCGGCAGAAGCGTCGCGGAACAGCCCCTGCACAGGTTTATTTGCGACAGCGTGACGGTAAACTCGCGCGACACCGTCTTGTCCGCCGAGCACGTCAGCGTTATCTGCGAGAAGCCTGCCGACACTCCGTCGGGAAGCAAAATGTCTATCGGATACACGCCGCCGGATTCGCATTTACCAAGATCGAACTCGGAGGTCGTCACGAATTTCACCGCCGCCAGCGCAGTCTCCTCTCCCGTAAGCTCTATAGACGACGGGAAGAACTCCGCCGCAGGGAAATCTCTGAGGATGTCGCCCCCGACGAACGCTGGCTTAATCGGGACGCTGTTGGTGCGGACGCTTTCTACCGGAACGCGGATGTTCGCGCGCGCGGGCGACACCGTCACTCCGCCGACGACCGCGCCGGATTCGTTCACCGCCCTCAGCGCGGCCTCCGCCGTAAACGTTTCCCGCCTGTCATCCAGAGACACCGGCGCGATAACGCGGGCGACGTCCCCGACATCTTCCCTCTCGCCGTAGATGGTCGCGCGATCGGGCCGGACCGCGATGTCGCCGCCGAGCCTGTACCCTTCGGGAAGCTCTCCTATGAACTGAATGGAGACCACGGTTTCCGCCGAGTGCGTCCTCTCCAGCTCGACCGTTACCGACGGCAGGCGTCCGTGCGGGCGCGCAACGGTTCCGGTGTCGATTCTTAATGTCACGTCATGCGTTCCTTCGTCCAGCCCTTCGAGGTCCGCCGTCGCTTCTATGTTTTTAGATGTAAGTTTTTCAAGCAGCCGGGAGTCCGCCCGCAGCTTTACGCTCGCCGTTTCCGGAGCCTCGACAATCCGCAGTCCGGGCGACAGGTTCTCATAGACAACGGTCGGGGTGAAAGAGGCGGTCGCCATCGGCCTCTGCCCCGCGTAGATGAACCACCACACCCCGAACCCGGTAAGCAACGCTACTATCTTCGTCTTATAGTTGTTAAGCAGCAACGCTTTCAGGCTCATGTCCGCGTCTTCGCTTTCTCCGCGCGCCGGGAGGAGAATCCCGTGCCCTGCGTTATGCATATCGAATACAGAAGCTCGCGAAGCGCGTCCGGCTTGATGTCCCTTATCAGCTTTCCGCTGTGCGCGAGCGATATGAATCCCGTTTCCTCCGAAACCACCAGCGATACCGCATCGGACACTTCGGACACGCCGAGCGCGGCCCTGTGCCTTGAGCCGACCTCCTGCGGAAGCTGCGGGTTTTCCGACAGCGGCAGGAAACACCCGGCGGCCATCACCCTGTTTCCCCTCACCAGCGTCGCCCCGTCGTGCAGAAACGTGTGCGGGAAGAATATCGTCTTCAGCAGTTCGGGCGACAGCCGGGCATCAAGCTCGGTTCCGCTCCTCGTGTATTCGTCCAGAGGCGTTTCCTGCTCCAGCACTATCAGAGCGCCCATCTTCACTATCGCCAGATCCTCGGTCGTCACCACCAGAGAGTGTATCAGTTTGATGATGTCCTCTTTCTCCAGCCCGCCCAGTCTGCGCTGCCAGAACCCGCGCCGCCCCATGTGTTCGAGCGCCCGCCTCAACTCCGGCTGAAACACTATCAGCAGCGCGATAAGTATCACCGCGCTCAGTCCCTGAAGAATGAAAAATATGGTGTCCAGCTTCAGTATGCCCGCGAGCGCCGCGAACAGCAGCAGCACTCCCAGCCCGCGCAGGATCGCCACCGCCCTCGTCCTCTGCAGAAACGATATGATGTAATACACGGCCACGCTGATGATGACTATCTCAAGCGCCGCTTTCGCCATCTCCAGCGGCGTCATCCCAGTCGGGAAGTTGAGAAGCTGCGTGAAATCGCTCATTTTTCGCCGTTCTTGTTCCTATGATATTTTTTCAACTGGCCTCTCACCGAAGCCGGAGACGCCGCTCCGGGAGCCTTGCGCCGCCCCATCGCCGCCCGCGCGTCCAGCGCCTTCCGAACATCGCTTCCGAACATCGGCGAGAACGCCGCGAACTCCTCGTCCGTCAAGTCCCCGAACTCCTTGCCCGCGTCGATGCAATGCCTCACCAACCTGCCCACCACCGAGTGCGCTTCCCGGAACGGCATACCGCGCAGCGCCAGATAGTCCGTCAGGTCCACCGCATTGAGAAAACCCGTCTGAGCGGCCTTCTCCATCGCCGCCGTGTTGAACTTGGCGCCGGAGACCAGCTTGGCGTACAACCTCAGACACGCCGCAGTAGTCCGCGCCGCGTCGAACGCAGGCTCCTTGTCCTCCTGCATGTCCCTGTTATACGCAAGCGGCAACCCCTTCATCGTCATCAACAGAGACATCAACGCCCCGGTCACGCGTCCGCTCTTTCCTCGTATCAGTTCCGCCACGTCCGGGTTCTTCTTCTGCGGCATTATGCTGCTTCCGGTGCACAGCGCGTCCGGCAAATCCACAAAACCGAATTCGGATGTCATCCACAATATAAATTCTTCGCACGCGCGGCTCAGGTGTATCATGCACACCGCGCACGCGGATAGAAACTCGAGCAGAAAATCCCGGTCTGACACCGCGTCCATGCTGTTGGGCGCGGTCGCCGAGAAACCCAGAGCGGCGGCGGTCATCGCAGGGTTCACCGGCAACGCCGACCCCGCCAGCGCCCCCGCCCCCAGCGGCAGCGCGTCCATCCTCGCCGCGCAGTCCGCGAACCTGCCCGCGTCCCTTTCCAGCATGTGATAGTACGCCATCAGATGATGCCCCAGAGGAACCGCCTGCGCCCTCTGCAAGTGCGTGTATCCGGGCATCACGTCGTCCGCGTGCTCCGCCGCCCGCGCCGCAAGCGCCTCCTGCGCCCCTCTGACGGCCCGCGTTATCTCCTCCACAGCCGCGCGAATATACAGCTTCATATCCGTCGCCACTTGGTCGTTACGCGAACGCGCCGTGTGCAGTTTCCCCGCCGCCGGCCCTATCAACTCCGCCAGCCGCGTCTCCATATTCATGTGCACATCCTCAAGCTCGCTCTTGAACTCGAACTTTCCGGACTTGATTTCCGAGCCAATCGCCTTCAGCCCGGACACGATTTCCTTCAGGTCTTTCTTCGATATCAGGCCGCAGTTCTGCAGCATCGCCGCATGCGCCAGCGATTGCTCAATGTCAAATTCCGCAAGCTCCCGGTCGAAATGAACCGACGCCGTGAACGCCTCCACTTCAGGGTCCGCCCCGCCTTTGAACCTGCCGCCCCACGGTTTTTCGTTGAGTTTCTTCTTCGCCATAATCAGATTATCTCCGGGCCGCGCCTCTTTCTTGAACAATAACCAGAGCCGCCGCCCCGCGATTCGCGCGCGCTCGCGCCTATTACAATCGCCGAATAAAGCGATGTCTCTTTTATAATATCAATATATCCATCAATTAATTTACGGAAAAAATTGAAAAAACAGCCCCTGCTGATAAATCCCCACTCTAATTCCCCTGTTTTACAGCCTTGACCCCTGTTTTCCAAAACAGCCTTTTGCAAAGGCATTATTCCTGTTTTATTCCGCCTGTTTCGTAAAAACAAAGTTTTTAGGGCAATATGTAGTAAAAAAAACCCAAGGTTTTTCTCAACCACCACAGGCAGACATTGTTCGTTTTTTTTATAAAAAACGCGCGACATGCCCTTAAACGGGTATATTTCAAACATGAACCCACAATTGGATAAAACGGACGGCGCAGATGGACGGAACAGAACGAAATCGCGAATAATTTGGGGAGCAGCCGCTGCGGCCTCGGCGGCGGCAGTTTTCGCTCTTTGGTTTTTCTTCCTCTCGCCACAAGCCAGAATCAAATCTGAAGTGAAAAAACTCATCGCTTCCATAGAGAAACTTGACGCGGCGGCAACGATGCAATGTTTCTCAGACGACTATTACGACGACTCCGGATTGGACAAAGCGGGCCTTGCCCGGATCGCTGAAATGTCTTTCGATTATTTCGACAAAATAAAAGTCATTCCTAAGCGGAAGACGACTTTCGCCGACGGCCGCTCAGGCGGCGCCTCAATATCAGGAACCGCCATCGTTTTTACCGGCGATTCCCCTATGAAAATCGATTTCGTCTCCGAGCCTGTCCGCTTGGACTTCCGCAAAGAAAAAGACGGCTGGAAAATCATTTCCATCTCCGGCTTCGACCGGGCCGTGATGAACGAAATAGAAAGCTATCTGCGCTAGCCCGCTCGAAAACCCTCCTTTTAAAAGCGCCTCCGGCGGCCAAAGAGAAACTTTTGAAAAAGTTTCTCTTTGGATTCTCTTCAAAACGTTCCAATGCGCGACGGGAAGGGACGCTACCGCGTCCCTTCCCGTCGCTCCTGTGAAATCATTATTAAATAAGATTCCTCTGATAATCCTTTCCCAATATCTTTTCATAAGATACGCGCCGATGGGAAGAGCGAAGCCTTTCCATCGGCGCTAGCTTGAAAGATTTTGAAAGGGATTTTAAGGGAAAACTTTTTCAAAAGTTTTCCCTTAACAACATTAAAAGCGCCTCCGGCGGCCAAAGAGAAACTTTTGAAAAAGTTTCTCTTTGGATTCTCTTCAAAACGTTCCAATGCGCGACGGGAAGGGACGCTACCGCGTCCCTTCCCGTCGCTCCTGTGAAATCATT
>JAKQPS010000010.1 GCA_029564595.1 bacterium | reverse complement strand
TGCGCGCGCGGTCGCGCTCGCCTTCTCTTTCCTTTTGTTCTCTCGTTGTTGCTTTGAATCAATAACAGCCCGCTGCGCGGCCCGGACTGCCCGCCCAGGCCCGCCGCGTTTCCTTGTCGCGCTTTCCTCCGGCCCGCCGCTGGCGGATCGCCTTCGCCTTGGCCTTTCGCTCACGGTAGTCGTCGCGGCTCATGGATGCGCCTCGCTTGTCGTTGCTTTGATGTACTCGGCCAGGGTGTGCATACTCGCCAAATAATCCGCATAGAATTCGCGCAAAACGGAAAGCGGGGGATCATCTCCAGCAAAGTATTCCTCGCGGAATTCCTCAAGCGTGCATTTGGCTGGAGTATCATTCGAGCAGCTATCACAAAGCACATTCCGCGCGGCCGTCCGATAGCGCGCGCCTTCGTCTCCACATATGCGGCATTGGCTCATTGCGCGCCCCCTTCCGCCTGGGCAATGGCTTTTAATGCTCCGTGAATTACTCCAATCCAGCCTCCGCTTTCGGGGTGTTCTTTTCCCCATTTTTCGATTGCGGCAACGGTATTTTTTAATTCGATAAGCAGCGCCGGTGCCGCCGCTATCAGTCGGGCGTTGGCGTCGGCTTCGGCTTCCGAGACAAGGCTATGACTATGGCTAACTAGCGCAATAGTGCCGCCCTTCGCGGATATTTGATGTTCCTCGCAATTCCACTTGTGGTTTTCCCACGGTCCGGGGGTGTGCTTCGCGTTCGTGTTCATGGGGGCTATTCCTTTTCTGCCGGGATGGCCGGCTTGTTCACAATTTCAATTTCGGGACGGGTTTTTCCTTCGTCCAGGGCGGCGAGCGTGTCCGCTGCGATTGCAAGGCTGCCGGCCGCGTCTTTGATTCGGGCGGCCGCCATATACATGGCGGTTGAATCGCAGCGGGGCACGCTGCGGATAATGGCAATATCATCTTGGATGTTGTTCATCATCTGGCCGACTGCAACTGCCGCGCAAGTCCAAAGGGCTGCGTAGTCTAGTTTTACCTTGCTGCCGGATAGGTCGTTTTTGGTGCTGTGGTTCATGGGGTCAATTTCCTTTTTGGTTTGGTTGCGTGTGGCGTGTTGCGTGCGGTCTAGTCGCCGGTGATTTCGGGCGCGATGATGCCGTATCCGCCCCAATCTGAATAAATCCGCCTGCCCGTTTGCTGGCAATAGGCGAACGTCCATTCGCTGCTGATTTTCAGCGCATAGCCGCGCGGATCTCGGTTGACGAAAACCGGCACGGGGTTTTTGCCCGTGTTGCCAAGAATCGCGTTGATCTTTGCGAGGATCGGATCAAGGGCCGCGTCTAGCTTCTCGCCGTTCTCGCCGGCGTCAAAGTCGCCGTTGCAATAGTCGGTCGTGATTCTGCTGGCCTTGGCTTCCAGTCTTCGCAACTTCTTGCAAAGCGCTATGGGGTCGCGTTCGGTGGCGTTGGGAAACAGGTGCAGCAGGTTTTCGCCGTGGGCTTTGATCTGTTCGTATTGGCGTTGTTTCTTTGTGTTCATGGTCTTTCCTTCCTTTGCCTTCTTTGCTTCTTCAATTTTCAGCAGCTTATTCAGCGCATCAATTTTTTTCGTTGTTTTCATTTTTTTTCCTTTTCCTTTTTGTTTTTTTTTTTTTTCTTTGAATGAGGAAAAACGTGCATTTTCCTTAGCATTTTGCGTGTTTTTGCTTGTGCTTCCTTCATTCATCCTGCCCACAAAATACCACACTATATAATCGTGTCAAGCATTATTTCGCAATTTATTTTCATCTTTTTTATTGTGCGCCGCTTCACATATTCAGGCCCCCGCAGCACAATTCCCTTGCGCGGGTTGGCGCGTGTGCTATGCTCCTATATATGGCAAACAAAGCACGCAGAGGAAAAACTAAGCCTTGGGGCGATAACATCACTTATCCAAAGGATGATTATATTCCCTCGCAGCCCTTGCCAGACTTGCGCCTTGAGCAATTCGCAATCCTTATCGCCCGCAACGCCTCAAAGCGGCGGGCCGTCCTGACGGCCTTTCCAAATGCCTCCGCCACCGCCACAGCGTACCGAGCAGCTAACCTGCTTAATCATGCAGGCATCCGGGACCGCGTGGCGTATCTGCGGCGACAGGTCGAAAACAGAACGCCCTGCCCGGGCCTGGGCGAGATTGTGACGACGACCAGGACGCCTACCGCTATGACGGAGGATGTTTCTGCGAATAGAAACGGCGAAGGTGTTTCTACTAATAGAGACGGTTGCGAGTCGAGCACCCCCGACCTTACGCCCGCCGAATTGAGAAGGATAATCTCCGAAGGCGCGCGCGCGGGCAACAGTGCCGCCATCAACGCGGCCATCAAAATGCTGGATGCCAGCCTGTCCGCACCCCCCGCGCTTGTCGATCCCGCAGCCGTGTGCGCGGTTTTGTTCAACGGCGGTGGCGGCGGCGAAGCGTTGCACCGCATAATCTTGCGATTGTTCGATGTCTTTGGCGCGCAAGCGGTTATGGATTGCGTGTCGCATAATATATCTTATGTTGCGTTGAACCAATCGCAAGGCGTTGCGCCGCAACTAGATATGAAGCGCGACAATGTGTCTCATTGTGGTGTAGATGGCGCGCAAGGTGCGGGGCAGGCTGGGAGTGCGGCGGAGAGCGTGG
>JAKQPS010000002.1 GCA_029564595.1 bacterium | reverse complement strand
CTACTTCAGTTTCTGTATCGCTTTTGCCTTGGCGCGGAAGAAGTTGGTCTTGTCGTCGCCGGTGAGCAGGCGGTAGAAGGGAGTCGAACCCCAGTCGGCCGGGTAGTCGTCGAGGGCCTGGAGACCGTCGGTGTCGTTTGCGATGCGGCCGCGGATCAATCTGTGCCAGGTTTCGATGCGCTTCCGGCTTGCATCTGCGTTGAATAGGTCTTTTTTGGGGTCGGTGAGCTCCTTGAGGCAGGCGATGTAGCGGTCGCGGTATTCCGGGACGCTCAGGAGCGCATTGACGAGAGGACGATCCGACGACGGCCCCCACTTGAGCGGATTTTTTGTTCCCGCGTCGCCGAAGTTGCCGAGGCTGACTCCGAGGGTGTTGTCGTAGTCGTAGGGCAGAACGTAGAACTTTCCGTCGCTGTCGAAGTAGATATAGTAGTTGTTCTTGTTGCTCCAGTAGTCGTCCCACATGCCGCAGGCGACGTTGACCGCGAGTGTGCGGATCAAAAGCTCCGCGTCGGTATGTTCTTCGAACCAGGCCTTGACGTCCGCCGGTTTTTTCTTCTGCAACGCTTCCAGTTCGCCGACGAACGCCTTGAGCCTTTCGGTGGCAGCGGCGAGGTCACCCTTGTTCGTCTTGAGGTCGTAGTTGAACCGCCGGCTTTCGTATTCGTTCAGGCTGATTTCTTCGACGCCGATCGAGTACAGAGAATCGCTTGTCAGCGGCGCGCCGTCTCCGCTTGCCCAGGTGCATTTCCAGAGATCTCCCTTGTCGGATTTGAACAGTCCGTCTCCCTTGCGCGCCTTGATGAACTGCTTGTCGATGTCCTCGACCATCGCGTATACGCCGTAGCGGGCCGATGCGCCGCCCACCTTGAGCGAGAGCGAGGTGTACGCCGCCCGGGGGGCTGTCCAGACGCCGAAGCTGCGGAACAGGTTGTAGCAGTAGATTTCGCGTACATGGTTCGCGTCGTCCTTGAACCATTTCAGGATGACGCCATCCATAGCGCCTGACATCTTGCGGTCGGCATCCTTGCCCAGCATCTCCTCGAAATCCGCCTTGAAGTGAGCCTGGTGCCAGGCTGGGGATGCAGGATTGTGCGGCTGTCCTTCGGAGCCCTCGGGCCGCCTGCGGCTGGTGTTTCCCCGGAGCCTGATCCCGGTCTGTTCGAAACGCCACACGCGTCCGTCTTTTACAAAGGAGTATGTGCCGGATACTTCCGTCTCGTTACGCGGATTGCGGTCGTAATAGCCGAGGAGTGTGTTCCATTCATCCAGGGTAAATTCGAGCGTTGTTTCGCCGAGCGTCGCCGGATTGAATATCGCGTCGAGGCTGTCGGTTCGGGTTTTCCGCACGAACGGATTCGAGTCGCCGGGAAAACCGGATTCCGTATCCGACTGCG
>JAKQPS010000196.1 GCA_029564595.1 bacterium | reverse complement strand
CCTGAAAAGCCGCTTCACAACCTTGGCCTCTTCGGGCGCGACCGCGATTTTGTGTCCGTCTTTTTTGTAGCCGTAGGGCGCAGGGCCGTTCAACCTGCCAAGCGTCGCATTCTTCAGCCTTCCCTCGCCGCAACGCTCCCGGATGCGCGCTCGCTCCATCTCGCTGAATGAACTCAGAACCTGCATGAAAACCCGGTTCATTCCCTTCTGCGAAGAATCAATGCCCTCGGAAATTGAAATAAATTTTACGCCGCGCGGTTCGAGCTCATTTTCAATAAAGCGGAGCAGATGAAGCAGCGAGCGAACAAGCCGGTCAAGTTTTGTCACGACTATAATGTCAACATCGCCCGCTTCCAACTTCTTCTGAAGCTTCCCGAATCCGGGCCGGTCGAAATCCTCGCTGCAAGCCCCGGGGTCCGTGAATATCTGAATCAGACTCCATTCCGGCTGTCCGGCGGCATATCCCATTATCTGGTCTTTCTGCACATCAATGCTCAACCCCTGCGCCTGATCCAGCGTGGAGACGCGGGCGTATCCGTAAACGCGAAGATTCTTATTTCCCATCGCCGCCCCCCGTCTCCAAGGCGTCAAATGGCGGGTGAAATTCGACTGCGGCAATCACCCTATCCTTTATTGTCACTCTTTTGACAATAGCCGCGATGACAGACCTCTTTGTTTCTGGCGAAAAAGACGCGAATGCTTTCTCGAAATTGTCCGTCAGAGCCTCGAAGAGTTTCTCATCAAAGAGCGGTGCTTCATTCCGCAGCATTTCCATCTCGATGTCGGCGATTGCCAGAAGATGCGCCATCTTCTCTTTCTCCAAGTTTGATTTTTGCCGCGCTTGGCTCTCGATGAGCCGCGTCGCCGCTCCGAGGCCTTCTATCCTTGAGAGTTTCCCGTTAATTTTTGCAACCTGCGATTTCAACTCAACGATTTCTTTTTTTCGCTCCGTGTTTTGCGGCTTCGACATCTGTTTGATCTTGTTTTTAATCGCCCTTATGTTGTCTTTGCTCCCCAGAGCGGCCGCTATCCTCTTTTCAATCTCTTCATCTATTTTTTTGGCGCGCGCTATTCTTGAGTTGCAATAAGCGATTCCATGAGCGCTTTGCGGGATGCAACTATACACATAAGAAATGTGCGTGGCACCCTCTTTCTTTGCTTTAACCTTATGCGCGCCCATGTTCCCGCCGCAAACGCCGCAGGTCACAATTCCCCGAACGAGAAGATGGTTTTCATCTGTAACAACGCGTTCGTCGCCAGCGTGTTCACCCGCGCGGGCAGGTTTTCTTTTATTGGCTTCAAGTCTCTTTTGCGCCTTTTTGAAAATCGAATCCGACACTATCGCAAGGTCTTTTCTATGCGCGACAATCCACTTGTCCTCTGGATTCCAGACCCTCTTGCCGTTGCCGAGATTCGCCTTCCTTCCATATACAAATCTCCCCGTGTACGACTCATTGCTCAAAATGTAGCTCACAGCCCTTTTGCCAATATATTTTCCCTGCGCGGACTTTATGCCTTTTTCTCTCAGCCTCTCCGTTACTTCCGTTATGCTCAGGCCGTCAGTCGTATACAGCCGAAAAATCAGCTTTATGATTTTCGATTCCTGCTCCTCAATCTGATATTCGCCATTTTTATCAAACTGATACCCAAGCATCCTTCCGCTGGCCGGGCCGTTCGTAGCCTTCTTCCTCTTGCTGTCCATCATTCGCTCGACTATCCGTTCGCGCTCCATAGCGGCGAATATGCCGACTATCTGGAAAAGAGTGTTTCCC
>JAKQPS010000173.1 GCA_029564595.1 bacterium | reverse complement strand
CTCGCCTTCGTCCTCCGTGGCATCCTTCGTGCTAAACGGCACATCCTCCGCGCCGTCCTTGGCCGCATCCTCGGCCCGAATCAGCTTGTCCGCGTGAACCATCTCGAAATACTCTACGGGTTGCTCTCCGTACAGCGTGCTCTTGATGACGATGTTCCCCGTCGTGTCCTCGACCTCGGAAACCGTGAATTCAACGGGGATGCCCTCGATGTTGCGCACCAGCTTGTCGCCTTCGCGCAGGTCAATCGCTTCGCGCCGCACTTTCGCGCTCTTGTCGTCGCGGATGATGGCGCGCTTAAAGCCGCGCTCGTCCTCCGAGCGTTGGCGGTACTCCTGGGCCATCGCCTTCTCGTCCTTCATTCTCCTCTGGATTGAAGCAATCTCTTTTGCAATCTTATGACCTACCTCATCGGCCCGAAGAACGCCCGGAATCTTGTTTTCATTCTCGATTGCCCAAAGAATATCGTTCCAGTTTCCGCCTCCTTTTTTCGGAAACAGTTTTTTTAGGATTGATTTTGGAAGCAGGCTTCTTTCAACCTCGAACTTGGCGGCATCTTCTTTGCGTATTCCTCCGTAGTCTTCGACGACCAAATTAAAAATAGGCGTGTCGCCCCGGTCGTAATCCCAAACCCTACGCGCCTTGGCCGCTTCTCGTCTGGACAACCCGCTTGTTTTGGCCTGCTTGTTGTACTCGATTTCGGCCTTGCGCTTCTCTGCGCGCAGACGGGCGCGTTCGGCCTTGGCGGCCTCGCTCTCGCGGCGCAGGCGGGCGACTTCGGAAACCTTGTTTCGCAACGCATCCGTCTTTGATTGCATGGAGCGAGAGCCTATTACTCGGCTCCCGCTTCTATCCGTTTCGACATGCAATCCGTTGGCAATAGCAGATTGTCTCTCCTTCGGAGTCATTTTCTGCCATTCATCTGTGATGTCAACTCCGCTTGCGTAATCAGCCGACATGGCCTTATCAATGGCCGGCGTGGTTTTTACCTCGGCCACTAGCGATTCCGCTACTTCTTCTTTTTGCCCTTCTTGCAGCCCATTTGCGGCCTCCTGTGTGGTTAGGGTTGATGTTTGTCCAATTAACTGCCTTGTTACATTTCCGGCATTTGAATACGAATCAACAATGATGTCTGGTCTAATCCTTTGAATCTCTTGTCGCAAAGCATCTGCTATCTCGGCGTGA
>JAKQPS010000167.1 GCA_029564595.1 bacterium | reverse complement strand
TGTTGAGTTTCCGTGTCTTCCGTGTCGATAGCCTGCTCGCCGTTCCTTCTGCTGAACTCGACGCTCATGTTTCTATCTTTCCATATCGGCGCGCATTTCACGGATATCCTATCCGTCGTCGATTCGCTTTCCATCCGCGTCGCGCGCTCAACCAGCATCTCCACCCGCGTCTTCTGCGTGTCGCGTTTCAGCGTTATCTCCATCCCGTCGAACCACGGAGCCTGCGTCTTCACGCTCACGCTTTCCATGTCGGCGCTCTGCGACTGGTTCGGCTTGTCGGAGCCGGTGGACACATATTGATACTGGAAGTCGAGCTTATCGTTGAACTTGTGTCTGAGGTCTAGCAAGCTTTGAGTCTTGTCCGAGTCGCCGGTGACCTGCCTGCTGGTGCTTGTTTTTCTTTGGATAATCACATTCATGTTGCGCATGGGCTGATGCGTCGCCCTGATTTTTATCTCTGAATTGCCTGTGGGTGGCGAAACAACCGGCTCAGCCGCGCTATCGCCGCCGACAGCGTATTCCTCGTTTTCAAAATCGCTCCTGCTCGCGTCGAAGTTCAGCCGCAGCCTTTTGTTCGGCTTGTAGTTCAAAGATATGTCTTGCGACTGTTTGCCGGTCAATCGGGATTTGCCTGATGCTTCGGTGGCGCTCTCGCCTTCGCCATACTTCAAGTTTACTCCGAGCGTCTTCGTCGGATTCGCTTTGAGTTGATACCCGCGTTCGCTCGACGATGTAACTGACACGGCGTCTGCGCGCAAATCGCGTCCATCCGAGCGTTTGCCGTTGAACGACACGCTGTACTTGTCCGAGATGTCATAAGAGGCGGTCGCGCCGATGTTGTCTATTGTCGAATCAACGCCTCCCGTCTCCGCGTTGTCGAACTGCTCAGTCGTGTCCTTTTTTAGCGACACCTTGACCGCGCCCTTGGCGTAATCGGCGCCGATGTTGTTTGCCTCGTTCGTTCGTGTAAGCCCGGTGGCTGCGTCCTGAAGCGCGCTAGACCTCGAACGCCCCCACGCGAGCGCCAGCCCGCCGTCGCCTTTCCACGCGATGTCCTGTTTCTCGCTGTCGAGCTGATTGCCTGAGCTTCCTCCGACCTGCGTGAAATCGGCCCCGCGGCTTTCAACAGTGTAGTTGTGCGTCAATCCGCCCCATGTGTTCTTCACCGTAACCAGCCCCGCGACATCCGTCTTCGATTCGCTTTCTCCGGACACCTTGTCTTCCTCGGTCAGATATCTGTGCGTAAATTCGATCACATCGAGGTCTGACAAATTCAAACCCTGTTTTCTTATCCTCAACGCGCCGTAGTCGAGGTCGAGCGTGTAGTCCGTGT
>JAKQPS010000163.1 GCA_029564595.1 bacterium | reverse complement strand
TCTGACCTCGTCGCTGCCCTCGATCACCGGCAACTCATTTTCGTCGATATAGTACGGCCCCAAAGGATTGCCGTCGGACGCTTTGGAATCCGAGATTGAAAAGAGCGTCCGCGCATGCCTTCCAAGCTCGCGCTGTTTGGCGCCCACGCTCTGCGCCGCCTCGAATTCTACTGTCGTGCTTTTTCCGAACGACGCCATTCCGTCTATCCCCATCAATTGATGCGCAAGCTCCCTTCTTTGCGCCACACCGTCCGTCATCCTGTGATCCACCACCTCGTCGGACAGATATGACACGCCCCACTTGTCGACAGAAAATTTCCAAAGGCCGAATGTTCCCGGCGTGCGAGAGGAAGCGGTTGTTTCGGAATTTAAGCTGCCCGGCGAATCCGTAATGACGGAACGTGTCGAAGCGGAATCATCTCTTGAAATGCTTTCTTGTTGAACCTTGTTTTGGTTGTCGGAAACAGCTTCGGAGGATTCTTTATCGCGCGATTCCGAAATAGTCAGAAGTCTGAATCCGGTAAACTTGCCCGGTTCGCCGCCGCTTCCGCCGGGCGTCTCATATTCCACCACAACCCGCTCGTTTACGCCAAGCGATCTATCGAATGTAATCTCGCCTTTGCTGTAGAGAATCGTGTAGCCGGCGCCACGCGTCAGTTCGCTTCCACCCACGCGCACCTTCTCAGTGCCCGGCAGAATGTTCGTCGATTTTATCTTGTACGGACCCGGCGTGTCGCTTCCGAAAAACACAATCTTTTTGAGCTTAGGCGGCTTGCTGTAATTGAGCGCGCTCAACTCAAGCCCCGCAACGTCGAACGAGAACCCCAGCCCCGCGATCTGATAATCCTTGGTCTTTTCTTCTTCGCCGAAAAGGTCTTTGAACCGCTCGTAGTTCTGCGTTCCATAGAACGAAGCGCTCCCCGAACCAGAAAAGGAACCGCGCATGTCTGCGTCCTGTTCGACCGCCTCAACATCCTCCGAATCGGAATCCAACATCAACTTCAATTTAACATCGCCTGAATCTGAGAAATCAAGGCCTTGAGAGGACATGTTGAACGCCGTCAGCTTGCCGCCGCCTAGCCCCATGCTGACGCTGCCCGGCTCTTTCTTGTCGTCCTTTCCGGCAGCTTTTCCGACCTCAGCCGCCGCAGGCTCGACCACGACAGGAAAAGCAGATCCGGCTCCCTCGGCCGAGACCGAACCGGCTCTGCTCAAAACTCTCGCCGAAAGCGGGGAATTGGCCTCGCTTGACCTAGATTCCAACTGCCGCTCCATAGCCCGCAACCTGCTTCTTAGCTCAGCAAGTTCAGCCGCTCCCTCATCATCCTCGCTACAGAAAGCTGTTTCTGAAAACAGTAATAATGATGCGGTTAAAACCAAAGCAGCTAAAACCGAAATAACTTTAATTCCTGATATAAAAGGCTTTAAACATGCTTTTTGAATGCCGTAATTGAATGTATGGATGCCATGCGCGCATCCTCTTGCTATAAATGCAAAACCATACGCTTGAGCGCTGTCATTAATGCCGACTCTGTAAATAGAATCTGCCGTCTTGCGATACATTGCTGTTTAACCGAAAAGGCTTTCATCCCGCGCGGAGCAACTATCAAAGCGTTCCGCAAAAATAAAAGCCGAGTAATTTCTAAAGTGACGCGGGGAGCGCTATCTTCTTTTATTGTTCGCGCCGGACAACTTTTCCCCGCCATGCTCCTGATTGAGAATAACACCTAATACGCCAAGAGTTTTCGTGTTCCAAGAAACAACAACATCTCTCTAAAAAAAATGTTAGAATTGCCTGTCAGCGATTATTATATCATGACCTCGTCTTTGAGAACTGTGAAGCAAAGAAATATTTTTATCTCAACTCATATCAATCGCAGCTTTCTAATGACGGAGTTCGGCTTCAAAGAATCATATTCATTGGCTTAATGATGTCTTTGCAGCCGTGAGCGCCGGAGCATGGCAAGAAACATATGAATACAATTTCGACATATAGCGCTCTATCAGATTCTGTCACACTCGGTGTTTAGAATGGGAACATAAAGAATGAGGAGGCTGATATGTCACGGAATAAAGAGAAATCTTTATGCGCAATATGCGGCGTTGAGTTGAGCGGCGGAAAAAG
>JAKQPS010000158.1 GCA_029564595.1 bacterium | reverse complement strand
TGTCAACCAGTTCCTTTGATGCAATAATCTTCTTGTCAGCCATTTTCTCTCCTTTCTATTTGCCAAAGTATTTAGGAGATACTCTAATGGCTGACTCTTTCCTTCGCCACTACAATTTCGCAGAAAAAAGTTTACACTATCTGTGTCATTTGAGAATCGATTCATACATAACATAAAACCTTTTCTAACTTTTAAAACAATCAAGAAGGCAGTGAAGTTCCTTGAAAGATGCGTCAGATTAAAAGTCGTTGTGAGGATCGTCCAGTAAATTTGATACTTTTTTCAATAGAATATCGTTTTTGAATGGTTTTTCCAGATAGTCGTTTGCGCCGGCTTGTTTAGCGGCGAGCTTGTGCTCGCGGGAGCTTAAGGCAGTAACCATTATAACGGGAATTTCCGCTGTATCTTCGTTCGACCTTATTGCTTTCAGCGCGTCGAGGCCCGAAAGCTTTTCGGGTTTGTCTCCCGGCATGGCTATGTCCATGAGGATGAGATGAATTTTCTCGCTCTTAAGAATTGTTAGAGCCTTGCCGCCTGTCTCCGCCCTCAATAAGTCATATTTGTCTCGGAGAATCTCTTCTATGTAATCGGTGATGTCCGACTCGTCATCGACTATTAGTATTCTTTTTCTTTCGTTTTCAGATATCATTTCGATACGTCGCGTCTCCCATTACTTTTAAGCTAATATTATAATATAAAAACGCTTACTAAAATCAATTAAAATTTGAGATAGAACCAGTTCAGGATTGAACGTATGAGGAAACATGAGCCGGGGTGAATATCACCTTATAAGACCCGCCCTGACAATTGGCCAATATCTCATAAAAATAATAGAATCTACATTTTTTTTCTGTAGGAATCCCCAAGCGTGGCTGTCGTAGCTGTTGTTCCGATTGTCGCCAAGAACAAACAGCATCCCCTCTGGAACCTTGACAGCAGGCATGTCGTACATCGGCGGCTCGGCGATATACGGCTCTCTCATCCTCACGCCGTTTACGTATACCGCGCCTTGCTCGACATACACCTCGTCGCCTTCGACCGCTATTATCCTCTTCATCAGCGGGATGGGTTTGCCGAATCTGTCCCTTTCCGGATTTGGGATCGCCTCAGGCGGCTTAAATGTTATTACTTCCCCTCTCACCGGCTCCCTGAATTTTAAAGTTATCCTGCTGCCGAAAAACCTGTCGTTCGGCATCACCGTCGGAATCATCGACCCCGTCGGCACTGCGTACGACTGCATTATCGTCGCCTTGAAAACCAATGCTATCACAAGCGCTATCGCTATGGATTTAACCCAATCGTAAAGTTCCTTTGCCACAGCCGAATACTTCTTAGGCGGCTCAATAGCGGCGCTCTCCGCGCTCGCTTGCATCCCTTCCGCCGAAAGCCCTTCCGGTTCTTCGATTCCGCGTTCTTCGTTGTCCATTTTTTTACCTCTAATATATTATCCACCAATTTTTAGACATTTCCAGTCATTATTATTTCAATTTCTTTCGGAATTTCCTGTTGGAACATTTTTCCATGCAATTCTGTTTAATTAGCCGTGAAAAAAAATGTTGAAAATTTCAATCTTGACAAAGTCGATTGAGTTAGTTATTATTGGTCTAGGCTTTGTCGTATCCATATTTCGACAGCCTGAATATAATGGTCGCATCGACCGATTCGGGAGGAATTCAAAATGCCGGGAATTTACGATGACATCACGAAAATCATAGGTAAAACGCCGTTAGTGAGACTGAACAAGGTGACAGCCGGACTCAATGCCGAAGTTGTGGCCAAGCTTGAATCAATGAACCCGATGGCGAGCGTCAAAGACAGGATTGGCTTGAGCATGATTGAGGAGGCCGAGGCAGCGGGCGCGCTGAAAAGCGGGTCAGTCATAGTCGAGCCGACGAGCGGCAACACGGGAATCGCCCTAGCCTTCGTGGCCGCCGTCAAAGGTTATAGATGCATTCTGACAATGCCGGAGACGATGAGCGTTGAGAGGCGGAAACTTCTCAAGTTTCTCGGAGCCGAACTTGTACTGACGCCCGGCCCTAAAGGGATGAAAGGGGCAATCGAAAAAGCCGAGGAGATATATTCACAGACCCCCGACGCGTATATGCCCCAGCAGTTCAAGAACCCGGCGAACCCGAAAATTCATCGCGAAACCACCGCTCTTGAGATATGGGAAGACACCGAAGGCCGCGCGGATATTCTCGTCAGCGGCGTCGGAACCGGGGGAACTCTCACCGGCATATCCGAAGTCATCAAGTCCAAGAAACCTTCATTCCGCACTGTCGCCGTCGAGCCGGAAGCGTCCCCCGTTTTGTCTGGCGGGCAGCCCGGCCCTCACAAGATTCAGGGCATAGGCGCAGGCTTTATTCCAGATGTTCTCAAAACAGGTCTCATTGACGAAATCGTCAAAGTGTCAAATGACAACGCGATGGCGATGTCGAGGCGGCTGGCTCGCGAGGAAGGCATATTCGTGGGGATATCCGCAGGAGCCGCGGCGACCGCGGCGTTGGAAGTGGCGTCGAAACCCGAAAACGCGGGAAAACTAATTGTTGTAATATTCCCCAGTTTCGGAGAAAGATATATGTCGACGGATCTTTTCGCCGGTATTGAAGCATGAGGGCGGGCGTTCGGATCTTCTCGCCCTCGGGAGGAAGCTTTGTTTAAGAGACTCAGGGAAGATGTGAAGGCGATTTTTGAAAAAGACCCCGCGGCGCGAGGAGCGCTGGAAGTTCTGTTGTGCTATCCCGGACTTCACGCGCTGATAGCGCACAGATTTGCGCATTTTCTGCATGCGCGAAATGTGCCGCTGCTTCCGCGTCTTATCTCTCACGTCGCGAGATTTTTCACGGGAGTGGAAATACACCCCGGCGCGAAACTGGGCAGGGGCGTGGTCATCGACCACGGCATGGGCGTCGTCATCGGCGAAACCGCAGAAATCGGCGACGGCGTTCTTATCTATCAGGGCGTAAGCCTCGGAGGAGTGTCCCTCGAACGCGGCAAACGCCACCCGACCATCGAGAAAAACGTGGTGATAGGAGCCGGAGCCAAAGTGCTCGGCCCCATAACAATCGGCGAAGGTTCCCTCATCGGCTCCGGCGCGGTAGTTGTCAAACCCGTTCCTGCCGGCAGCACAGTGGTCGGCATCCCCGGCAGAATCATCGCCAGCGAAAGACTTCGCGCCGTCGGCCCCGCCGGTGAAATCCTTCCCGACCCTGACACGATGGTGCTTCAGTGCGTGCTGCGCAGACTCGAACAGCTCGAAAAACACGCCGGATACGACTGCGAGCAGAAAGCTGATGACCGGCATAAGGAGTGCGTCTTCCATCAGGATGGCGTCTCCGACCTCGGACAATGCCTTTCCTCAAGATAGAACGCGGCGAAGAGAAATGTTCGGCAACCGCGCGTCTCCGCGATGAAAGCGCGGATTAACGTATTTTCGCCGTTTCGGGTTTTCAATCGCGCGAGTGAATTCCCGCATCTATTGGTTTTTTCGAATAAATACTTATAATGATGCGCTGCGCCGCATGTAGTCGCGCGGGAACGAAAGCCGGTTCGAATAATTATGGAAATTAGAAATATAGCAAACATCGCGCACGTCGATCACGGAAAAACAACTCTGATAGACGCGATTCTCAAAGCCACCGGGGCAATCCCCACGAGGGTGGAGACCGCCGAGCGCATCATGGACAGCAACGATCAGGAGCGCGAGCGCGGCATAACCATATTCTCAAAAAACGCCTCGGTGAATTACAAAGGGACGAAGATAAACATAGTGGACACGCCCGGCCACGCAGACTTCGGGTCGGAAGTGGAACGAGTGCTGCGCTCGGTGGACGCCGCGCTGCTGCTTGTGGACGCGTTCGAGGGGCCGATGCCGCAGACCCGTTTCGTTCTCGGCAAGGCGCTTGAAATCGGTCTTAAAATGCTTGTGGTCATCAATAAAATCGACAGGCCCATGGCCCGCCCTGATGCCGTGTTGGACATGACTCTCGACCTGTTCGACAACCTCGGCGCTTCAGAGGAACAACTGGATTTTCCCTACATATTCACCATCGCGCGCGACGGCGTCGCAGTTCGCAGTCTGGACGATCCTCACGAAGACATAACCCCTCTGCTTGATTTCATCATGGAACACGTCAAGCCGGCTGCCGCGGACGCAGGCGGCATTTTCAGGATGCAGCCGGCCACTCTCGCATACGACAACTATGTGGGCAGGATCGCGGTCGGCAGAGTGTACGAAGGCCGCGCCAGAGGCAACACCCCCGTTTACGTAATAGGAACGGACGGCGCGCGCAGGGTCGGCAAAATCACCAGAATCTATTCATTCGAAGGTCTTGACAGAGTCGAAGCCAAAGAAGCTGTCGCCGGAGACATCGTGGCAATCGCAGGCATTCCCGATATCTACGTCGGAGAAACGATAACCAACAGCGAGGACGCCGAGGCGCTGCCCGCCATCAGGGTCGATCCCCCGACGGTCGCCATGTCGTTTCTGGTCAACAACTCGCCTTTCGCTGGCCGCGAAGGGAAATTCGTAACCAGCCGCCACATTCTTGCCCGCCTCATCAAAGAAACCGAATCCAACGTCGGACTGAAAATCGAGTCGGATGAAAAAATGGATTCCTTCAGAGTGATGGGCCGGGGAGAGATGTGTCTGGCGGTGCTGATCGAACAGATGCGCCGCGAAGGCTACGAGCTTCAGGTGTCCCGCCCCGAAGTCATCATGCGCGAGATAAACGGAAAAACTTACGAGCCTATCGAGCGGGGCGCGATAACCGTTCCAGACGAGTTGTCCGGCAGAGTGATAGAAGCAATAAACATAAGGCAGGGAAGAATCGAGGACATGAAAAAAGCGGGCGACCGCGCGGTTCTGGAGTTCGAGATACCCACGCGCGGCCTCCTCGGATTCAGGGCCGCCATCATGACCATGACCCGCGGCGAAGGAGTCCTGTATCATTCATTCGACCACTACGGCCCCAAACGCGGAGCCATCAAAAAACGTCAGGTCGGCTCCATGATAAGCGGTTTCACGGGAGTCGCAACCGCGTTTTCGCTTAACAATCTTCAGGAGCGCGGCCCTCTGTTTATCGGCCCCGGAACAGAAGTGTACGAAGGCATGATAGTCGGCGAACACAACAAAGGCGCCGACCTCACCGTGACCCCAATCAAAGGCAAACAACTCACAAACATGCGCGCGTCCGGCGCAGACGACGCCATCAAGCTCACGCCGCCTATTCAGATGACTCTCGAAACGGCCATCGAGTATATTCAGGATGACGAGTACGCCGAGATCACACCCAGCAACATCAGGATCAGGAAAATCCTAACCTCTAAATCCGACAGGAAGCGCCAGAACCGCCGCGAAGCTGAAGAACTTCAGGACTGAATCGCGAAGGCAACGCAAATAGGATTAATCCCCAGATTAGGAAACTGTCATATATAGATATATTATTTGAAATAAATCATTTCTTAATTGGCAACTTTTTTATAACAAAATCACATGAAAGATCGCCGTTGAAATCCGGAACAAGATTCTCTAAAGTGATCCTGCCAATTCTCGTGTCATGAGCCTCGTCTCTCAGCGGCTTAGTGTCAGGACCTATCATAATGGTGTGAACAAGTTTGTTGTTGTCATAAATACGAGCTTTAAGACTTGAAATTTTATCCTTTTTCGGTCGAGTATAAATCTCAAACCTGAAACTCTCATGAAAGACGATGTCACAAGGCTTCACAAGGAATGGCCCCGCTCCATTATAGATTTTCCCGATTCTGTGTTCTAATCCTGATTCCTCTCCCAATGCCTCCAGCCAATTAACATATCCTTTTTGAGCTTTTTCAAACGCTTCATTGACAGAAAGCCCAACCGGTTTGAACTCCGAGGCGTAAACGCTATCGGGGATCAGTTTAGGCGGAGAAAGCTTTTCATATCCGAATCCTTCAAGTCTGACAGGATGTCCGACACTATCAATCGTATTCGATCTGAAATAAATCCTAGCGTAAGGGCTAATGTCGAATAATATCGGGCTAATAGAATCTGTTGACGCCATTTGCATCGTATAAAGCGAAACCACCACCTCGTCTACATCATTTTCGCATAGGCACTTCATATTCGATTTCATGAATAATCGATTGTCATTTATGCCGATCATTCCGTCAAATCCTTCCCACTGCGCAATGTTTGGACAAGAATCGACGATTCTTTTCGCCCAATCCGCATTTCCCTCAAGAGCCATTTTCATATCCATTGGCGGGAAAGGAAAATAATGTGACGGAGAGTATATAAAATGGGAACCTTTATAGAACAAGATAGATTCTCCAAGCATATCATGCAAAGACCTGTCTTTTTTTGTTGTTATTTCCGGGCATATTAGTCTGGGCACATAGTAGTTCATCTTCGAGCTATTCATATTTCCAACCTTAATGTTGTCTCTGACGCCGACTACGAAATATATATTCCTTTCATCCCTCGCAATATACGAATCAATTAAATCCAACGATGGTTCAAAATAGTAATCTTTGATCTCTTCGTCCTGTGTCAATGGAAAGAAATGTTTCACATCGGGGGGCCAGCTAGGCGATGTGATTGGCAACTCCATCGCAACATTGCCTCTAGTGTCAACAGCGGAGAAAATGTAAACAATCGGAGAGCCGTCAGAATGAATAGACCGCAACTGCGTTTTTCCTCTCCATACGGCGACGTTGCTGTTTTCGCGCTCCTGACAGTTCGCCCTCCTGTTAATAACTGTGGCTCCGTCATCTGCTTTCCATTCAGGCGCGCTTTCGCGGCATTCGCTTGATAACCGCTCGTGCGCCCAATGCTTTCCGCCGTCAGCCGTGACATGCGCGAACGCTTCTTTAACTTGCGCAACGGGATGCTCATCCGAGACCGGCATCATCGTCTTAAGCTCAAAGAGAATCGCGCGCTCATCTCCTTCCATAATCTCTTTATGCGAAGTCTCTATGAATTTCGGGGGATGCGTATAGAACACCTGCTCAAGAGGATCAACCCATTCATCATGTTCGCCATCATCCCACCAACCATTATCTTCGGCAGCCAAAGCCAACAAGCTTTTTGAAGGTGAAAGAGCGATGAAAAACGTAGATATCCAACACGAGACATGCAAAACGCCTAAACAAAGCAACAGCCGTATGCCTGTTTTTATGCTCATTCGCTTTCTTTCAAATATTATGTTTACTCATGAGCAATATATAATATTCCGCGATTCTTGTCATTACAAGTTCAACAGATTCCGAAAAGCATAAACATGTTTCCTTCAACGCGCGCTCGCTTCTAAATCAACGGCGAAACGTTGCTTTCGAGCAAGGCGTTCAGTATTTCATAGGCGTTGGAAACCCGGCCGCGCCTGTCGGCGTCCATCAGGCCGTAATATTTCAGGCAGGTTCCGCAAGCCATTACGTCCACGCCTCTGTCCTCGAGGGTCTTGAGAGCGTCTGCGGCGTCCGAGCCGAGGACGGTCATCTTCACCCCCGCGTTCATGAGTATGATTTTCTCAGGGAGAATGTCGTTTTCGGCCAGCGCGTTGAGCATGGCGCGCATGAGAACGCCGCCGAGTTCCTCTTCCGCGCCGATTCGATCCGAAGTGACGAGGAGCGCCCTGCCCTTGCGCATCGCGCCGCTCGACTCCGCGCCGACTTCGCAAAATGTTTCCTCCGCCACAAGCTCTGTCTTAGCGGCTCCCGTCAACCTGACTTCTATGCGGCCTTCCGCATGAGATATCTCCGCGGTCATGCCCGCGCTCGCAGCGAAACGGGAAATGTTCTCCGCCGCGCTTCTTTCGTCCACAAGCACGACCACTTCCTGCCCGCCGGCGGTTTCCACGGCTTTTTTCGCCATCACCACCGGCATCGGACATGACATTCCTCTCGCGTCCACAATCATGTGTGTCTCCAATCGCCTTACGCGCGATAAACGAATCCTATATCTTGCATAGACTATACCATAGACTAAAGAAGCGCGCGAAGGAGGATTTTCATGTCGCGCGAGGTCCCGCGCTATGACGGAGCGGAAAACGCCGCCTATTTGACAATAGGCAATATTATACGCGAGGCTTTGTCCGCGCTCATGTGAATCGTGGTGTTGGCGACAACCGCGTCGTCCGCCGGGTCGGGCGTGTAGACGAATTCCTCGAGCCCGGTCTCCAGCGCTTTTTCAAACTTTCCGGGTTTGACGTTGTGATAGCGACCGTTGTGGCTGTTGACGTCGAACCTCGGAAAGTTCGTTCCGGAAATGACCACGCGCAAACTGTGTCCGGCGTTAAAAATGAGGCTGGTCGGCCAGACCTCAATGTCCATCTCATAGCTTTCGCCGGGAGTCAGGAGTTTCCTAGAGCGGGTTCCTTCTCTTTTCTGCGCGCGCGCTATTCCGTCGGTGACGAGCATCGAACGCCCGTCGGGGTAAACATCCGACAAACGGACCACTATGTCGGTGTCCGGAACGTCCGTGGTGAAGAAAATCTTCGCTGTTATCGGGCCGGTCACTTCGAGAGGCTGTTGGAGAGGCGGAGTGGTGAAAACAAGAACATCGTCCCGCTGTTCGATGGGGCGGAGATCGACGGGATGGCGCTGAAGGCCGTGCGATCTGCTGCCGAGTGTCGGGACAGGGTTCCACGGGTCGTCCTTGAAGGCGAGAGCGCCCTCGCCTGCCGGTTTTGAGGTGGCGAGAGAGCCGTCGGCGGACATGTAGTAAGCTGTGTTTTCGGCTGGGATCGGCCATGCGTCGGCAGAGCGCCACTCGTTGCCCGGCGCGCCCGGCGTTTCAGGGTCGCCCATAACGTAATACCGCACCGCCGGCCCGCTCATGTACCCCTTGTCCCTGCCCTGCAGGCACTCCTGAAACCACTCGATTATCTTTCCCAGATCGTAGCGCGAGTTGCCGGGATATGTGAGGTCGCCTTGAGCGACGCCCGCGAGAGCCAGAAAACCTTCATGCGTCCACGGCCCGACAACCAGCCGCTGTTTCCCTCTCGCGTTCGGCCCGCCTCTCTCGTTTATCGCCTTGAACGCGTTCAGATTCCCTCGCGTGTACAGATCGTACCATCCTGACATGTGCATTATCGGTATGTTGATTTCCTCGAAGTTCGGGGTGATGTCCATCATCTCCCACACCGGGTTGTAATCCACCTGAGAAAGAATGAGATTCATCATCTGCATGGGATATTTCTGGCCGAGTATCCATCCGTAGAAGAGCGCGCGGCGCACCGCTCCCCCCTGATACACTATGGTGTCGTACAAGCTTTCCGGGGCCGCCATCACATGCTGGCAGACAAGATGGGGGGACGGTTTTTTGTGCATGACGTACTGCGTTATGCCGAGAGCGGAGATTCCGGCGGTTCCCACCCTGCCGTTGCACCACGGCTGTTTCGCCAGCCACTCAACCGTCTCGTATCCGTCCAGCGAATCATCGATAAAAACCGACGAAACGCCCTCGGAAGCGTAGCGGCCCCTAGTGTCCTGAACCGCGAGAGCAACGCCTTTCCCGGCCATAAAAGGCTGGATGACGTTCATCGTGTCCTTGTTGTATGTGGTTCTGACGAGAACAACCGGGATTTTCTTGTCCGATTTAGGGATGTAAAGGTCTGTGGCGAGATTGACGCCGTCAGGCATGGGAATCATAACGGTGGTTTTGTCGAAAGCCTGAGATAGAGCCGCGCCGGGCGCAAAAAGCAACACGAAAACCACCGCGGCCGCTGTTATAGATGCTGAAAATATAATCCTATTTAAACGAATCATGCCGTGCCCCCCCACAAGTCGATTTGCGATATTATACAATCGGCCGCGATGATAGCGACAAAAAAAGTTAAAAAACGCATGGATATAGAGCAAAAGCATAATAGAAATCAATAAATCATGAAATATGCTGTTGAACAAACGTCGAAAAGCAACAAGAATCGGCGAGCGCCCATGCTTGCCTATAGTTGTCAGTTTTAAATACATTTTTTATTTGCTTTTCCACCAAGACTTCACCCATAACCGACAAAACCATAAGCTTTCGACCATCAAAGTATCAAAAAGACTCAATATATTGTGTGCCGGAAAAATAAATGAAAAAAAAGTACACTAAATATGGAAATTATGGTTGACAGGGATTAAAAGATAAATTAGAATCGAAACTCATAGTTCAAACAGAGGTAAATATAGTTAAAACCATTAATAATAGCAGGCCGGATTTTTAGTCCGGTAAAAGGGAATGCTTGAGTTGTTCTGAAATGCGTCCTGTGCGTCAAGGGGACACATGAGAAGGTCAAACTAGAATAATAGCCCGGCGGAAGTTCAGCCGGCCCCTTAATGCCAGCCGGGAATAAAAGCCCGGAACCATAAATGACAACGCTGCCGGACGAGCGACGGCCCTGTGCGTATTGCGCGGGATTCGTCGTTTGAATCGGTCGCCATATTCAGGCCGGAGAAATGATATGAACAGTCCAAAAGTAATAAAGCTGATACGGAAGAGAGACGGAAGGCTGCAGGAATTCAACGTCGCGCGAATAGTGGAGGCGGCGAGGAAAGCTCTGCACGCGTCCGGAGAGAAACAGGACCGCGATACGGCGGATGAGATCGGGCAGAAAGTGATGTCCCTGATCGAGTTGGTTTATTACAAGCGAGACAGGGTTCCGTCCGTCGAGGAAGTGCAGGACTTGGTGGAAAACGCGCTGATGGACGCGCACAAGCCCGCGGCGGCCAAAGCGTTCATCCTCTACCGCGAGCAGCGCGCCCAGATCAGGCAGGCGCGCTCTCTGCTTGAGGACGCCGTCCGGCTGGTAGACTCGTATGTCGACCGCGAAGACTGGCGCATAAACGAAAATTCCAATATGGATTATTCCCTTCAGGGGCTGAACAACTATATCTCTTCCTCTGTCATATCGAGATATTGGTTGACAAAGATTTACAGCCCTGCGATAGGCGAAGCGCACAACACGGGGCGGCTTCATCTTCACGACCTCGGCCTTCTGAGCGTTTACTGTTGCGGATGGGACTTGCAGCAACTCTTGGAGAAGGGATTTCAGGGGGCTTTCGGCAAAATCGCTAGCTCTCCGCCGAAGCATTTCCGAAGCGCGCTCGGCCAGATTGTGAACTTTTTCTACACCATGCAGGGAGAGTCCGCCGGGGCGCAGGCTTTCTCCAGTTTCGACACTCTTCTGGCTCCTTTCATCCGCTATGACGGCCTTTCTTATGAGGATGTCAAACAGGCGATGCAGGGATTCGTGTTCAATCTGAACATCCCGACGAGGGTCGGTTTTCAGACTCCTTTCACAAACCTGACGATGGACTTGCAGCCCTCTTCAGTGTACGCCAACGAGCCGGTGATAGTGGGCGGCAAACGCCTGAAAGAAACATACGGCGAATTCCAGCATGAGATGAACATGATCAACCGCGCGTTCGCCGAGATTATGATGCAGGGCGACGCGTCAGGCCGCATTTTCACCTTCCCGATTCCGACGTACAACCTGACGAGGGATTTCGACTGGGACAACCCGAAGCTGCTCCCGCTGTGGCGGATGACGGCGAAGTTCGGAATACCCTACTTCGCAAACTTTATCAACAGCGATATGAGCCCGGACGATGTCCGCAGCATGTGTTGCCGGCTGAAACTGGACAAGAGAGAACTGATGAAGCGCGGCGGCGGGCTTTTCGGAGCGAACCCGCAGACCGGCAGCATCGGCGTGGTCACGCTCAACATGCCGCGAATCGGATACACCGCCACAGACGACGTTCATTTCTTCGAGCAAGTCGATGAACTGATGGATCTGGCCCGCGAGAGCCTCGACACCAAGCGCAAGGTGCTCGAGCATTTCACAGACCAAACGCTTTATCCGTACTCAAAATTCTATCTTGCCAACGTGAAGAGCGTCAGAGGCGCGTACTGGGCGAACCACTTCTCGACCATTGGCCTCATCGGCATGCACGAATGCTGTCTGAATTACCTCGGCAAGGGAATAGACACCCCTGAAGGCCGCGAGTTCGCTCTCAGAGTTCTCGACCACATGCGCGACCGCGTTAAAGACTATCAGTTGAACAGCAAAGAGGAAGTCAGTTACAACCTCGAAGCCACTCCCGGCGAAGGCACATCGTACAGGCTCGCCCGGCTCGACAGGAAGAGCTTCCCGAAAATCATCGCATCGGGCAAGGAGCAGCCTTTCTATACCAACTCCTCCCAGCTTCCGGTGGACGCCACGAACGACATCTTCGCCGCGCTCACCCATCAGGACGAGCTTCAGGCGAAGTACACCGGCGGGACCGTCCTGCATGGTTTCATCGGCGAAAGCATCGAGGACCCGATGGTGTGCAAGAAGCTGGTGCGCAAGATAGCTGAGAACTTCAGACTGCCATATTTTTCCATTTCGCCGACATTCACCATCTGTCCGAAACACGGATATATATCCGGGGCGCATCATACGTGCCCCTATGACGATGACGAGGAGGAGACGGCGGCAAACGCCTGAACTCCGTCGATTAGTCCCCGGCGAGAAGCGCCGCATCGCGGCGAACGCCCGCCGAAATCTATGAAAGGAATATAAAACAATGGCATCATGCAAAGAACAAACTGAAGTGTACGCCCGGGTGGTCGGGTATTTTCGCCCGGTGAAGCACTGGAACGTCGGAAAGCGAGAGGAGTTCAACAACCGAGTCGTGTACGAAACGGCTTCGTTCGACTCTGAGATAACTCGCTCCATGGCGGTGGAAAATGAATTCGTTGCCGATAAAATGGTTTCAGGGAACTTCGCTAATTGACTATCCCGGACGCGTCGCGTCCATAGTCTTCGTCGGCGGCTGCAACTTCAGATGCAGGTTCTGTTACAACAGGGACCTGATATCAGCCGACACCGTTCCGGACATTGACGCCGAAGAGATACTCCGCGAGCTTAAACACAGGCGCGGGTTCATTGATGGCGTGGTGATTACGGGCGGCGAGCCGACTCTCAACCACGGAATAATTGATTTCCTTTGCGCGGTCAAGCGCATCGGCGTGGATGTCAAAATCGACACCAATGGCAGCAACCCTGAAACGCTGGAATGGATTATAGAGGAGCGGCTGGCCGAATATGCAGCGATGGACTATAAGGCTCCGCTCAGAAAACTCGACTCTGTCATAGGCGCAAAGGGCATGGCGGAACGGGTTCACGCTTCCGCCATGTTGCTGATTCACCGGGCAACCTGCCGATATGAGTTCCGAACCACCGTGCATCCTTCTCTACACGACCCTTTTGACATCGATGAGATGGCTGAAGAGCTTCACGGGGCGGCGGCATACCACCTCCAGCAGTTCCACCCGGTGGATTCTCTCGACTCGTCTCTGCTCAGCGTTCCTGCGTACGGCCCGGATTTTTTCAGGGCCGTCTCCCACAGGATTTCAGACAGGTTCCCAGTCTTCTCCATCCGCAATCTTCCCGACTTTCAGATGAATGAACCGCCCTCATCCGACACCGAGACGGAATTAGCCCCAAAGTTTATAAACCACTGCGCAGACCGATAAACCAGTTCGACGCATTGCAAATATTATCACGAAAATCAGGCTATATCATTAAACCCGAATCCGTCATTAGAATCCGGGATAAAAAAAACGGCCCCCCGTCAGGAGAGCCGTTTTGATGGTTTCGCGATTGGTAGCGCTATCTCAATGGCACTGAGCGCAATAATCTTTCTTGTGGCAGAGCATGCAGAGCGCGTTTTTAGCTTTGGCCGCCGGACCGTGCGACGACACGAAATCTTCATCGTGGTCGGCGGGTTTAATATCTGAATGGCAATTCTCGCAGTCGGCTGTCTTGTGACAGACGGCGCAACGTTTGAACTGCTTGTTCGCAAGATCGCCGTGGTTGGAAGCGATATCGTCGGCGTGCGGGTACGCTCCGCCGCCGTGGCAGGTGTCGCAGTACGATTTCGCGTGGCAGCCTACGCATCTTGATTTGTTAGCGCGCGCTTCCGGGCCATGCTTCATTTTGAAGTTGGCCTTCTTGTGGTCGGCAGGCTTGGATTTCTTGTGGCAGTCATCGCAGAACTTCTGGTCGTGACAGAACGAGCATTGAGTGGACTTTTCAGAGGCTTCCTTCCCGTGCGTCTTCAGATAGTCCTTCGGATGCGGGATCAGCGAATGGCACGCCTTGCACTTCTTTCCTTCTATGTTGTGACAGGCGTTGCAAAACTCCACATTGCCTGCAGCGTCCGCTTTATGGTTTTTGACATAGCCTTTTGCGGAGTGCGAAGCGGGCGGTTTCTTCGCGTGGCATTTGTCGCAAAAATCGCTTTTGTGGCACTTGGTGCACTCGGATGGATTCTTTCTAAGAATCGGCCCGTGATTCTTCAGCACTTCCTCGGGGTGAGGCAGCGCGTATCCGTGGCAGCTCTGGCATAGCGGAGAAAACTTCATGTTGCCGTGACAGGCGATACATGACGCCTCTTCTTTTTTCGCCTGTTTCGTGTGGTTCGTTCTCCAGTCCGCTCTGTCATGATATTTGAATTTCTTGGAATCTCTGACATGGCATTTCTGGCAGAATTCAGTGGCGTGGCAGTTGCCGCAGGATTCTTTGAGGGCTTTCGACTTGTCTTTTGACAGCCTTTGAATCGACCTCTGATGGCTGACTCCCCACGTGCTGTCGTGGTATCTGTATATTTTTTTCTGGTGGCAGGTTATGCAGAAGCTGTGCGTGTGGCAGTCGCGGCATTTTTGATTTTCTTTTTTAGCAACCATCGGGTGGGTGTAGCTCCAGCCCTTGGCATGGTCGTCAACCATCGTCTTGTGGCACTCGCCGTTATTGCAGTAATCCACGGTGTGGCAGGCCGCGCAAGACGCGTTTGTGCGCTGTCCGGGCTTGTCAACGTTGAAGAATTTGCCGTGCTCGTCCCATTTATTCGTGTTTTTGTCATGCGCCCATTTAGCCTGATGGCATTCGTTGCAGGAATCGTAATGGTCGTGGCATGCCAGACAGCTTTTCGGGTCGGCCTTGTATTCGTTGATGTGGCGCGCCACCATTCCGGGCTTATGCGGCGCGGCGGAAACGTGACACGCGTAACAATATCTGCTCTCGCAGTTTTCGGGGTCGATCGATTCAAGTCCCTCGACATGGGAATCTATCCATTCCTGCGTAAAATGCGCGCCTATGTGCGGCGTCGGAACCTCGCAGGCTTCGGGGTCCGCTTTCGGTTTCTGCTTGCAGCCGGTTCCCGCGAAAACTACCAGCGCCGCAATCGCGCATACCGCCAGTTCTTTCATTCTCATAGGTTTTCGCATATCTCTCATGCTTCCTTGTTTAGGTTTTTGCTTCGTGAAACCTTGAACGCGTTCCGGTTGTTCTGTAAAGTAAAGAAAGGAGGCTGACCATGCCCAGCGAACAGGGAATCGTGATTAGCACAAGCTCGCGGAAAGCCGTGGTCAGAACGGTAAGGAATGAAGCCTGCGCCGGTTGCGGCGGACAGAGCATGTGCTCGGCGATGGGCGGCGGCAAGATAAATTTCGTCGAGGCCGTCAACAAAGCCGGAGCCTCCAAAGGCGACCGCGTTCTGCTTGAAATCTCCGACGCCGCTTTCATGACAGGCTCTTTTCTGATTTTCTTCGTTCCAATCGTGGGGTTGGTAGCCGGCGTTTTTTTAGGCAGCCACTTCGGCAAAATTTACGGTTGGGACCATAACGCCGCCGCTCTTATTTTCGGGCTTGGCGTTTTCGCCGTCTTTATGTCGGCAATGGTTCTGGTCGGAAACCGCACAGCTTCGAAAAACCCCGCTTACACTCCGACGATAGTCAGCGTGCTAACTCGCGCTAAAGACATGGACTCTGCGGCCATTAACATCGCAGGCGATTCAATCTGCCATCCATCCTGATCCGGGTTCAAGGTTTTCAAGTTTCAGAGCGAACGCCCGGATTCTCCGGGCCTCGCAAAAAACATGTCTTATATATGCGCGGACGGCATCGCCGCGTTAACATCCATATTTTAAGAAACTTCGATCAAATCCCTGCTATAGCAAAGAACGCCGCATTGCAGGCAGCGATCCGCCTCGTAAAGAGCCACGTCTTCTGACAGGCCGAGAGCGCATTCCTGAAAATCCTTGTTTCTAATATCCGGCTCGACTTCCGGCATCGACACTCTGGCTTTGTATGTTACGCCGGTGACGGATGGCAGGCAGCTTTCCGGGATGTTCTTAATAAGAGCTTCGGGCGGAGCCTTCAGCTCAGCTTCCGGGTCGAAGTAGAGATGCATGGCTCTTGCGGCGCGTCTTCCGTCTCCGATGGCGGACACCACAGTGAGCGGACCGTTGTAACAGTCGCCGCCGGTGAAAATGAACGGAGCTTTTGTCTGAAGAGTGCCGGGGTCGGCTACGATTGAGTTCCATCGGGTCTTTTCGACCTTGCCCTTCAATTCGGGGTCTGATTCGAGGAAACTGACATCCGGGGCCTGCCCGATCGCCGCTATTATGTTGTCCACTTTGATAACCTGTTCGGAGCCTTCGATCGGAACAGGGCTTCTGCGTCCGCTGGCATCCGGTTCTCCGAGCTTCATCTTGAGACATTCGATGCCGACCAGTTCGCCTTTTTCATCCGTGACGACTTTCGTAGGGGCAACAAGGAAATGGAACTTCACTCCTTCGTGAATCGCTTCTTCGACTTCGTAAGGCTCTGCGGGCATCTCGGCTCTTGTCCTTCTGTAAACCACCATCACTTCTTCGACGCCCATCCTGACCGCCGTTCTCGCGCAGTCCATCGCGGTGTTTCCGCCGCCGATTACCGCCACCCGCTTGCCGAGCTTCATCTTTTCGCCGACATGCATAGTCTCAAGGAATTTTATCCCGTGAATAACGCCCTTGGCGTCTTCGTTCTCAACTCTCATCGGCGAGCTTTTCCATGCGCCGATCCCAATGAACACGGCGTCGAACCCTTGGTCGGTCAAGTCTTTTATGGTGAAGTCCCTGCCGAACTTGACGTTCAGTTTGACGTCCACTCCCAAATCCAAAATGTGCTGGATTTCCTTGTCGAGAATCTTTTGTTTGGGCAGCCTGTACTCGGGGATGCCGTATCTAATCATTCCGCCGAGTTCGGGCATCATGTCGAATATGGTCGCGCCGTGGCCGAGTCTGCGCAGATAATACGCGCATGTCAAGCCGGCCGGGCCGCCGCCGACGATGGCGACTTTTTTGCCGCTTTCCGGGTTCCTGTCCACAGGATAGAATCCCGCGTTCATTTCTAGGTCGGCCGCGTAGCGTTTCAGGTGGTTGATCGCCACCGGCTCGTCCGCGTCCTTTCTGCGGCACTGGTGCTCGCAGGGATGCGGGCACACCCTGCCCACGCTCAACGGCAGCGGGTTGCGCTCTTTTATCGTCTGGATCGCTTCTTTATATCTTTTGTGTTTGATGTGGTTGATATATTGCGGAATGTCAATCTGGGCGGGGCATGTCTGCCTGCACGGCGCGAGACAGTCGGAAATTTTGTTGAAGCTCAAAAGCCTTTCTGTCATAGACTGCAATTCGAGAACGTGTTTGGGGCATAGAGCTACGCAAGCGCCGCAGCCGGTGCATACGACCGGGTCGATTACCGGCAGGCCTTCGGCTCCCATCTTTATCGCGCCGAACGGACAGTTCTTCGCGCAGGTTCCGAGGCCAATACAGCATCTGTCGCAGTTGCGAGCGCCCTCCCACATTGCCACCGCCGAGCGGCAGTCCTGAATTCCCTGATATTCATACAACTTGTCTATTCTGTAGCCTGCGCGGCATTTCAGGATTGAGACCTGCCGCTCTTTAGCTTTGACTTCCATGCCCATGACTTTGGCCACAGCGGCGGCTGAAGCCACTCCGCCCGCCACGCACACGTCCACGCCAGCTTTGCCCTTTACCACCGCTTCCGCGGCTGCGGAGCAACCGGCGAAACCGCATCCGCCGCAGTTCGCGCCCAGCATGGCGCCTTCCACTTCGGCTATTCGCGGATCTTCATACACGTAAAATATCTTGGACGCCGCGCTCAACAGAACCGCCGCAGCCAGCCCCAGCCCCAACATCACAGCCGTCGCCTTCAATATCGCGCTGATTACTTCAGGATCCATTTTTCATCTCCCGCAAGTTAGCTTTACATTCGGCCCCGCGTCTCTTGGGGCCGTGTTTCTGTCTTCTTCACACCATTCCGAGAAAGCCCATGAACGAAAGAGCTATCAACCCCGCCGTCACAAGCCCTATTGCAGTGCCCGAAAAAGCTTTTGGAATAGGCGCGGTCTCGAACCTCTCTCTGATCCCCGCGAAGAGCACCAGAGCAAGACCGTATCCGACCGCCGACGCAAATGAGAAAACTATCGACTTCACCAAATCATATTCGTTATCAATAATTATTACGCACGCGCCTAAAACCGCGCAGTTTGTTGTTATAAGGGGAAGAAAGATGCCGAGCGCTTTATACAGCGGCGGCAACGCCTTTTTCATAAACATTTCCACGAACTGAACCAGAGCCGCTATCACGAGAATGAACGCTATCGTCCTCAGATACTGCAAGTTGAACGGGACAAGCAGATATTCCCATGTCAGCCAAGACATCACAGCCGCAAGAACCATGACGAAGACAACCGCGAATGCCATCCCCATGGCGGTGTCGACCTTCTTGGAAACCCCGAGGAACGGGCAGTTGCCCAAGAACTTAGCAAGCAGGATATTGTTTACGAATATCGCGCCTATAATCATTAAGATATATTCGTTCATGTCCGACCTCTTAAATTATTTTTTGCCCACAAGACTCATAAGCCCGAGAATCACTCCGAGGCAAACGAACGCGCCGGGAGCTTTAATCATGAACTCGAAAGGCATGTAAGACGCCGGCATAATTGCGTGGTCAAATATCTTGCCGGCGCCGAACAACTCGCGCACCGCTCCGAGGAATGTGAGCGAAATGGTGAAGCCGATTCCTATGCCGAGTCCGTCCGCGAAAGAATAAAGAACTCCGTTTTTCGCCGCGAAAGCTTCCGCTCTTCCAAGTATGATGCAGTTGACCACTATGAGCGGAATGAATATGCCGAGAATCTGATAAAAAGGAAACACATAAGCTTTCATCATCATCTCGACTATTACGACGAACGATGCAATAACAAGGATGTAGGCGGCAATACGAACCTTGCTCGGTATGACTTTCCGCAGCATTGATATCAGCACGTTGGAGCAGACCAGAACGAAAGTGGTCGCCATACCCATGAAGAATCCGTTTGCAGCGGCCGCAGTCACGGCTAGTGTGGGGCATAATCCCAAAACAAGCTTAAACGGCGGGATTTCCTTCCATAATCCTTTGATAAACTCCTGATAGAATCTCATATTGGCCACCCGATATTATTTAACTTCTGAGATGATCTTGTCGCCGTTGTCCCTAATAATGCCAATAGCGTCGTTTACGGCTTTACAAACCGCCCTAGATGAAATGCTAGCTCCCGTTACCGCGTCTATCCCGCCGCCGTCGGCTTTGAGAGCCAAGGTTACATCCAACGGAACGTTCTTGAACTGATCGATGAACTTAGGCTCTTTTGTCCTTGTGCCAAGTCCGGGAGTGTCGCTCATTGTGGTTATACTGACGCCGGACAACCTTTTCTTCTCTATGTCGTAACCGACCATCGCGCCTAGATCGCCGCCATAGCTGCTCGCAAATGTCTCTAACGCGATAGCCAGCAGCTTGCCGTCTTTTTTCGCTGGATACACGGTTATCGTTTTCGCCGAATCTCCCTCGCCAATAGCAACCTCTATTTTGTCTTCGACAAGGCTGTTGTCGTAAGCTGGAAGAATACTTTTAAGGGCAGGTTCTTTAAGATACTGGAATTCGGCGGCGGCTATGGGCTTGGCGGTAATATTATTGATGTAGCTGAGAGCCGCGCCCGTAGTGGCCGAAATGATTGAAAGCACAACTATCATTTTAATAATATCACGCATCGGCGGCCGCCTCCTTGCTCTTTTTGGGAAGCCCCAGAATGGGCGGCCTTATCCTGTCGAAGAATGGAACAAGAAGGTTCATCAGGAGAATGGCAAACCGCGCCGAGCCGTTTGCGTGAGTCCCGTGCGTCCTTATCACTATCGTAAGAGCGGCGCAGCAGAGTCCGAACAGCAGCTTTCCCCATTTAGTGTTCGGGCTTGTGGTGTGTTCGGGCGCCAAGAAGAAGATACAGAACAGCGTCGTCCCGGACACCAGATGGAACAGAGGAGAAGCGTACATCGTCGGGTCAACCGCGTGATAGATGCCGCCGAAAATAAATATACCGGCAATGAATCCTGCGGGGACCTGCCAAGAGATGATGTTTCTGGCGATTAGGAACACGCCGCCTATAACCAGAGCCAGTCCCGCCACCGAGCCTATTCCGCCCGGCTGAAAGCCCAGAAAACTGTCCAGAAGGCTGAACTGGCCTGACATCTGCACGCCGTATCTCTTCATTATTTCGATTGTGGTCTGAGCGGGAAGCGATTCCGCGATTCCGCCCCAGAGCGTGTGGTTCGGGCGGGGCCATTTGTTGATCAATCCGGGCCATGACAGCAAGAGGATAACCCAACCCACTATCACCGGGTTGAAAGGATATGCGCCCAAACCGCCGAAGAGCATTTTTCCAATAACGATGGAAGAACCCACGCCGACAACGATAACCCACCACGGCACATCCGCGGGAAGCATCAAAACCAGCAACAAGCCCGTCAGCGCCGCGCTTCCGTCAGCAAGAGCGCTTGCAGGTTTTTTCAGAGCGCGAAGCATGAGGTACTCGAACACAACCGCCGCGGCCACAGCAACCGCGATAGCTCGGACGGCTCCGGCCCCGAACATATACACGCCCACTGCGACAGCCGGCATCAGCGCGATTATCTGGTTGTGCATTGTCCGCGCTATCGAGTTCCCGCCGTGTATGTGCGGCCCGACATCGACAATCAACCCGGATGACTTCATAACATGTTCCCTTTCCTCGGCAGCTTCATCTGCTGCTTGGCGTTCTGGAAATACTGGAGCATCGGCCTGCGAGACGGACAAATATATCCGCAAACACCGCATTCAAGACAGGCCGTTATGTGTTTTTTGACTATTTCATCGAAAACCCTGAACTGGCAGTGCCGGCTAAGCATGTTGGGCTGCAGGCGCGCTGGGCAGAACTCCACGCACGCTCCGCAATTGATGCAGTTATTTTCGGCTATCGGCACCAGCTTGTCGGCTTTCAGCGCTACTATCGTATTGACGCCCTTCGTAAGCGGCATATCGAAGGAGAACTGGGACTTGCCTCTTATCGGGCCGCCGAAAACCAACTTCTTAATTGGAGCTTCAGGAACGTCGCAGAACTTCAGGATATCTCTCGCGGGCGTGCCTATCAGCGCGTCCACCGTCTGCGGCGGCGTAACGGCGTCTCCCGCCACAGTCACTATCATGCTCGTCTGCGGTATGCCGTCCCTAACCGCCTTCAACGCGGCGATGGCCGTCCTCAATGGAATCACAGCCACCCCTACCGACATCGGAGACGCTCCGGCGGGAATCTCCCGCCCGGTCAGCCTCCACACAGTCAACTCTCTGAGCGTTCCGGGATATCTGCCCGACATTATTTTTACTTCGGCCTCTCCCGACGCGGCTTTTTCCGCTTCTTTCCTCTGAGTGTCCAAACATGCAAGAACTGTTCTTCCGTTGACCCCGGAAAGTTTTTTCATCAGCTTAATCGCTTCGGGCACATCGTTCGACTGCCTTGTAATCATGTATTGATTTATAGATACGATAGGTTCTTCGTCGATTGCCGTCACAATCAGCGTGTCGACGGGCGGCAGAGGATCGCGCCCTACATGGACGACAAGCCGGGACGGACACATATAAGGATTGAATATTGAATGAATAGACGGCGGCGCAGGCCCTTCGCACATAATGCCCATACGCCGTATTCGGTGCAACAATTCCCCATTTGATTTTGACAAATAATCCGGATCGGGCGTTGACTCGACAGGTTTGCGCTTCCCCTCGGTTTTGATAACCACCACAGAGGAAAACCCGCCGTAGGGGTTCGGCTGGCGCTCGATGCCCACAACTTTGCCGTCCATCGGCGCGTGAACGTCCGCGGACATGAAGTCCATCGCCCACCCGATAGTCTGCCCGGCCTTTACCTCGTCCCCTGCTTTCACTACGGGCGCGGCCTCGGCTCCCTCGTGCTGCTTGAGATGGACATACAGGAATTCGGGAGCCGGCACGGCGTTAACCGGCAGCTTGTCCAGATTCTTCGCCGCTCTCAACGGCATTAAAATCTCATACAGAGAATTCAGCATGATTCTCCACCCGGCGTTTCATTTTATACTGCAATATATTTAATATGTATGAACTGTATAAGGGGATATTCAGCGTATTCCGCAGCAGTGTCTTCATTGTTTTTTCAGGCGCTCACCACGCCGTATTGCTAATTGCTATTAGTAATGTGCAAAAATTCACAATTATCTTAATTAACCAAGACAAGATTATCAATAAAAAACGCCGCTGTCAATAAGGTTCCGCTGATTTTATGCGCGCCAAGTTTTTGGCCGGGTTTGAAGGCGCAATATTCCAAGATAGGTCTTCTTATTAAAGAAATGAGATTGGCAGATTGCTTTCAAATATAAAATTTGCGGGGCTTGCGCGGCTTGTTGTATCATATCCCTCAATATCTATTAACAGGAGCGAACAGGCATGCTGCAACCTCAACACGGCAAGGAGAAAAGACTGCCATTCTCTATCAGCGCTATGTACAGCGCCGGAAACATGTCAAGCCAGTTCCTTCAATGGGCTTTCGTCACGTATCTGGTTTATTACTATTCGCCGCCGGACAAGAACGGCCAGTTGCTTCCTATCGGAATAACAACCGCCGTGGTGGCGATCGGCAGATTCCTCGACGGATTTATCGAGCCGCTTACCGGATACTGGAGCGACAGGATGGACACACGCTGGGGCCGCCGCATCCCGTTCCTCATGTTCGCCGGGTTTCCGATGTGTCTGCTGTTTACGTTGCTGTGGTTCCCGCCCTTCGCGCCGAACACGACAGGCATGATAATCTGGCTAGTCGCTATCTCGACCCTTTTCTGGTTCTGCATCACTCTTGTGTTCTGCCCATATCTGGCGCTGCTCACCGAAATCGCGCACACCAGCTCAGAGCGCATTTTTCTGTCCCAACTCATGCAGGTTTTTCTCTTCGTGGCAACCGGACTCATCATGTACATGCCAACCCTGTTCGAGCCTATCCGCGAAAATCCTCAGATGTTCATCATCATCGGAGTTCTCGCGCTCGTTTCGATATACACCACCGCGTTCGGCGTCCCCGAAAAGAAGCTGACCAAAAAACGCGAGCCGGAAGAGGCGTACAGCCTTATTGAGGCTCTCAAATGGACTTTCACAAACAAGGCGTTCCTTGTTTATGTCATCAGCTCGCTGTTCCTTCTCCTCGGATTCCAAACCGTTCTGAACGGAATGATTTACATTGTCACCGTAATGCTGGGAAGGCCGGAATCTGAGCTTATTCTGTTTTTCGGCATAATTCTCGTTTCAACGGTCATCAGCTTCCTGATCATCCAGAAACTCTCGGCGAAATACACGAAAAAATTCACCTATTCACTCTGCATACTCCTGCTCGGACTTACTCTCCCTCTGGCATATTTCCTCGGATGGGACAGCCTCTTCGGGCTTTCCACGTACCACGTCGCCTGCGTGGTGTTCTTTTTCCTCGGATTCCCGGTGGCCGGAACTGTGAGCCTCGGCCTGCCCATCATAGCGGATATCGCCGATTACGACGCCACTATCACAGGCAGGCGTAGAGAAGCCATCTTCTACGGCGCTCAGGGCATGCTCCAGAAATACACCATCGCCCTCACTTATGTCATTCAGGGTTTTCTTTTCTCGCGGTATGGATATTCGAGCGACAACTTTCTAGGCATACAGTTGCTCGGCCCGGTCACAGGCGCTTTCGTGCTTGTCGGTTTCGTGATATTTCTTTTCTATCCGTTGAACGAGCGCACGCTTAAACTGGATCCGGTGGGTTTCGCCAAATTCAGGAAAAACAAATAGAGCCGGACACGCATCGCCGTTCAGAAAATACCAACGCGAGCGTCAATGGTACTTCGCGATGGCTCCGCCCGTGACGAATTCGACCTCGACGTTGTTAAGTTCTTTCTTCCTGTACGGACGGTCGATCGCTCGCCTGACAGAGGGCGTGATTTCCGGGTCGTCCAGCGCGAGCGCGAATTTGTAATATTCGAGAGCCTTGTCGCGAATGCCGAGCAGATCGTAGCATCTTCCAGCCCATAGCCTCGATTCGGCCTTGAGCTTGTTCTGCCTGTAGTTCGGCGCGGCGTTAATTTCCAGATGCGCGAGCGCTTCCTTGAATTCGCCCTTTTTCAGAAGCAGAATCCCCGCGACGCGGTGGAAGATAGGTTCGTCTGGAAGAATTTCGGCGGCGCGGCGAAGAGATTTCACCGCTTCCGGGGTGTCGAACAAATCGAGATATTTCGTCCACGCGTCTTCATAAAGCTCGAGGGCTTCTTTTTCCGTCTCGTTCAGCTGTCCCCCGCCGGGCAGGTCTTTTTCCAGAGGAGCGGCTGCGGCGTCTCCAGCAAAAAGCGCGCTCAAACGGAATCCGAGATATTTCTCGCTATGGCAAACCGGGAACCTTCCGCTCGCGATGTATATCTCGTCTTCGTCTGGAAGATAGACGAGAGAATTGGCGTTGTTGGATGCGGCCACGATATCGCCGACGACGCGCTTGCGATGTTCGAACGGATCTGTGTTGTCGCTCATTATTGAGACGGCGTCCTCCGGAGTCAGAGAGCCGCGCTTTTCCTGCAGTATGTCATATATGCGCGACAGCCGCGCGTTGCTGTGCCTCTTCCACGCGGTCGGGGCCGTCTCTTTCTCTTTCATCTGATCGGTGATGTAATGGTTGGTGCGGGCCAGCGCGTCGTCTTTGGGGTCGAGGGTCTCGAAGCGGTTTGAGGAGAACCCGACCACGCGGGCGTCGCGCGCGCGCGAGTCAACCACCAGAAACGACAGCCCCACCGTCCGCTTGCCGCGCGATATTATGTTCACGACGTCGTCCAGCCTTTGCGCCGTCTCCATTATCTCGATTATCATCGGGTACAACAGCCTGCCGCGCACCGTCACGTCCTTCGTGAAGTTGGTGAACGGCAGAACGGCTATTCCGGCGCTGTTTATGCCGAACGCGCCGAACGGAATGCCTAATGCTCCGAGCCAGATATAAGACTGCGCGTCATCGGGATTGAGAACGAGTACCGTTTGGTGTTTGTCCCAGAGGCCGCGTCCGAAAAAGTCGAAGTTCCTGCCCACGATGCAGCGGCCGCCGGCGGTTGCGCTGCCGCGCGCGAAGAATCCCGAACACCCCGGCATGGCCATTGGCGCGAACGACCTGCCCGCAAGGTAGTGCAAAGAATCGGCGAAGAGGGTGAAATTTGCGGCCTCTCGCGGCGGTATTCCCGCTTTCGCCGCGTACGCCCTAAGAAAACCGTCGAACCTGTTGCCCTTGTCGGAGGCAAACCTATTGAAGAGGGAATACAGCGCGCCTGAAACCATCGGCGGCAGCGATTTCGATATGTCCGCCGCGAAACTGTGCGCGATGAGCCTTTCCGGCAGATTCCGGTAGTACGCTATCATCGCGTCGCCCACTATGCCCGACGAAAGGTCGAACATCTGTTCGCCCATAGCCTCGTATGAGCCTTTCAGAGACATCAGATAAATGCCTTTGATTCTGTCCAGCCTGCCGCCGCCGGATTCCGCCGGCATTCCTATCTTCATGTCGCCTTCCGTCATCCTGATTTGCCCTCCGCGTTTCCTCTTTCGATTCCCGTTATTATAGGAGTTTTCGCGTTCGTCCGCAAAAAAAATGAAAAGTTGCCCTCCGGCCATTTCATAACAACCCCTGATATTTAAAAACTGGTTTGCATTGTTGAGCCGGACTGTATAATAAAAAGACGATGAGCGGATCGGGATTGACATTCGACGGTTTTCGCGCGGCTTATGTCGCGGGCGGCCCCGGCTGTCTTGAATTCGTGAAAAAGCTGTTTGCGCCTCAAAACATTAATGAATCGGCGTTTTCGTTCGCCGGAGACGCGGCTCGCGTCGAGGCTCTGGCAGAAGCGAACTTCAATTTCGCGGTATATCCTTATTTTCTCGGACAGCCTCCGGAATCGTCGGGCGCGCAAAAGGATTCGTTCGCTGCTTTCGCTGAATCGGCGGCTGCCGCCGGAATCGAGACGATAGCGCTTGTCGTATCCTCCTCATACGCGCGCCGGGACAGTTTCAAGAGCGCTCCATGGGCGGCAAGGTTGCCCAACGGCAAACACGCTATGTATTCGCGAGCGGGCCGCCGCTCTCTCTCATGCTGGGCTTCCGAGGAATGGATTGAAATCCTGACAGTCAACGCGACAGAGGCTCTCTCCGCGGGAGCTTCCGGGGTTTTTATGGATTTTCCATGTTTCGGTTCCGCGCCGATTATCATCGGAGACGCTCTGGCGGGCGCGGCCGGCTGCCACTGCCCGGCATGCCGCGCGGCTTTCAGGAGACATCTCGAAGAATCCGGGTCAAAACCTTTTCCGATACCGGCGAAACCGTCGCTCTCGGACGACCGTTTCGAGATTTATTCCAAGTGGAGGGCGGGCGTGGTCTCCTCAGCGCTGGATTCGACTATGTGCGCCGTCAAAACAGCCGACCCCGCCGCGCTATTCGGTGTCGTCGCTCCTCACATCGCCCACCTGCCATCTCAGCCGCTATTCGGGCTGGACCCCGCATGGGCGTTGTCTAAACCGGACATCTGCTGCGTCGAAAGACATTCGCACATAACATTCGGGCGCGAAGGATTGTTTTACGAATCGCCGGGCATCCGCGCGCTGCAGGCTTGCTCGCGCGGAACGCTCGTCGCTTCGCTCGCATATCCGTTCGGCCCCGCGCCCGACATCCCGGCTCCCGCCGAGAGGGCGGCCGCCACAGTCGCCGCCGCGTCCGCCTGCGGCGCTTCGGCTCTAATCCGCGCCTCTGAATATCGCGACGATCCGTATTCCGACAACATCGGCTGCTCCATCGCCGACCCCGCTTTCGCGGACAGGCGGGATGCGCTCGCCGCCATTTACAACTTCATCGACAAGAATGCCGACGTTTTCGAAGATGCAGCGCCTGTGGCAAGAGTCGCGGTTCTGTGCTCTCTCAAAGCCGTCGAAGCCGCGCCTTCTTTCGTTCAATCTTTTTTCCGTATATTTCACACTCTGACTGAAACGCAGATTCCGGTTCTGCCGATTGACGCGTCGCGCATCGGAGACCCCGGCGCGCTGGAGGGCGTCCATGTCGTCATATCGCCCTCCCCCGCCGCGCTCGAAGACGCCGCCGGACTCGACCTCGTTTCCCTCTTCAATGGCAAGCGTTTGATTTGCAACGGAGGAATACCGGAATGCGCTTCTGGCGCGGACGTCTCTGAAATCGACCCTTCATTCATGGATGTTGAATTAAGCCGCTGGGAGCGCATGTCCAAGGGCCGCGCGGGGCGCGCGCTTCTCGCCCGCCTCTCTGGAGAAGCGGATATTTTCGGAGGGTTTCCACTAAGCCGAAGGGCCGGGCTGCCCGCGTTTCCCTTCCTTTGCTCTCAATCCATGAGCGCCCTGTGCCCCCCGCCGAAAAACTGGAAAATCCTCTACGACGCAGTTTCAAACGCTTTGAAAGCGTTCCCTCCAGATGTCGTAATCGAGTCCCCCGCCTACATACACGTCCAAGAATGGAAAAAAGGAACATCGTCAATTTTCCATATCGTGAACCTGCTGTCGGACACTAAGCTGCCGGACCAGATAGCCCTCCGGTTCCCCGTTCCCGTTTCAGCCCGCGTTATAGATTCGGATAAAAACAAAATCACATACGTCAGCAACGAAACCAGCGTCTACGCTCAACCCCGCCCCTACCAGATAATCGAAGTTAAAAGCAGATATTAACCCGAAAAAACCGGTAGAAAGGTTTTTACCTTCGGCGATTGGGCGAAAACAATTCCAAACGATTTTTCGGTTTCAGTCTTTCTTAGCTTCTTGCGCGGGTTTTTCTTCTTTCTTTTCTTCCGGAAGCCAAAGACATTGCTCGGCGTCGCGTTTGCAGATATTGAGAATGTGGTCTATCGGGGTCGGCGTTTTTTCAGGAGGAACATATCCCGCCGGCGGCTCCACCGGCCTGCAATAGTGCGGATTGAGAAAACAGAAGTTCGTGATTTCGGGGTCCTGCTTGAAAGGTTTCGGAGCCACGGCCTCGGCCTTCTTCTCTACTGATTTATCTTTCTTATTCGCCTCTTTTTTATCCTTCTCTTTTGAATCTGTGACATTTTCCTCCTTAGATTCCGGCGCAACCTTGTCAGGTTCGGAAATGGAAGGAGAATTCTTCGCTGATTCTTCTTTTGATTTCGAGGGGTCGGGCATTCCCGTCCACGGACGACACTTTTGAGGAAATTCAGAGCAGTATTCCATCTTCGGCTGTGCAACGGGAGCGCTTCTGTCGCCGGGAACCCTCTCCCTGATCTGGTTTTCCGTCGGCGGGACGCACTGTCCGGGGGCTGCGGCTGTCTCGGCAAACGCAGACGCGCCTGTCGTTATTACCGCGACTGCAATCGCCGCCGAAGTTAGGAACAGTCTAATAATCGATGCCGTTTTCATTGTTTCCCTCCGCGCATATATATTTATTTTAACGGCAGGATACAAGAAATCAAATGCGAAAACGATATCAATTCAAGTCGAAGCGACGATTCATGCCGAAACTTCCGCTCAGTCGCTCGCGTCATCTGTTAATGAATGTTTTGAAACCCGCTTCGCTCAATTGGTTCACAATCCTTGAAATCGCGTCTTCTTCCAGCGCGCCGAAGTTGCGGTATTCTCCGCCTCTGCCTATCTTCAGCCACTTCGTCGCCGCCATGCTGTTGTAGGGCATAAGGTGAACCAGCCCGCGATAACTGTTGCTTTTCAGCAATTCGGCGATTCCTTCTATGGATGTTTCGTCCGTGTTGGCTCCGGGGATGAGAGGGACGCGCGCTATCAAGCCGCTTTCGCCTTTTAATTGAATCAGATTTGATAGGTTCCTCTCAACGACTTCGAGGTTCGCGCCTGTAAGCTCCTTGAGAATGCCGGGATCGGGATGTTTTATATCGAAGAGAACGAGGTCGGCAAGCTCGGCAAGGCGGGAGACCAGAGAGTTGTTGAACGCGCCGCAGGTTTCGACAGCCGAGTGAATGCCCCTTTTTCTGAATTCTTCTAAGAGGGCGAACAGGAAATTCGGTTGAGCGGTCGGCTCGCCGCCCGACACAGTGGCGCCGCCGCCGGACTCCTCATAGAACGGCTTGTCCGCCTCGACCGCGTCGGCAATTTCCGCCACTGTGGCGACTCTTCCGATGATTTCCATAGCGCCGGTTTCGCAGGCCGCCGCGCAGGCTCCGCACGCCGAGCACTTTCGCGGGTCTCTGACGACGGCGCGTTTTTTCATCGCTAGCGCGCCCGCCGCGCAAGCCTTCACGCACGCGCCGCACGCGGCGCACTTCTCGCCGAAATATGACGCCTCCGCCCTCGCCGCCTGCGATTCCGGGTTGTGACACCACGCGCACTTCAGCGGGCATCCCTTCAGGAACACCGTCGTCCTTATGCCCGGCCCGTCGTAGAGCGCGTACCTCTGTATGTCGAATATCAAACCTTTTGTTTCCGCTCCGCCGTCCTTCATTCTCAACTCCGCCTCATGAATGTTCCGAGCGCGAGATAATCTCATTCTGAATCTCTCGTCCAAGCTCGGTGAAATAAGCGCTGTATCCGCCGACCTTCACAATAATGTCCCTGTGCGCGCCGGGATTTTTCTGAGCGCGGCGCAGCATCTCGGCGGAAGCGACGGTGGGTTGAAGCTGCTCTCCTCCGAGCCTGAAATATGTCTTTATGAGGGAAATCCATTTATCCCGCGTCTCGTCCGAACCGCCGATGGCCGAAGGATGAAGCCTGATGTTCGCCGCGCATCCGAGGACTTCTGTGAAATCGATGGCGGCGATGGATTTCAGGACGCCAGTCGGGCCGTTCTTCTCCACATTGTACGGATTGCAACTCGCGGCGAAAGGCATCCCGGCGCGGCGTCCGTCAGGCGTGGCAAGCGACATCCTGCCGTCTATCGTGTGCGCAGTCATGCTGTTGATGAAAGGAGCAAGGAAACCGCCCTTGTATGTTTTGTGCTTTTTCAGTTCCCCGAATATATGGTTTGTCACGCTCCGGGCTATGTCGTCCGACTCCGGGTTTCCGTTGCCCCATTTTCCGGGAAGCGACAGAACAGCCGTCCTCACGCGCCGATGCCCCTTGAAGTTGTCGTCCATCGCCCTAATCAGGCGCGAAAGAGAGAAAAGCCCGCGCTCGAACACAAGCTTCTTAATGGTGAAAAGAGAATCTGTGACATTCGCGACGCTGCTCATGAGCAGAACGCCCTCGACGCCGCCGTCCGCCCCGCCTTCCGTCATGTCTTTCATCGAGTCGAGGGTTCCTTTCAGGAACAGCGAGATGTTTGGAGCGGGCAGGATTCGGGCATAAACAGCGTCTCGGGCGCGGGCGGCGGCGGCGATCTTGACGATTTCGTTGTCGAGTTGAGCGAAAAAAGCGCCGAGCAACTGTTCGAATGATTTGAACGAACCCGGCGCGCCCGTCCTCAAGCCCGCGCCTTTGACAATGCCCGCGGCCGTCTTTGTGTCGCCATTGCGCAACGCCATGTCGAGCGCGCGGCACAACAGTATCGACGAGAAGCCCTCCCCTCCCGTCCTGCCGGCGACCGCCATGTCAACGCACCCGGTTATCGCGTAGTCGTTCGCGTCCTCCTCGGAAAACCCGCTCTTTGCCATTGCCGCGAAGCAGATCTCGTCGTTCATCATCGACACGCTGGAAACGCATCTTGAATGAATATTCGCCGTTTCGCGGCAGAGTTTTTCAGGAGACCGGGGGTGAAGCCTGACCACGAAGTTGAGAGAAGCCTTCGAGCGTTCGGCGGCTTCCAGCATTATGTAAGTAAGCTCGTTCGTCGCGTCTTCGCCGCTTCTAGTCAGCCCGCCGAGAGTCACAGGCTCGGATCCTTCGTATCTTTGAGTGAACTCCGCCGTCAAGCTGGATCCCGGCCGCATGTTGTGGCTCATCACTTTCAGGAAAAGCTCTTCCAGAATTTCTCGCGCCTCATCGCCGCTTATCTCGCCCCGCTCGATGTCTCTTTTGAAATACGGCAGAAAAATCTGGTCCAGACGTCCCGGCGCGTGAACGTTGAACGGCATAGCGAGGTCGGAAATGTTCTTCAGAGTCCAGAACGACTGAACCGCCTGCCTGAACGAACGAGCGGGATGAAGCGGCGCAACCCTGCAGTCGGCCAGCGATTGCGAGAGAAAAGCGCGCCCCCGCGCGTCTCCGGAAGCGCCGGCCCGGTTCAGCGCCGCTTCTACGGCGGCGGAAAGCCTTTCTGCGAACGCCACCGCCCCGTCGAGCGCGGTCTTTGCCGCTCTAAGAAAATCCGCCGCGTTCACCGAACCGTTTGCCGCGCGGCGCATTCTGTCTTCGACGTCCTCCCTCATCGCCAGCAGCCCGCGCGACATCGCCGTCTCATAATCGAGAATGAGATGCCCCTGCCATGTCCCGATAGCGGCGGCGGGCGAGATTATCGTGACTTCCCGCGCGGTGGCCGGCAAAGCATCGATGAACTCTGAAAAGCTATCCGGACAAAGACGCAGCGCGGCCACATCCCGCCTCACTATGTCGGCGGCAGTCTTGCCTCGCCAGTAAGGAAGTATGTCTTCCAGCAATTCTATTCTGTCTGCGCTTCGTATCCTGTACGGGTTTACCCTGCGTTTGTCTATCGTGGCGCTCCCGAGAGAAGGCGGAGGAACGTCGAACTTCGAGGCGGAAACCACCACGCCGACCATATCCGGGATGGAATAGTTGCGCGCCGCGAAACGGGCAAACTTCAGCGCCGATTCCACCTTCCGTTTCGCCATCTCCGCCGCGTCAAGCTCCACTTCAAGAGTCTGATTGAAAAGACCGCGCTCGATGTCAATCGGAATGCCTACGTAGTTCTCAGTCCACGCGCCGGCGATCCTGTCCGCCTCGTCCACGTGGATGTCCATTTTTTCGAAGACGTTTTTCATTGCGAGAGCGACGCGCGACCCTGCGGATATTTTCTCGCGGTCGGTCTCCCTGCGGCTTTCCGTGTATAACCGCGCCCTCTGGATGGATATGAAAGGGGTTTCCATCCGGTATCTCTCGCGTATGCGAGCTATTCTGTCTTCACAATGAGGTCGGCTCATTTTACTCCCGCCTTTCGAGTCTTGCTCTTTCTTTTTTCAGGAGACTGCGCTCGCTTAGCCAAATCCTCCATATCCTGCCGCATTCGCTCCTCTACTATTGCCGAGGCGGCGCGCTCGTCCCCGGATTCAATAGCGTCCACAAGCCTCAGATTCAAATCCTTTATGCTCTCTCTCCGACCTTCGTCTAAATGTGAATACATCGGGCGGAACGTCGCAAACATGCCTTTCATAGTGTTTATCAGGCAGACGAAAGCGCGGTTCTTGGAGGCGAGCGCGATAGTCAGATAAAAGTCGTAATCCCACTTTCCGCTTAAAAGCTCCGGCGAGCCGTCGGGCGGACACTCTCCGGCCACGCGGCGCAACTCCTTAATATCAGACGCATCCGCGCGCCGCGCTGCAAGCGACACGACCATTGCAGACATAAGCCTTCTGGCCTCGTCCATGCCAAGAAGAAGCTGCGGCTCAAGCGCCGCTCCCCTCCCCGCCTGAAAATTTATAAAGTCCAGATTCGCTTCGCGCCTGAAATCCCTGACGTATATACCATCGCCCTGCCGCACCGCCGCCAGCCCCATGTTTTCCAGCCTGCGCAACGCCTCGCGCAAAGACGTCCTTGTGATGGACAGGCTCTGCGCCAGTTCGCGCTCCCCCGGCAACCGCTCTCCCGGTTTAACCTCTCCTGAGACAATCATGTCCACAAGCTGCGCGAGCGCGTCTTCAGAAATCCTGTTCTTGGGAACAGGGCGAAACGCGAAGGCTGCGGACGGGGTGGAATGCTCGGAGATGAGGATGGATTCATTTGATCGCATAAGCCCCTCGCAGTGGTACACTGGTTCTACCAATTTTATTGTACTTAAATGTTCCCACGACGTCAAGCGCCCCGCCGCGCGGCGCTCGGTTTCAATCAACTAGTCAGCCAGCCCGGAAACTTTATCAGATAAACCGGGTTGAATGCCGAGCCTCGGAGGGCAATAATAAATGATATGAGAAAGATAGCGCGCGCCATGATAGCGATAGCGGCCTTTTCGGCCCTTGCAAGCCCCTGCGTTTGCGCTGAGCGGACGGAACCCGCCGCGGTCTCGCAGAAGGACTCTTTTATTTTCGCGCGCTCGACAGAGAATCAGGAAGAAAACCTGTGGCAGTGGCGCGAAGGAGCCAAGCTTCAGCCTGTCACCTCCGGGAAGGGAGTCGGCAGGTTCGTTCTAGCTAATAATCCGCCCGCCGTCGTTTATCAGGTTCCTATGGGAGAACCGAACCCCTATCAAAGATATGGACTGACATATAAGTCGCTAGCAGTCGGCGATGCCGAAGCTTCCGAGCCGATTATCATCGACAAACCGGAAAACAATCTGTCCGACCTAAATCAGATCGTGTCGCCTGACGGCTCGCGCGCCGTTTTCACAAGGGTGGACCTTGAGAAGTTCGGGACGGCGGATTACGACGCCGGGCTTTGGCAGTGCAAGCTGGGAACCGCGCAGAAGAAGACGGAGCTTTTCTGGAAAAGCTCTCAGAAGCATCCCGGAATGATTCACGTGCCTGTGGCGTTTTCGCCGAACGGCAAATATCTCGCGGCGCAGCGCACGCCTTTCTCCGCTGGCGACATCGGCGACTCCCTGATTATCGACACGCGGACAAAGACGGTTTACAGGATTTTCACCCGCGCGCGCGTCGAACTGTGGCATCCGAAAGGCGACAAAATTCTCGCAAGCCGCATCGACGCCTCTTCCGGAAGAAGGATTTTTTTCATCGGCACGCTGGACGTTTCAGATTGGAAACCTGTCACCCCTGAAGGGATAAACGACGGATCTCCGGCTTTTTCGCCTGACGGTAAAAAACTGGCCGTTCACTCGCGCAACGAATACGGCGATTCGCTCGGAATCTGGCTGGTGGACGTTCCGTCAGGCTCGCGCAAGAGACTCACTCCTCTGGGCGGGCTTCCCAAATGGTCTGCGGACGGTAAAAAACTTTTCTTCAGGCGAAGAGATGATTCCACGGAATGGGTTCCTGAGATATGGGTCATCGACGCCACCGGCGGCGAACCCAAGATGCTCGTAAAGAACGGCGACAGGATGAGAGTGGTCTCTTCTCCGTATGAATCAGGAACTGACGAGGGCGGACGATGAGGTTTGAGGGCGGGCGCAGAAGATTCATCGCGGCGGCAGCGGCGCTTGCCTTCGCGGCCAGCCTTTCGCGGACCGGCGGAACCGCAACCGCCACCACTCTCTCCTCCGTCGAAGCCCGATGCCCTGCTTCCGGCAAAACTTTCACCGCGATTACGGTTCTATCCACAAACTCTTTGGGCGGAACCGACTGGGATTTTCTCGTCCGCCCGGACGGCGCGTATCCTCAACTCTTTTCCATCTGGACTTGCCCATACGACGGATTTTCGGCGTATGACGAGGATTTTGCGTCGGCCAAAGTCGATCAGTCGCTGCTCGGCAAACTATCGAAACCTCCGCTGACGGAAGAGGAGAAATCGTCTCCAGATTCGCAATGGGCCGTCCCCTTCCATATCAAAATTGACAACGCCGCCATTTATTACGAAAGCATAGGCAAGAACGACAAATTCATGGGAGACCTCTATACGCTGGGCGGGTGGCTGGCAAGAATCGAGAACGTTAAACTCGACATCGACAGAGGACAGAGTTTTGCGGACCGGTTGGAATCTCTCGTGCCCGACGAATACAAAGACAAACAATTGAAGATGTTCGAAATGTTCTTTGTTTTAGGAAGCATGCTTGAGAGAGACGCTGATCCGTCCGACCCGGAATACGGTCTTGACATGCTTTTTGCCGCCGAGTTCTACCGTCTGTCAGGAGAGCATCTTATCGCCGAGGAGTTGTTGGACGACATAAGCGATGACTCTTCGCTTGCCAAAGAAATCGCGACCGTAAGAGCGCTAATAGGCTACGAGAGGAAGTACCAGAAACTGGCGGTCGAGCGATACTCCGCAGCTCTCAGGAACCGCGAGATTCCGGGCGAATCAACCTGCGACGTTACTTTCCTTGCCGCCGAATTGAGCCGCAGAATCGGCGATTATGCCGCCGCCTCAAAGTTTTTCGGGAACGTGATGAGAATGGACGAATGTCCTAAAACCGCCAAGGAACTCGCCGCTGAAATCGTTAAATCTGCTGAATTGGACTAACCCGCATTTTTGCAAATGCGAGCACAAAAACGCTCTCGACGAAGCGCCCCTCACGCTTTCCACTTGTCGCCGAAAACACCGTCCGCAGCCGAAGGCGCATACTTCTTCACTATGTCCAGCGTTATAGCGTTCTCTTTAATTATCTCGGAATACATCCGCGCGCTGGTCCGCGGCTTGCGTTTGAGTTCCGGGTCGTCGTGACGGCATTCGATGAGTCCAAACTTTTTAGAGAATCCTTCTTTCCACTCAAAATTGTCTATGAAAGACCACTGCATGTAGCCCCGGATGTCCGCTCCGGCATTAATCGCGCGGTTCACCTGAGCGATGTGTTCGAGCAGGTATCGCGGCCTTTGCGCGTCGACATCGTCCGCTATCCCGTTTTCCGTTATGTAAATCGGTTTTTTGAATTTCTCCCAGACATACATGAGGATTTTGTGGAAACCGGGCGGATAAATCTGCCAGCCCATCTGCGTCTTCTCAATTCCCGGCGGAATCGCTTCCATATCGACGAAACCGGTGTCCTTTTTAGACGCGTCGAATTTCAGAGAGTTGCGCATATAGTAGTTCACGCCGCAGAAATCATAGCTGTCCTTAAGGCCGGGAATGATTTCGCGTCCGAACGGAAACGGCGCGTAGCCTGTCGCGGCGGCATTATTCCATCCCCTGTAGCTGCCGAATGAAAAAATCCGGGCCATCATCTTTTCATACAAACCGGGCAGTCCGGCGCTTCCGTAAGCCTCAATCCATTGAAACGCGTACGCCACGCCCGCCATAGTCGGCCCGCCGCCGGGAGCTTTCGACACATTGTCGTGAATCAGCTTATATGTCCTCGCGTGCGCATGCATCTGTCGGTTCATCACGAGCCCGTATTCCCTAAAATTCTTGTGTTCCGGAGGAAACTCCCCCGCCAGATATCCGGCGGCGGCGGGAACGGACGGCTCGTTGAGCGTCACCCACAAATCCGGGAACTCGCCAAGCTCCTTGACCACTACCTCCGCAAACCTGACGAATCTGTCCACCGCGTCTTCCCGGAGCCATCCTCCGCTTTGAGCGAACCATAGCGGCAAAACCCAGTGATATATCGTCAGGCAGATTTGAATTTTCCTATCGCGCAGAGACTGCAATATTTTCCTGTATCGCTCCACCGCCGCCATGTCGAACTTGCCGTCTTCAGGCTCGATCTTGGCCCATTCGATCCCAAGCCTGAATACCTGATATCCAAGCTCTGACATCAGGGCGTGGTCTTCCTCATAGCGGTTCCAATAATCGATGTTTCGGCCTGTTTTCGTGCCGTCTTTTACTTTTCCCTCTTGCTCGAAACGCCACCAGTCGGACTTGTCGTTGTGGCCTTCAATCTGATGTCCCGCCGTGGCGGTTCCCCAAAGGAAATTTTTCGGAAAATCAAGTTTTTGCGTTTCGCTCATAATATCTCCGCTAGAAAGTCATTGCGGCGTCCGCCGCTCGCAAACAATTATACCGACAACGGAGACGGAACGCTCGCGGGCAAAAAAAAACCCTCCCGAGTAGGGAGGGGGGAAAGAATATTACAAACGAAAACACCCTAGGCTTATCCAAGAGGGATTCATTATCGTCTGAACGGCAATGCGGCTTGAACCGTCGAGCCGCGAGACGATGATTAAGCGTCCCTCGACTGTGCGGTTACTGTAGGAGTTTCAGCACGATCTGCGACTGAATGTTGGACTGCATGAGAGCTGCTGTCGCCGACTGGGCAAGGATGCTGTCTCTTGCCATGTTGGAGATTTCAGCGGCCAAGTCCGCGTCTCCAATTGTGGAGACCGATGAAGCGACATTGACTTCCATGGCCATCTGATGTTCTAGATTGTTGCTGAGCAGATTCATGTACTGTCCGACATTTGCTCTAAGAGCGCCAAGCTGCGTAACTGCCAAGTCAACAAGGCCAAGTTCTGTAAGAGCTTCCGAGGCGTCCACGAACGCGGTGGCGGCAGTGCCGCTAAGCTCCTCGAAATCCAGCGCTGTTGCAGCGCCTAAACCGATCAAATCCAATCCAGACATGTTGTCAGCAGAATCCGCGCCAACCTGAATTGTTGCATCTCCAAGATCTCCAGTGCCGTCTAAGAGACCCTTTTCTCCGAATTTCGTGTTGGCGCCAATGTTATCGATCAATGTCGCCAAATCGTTATACTCATTGCCAAGCGAAGCGATTTGAGCGGAGGTGAGAGTCGCGTCATTCGCGCCTTTGATAGCCAGCTCTTTCATCTTAACAAGAGCTTCGCCGACTGAAGCGAGCGCGCCGTCCGCTTGCGACAACATGCTGTACGTCTGTTCGAGGTTCATCTGTGCCGCTCTTATTCCGCCGAGCTGAGCTTTGGCGGTGTTGAGAGTTCCGACGCCCGTCGGGTCGTCGGCGGCCTTGTTGATTCGCAGACCTGAAGAAATTCTTTCCAGAGCCGTGCTGAGGGAGAAATTGATCTTCCTCAATCCGTTCAGAGCAACTAAAGAATCCGCACCGGTATTAATCCTAGTTAATGACATGGTTTATCTCCTCCTTGTAATGTGAGAGTCTCTGGAGCCACCAGAAACAATTTGTTACCGGGTCGTCCTGACCCGTTAATATGACCTGTCCGAGTCTGAATACCGAACCTCCGTGTCCTGCGCACCTCCCTTTTTTGGCTTTATTATTCAGACGCTTTCAGGCGCGCCCGCCCCTCTAGCCAGAGGCGGACGAATTAAGCTTGAATATAAATTCCGCCGCGCGCGCAAACGCGCCTGCGGTCAGGATTATTCTGCCGATGCCTGTAATATTAAGTTGTCAAGTTTCAATTCCGGGCGCGCCGGGCTTCCGCCTGTCTCGTCACGCGCTCTCCGGGGTTTTCATTATCTGCGCGAGGAGGTCGATTCCGGGAATCTCGGCGCGCGTTCTCGCGGCGAGTATATTCTCCTTTTCGATCTCCTCGTATATTTCTTTCCTGTGCACCGGGATGTTTCTGGGCGCGCTTATGCCGAGCTTTACCGTCTCGCCATGAACCGCGATCACCTTGATCTCGATGTGATCGCCGACCATGATGCTTTCTTCGAGTTTCCTAGACAGTACCAGCACCCGGCGCCCTCCCGGCTCGACCCCTTTTCGGGCCGATGTCAGGCTTTCTACTTTATTTTCTGTTCTAGAGCCGCTTGTTCCTTGCGTTTTATTCCGTCAAGAATCGACTCCCGCACTCCGTACTTGTCAGATTCGGTGAACACCTGTTTCATCGCCCTTGTCTCGCGGTTGATCAACACCGGCCCCCGAAGGTTCGCCGTCATTTTCGTCATGTCCTCAGGGAGAACCACGATGACTATGAGCGTCGCTTCATCGAGACTCTTAAGTCCGAGTTCTTTTAGCTCGAAACCGCTGATATCCGGGGAATAATCGTGAAAGAACTGATGCGGGTCCACTACGACGAAAGTCACTTCCGGTTCCTCAACGGACTGCATCCACTCGAAAGGCTTAATATTGTCTTTTTGAATGAAGAAGAAATGCTCTGTGCGCGGAAAACCCGGCAGAGGAGCCGCAAGCTTATATATCTGTTCATCGGCGATTTCAACTTCGCCGAATCGCATTGTGGCGACTTTCAAATTCATCCTCCATGACAAGCCGCTTCGCGGAAAACAGGCGAACTCATTTCGCCTTATGCGCCTTTATAAGGCACACTTCCGCCGTTGCCATAGCTATGTCGGGAGGGAATAAAAAAAGCGACCATTGAGTTGAAGTGTTTCTTGGTCGCCCTAGTGTCTTATCTAATAATAATATAACTTCTACTTCAATACGATTATATCACGGCTATCTTAGAAAGTCAAGTAGTGTCGTCTGAATTATTGACGCGCCCGCGCCGAGCGCCGCCTGATACACCGTCTGCACGGAAACAAGTTGAGAAATAGCTTCCGCCATGTCGACTTCTTCCCGGTTTTTCTTCATTTCCTTGGTGAAGAGTTCCACGCTCGCGTGTCTGTTCAGCGCCAATTCGAGGCGGTTGGCCCTGCCGCCCTGCTCCGCCCTGACAGTCGTCACGTTCGTTCTGATATCGTCTATGTCGGTTATCCCTCTGGAAATATCCTGAATGTTGGATGAGCCTGTGTTGGTGTATTTGTAGATGCTGTCCCGCAAATCCATTATTTTCTGAAAAGCCTCGACGGACTGCGTTTCTAGGGCGCTCGAGCTGTGTTTTCCGAACACCGAGCTTTGGCCGGAATTGTTGGAAACCGCGCCGGCGTAGGAAACTCCCACCCTCGAACCGTCGGAAATCTCTATCTCGCGGGTTCCTGAATCGCCGGTGTATTTGACCGACACGACTTTATCGAACTGTATTTCGATTTTATCGCCGTTGTTAAGTCCCGCCGCGCCGACATCCGTTATGTTTATCGTGTTCGTTGCCGGATCGACAGTGTAATCCGCCGGGTTCAGAGCCACGCCGTTGACATATATCGCTTTGACCGAGTTGGCGTCCGTTATCGCCTCGGACTGCCGCGTCGTCCCGTCTATCGTGTAAGACGGCATTGAGAGCGCCGTAGCTCCGTTTGCGGCCACCGCGCCTGAACCGTACACGAAATCCAAAGATGTTTCCGCGGTGAAAGGAATGGTTCCGGATTTGTATCCTGAAAAAAGATACTTTCCGTCGAAGCTCTGATTGGCCTGATTGACGAGTTCTCCCAACAGGCTGTCAAGTTCGGCGGCAATCGCGTCGATAGCCTGTTGATTGTTCGGGGCTTCGTTCGATGCTTTGACGGCCAGATCGCGGGCGCGCAACAGAACGTCCTCGATATTGGCGGTTACCAAGTCGATGTGGCTGGATATGCTGTTGCCATCGTTGATGTTCTTCGTATATTGCGTCGTCTTCTCGATGGTCTGCCTGTAGTCGAGAATCCTGTCGGCGGCGATTGGGTCGTCGGAGGCGTACTGGACTTTCTTGCCCGTCGATATCTGCCGCTGCAGATCATACTGGGCGCTCAGATTCCTCTGAAGGTCCCTTATGAAAGTGCTCGTCATCATCGAGTTCGATATTCTTGTGTACATATTGTCGCTCCCGTCCGGCCGGCGTTCCGCCTGCCGTCTGCCGGTATATTAATTCATATCTATATATACATCGTCATTTTTTACTTAACCTTTAGCGTTTTCCGCTTATGCCCTGCCCACAAGGCCCATCCCGTTGATTACCCTGTCGAGCATCTCGTCGAATGCGTTCAAAACACGCGATGCCGCGGCGTAGGACTGCTGCGCTTCTATAAGCTTGGTCATTTCCTCGTCTATCGAGACTCCGGACACTTCCTGCCATTTGTTCTGATAGTATTCGATAAAATTGTCCGCCACCGATGAGTCCATTATGGCTTTCTGGGATTTCGTGCCGATGTCGGATATCAGGTTGTTGTAATAATCGTCGATGGTTTGAGTGGGGTTGGCCAGCCTGCCCTCCGAAGAGTCGCCCATCAAATCCATATTCCGTATTCCGGCTATCGCCAGCGCTATGTTGTTATCTCCGGGAATTCCGGCGTAGCTTACGGACGTCGCTATGCTGTTGACATTCTTGAGGATGTCTGCGTTTACGGTTATTCTCGCGCCGATGTCCGAAGTTGTTACGGATTCCAGAGCCTGTTCAAGAGCTATGGTTGGCGAAGAAGATTCGCGTTGAAGCCCTAGCACGGTAAGGAAGTTTGATGAGGCAAAGGAGCCGCCCAAAGCCGGGAACTGGGACGAATCCGGCGTGGACACCGTGAACATATGGGGAGAAACCACCCTCAGCCTTCCGGCCTGAGCGTCAAAAAACACGTTGGTTCCGTATGACTTCAGGCTTTTATCAGCGTTCAGGGCGGCATTGATTTCGTCCAGAGCCGACTGCAGCGACATTGATGCGTTCAATTCTATCACCACGTTGTCTATCTGGATGTAACCGCTGCCGACGCCCATAGATTCAAGCGTGGTGGTCATGTTGGAGCCTACCGGAAGATCGAACCCGGTTATGCCGTACCCTTCAAAGCCGAGGATTCTGAACAAGTTGCATTCGCTTCCGTTGTCGCCGCCAAGCTGGCTGAGGGCGTCTCGCGCGTCGCCGCTTAAAGTGATTGTGCGGTTCACGCTGTCGAACTGAATCTCCAACGGCTCCCCGTCATTAACAACGGGCCTCATCTTGCTTATCAGCGCGAAGACCGAATCTAGAGTCATGTTATCTGTCAGGACCCCCGTATAAGCCCTGTCGTCAAGTTGAAGCCTCTGCCCGACGAGGTTGTCGGTGATGTTCACCCCGAACATCTTCTCAAGTTCTCCGATGGTCGTGTTCATCGTCACATTGTCGGGCAGTTTTATCGTGCTGGTCATCTTGCTGTAGTAATCAGGGTGAGTGTCGCCCGCGACGTTTCTGCTGAGGATATCGGCGGCTACGAAGAAGTTGTTTTTTGATGTGTTGAGTTTCCTCACCACCGCGCCGGAATCTATTCCCGCGCCGTCGAACGAGCGGGTGATGTGACCGCCCGCGCCGTCCGTTTCAGATTTCACGAGCATCCCGACGTTTTCGAAATAAAGCCGTCCATTGCCCAGCGCGTCCACCTCGGTTTGCGTGACGGTCACTATTATGGACTCGCCGTGAGCGTCTTCGATCTGAAGGATGTCGCCTGCGGCGAAGTACTGCAGGTCTGTTCCGGCTACCTGAGCGTAATTTGCCATGTTGCCTATGTCGGCGGTCGTCACCGCGAACTGGCTCATGTCCTGCAGCGTAATGCCCATTCCTTGGCTGTGAATGTTGTTCACCGTGTTCATTATCGAGCCAACCAGTTCAGTGAAACTCGACTGAACAGCGGTCAAAATATTGTCCCTAGCGTTTATGATTCCGGCCAACTCTCCCTTGCTCATTCCTGCCAGCATGAAGAAGTCGTTCTGGGATACATCGTTCATGTAGGGAGTCTTCGTGTTTTGCGAGGGATGATCCCAAGCCATCTCGTAGGTAAGCTCGTAAACAGTGTCGTTTCTGAGAAGTTCGCGTCCGCCTATCGAAATCGCGATGCCGCCGAGATATTCGCTGTCGATGACGTCGAAGTTGACGAACTGGGCGAGTTGTTCCAGCAGCAAGTCGCGCTTGTCGAGCAGGTCGTTGGGCATGTACCCGTGAGTGTACGCTTTGGCTATTTCGGGCGTGAGCGTCGCTATTTCGCTGAGTATCGTGTTCACCTGCTGGACATCTTGTTTGAGTTGCCCGTTCAGGTCTATCCGTATATCCCTTAGAGTCTGGTCGATGTGGTTCATGACGTCGGTAAGGTTTTGGGCCATGGCGACCACCTGATTGCGGGCGGCCGTGCTGTCGGGGTATTTGCTCAATTCCTGCCACGAGTTGAAGAATGCCGATAAAGCGCCGTTTATCCCCTCTGATGAAGACGGCTCGAGGAACGCGTTCTCGATTTGCGCCAACACGCTTTTTTCGATTTCAACCTTGCCCTGCTGGGAGTTGCCCACGCGGATTTGTTTGTCGATGAACAGGTCTCTAACGCGCTCGATGGACGCCGTTATGACGCCTGTGCCCATCACGCCGACGCCGGCGTATATTATGGGAGTGGACGTTGCCAGCGTGACGACCTGCCGGGAGTATCCGGGCGTCGCCGCGTTCGCCACGTTGTGGCCTATTGTGTCCATCACGTTGCGCTGGGCCAGTATCGCCTTGCGCATCGTTTCGATTCCGAAGAAAGTTGATTTCATATCGGCGCTCCCTTTGGGGCGGCGGCTTTCCGCTTTCGCCCCTGTTCTCTTTGGCTATGCCGCTATTGCGGCCTTAATCATGCTTCGCGGTTGACTATTCCGCGTTTTTTCGGGCCGGGGTCTCTCATCTTCCCCGATCCTTCATAAAGGTTGTCTCTCGTTCTGTCCGAGGACAACAGATTCATGTTGTACAATATAAATGCCATCGATTCCTTTACCAACTCCGCGTTGGCCCTGTTGATTGCGGCCACGCTGTTGAGCGTTTCCATCAACAGCACCGCCGAGTCTTCCAGCTTTTCCTTTTCGCCTTCCGGCGCCGCGTCCAAGACATCCTGCAGAGTTATAGTTCCCACTCTGCCGGGCAGGCACGCCGCCGCCGCGTCAAGCCGCTTTTTTTCGAGGGCTTCCAACCTGTCGACGAACTTGTTTTCTTCTTTTGTCGACTTGGCAAGCTCCTTTGTGTTACCTTTTATCAACTGCTTCCGCTTTCGGTCCAACACGTCCAGCAACTTTGAGTACAATTTTATCTGCTCGTCTATTGCGCCTCTGAGAGCGGCCCATGTTTTTTCGTTCGTCCCTGTCATACGACCGCCTCCGCCAGCGCATGCTCCATCGCTGCGTTTTTAACCGCCATGCCTTCCCACCATCGCGGACGCGCGAACATCCCGTCCTTTTCCAACAGGCTCATTATTAATTCTGCCCGTTTGGAATAAGAGTGGTCCGCCGCGACTCTCAGCCTGCCCTTTTCAGCGATGGTTATTCTCTCTTCGTCATTCTCAAGATAATGCCCGACCATCCGAGGCAATTCACTCAACTCTCGGAACGTCACAGCCTCTCCGGGAGCGAACAAAGAATCGAAATCCTGCTTGTAGTCCGATATCAGGAATCCTCCGCTCGCCAAGCAGTCGAACACCCTCATGTTCAGGCTGCTCACGCCCTGATCCACAGTTATGTTTATGTTGATTTTCGAATAATTGTATATTTTTACCAGTTCCGTTTCGTTGTCCGCCACGCCGCGCGCGAGTTTTCTGAGCTTTTCGTCGCTCGCGTTTTCCCAGTCGTATCCCCAGACGGCAAGATCAAAATCCGCAAGCTCTCTCAACACCCGCTCCCGCTTTGGAGTGCGGGAACCCACGAACGAAACGTCCGCTCCATATTTCCGCGCGTCTTCCGAGTTAAAATCCAGCTTTCTGAATCTGTCAGTGTTCGCCGCAATCGGCATGTAATAGACTTTTTCGAATCCGAGCTTCTTCATGTCGTCGACATAAAAGCCGTCCCACACAAGATAATAATGCAGTTTGGGATTGTCTATTTTTTCTATGTTGTAGAAAATCGAATCCTCAAGCGGACTGTCATAGAAAACGCAGACGGTGGGCATTCCCAACGACGTAAAAAAGTCCACCGGCTTATTGTTTTCATCCGCGTAAATCACGCAGGCGTTCGCGCCGTAGCCTATTGCCATGTCAGGCGCAAAAGCGTTCAACTTGTCTACCGCCGCAGTAACTAGATTTATAAAGCGCTTTGCGGGCGTTTCGCCCTGAATAGCGCTGACGTCAAACACATCAACCACATGCCCGGCATCGCGGAAACTTTCTGCGAAGTCGCGCATTACATGCGGCCCGGCTTTTCCGGTTGACGTGACGACTAAAATCCTCATACTATTCCTCGCCGGTTAAATCCTTTTCCGGCCCGCCCGCTTTTCCGATTATCGACCTCGAAAGCTCTTCGTACAGCATTTTTGCTATGCCCAATCCGGGTCCCGGAGTGAAAGCCATCTTACGGCTCATCTCCTCGTCCATCATGTCGCGGAATATCTCCTCGGCCTTTCCGCCGTGGATCAACTTCTGCTCCGGAACAGTTTTTCTCATCTCTTTGAGCAACATATATATGAATAGAGATTCTATTTCACGGGATTGCTTGTCGAGTTCCGAGAGTTGTTTCTCATCCGCGGCGATAGAAGCGGCGTCCTTCATGCGTTGAAGCATGTCGAGAGCGTTGCTCGTAGCGCGCTCTTCGGCTTCCTTCGCGGGACCGACGCCCTGCAATCCTGTTATTCCGCTTATATCCATATTAATACTGCCTCTCCCGCCCGTGTTCATGTCGCCGGGCGACGAATTGCGAGCTTTGTCACATAATGACTATCTCTGCCTGCAGAGCGCCCGCCACCTTCAACGCCTGAAGAATCGCGATTATGTCTCCGGGAGTGACTCCCATCGCGTTCAGCGCGTCCACCACGTCAGATGTGGAAACCCTGTTGAATGTGACTTTTTCCTCTTCGGCATCTACGCTCGACGTCGTCCTCGCCACAGTGCGGCCTCCGCCGAACGGAGTGTCCGGCTGATTTATCTGGAATTCCGGCGTGACTGTGACAGTTAGGGTTCCGTGCGCTATCGCCACCGGGGATATGCTCACGTCCCCGCCCATAACTATTGTTCCTGTCTTTTCATTAATTACTACTTTAGAGATATGGTCCTGATCGACGCGGACGGCCTCAATCTGTGAAATGAAAGAGACGATATCATCCAACCGCCCTGCAGGGACTTTGACGCCTACCGTGGCGGCGTCCCGAGCTTTAGCGGTGTCCGGCCCTATGGCGTCGTTGATTCCTTTCGCCATATTGGCGGCAGTCGTGAAGTCGGGACTGTTAAGGCTGATGTAGAGCACGTCGCCCCCGTCCATGAAATCCACCGGAACCTCTCGCTCGACAGTGGCTCCGCCGGTAATCCTGCCGACGGTTGGATGGCCGCGCGTCTTGCGCGCGCCGCCCCCGCCGCCTGCGGTGAACCCGCCGATGGTGACCTGTCCCTGAGAGATCGCGTACACATCCCCGTTCGCCGCCCTGAGAGGTGTCAATATCAGAGTGCCGCCCTGTAGGCTGTCGGCATCTCCGATGGACGACACGACAACGTCGATTTTGTCGCCCGGCGTCACAAACGCCGGCAGTGTCGCCGTCACCATGACCGCCGCCACGTTGTCCACGTTGATGTCGCCGATGGCCACGTTCAGGCCGAGGCGCTCGAGCATGTTCACCACCGTCTGACGGGTCATCCTGACGCCGTCGCCCGTTCCGGCAAGGCCAACAACAAGGCCGTAGCCGAAAAGCTGGTTTTCTCTGACGCCGACCACGCGGGCCACGTCTTTTATGCGGGCCGCCTGAGCGTTTGTCCCAACTATCGCCGCGGCGAGAAACGCCGCCAGCGCGATTCTTAAGGCCGTTTTCATTTCGACCCCCCTAGAAGATCACATTGAACAACTTGTGCAGTATTCCGGGCTTCTGGATTTTTCCTGTCGGCCCCTTGCCTTCGTACCTTAAGTTAAGCGCCGCTATGACAGACGACATCACCATGTTGTCCCGCCCGACATCCTGAGGGCGGATAATCCCTGACAACACCATCGTCTGGGTTTCCTCGTTCACCACCATCGCGCGCCGCGCCTCGACAAGCAGATTGCCGTTCGGCAATACTTCCATCACCTCCGCCGATATGGTGGTTCTTAAGTTGCTTCCGGCGGTGGTCTTGCCCTCGGCCCCGTATTCCGTTCCGGCTTCGATGCTCAGCGCGTTAAAAAACTTGTTCAATATTCCCGTACCGTCGCTGGCCTCGACTTTGGTGTCCTGTTTGACGCCGGAATTCGCCTGTTGTGTGGCCTGAGTGCTCTCGCTGACCACTATGGTCACAATATCGCCGACGTACAATGCTTTTTTGTCGGTGAACAGCGAGGGGCTGGTGTCCGTCCACAGCGAAGTGGCCGCCGCGTGCGCCGAAAACGCCGCCGCCGCCAGCAACGCCATCACTGCCGTCCGGGTTCTTTTCATGGTTGCCGCCTCCGTAAACTTCATTTTCCTATCGCTTCAACTGTCTGCGAGTCGATCACTACCGCGCTGATTATTTTCTTCGAGCTTTCATTTATCACCTTAATCGTTTCCCCCGCGTATCCTTTCTCCACTGCTTTCCCTTTGGAAGCCACTTCGAATCCGGCTCCCTTATAAACTATCTTCACCGCGTCTCCAGAGTTGATGTCCGCGACGTCGGCCACAGCCGATCTTGTTATCTCGTCTCCCCGTCTCACCGCTCTGACAAGTTGTTTGCCGACAAGCGACTGAAGGCTGTCGTACGCTCCCGGCCGCATCTTCGTCAGGTCGGTCAGTTTGAACTCGACATCTTCGGCGGTGACCACGCGCCCCGCCTGCAAATCCCTTGCCGCCACGGCGACTTCCGCCATTACTTCCAGATAGGTGGTCATTGTCATCACGCGCCTGACCTCCCCATCCAACAGGACTCTGGCCCTCAAAGCCTGCGCTCCGTGCCTCTTCGGGGACCCGTCCATCTCATATTCAATTTTCAAGTCGCCGTAAGGGAGAACGATATCTCCGGGCTCTCCCTTGACTGTTATCGTCAGGTTGTCCCTGCGCCATTGCAGGTTCTTTCTCAGATATTCCGCCGCGCCTTCCACAAGCTCTTTTCCTGCGACCGCCACCGCTTTCCTCTTTATGGTCGCGGTCTCCGGCAGCTTCAGCGCCACATCGCCCACCGCCACGCCAGCATTGTAAAGTTTTCCTTTTACCTGCGCGGCGTTGAAAGTCAGGGACTCTCCGGGTCTGGGCGACATTCCGAACCTCAAGCCCCGGATTCGCCCGGCTTCCGCCTCAGACATTCCGGCTACATCGGCGACGTCTCCCACAAGAATCACCGAGCCGGTCACTTCGGCGTAAGCCTTGACCTCGATCGCGGGGCCGGATGCGCGAGCCTGCGGGGCGATTATCGCCGCCGCAGCTATCAGAGCAACTATCACAAGCCTAATCTTCACTCGCATCCCCGCCGGACGATGCCGAATAAGTTTTCGATTCCAGCGCCCCTTTCCCGGCGCGCCGCGTCACTTTCATCTATGCCGCGACGCCTTCAAATCTTACCGTTTCAGGTTGTTCGCCACGCCGAGCATGTCATCAGACGTCTGAATGGCTTTCGAGTTCACCTCGTACGCCCTCTGAGCGACTATCAAGCTGACCATTTCCTCGACTATCTTCACGTTCGACTGTTCGAGGAAGTTCTGCCGCACCGAGCCGAATCCGTCCAGCAGCGGCTGGCCCTCTATCGGAGCTCCCGAAGCGGCCGTTTCCACGTACAGGTTGTTGCCTATTCTGTTTAGGCCCGCGGGATTGACGAACCTCACTAGGGTTATCTGTCCTATTTCCTGAGGATCGACCTGACCGGGGATGTTCACCGTCACCGCGCCGTCCTCGGTCACATTGAACCGAAGCGCGTCTTCGGGAACGGTGATGGGCGGCTCTACGAAGTAACCGTTGGCGGTCACGAGCGAACCGTCCCTGTCGATTTTGAACGACCCGTCGCGGGAATAACCTATCTCGCCGTTAGGCATGCGTATCTGATAGAAGCCCTCTCCCTCGATAGCTAAGTCGAACATGTGTTCGGTCGATATCAGGTTGCCCTGAACGAACATTTTCTGTTCCGCCACCGGCCTGACTCCGAGGCCTATCTGCAACGGAACGGGGATGGAAGCTCCCTGAGTGATAGGCGTGCCGGCCTCTCTCATCGTTTGATAAAACAGGTCTTGAAACTCGATTCTGGATTTTTTGAAACCCGTCGTGTTCACGTTCGCCAAGTTGTGGGAAATGGCGTCCGTGTTCAACTGCTGAGCGAGCATCCCGGATGCCGCCGTGTACAATGAGCGCATCATAATAGATATTCCTCCAAGATTTTCGCCGCGGCGCGTGACGCGGCATTGAATTATTTTTCATGGGATCGCCGATAGCGAGCGCAATCGTTAGGGCCGCGCCTGTCCGGCGCTTTTCCTTGCTGTGGAGCGGGCCGCGTCTGTCGGTCGGCGGCTCCTCATAGCCCCTGCGTGCAGTCCGGCTACGTTTCTCTCCCAGCGATCCCTTTCGCCTTTCTCTCTCCGTGCCCGGCGCTGTTCCCATCGGCCTCGCACTTCCGGCCTATCAGGATTCCCGCCGTTTATTTCTTATATCCTTCCGATTTCGCTTGCCGACTTGCCTAGCAGCGTGTCCTTCGTTACTACGACTTTCGAGTTCGCTTCGTACGTCCTCATGACTTCAATCATGCTTCTAAGCATTTCTATCGAGTTCACGTTGGACTGTTCGAGTTTTCCCTGATGGACTCTGGCTTCCGACGCTATCCGGGGCTGTTCGTGCTCCTCCGGAACCATGAACATGTCATGCCCGACTTTTTTGATCGTCTTGTAATCGTCCACGTCGACAATCTTCAGCTTGTCCAGATATTCGTCTCCCTTGGCTCCGACGAACACCGTTCCAGCATCATCGATCACAAAAGATTTTCCGTCGAGATTTATCGGCCCGTTCTCTCCCATAACGCGATATCCGAGCTTGTTGACTAATTCTTTGTTGGCGTTGATCGTGAAATTCCCCGCCCTAGTCATCCTTTCGCCGAACGGCGTTTCAATAACGAAGAATCCCTGCCCTTCAAGCGCGAGGTCGAAACGGTCTTCCGTCGTCAGCAAAACTCCCTGCTGGAAATCAGTGGCTATCTCGTCCACCACCGCGCCCATCGTGCTCAACCCTACCATCGGCCTCAAATCCATGTTCCCTTCCACGCCGGAAACCTTCAGATACGTGTCGTTAATCCTGTGAACGAGCATCTGAGGAAACGATTTAATCGCGCTAACGTTGCCTTTGAAACCGGGGGTGTTCACATTGGCCAGATTGTTGGATATGTGATCGAGCCTGATTTCTTGAACGAGCATTCCCGTCGTGGCTGTGTATAGACCTCTTTCCAATTCTTCACCTCCCCTCTGTATATTTCTCTTAATATACGAATCCCGATTATTCTATATGATTTTGAAAATTTAGGCAACTCAAGGCAAAAAAAAAGAAATCCCCATCTTGAAGTTAATTTTGCGCTTCGTTAAAGGCTTATTTGGTCGGGCAACTCTCCCGCGCGCTGTTTTTTTTCGCCGTTGTGACGCAAATCATGCGTCTTTCGCCATCTCTTAAGTGTGCTCCAACATCCGTACAAGCCTGAAGCGGCATGTCGAAATGTGTCGAATCGAAAAAAGCATCTGTAGCGCCGAACTCGCCGCGCAAGCCGAAGAGTCGGCAGCGTTTCTTAAGATCCGCCGGCAGGAGAGCATTGTCCGAAACTTTGCGCCCCCGCCGCGATGATTGAATATCTTCGGGCGTTTTTTTCATTCCGCCGCTCTAATGTTTTTATTTCGTTTTACGCCGCAATATACTACGAATAATTTCTGCCGCGCTCGACGGACAATTACTATGTTTTTGTCGTGTCGCCATCGGTCGCGTCAATTCATTTTTTCTTTATAATCGGCTCGGCTATATTCTGTTTTGTTTGCGGCGTCAAACAAAATATATTTTCGATACTAATGCAAAGATAAAACTAATAGCATGATCGGCTTATATATGCTACAGAGCGTTTTTAGCGCGCTGAAAGCTCGCAGAAAATCAGGGGCGTGCGTTCATCAAACGCAACGCGCGCTTTTTGAGATGAAGCGCTTCAAGCGAGTCCGGAGCTATATTAAGCGCGGCGTCCAGATGCCCGATGGCGGCGGAATAATCGCCCGACTTCATCAGCCAGTTTGCAAGTTTCACCAGCGCTTCGAGGTTTGACGGCGTCGCGCGCACGATTTTTTCCAGATACTCCGTCGCAAGCCTGCCGTCTTTCATGTCTTCGGCCACATAAGCTATCGCCATATAAACAGGAGCCAGTCTCGGATCGCCTTCCCGCATTTCGCGTTCGATGGCCCTATATTGCTCGAGAGCCGCCTTCATGTCGCCATTCAGATGTAGCACGTCCCCTTTGAGTTTTTTTATAGCCAACGAACCGGGCTCTTTTTCGAGCAAAGCGTCGATTTCGGCAAGAGCGATGTCATACAGGTTCTGCTGGACGTATAAGCGGATGATATTCGTTGCGATTTGGGCGTCATTGGGAGTAATATTGCGGACGCGCGTGTAATAGCTTATAGCCATAAGCGGCTTGTTCATGCTTTTATAGAGAGACGCGAGGGCCAGCATGGCGGCTTCCATGCCGGGATCCGCCCTAAGCGCGTTAAGATACATTTTTTCCGCTTTCGCGGGGTCTTTCATTTGAAAAGCGAAAAAATTCCCCATCGAGTGCCATGTCGCGGCGCCGAAGTTCTCAGTTCCGACGCCGAAAACTGCCGGAATATCATCATAATTCTCCATATACCTCTCCCCCATCACGTCGTACGGGGTCTTGTGAAGGTCTATCGGAGCAACGAATTCAAGGAGCGGGCGGTCGTCGGTGTTTATCAAGCCGTAACCTGCGGTCATCTCCGCAAGTTGTTCGGCGCCCATCACATACGTTGTTAAAAGGAAAGAAAGCGTGTCGTGAATGCCGAAGCCATCCAGCCTGTTTTTTAGAGACTGAATCTGTGATAAACGCGCGTCTATCCTGAAAGCGTCGGTGTCTATAGGCTCAACCGAGCCGATGAGAATAATGTCCGCTAACCCGCTCCTGAACACGAGCGTGTTGGGAAAAACATCCGTGTACGTTGCAAGAACCATCAGAAGAGACTCCTCTGAAAGCCCATAAGCCTGAATCCACTGGCAAGATAGGCCGCCGGGTTTAAGCCGGCCGCGTATTGCCGCGAACGACTCGCGGGTAAACAGTCCCGCCGCGCCGGACAGCCACGGATTGGACGGCTGGGATATTATTACGTCATAGCCGACCTTCTCCCTTAGAAGAAAGTTTCGAGCGTCTTCCAGAGCGAACTTATGTCTCGGATCCTCCCAATATGAGCCGTTCACGTCCTTGAAGTATTTCGACGCCTCGATTACGGAAGGTTCGAGTTCTACGCTTCTGACGCGCTCCACCGGGAACTCCAGAGCCGCGCCGGCGGTGGTCCCGCTGCCTACTCCGATTATCAGGATATCTTTAGCGTCGCCCTTGAGCGCAAGCGGGATATAAGAAAGCATCATCTGGGTGCGCAGATCAACCACGCTGGACGCGTCCGTCTTGCCGTTCACTCTCAGAAACATGTTTCCTTCGCGCTGATGGACGGAAACGGTTGCGGCAAGCCCGTCGTGGTAGTAGATAATGTCATCCGCCGTAGATTTCACAATTTCTATGTATTTGGCGACGGAAACGCCTGCCGCGCCCGCCGGGGACATATAAGGGCCCGCCGTCATCACGCCTGCATTCCAGAACGGGCCGGTTGCGATTGCCGCGCAGGCCGCGATGGGAATAACCGCCAAAGCCGCCCGCCTGAACATTCCCTTGGCCGGCCCCGCCGCAAGCGCCGCGACCGCGCCAGCGCATCCCAGCGCAAGCCCGAGCGCGAGCGTGTTCCTTGCCCCGATCGACGGAATAAGCCAGAACCCCGTCAGCAGCGAACCCAATATCGCGCCCGCAGTGTTCGCCATATATACCTTGCCTACGGCTCCCGGCGCGGCGGCATCGCTCTCCGAACTCATCTCAGCCGCTATCGGGAAAGCCGCTCCCAGAAACACCGCCGGAAGCAACAGCAAAAAACAGCAGACCGCAAAACTCCCGGCGAACATCAGATAGTCGTAATCTTTCAGAATCGATATCAGAACCGGAACAGTTCCTGCCACGAAGGGCAGCGCGGGAAGAACCACCGCCGCCGACACCGCCGAGGCGAAAAGGCAGAAAGCAAGCGCGCCGGGCCCGGCGGCCTGCCGTCTCAGATAATACCTTCCGGCAGCGAACCCGCCGACCGCTATTCCTATAAGAATCGTCAGAAGAGCAAGAGAAAATGAATATATTGATCCGCCGATAAGAAGAGCCGCCACTCTCATCCACGCTACTTCAAACAGCATAGAAGTGAACCCGGCGATGAAAACCGCGCCCAGAAGACAGAGCGCCCGGCGGCCCCGCAACGGCTCCTGCGGCTGCCTTGCGCCGCCCGGCGCGGCGTCCTTGCCTTTTCCTTCGGTTTGTTCGGCGGATGTCCTCAGCGAGATATAAACCAGAAGCAGCCCGACTCCTACGTTCGCGCAGGCTGCCGCGGCTATCGTCTTGAAAATCCCCAACGACGGCAAGGCTAAAAATGTGGCGATAAAAACTCCCGCCACCGCTCCGGCTGTGTTCAGCCCATACAGAAACGACACTGAGCCTCCCACTTTTCCGCCGCGGGAAACATAATATTTGGTCAGCAGCGGAAGGGAAGCCCCCATCAGAAACGTCGGCGGCAGCAGAACAGCCAGCGACACCGCGAAGCGGACGAAAAACAGCGCGTAGCCGTATTCCTCCCCCGCCGGAGGAAAATACTGCGCAAGGGACTTTATAAGATATGTCAGCGCGGGCATCGCGAAGGCGTACACGCCCACAATAATCTCGACAATGCCGTATATCCTTACGGGGTCTCCCCCGCGCTGTATCCTTCTTCCGAACCAGTACCCGCCCGCGCCAAGCCCCGCCATGAACGCCGCCACCACCGCGCTCACCGCGAACACCGTGTTCCCGAAAACAAGCGTGAACAGCCTCACCCACGCCAATTGGTATATCAGCGAAAAACATCCTGTTAAGAAAAAACACGCCAGAACAGCCGCTCCGGCGACTCCTAGATTCTTCTTCATAAGGTTTCCCTGTTCATAATGCGGCGTCATTCCGCGTCCGCCCGGATGATTTCATGATTTTATATCAATCAGTTTGAAATTCCAATTTGCGAGAAGCATATTGACTTCAAAACGCATTATCACAACCTGAGCGGAATTATTAGCGGCGTTCAAAATTCCATCATCGAAAAAGATGGGGGGCTGGTCGTCAGAAAATCACACTTGATATTCGGCGCGCTCGATTAGCTCCATCTGCATCTGCCTGTTCAGTGTCACGAAGTACGCGTTGTAACCGGATATGCGGACTATCAGATTTCGGTAGTTGTCCGGGTTTTTCATCGCGTCCCTTAGCATGTCAGTCGTTACGACGTTCATCTGCATCTGCATGCCGCCCATATCAAAATATGTCTTCACATAAGAAAACATGTGGTCGACGGTGACAGCGCGAGTGTCCGAAGCGCCCGGCACGACCTTCACATTGAACGCGATATTGTTGTTCATGAATCTGGGGTCGAGGGAGGCCACATCGCGGATGGGGTCGAGCAGGTTGTCCGAAGCGCAAGGTTCAGGCGTGAGGCCGGGGGTAAAAGGCTTTCCGGCGGGACGGCCCGATGGCAACGCTCCGGCGAGGCTTCCGAACGCCACATGGTTCGACATCGACCAGAATCCGGTCGTGTACCGCCCTCCCCTGAAATTCGTGTGGGAAGCTATTGTGTCGTGAGTGAATCTGGCGACGCGCCCTGTAAGTTCCAGAGCCTCCGGGTTTCCGGAGCCGAACTTCGGAGCGCGATTCACAAGATATGCCCTCAGTTCGGCGTCGTTCTCAAAATTGCGGTCGAGAGCGCGCTTCAACTCCCTCATGGACGTCTTTCTGTCGTCGAAGACCGCTTTTTTTACGGCGAGCAGAGAGTCCGCCACATCCGCCAGCCCTATGCAGGCTATGCCGGACGAGTTGTACTTCGCGCCGCCGATGGTCATGTCCATGCCCTTCTCAGCGCAACCTTCGATGAGCGACGATAGAAGAGGCGTCGGACGTATGACCGAGTGCGCCTCTCCCAGCATGTTGTTGTATTCGACCGCCTGCGCTACGAGGAACTCGAACTGGCGGCAGTACGCGTCGAAGAACTGCTCGAAAGTCTCGAACGCTCCGGCGTCGATGTCGCCCGTCTTCGGGCCGGCGTCAACATTGAGAAGCGGATGGCGTCCGTTGTTCATGGCCATTTCGAGAGCCGCGACCATGTTCATCATCATGCAGTTGGTGTGTCCGTTGTGCCTGCCTGAAATGGTCGGTTCGACGCACCCTGTGGCCGACCAGTCCCGCGCATGCTCTATCGGATAGTCGAAGTCGCCAAGCGACGCCATAACAGCGTCGTCGTTGTGCATGGACGGCGTGGCGGCGGTCGCGAGATTCACCTCGCAGAGCCTTTTCAGATACGAGTCCGAGTTCACGCCCGGAGCGTATCTGGCGTTCACGTTCGGGTCCCTGACGCTCAGCATCTCGGTGACTTTCAGGAATATATACGTCATATCGTTCACGGCGGATTTGCCGTCCGGCGTCAGCCCGCCGAGAGTTATCGCCTGATCCGACGAACTGCCGCCGAACAGGAAATTGCCGATGTCAGGAATGAGCGGAAGATGGTCCGCGCAACGCATGTAAAAGCAACCGACAAGCTCGATAGCGCGCCGCAGATACGCCTCGCGCTCCGCCGCGTCTTCGAGTTTTGACATATCCGCCTCGAAGAAAGGCTGGAGCGCCTGATCCAATCTGCCGAGAGAAAGCCCGGCGTTGGTGTTCTCCATGTGGAGCGCCACCCAAGATATCCAGAGCGAATTGACCGCTTCATCAAGAGTCCGGGCGGGAAGTCGCGGGACGCGCGCGCATATTTCGCTTAGCCGCTCCAGTTCGTACGCCCGCGCCGGGCCGCTCTCGACCTTCGCCTCTTCCGCCGCCTTCGCAGACAGATTCTCCGCGTACGAGACCACGCCTTCCAGACATTCCGCCATCGCTTCGAGCGCCGCTCGCTTTTCCTCCCCGCAGTCCTCCGCCTCCATTGATTCGCGCAACTCGGCTATAATGCCGTCCGCTCCCAGATGCAGCATCTTCGGAAAATCGGGAATCGTGTGGGATACCGCCGCAGTTTTCCATAGGAAATAGACTGCGAACCTCTCGTCAAGCTGCTGGCACAGCGGATTTCCCCGCTTCTCTCTCGTCCATTCCCGCACATTCCTTTTCTCCCAGTACGGGAACACGTCCGAGTGGAGTATCCGCCGCGTCTTGTCCGAAATCTCGTACGGGTTGAGCGCGCGATGCCGGGCAGACAACAGCTCTCCCCAGATCATCGTGCCGTGCGTATCAGGATAGAGAACGACGCCTATCTCTTTGGTTGTCGTCGTTCCGGCGATTAGATCGTCTTTGCGGATTATCGGACGGCGGTTCATCATCAAATGCTTATACGCTGCCGCCTGCCGCGCGACGGGGTTCCACGGCCTGCCCTTGGCGTCCGTCTCGAAACCATTGCGCCTGAACCAGTCAGTCAACAGTTTCGGCCGCTCGTGGCATATTTCAGGTTTTACGGTGAAATGAATATCCAGAAACTTCCTCAGCCTCGGAAAATCATCAAGCGAATACTCCGAAAGATAAGGGTCTTCGAGGAACCTGACCGCGTCCGAAGGCTGCGATTTGAGGCGAGGCCCTGAGCGGGCCGTTATCCTGCGCGGGCGCTCGTCAGTCTCGGAACCCCCGGTTTCTGACTCCGCGAGTTTCTTTTCTTCCTCTTTGGCTTTCTCAGCCAGAGCGCGGTGCTTCTTTTCGAGCAGGACGGACAGGAAATAGTTGAACTTGCTCATCGTGGCGAGATTTCCCGCGATACGCAATTCGCTTGTGAGCAGCATCCTCATCACTTCGTCCGGCGTGCGGTCGAGCATCAGCCGGAGGGATTCTTCGTCTTTGAAAATAAGAGTGGCGTCAGCATCCGGCGGCGCGTCCGGAATAGCGAACGCGAATCCGTTGACGAACCTTATGGATTGGGCGGTTGAGCCGTCTTCGGTGCGAACTCCCACCGTGAAGTTCATCCATCCGTCCGCGCTGCGCAACAGCGCGCGAATCCGGGGTCGGAAATTGAAACTCGCCGCCATGAGTTGCAACAAGCCGTGCGCCAGCAGGTTCGTTCCGTTGATAATAGCCATATAGCAAACTCCGCGCGTCAGCCCCGGCCCGGCTTCATATCTATATCTTACCCACAACAGACAAAGTAAACCACCTAATGAAACCATTCAGTGCAACTAGAATTAATGCACCAAAGCACCTTTCCTAAATATTTCATATTTCTAAGTTAATCACAGATAGCACTTTTTTTGTTTCTACGATCTTCAAGAAAAGTGAATATAAACAAGATAATCTATCTATCAGCTTTAAGCTTTTTCCAATAATTTGCCATTTGTTTATGTGATTTGTTATCAACGATATTTAAATAATTCAACCATCCTTCTATTGATTCGTTAGTATTGTATTTATCATATATTTGTTTTTTAACGACTAAATTGTGCATTGCAGATCTTATTTGCTTCTTCTTTTTTCTTCCGATACCAAATATTGGCTCGCTAGCGTTTTTTGTTAATCCCGTTATTATACAACTTTTTCTTGGGCCACATAATCTCATTTTATCTTCATTTGGTCTAAATTTTTCCTCTTTTTGAGCTTCCCCCCAAAAACTGGACAGAGGTTTAAGGTGGAAACCGTGGTGGTGTAGAATCCAGTTTTGGAGGGATGAGCGATGAGGAAGAAATTCACCCCAGCGTTCAAGGCCAAGGTGGCGCTTGAGGCGCTGAAGGGGC
>JAKQPS010000148.1 GCA_029564595.1 bacterium | reverse complement strand
GTCGCGGGACGGCGGAAGCGCGGTCGAGCTTTTCAATCTGCTGGAAGAGGTGGTGGTGAGAAGGTCAAGGGCGTTCATAAAGCAGGCGTACCCGGAAACGATGATTTCGGGCAAGAAGATAAAGTTTCCTGAAAGAGCGTTGAAGACAGAGGAATACAATCTCGAGGCCACGTATCAGGGGATATATGACGGCGTGGTGTCGGGGATCGAGAGTTTGAAGCTGGCGCCGTACAATCTGGAATCGTACAAAAAGGACGCGAACAAAATAGACAAGATGGAAGAGGGGCGCGGACAGGCGTTGGTGGGGATATTCAAAAGCCGATATCTGAAAAGGTTTGAATCGAGCGTGGAGGCGTTCAGGATAAGCGTCACACGGGCGCTGGAATTCCAGAAGACATTCGAGGCTTACATACTGGACGGGAAGTTGCTGAAGAGTTGGGATTTCCATAAGGCGATGCAGTATCTTGCGAAGGAGGACGAGGAGGACGACGCCGCGCCGACGTCGAGGGCGGATGATATGGACGGGGCGGAAGACGCGCGGCTGATAGTGGAAAAGATGGAGCGGATAGACACGAAGGAATATAACCTGCGCAAGATTCATGAGGACGTCCAGCGCGACATCGCGGCGCTGTCGGATATCTGGGAAAAGGTGAAAGGCATAGGGCCGGATGAGGACAAAAAACTTGGGAAGTTGAAGGAACTGTTGAGCGGGAAGTTGAAAGGGAAAAAAACGCTGGTGTTTTCATATTACAAGGACACCGCGAGGTATCTTTTTAGGGAGATAGGCGGGGAGCGCGGGGTTGAATTCAGGGAAAGCCTCGGCGGGCCGAATATAAAAAGAATCGACGGGGGAATAAATCCGCCCGACAGGGAAAGAACGATACAGAGATTTTCGCCGAAGTCCAATAAGAGGGAGTCCATCGCCGGAACCGCCGATGAGATAGACATACTGTTTTCGACGGATGTGTTGTCCGAGGGGCAGAATCTGCAGGACTGCGGACATCTGATAAATTACGACTTGCACTGGAACCCTGTGCGCATGGTTCAACGGGCTGGGAGAGTTGACCGGATCGGCTCGGAATTCGACAGGATATATCTGCACAACATGTTTCCCGACGAGGGGCTGGAGAAACTGCTCAAGCTAGTGGAAAGCCTGACCACGAAGATAAACATGATCGACCAAGCCGGATTTCTGGACGCGAGCATTCTGGGGGAGACGGTGCATCCGAAATGCTTCAACACGCTGAGGAGAATAAAACAGGAAGACGGCTCTGTGATAGAGGAGGAAGAGCAGTTCACGGAGCTTGTAAGCAGTGAATATATGATGAAACAACTGGCGGGACTGCTGGAGGCCGGCGGAAAAGAAAAACTGGACGAGCTTCCTGACGGGATACACTCCGGGTTGGCGCGACAGAACGCAAAAGGAATGTTTTTCTATTTCACGGCGAACAAAGACGGCGTCAAATCGCACTTCTGGAAATATTACGATTTGAAGACAGACAGAATTATTGATAATCGGTATCTGATTGGGAATCTGATAGCGTGCAGCCCAGATACGCCAAGAGTCATAGGCGACTGCGATGCCTTCGAGATTCAACAAAGAATTATCGACGATATATTGCGGCGGCATGAGCAACAGCGCGGATTGGAATCAGCGCCCAAGACGATTGATCCGCTACAACAGACAATCGCAACCACCCTGCAGGGATATCTGAACAATCCCAACGTGGACAGAAAACAGACGCTTGAGGCGATCAAATATCTGAATCAACCAATGCTTTCGGTTCATGTCAAGGAACTGAGAGCCTTATACAACGAGTTTCAGAAGAGCGGAAACTTTGATGCTTTCATAGAGCCGATCCTCGATATGACGAACAAGTACGGAAAACAGGCGGCCGCCCACCCCGGCAAGCGCAAGGAAAAAGAACTGACAGCGGAAGACCTACGCCTTGTCTGCTTCGACTATATTGTGGGCTGAGTCCGTAATAGCCGCGCGTCGCTCTCTCGGAGTTTATCAATGTCTCATGATAAAATGAATCAGCTAATCGAAGCGTTGAGAGGCATGACTGCTTCAGGCGAAAACGGTTTCGAAGGACTGATCGCAGCGCTTCTAGGAAAACTTCTCGACGTGCAGTTTGTGGTGGCGCGGGCAGGCAGCCAGCCGGGCGGCGATGCGCGTAGCGTCTCCGGCGTTGTTACAATGCAAGCAAAACGATATCAAGAAACGACAGCTTTCAACCTCAATGAAATCGAAGGAGAAATAAGTCAGTGCATAAGGCTGAATAAAGAGTTACAGTGCTATGTTCTGGCCACAACTAGGTCACTGGATGAACAGACGGACGATAGGCTGAAGAAGATTTCCAATGAAACGGGTCTCGATATTGTTGTGCTGGACCATAGGACTGATGAATTGTCCGACTTGTTCTGTCTGTGTGTAACTTACTGGGATGCGATCTTGTCTTTCGCGCCGATAAAGGATTTGGAACCGGAATTTCACAGTTGGGCAAAAACTCAGAGCCAAACGCCTGATGTGAAAGAGAGAATAAGGGAAATCGAAAAGCGCGTAAAAGATCTTATTGCCAGCTACCGCTCTGTGCGCGCCGCCGCCGCAAATAAACTTAAAGAGAGGTTTGGAGAAAAGCCAGCAAATAGATTGTTTTCATACGATATTAATCTGAATAAATCTGTGAGAAGGCGCTCCGTAGAGAACGCGGTTTTAGAATGGTGGCGCGATACAGACAAGGAAGCGGCTTGCCTTGAAGGCGAGGAAGGAACAGGCAAGTCGTGGGCGGCCGCTCTCGCGATAAGGAATATTTCTGATATGTCTAATGCCCTTGTCATCTGGTTGGACAGCTCGGCATGGTGCGAAATAAGCAATCTGAGAGAAGTGTTGAGGTCTGGTTTTGAAGCAATTGAGCCATTTAATCCGTCTCGGACAGAAAAACTCGTGGAGAAGTCTCTTAGCAGATGGAAAGAGCCGATTCTGATAGTTTGTGACGGAGTAAACGAAAAAGACGCCATCAATGCCGCCAACAAAATACTAAATGATTATAACTCTGCATATTTATCGGACAGAGATGCTGACATATCACACATAAGATTCCTATTTACCAGCAGGCTTTTAGACAATATCACCGCATATGACAAAAGAACGTGGAGCGGTGTCAAAAGAATACCGGTAAAGGAATACGACGATAACGAGTTGTCTGATGCGCTGAGAATATTTGAAACTCAGATATGCATTGAAGATATTCCAGAGAATATTAAGCCATACATGAAAATACCGCACTTCTTCGGGGGTTTCTTAAAGATTAGAGAACGGCTGGGGGCGCTGTCAAATATCTCAAAGGAGATAATGCTTTGGGAAGACCTTAGATCAAGAATTGAAGAAACCGACATCCAAATAAGGACTAAGCTTGGATGGCAGAGCGCGCAAGACGCCGAAGATGTTTTATCTATGCTGGCTCAAAATGCGATTGAAGCAGATGGAACGCAGAGAGCTGATAAAGAGTTGCTCGACAAGTGCTTTGACAATAAATACAACAGCATTAGACAAGACCTTACAGAACTCAGGATTGCCGAAAAAGCAAATAAGTTCGACGCCATTTTGAGCAAGGAGCATGTCAAGCTGGGCTGGGCGCTGTACATCCTTAAGAAAGTCGGAATAATAGATGGTAATAAAAACGTATCGGCAGTCTCTAATGATATCCGAGCGCTTCTGGAGCCTATATCTTCAGACGACATACGAACAGAAGCTCTTTATTCAGCGTTGCTGCTGAGTGTGAATGACAAGGCGAAACTCGGAGTTTTAACAGAGAAAAAGCGCGCCGCGTTGCTTCATCGCTGGCTCTTTTCAAACAATGCGGACCTAAAAGTTGAGAAATTGGACTTCTGGGTCAATGAGGATACAGAGGCTTATCTTGGCTTTATTGACGCTTTTTCCCACAAGCTATATCAAGGCGAACTTCAGATGTTTGTTTTTTATCCGCTGGCAAAAGTTTGGAAACAGAGCGCCCCGGATATTATCAAAAAACATATCGAACAATGGCTGCTGCTTGTTCACACTTCGAATAACGATGAAACAGGTTGCTATGAATATAGGGGGCGCAGTTTCCCGATTGCGTCCAGTAGAGATCATCTCCGACTATCCGCGCTTGCCGTGTCCCTCGTCTCGATTCAACCCGACATAGAGTTTCTAAAAACACTCGCGCTTTCCATGATTTCTTGGAATCTGCCTTTATGTGAAGATGATGGTTTAAAAAGACATCCCAAGGATATCAGGAACAATATCGGCTTGCTTATGAGATGGGTTTATACGGAGAAGGTTATTAAAGACATGCGCGTCTTAGCGGCGGCGAACAAGGATGATATGCTGCTTCTTGAAGGACTGCAACTGCTTACACGAAGTCTCGGCGTTATCGATCCGCCGCAGGAGCTTCAATATGCAAGCCAAGACAGGCCGCCATGGTATGAAACAATAATTCAACGCATCAAGAAGAGAGAGCCACTTTTCGAGGCGGGAGAAAAGGTGTTCGGCTCTCTGGGGGCGCTTGCGGCCAGAACGGACCTTCCAGAAATCCACGATTCAGACAAGAAGGAGGTGTTTCGCAGATTTGAAGACCTATGCCGAAACAGAAGACCAAAACGACTTGATGGAACTGTCGAGGAAGACATGTCTTTCGATAAATATCTGCCGTGGGTGGCGCGATACTATCCCGATGAATTGGCAGAGTTGATGAGCGTGTTGCGGACAAGAGCGTTTAGCAATGAACATCCGAGCATCCTGTTTAATAAGACTTCCGGCATATATCACTTTTCTGAATCAGTCCAAGATAATGAAAGCATTGTGGACAGCATCATAACTGCGACTAAGAAATACATTTCAGAGCTTCACAGTAACAGAGCATATATCGTTTCTGTATTTTTCGAATCAATTATCTTGCACGCCGCCCCTGATAAGCTGAAACAATGGTTCGAGTTATTGTCAACCGACGAACAGACCAGAAAAGGCATTCTGATATTTGACACTAAACCATTACTTATGAGATTTTTGCTGTCGCGTGATATCGCGGAATACGCAAAAGAGAAAACATTAGGAGCTTTCGAATCTTGTATCCTTCTTGATGATAATAACGTTCGCATATCTGAATTCGCATTCTGGAGTTTCATCGCATCGAGCACACATGAAACGGATGAAACATTCTTTGAATGGGCGAAAGCCCGATTAATTGAGAACGGAGTAAGCCATCCGACAAATTATTATCTTTTCTATATTGCGGCAAGTCGAGGCTCTGGCAATTGGCTCAACGACATTTTAAATAATGATGACCTTTTTCCGCTCATCGATGAAAGCGCTGTCAGGGCTTTTGTTGACAGCAAAAGACCTTTTCCGATTACGTTATCGACAAACAGGACTTATGAAAAGCTTATGCAAGCGTTGCCTAAAGATTTTGCCGGCTATGTGCTTGCCAAAACAGACAGGAAAGAAGAATTCAATAAATGGGGACGTGAATTGCATGAGAAAGTTCGGGACAGTCTTCCCCCATCCTACTTTGAGCCTGAATCAAGGAGCGCAACGGAATATATTCTGAACAAGGACGGAACCCTCAATAGAATACGTCAGAAACCACCGTCCAGCAGCGTCACATTTAGAAACACTGACTCCGCAACATGGGGAGTTGACTATGGCTCCGTTGGGAATGAAAACATCGAAGAGATATTTGATAATTCAAAAAGAGCAGAACGAATGCGGACGGAAGCTGAGTTGTGGCGAAAAGACCTCAAAAGAATTGATCAGTGGTCTTCAGCTTGGATAAACAAAATAAGGTTTGTCGGACTCATACCAGCATGGGCGGAAAGGAACGAAGAAGACTTTGTAAGATTTGTGAAGGCATATTTGGATAGAATTGATAGCTCAGGTTTTGTGCAACACGAAATGGCGCTATTCACACTTAGGCTTTTGTGTCTTCATATGAAACACGAGCCTCATCTGGCGTGGGAAATATACCAGAAGCATTTCGTTAAAGGATTTCAAAGATATGGCTTAAAGCTAGAATATGGCGCGGATGAAATTATTGCGGCTCTCTGGGATGTCGAGAGTTGCGGAACACAGCAACATGATGAATTGAGAAAAAAGATATTTGATGACGTTTGGCTAAGCGACATGGATGCTATGGTTATAACTCTTGCTGCCGTTGACAATGGCGCGGAAAAATATATTCTGGACTTTGTAAAAAAACACTATCTCAGCGCGGATGTGGCAAGAGAAAGATGTCTTGCGGTTTCAGTTCTACCATGGCTGACAGACGCGGAAGCGCTCGATATATTGCGTAATTTGAAAAAAAACGATCCAAACCGATGGGTGCGAAACCATGCGGAATGGGCTTGTGATGTTGCCTTAAATGAGCGCTGTTGTCGTGAGCTATACAGAACAGCATTGCGGGAAAAGGAACCGAAAAGGATGTCTGCCATGCTTCAACAAATCAAACCTGCGTTGACACCGGCTGCCCTTCTCTGGAAAAGCACGATTCTGGCTGAAGAAAAGCAAGCTAATAATATTCCTGAAAACAAAGTTAATTATGCGATCAGGTCGGTGTTTTGGAACAAGCTGAGAAATGGTCTCGCGAAAGTAAAGGTGAACGGAAGAGAACTAGACAAATACATAAGAGGTGAAAGCATAGACCCATACAGAACGATTCGATTAGCCCCATGGTGGGATGTTAAGACAGACTAGCCTTCCATCGGCAAGTTAAAGCCTGCATATATCCACATGAATAAAGAGATATTTGTAATAAGCATTACTAATGACGTAACGTTGAAAAAGTTTTCCCTTAAAATCCCTTTCAAAACGTTTCAATGCGCGCGGCGGAGCGGGCGCGTTCGCGCCTCCGCTCCGCCGCGCTAATGTGAAAAGTTATTGGAAAAGGGTTTTCATGAGAATGCCTGTGCTCCGAATACCACTGAGAATCGAAAATATCTTCGTAGGGGCTACCCGTCGGGCAGCCCGGATAGAATGGCTCCTTGGCATGTGTTTCTAAATGATTTACATGGGGCGTCGGGAGGAGAAGCGCGGCAGCGATTCGCTCCCGACGACCATTGAAACGTTTTGAAGAGAATCCAAAGAGTAACTTTTTCAAAAGTTTCTCTTTGGCCGCCGGAGGCGCTTTAATGCGATTTGAGACAGTCTTTCGCGATGCAGACAAACAGTTCGACGAATCGCTATTTCAGCGCTTCGAGAAACGCTTTCAAATGTTTACGTTAACTCCGCGCCGACCAACTTGATTTCGGAGAAGCTCCCTCTACTATGAAGACGGTGCTTTCGCAGATGTTGGTGACGTGGTCGGCGATGCGTTCGAGAGACTGAACCACGACCATGAGATGCGAAACGTAGTTGATGCAGGAAGGGTCCCGCTTCATCAGTTCAATCAGTTCGGTAAAAATCCTGTGGTTGTATTCGTCTATCGAGTCGTCCATGTCGATGACCTTCAGGGCCAGAACGGGGTCGAGGTTGATGAAGGCGTCCAAGCTGAGTTTGAACATCTCGATGACGCGTTTAGCCATTTCGGGGAGATCGACATAAGGTTTGAGTTGCGGCAGTTCTGAGAGGATGGCGGCTTTTTTTGAAATTTTTGTCGTGTGGTCGGCCAGCCGCTCGATGTCTGAGGATATTTTCATCGAGCTTGCGATGAGGCGCAGGTCGGTGGCCATAGGTTGCTGAAGCGCAAGGAGCCTGATGCATGTCTGGTTAATGGCGGCTTCCATTTCGTCGACTTTTTCATCGTCGGCGACGGTGCGCGCGGCGAGGGCCGCGTCTCTCTCAATGAGGGCTTTTATGGAGGAGCGGATAAGTTCCTCGGCGAGCGCGCCCATGCGCAGAGTGGAATGTTTCAGGGCCTCTAGCTCCTGAGAGTATGTCCTGCGAACCTGATCGGTCATCCGAACCTCCCGGTGATGTAGTCTTCCGTCCTTTTGTCTTTCGGGCGGGTGAAAATCATGTCCGTGTCGCCCTGCTCCACCAGTTCACCGTTGAGAAAGAACGCGGTGCGGTCGGACACGCGGGCCGCCTGTTGCATATTGTGCGTCACAATAACAATTGTATATTGATTTTTCAGATCGCGCATAAGTTCTTCGATTTTCAGAGTGGCGATAGGATCAAGGGCTGAGCAAGGCTCGTCCATGAGCAGAACATCCGGCCTGACCGCCAGAAGTCTTGCTATGCAGAGCCGCTGTTGCTGGCCGCCGGATAGAGATAGGGCGGACTGTTTCAGTTTGTCCTTCACCTCGCCCCACAGGGCGGCCGCCGCGAGGCTTTCCTCGACTATTCCGTCGAGGTCGCTTTTCGAGCCTGCCGAGCCGTGTATCCTCGGGCCGTATGCCACGTTGTTGTACACCGACATCGGGAAAGGGTTGGGTTTCTGAAACACCATGCCGACGCGTTTTCTCAGTTCCGCGACATCGGTTTCCGGATCGAGGATGCGGCGTCCCTCGAACTCCACGACGCCCTCAGTCCTGACGCCCTGTATCATGTCGTTCATCCGGTTCAGAGAGCGGAGGAAAGTGGATTTGCCGCAGCCGGAAGGCCCGATCAGCGCGGTGACCTGATTTTTCAGGATGTCGATTTCCACGCTCTTTAGGGCCTGAAACCGTCCGTAAAAGAGGTCGAGGCCCCTGACCGATATCTCCACCGGGTTCTGCGCGGTTTCTTTAGCCATGCTGACGCCTACCATTTTCTTTGTTTTCTGATTCTGTTTCTGGCGATAATCGCGACAAGGTTGAGGCCGAACGCGAGCGAGACGAGAACGAGAGCGGTTCCGTACTTGACGGTCTCCGAGGCTCCCGGAACCTGAGTTGAAACGATGTATAGGTGATAAGGAAGAGCCATAGCCTGATCGAATATGGAAGAAGGAAGGCGGGGCAGATAAAAGGCCGCGACGGTGAACAGTATCGGAGCGGTCTCGCCCGCGGCGCGGCTTACGCCTAGTATGGCGCCGGTCAACATGCCGGGCAGCGCGTTGGGCAGAACCACTCTGAGGATGGTCTGCATCTTCGTGGCTCCGAGCGCGAGAGACGCCTCTCTGAAGGACTTTGGAACCGACGTGAGCGCCTCTTCCGAGGCCGTAATCACAACGGGCAAAATGAGGAACGCGAGAGTAAGCGAGCCGGACAGTATGGAAACGCCGAACTTGAGAAACAGCACGAAAAGGCCGAGGCCGAAAAGGCCGAACACGACGGACGGCACGCCCGCTAGGTTGACTATGCTCAGGCGGATGAGCCGCGTGAGCCTGCTGTCGCCTGCGTACTCGTTCAGGTAGACGGCGCAAGCGACTCCGAGGGGAAGCGCGACCGATATGGCGAGAGCCACTAGGATAACGGTGCCGACTATGGCCGGGAAAATGCCGCCCTCCTTGAGGCCCATTCGGGGCGCGCTCAGAAGGAACTCGGCGCTCAGCGCGGGCGCGCCTTTGACAATCAGCAAACCGAGGATGAGCAGTATCGGAGCCGCCACCGCGTACCCGCATATCCGCAGCGCCAGAAAAGCCGCTCTCTCGCTGGATTTTGCGCTCATTTCTTCAAGCCCCCGCCCCTCTCCGCCTCACCGCTCCGGAGGCGGCGGCGTTTATGGCGAACGATATCGCGAACAGCGCAAGCCCCACGGCGAACAGCGCCATGTAGTGATCGCCGCCGTGAACAGTTTCTCCCATCTCGGCTGCGATGGTGGCTGTCATGGTTCTGACCGGCTGAAAAATGGTGTTTGGAATCACCGGCGCGTTGCCGCACACCATCATGACCACCATCGTTTCGCCGATAACGCGACCAACGCCGAGAAGAGACGCGGCGAGGATTCCCGACGACGACGCGGGGATAATCACCTTGTAAATCGTCTGCCAGCGCGTCGCTCCCATCGCAAGCGACGCCTCCCGGTATTCCCTCGGAACCGAATAAATGGCGTCTTCGGAAATGGTTGCGATAGTCGGCACGGCCATAAAAGCCAGCACGACCGCCCCTGTGAACGCCGTCAGCCCTGTCGGGAGGTCGAACATTTCCTGAACGAAAGGGGCAAGCGTAAGAACGCCTATAAAGCCGAGCACGACCGACGGTATGCCTGCTATCAGCTCGACGACGACCTTAAGGAATTCCTTCGCGCGGGGGTCCGCAATCTCGGCGATATAAATCGCGCAGCCGACCCCCATTGGCACACTCATCGCCGCCGCGGCAAGAGTGACGATAATCGACCCGGCAATGAGAGGTAGGATGCCGAAGACAGGCGGCTCGGAGATAGGTCGCCATGTGTTTCCGAACAGGAACTCCGCCACTCCCACATGCCGGAACAGCGGAATCCCGTCTTTAACTAGAAATAGAAATATCAGAGCTAGTATGACGATGGAAATCGAGCCTAGAACGGCTATGCTCTTCTCCCACGCGAACTCCTTGAAGCGCGCGGTTTTTCGTTTAACACCGGCTGATTTCTTCACAATTGCCGTATTCCGCTCCATCATGGGCCTCAGTATTTCACCTGTAGAACCGCTTTTACCGCTTTGTCCTTCTTTTCCGCGGCAGCGTCGTCGTCGTCGACGTGAGCCGCTATGGATAGGTTGAGATTTTTGTCGAGGTCGACCGCGACGCCGGCAATAACGCGGGATATCAAATCGCCTGATACACTTGTGTCGGGATCGTTGCGATCATATCGCGCGAAAACAGACCAAGGAGAATCCTTCAAAGAATGGCTTGCAAACGCAGAATAAACGCTCTCATTCACAGTTCTATCGGCGGAATCGTCATAGTCAGAGCCGCTCATTAAGCTTAAGCCGTAAGAAAAGCGGCCGGCGCCACCGCTCAACATTGCGCCAATCCTGTTGGACTTGTTTCCGTCAATCGAGCCGACATCCCCATAGAGTGACAGCTTTGGAGCTTTGCCGCCGAGCGCAAAGGAAACGCGGCCCTGAATGTCTTTCTTGGTGTCGCGTTCTCTTCGGTTTCCGCCTTCTCCGTTAGCGACAAGAAAATGATAGTCTCCCTTTGAAAACTTGTTTTTCAAAGCCACTCCGAACTCCGCCGAATTAAGCATGCCCGCGAGATCGGAAGCGCTCTTCTGCTGCATTCTATATTTCCATTCCGAATCCTCATAACCGACCCAAGGAGCGTCCTGCAATCCGAAAACGAGATTCGCGCCGAATACCGCCTCCGACACTTCAACATATCCGTATTTGATGTAAGCGTCGAAATTGCCGTCCGGCGTTGTTTTTATGTCAGTCGTGTATCTTACGTTTGTCCTCTCGCCAACTTTCTTTCTGACTGTAAGATAAAAGCGGTCGATAGCGAACTCGTTCGCGCTTTTATCGTTCCCGTCCGTGTCGTAGGAGTATGAAAGATACCCCAACCCGCTTATTTCCACGCCTTTTTCTTCAGGTTTTGACGACTTCTTGTCAATAGCGGCTTTCAGTTCGACCACTTCTTTTTCCAGCGATTCAAGCCTTGCCTTCAGAGCGTCCATTTCGGCGTCGGCGAGAGCGGGCATTTGAATCGCCGCTATCGCCGCCATTAGAAATGCCGTCGATATGATCGCCTTTATATTCTTCATAAATCCTCCGCGCTTCAACGCATTTACGTTCTGCGATTGCAACTCCGCGCTCACATCTTCACCGGCACGAAGCCCAGCTCTTTAACAATGTTCTGCCCTTCTGCCGAGAACACGAAGTCCATGAAAGATTTTGTGACTCCGGCGGGTTCGCCTCTCGTGTACATGAAGAGCGGGCGAGACACGGGATACTTCTTTGCCACCACGTTCTCCAGCGTAGGCGACACCGCCTCGCCGTTCTCGTTGACTATTTTCACTGCTTTTTGCTTCTCCGAAATATACGCCATCCCGTAGTAGCCGATTGTGTTCCTGTTTTTAGCAGTTTCGTCCGCTATGGCTTGCGAGGACGGCATCAACAGAGCGGTTCTGACGAACTCTTCCGTTCCTTTGGAGTCGCCTTCGTTTAGCACATGCTCCTTGAAGTAAACGTGAGTGCCGGAATTGACCTCGCGGGAAAGAACGACGATGCCGGCGTCCGGGCCGCCGAACTCTTTCCAGTTTGTAATCTTGCCTGTGAAGATATCTTTGAGTTGGGGCAGCGTCAGTTCCGACACAGGATTGTCGGGATGAACGACCACCGCAAGCCCGTCATATCCGACAAGAAACTCTTTGGGAGAGATGCCGTTTGCGGCGGCGGCTTCAAGCTCTTTTTCCTTAATCGCGCGCGAGCTTTCGGCGATGTCCGTCGTTCCGTTTATCATTGCGGCGATGCCTGTGCCGGAACCGCCGCCGGTGACCGCCACGCTGGCGTCCGGATTTGTCGCCATGTACTTCTCCGCCAGCGCCTGCGTCAGGTTCACCATCGTGTCGCTTCCCTTGATTTGTATGCTTCCCGAAACTCCTTGCGACGCCGTCTTCGCCCCTTCGGGCCTGCTGCATCCGGCGGCTAACGCTATCGCCGCGACACACGCAATCGTCAATGCCAATGCTCTTTTCATGTTGAGGCTCCTCCTCTTTGATGGGAAAAAGATATTTGCGGATGTATGAAATAGTTTCCGAGCGGTCTTTGCTGCGGAATAATTTTTTGCGGCCCAATAGCTTTCACGGCGATAACTATATGACGGCAATGTTAAGGGAATATTAAGGGGGGGTTAATTGTTCTTTAAGTTTCAGAGGGCGGCTGGAAAAGACACGGAGAAAGACGAACCGGTTCCCAATTTGCTCTCCACCGACACAGAGCCGCCCCATTTTTCCGTCAGATGCTTCACGATGGAAAGCCCCAGCCCCGTGCCGCCGCGTTCGCGGGAGCGGGATTTGTCCACTCTATAGAACCTCTCGAAAACACGCTCGATATCCTGCGCCGGAATGCCGACCCCGGTGTCGCTCACGGAAATCCTGACAGCGTCTGCCGCGCTTTCCACCTTCAGTCTGACGACGCCTCTGTCGGTGAACTTGACGGCATTGTCTATCAGGTTGACGAATATCTGATTAAAATCCTGTTTGGACATGCGGAGGAACGCCGGTTCCGGCGGGAAGTCCGTTTCCAGCTTCAGCCCTTCCCCGAAAATGAAGAGGTCAAAGGAGGATGCGCAGTCTTTGAGGAGAGCCGCCGCGTCGAACGATTCGGCGTCGTCCGGGGAACTCCTTCTCTGGGCCCTTTCAAGGGACAGAATATCTTCGGTCAGGTTCATAAGGCGGAGGGATTCCTTGTCAAGCAGGATGAGGAACCTGTCGAGCGCGGACGCGTCTTTCGAGGCTCCGGCGAGGAGTGTTTCGACGAACCCTCTGATTATCGCCACAGGGGTGCGAAGTTCGTGAGAAGCGTTCTCAATGAACTCGCGCCTTACGATTTCCAGTTTTTTAAGGCGGGAGATGTCGCGGGCGGCGACAATGGCGCCTGAGTCCGCGTCGCCGCCTCTGAAAGGGAATATTCTCGCGTCGATGACTGTGCCCTCGATGGGGTCGGTCTCAATTTCAATCGCGCGCGGAGCGCCGTCGGCAAGAACCGCGTCCACAGCGCCGTTAAGAGCCGCCAGCCTCAACACGCTCAAAAGCGGTTTCCCGGAGCTGTTCCGGCATTCAACGCGGAATATCTCCTCGACAGCTTCATTGATAAGGATTATTCGTTTGCCGGAGTCCACAACAATAACTCCGTCCCTCATGCCCCGTAGTATGTTTTCGATGTCGTCTCGCGCGCGTTTCAGTTCGGCGACGTCTCTTTCGATGCTTTCCGCCATCGAATCCATCGAGCGGCCCAGAACTCCGAATTCGTTGTCGCCACTGACGCCGCTGCGCGCGGAGAAATCCCCTGCTGAAATCTTCGCGCTCATTTCGGTCAGACGTCTGACCGGAGCGGCAAACATGATGGAAGAAGCCAGCACGGCTATGAGAGCCGCGGCAAGGGTGAAGGCCGCGGCCGTAATCATAGACGCGCGCGCCTGCTTTGCCGACGACTCAACTCTTTCCATCGGAGCGGCGGCTCGCGCGAAGCATTCTTCCCCGTTTTTCAGAACCGCCTTTCTCGCGGCGTACATGTATCTTTTATTAACCGTGTCGCTTTTCCGCGACGCGAAACCCACTTTCCCATTCGCGGCCTCGGCGATCTCCGGCCTGTCGAGATGATTGTCCATGCTGTCCGCGTCCGCCGCGCTGTCGGCGGCCACCGAACCGTCCGCCATGATCACAGTGAGCCTGATATCCCCTTCCATGCCCAGAGTCCGGGCAGCGTCCCCCACAGCGTCCCGAAGCCTTTCCCGCGGAACCTCTCTGACTAGCGACGCGACGACCGCCGTCAGTCCGAACAGCCTATCTTCCATAGATTCCTGATGCTTCTTGTTCAATATCGAAATCGAAATCAGCCCGCTGGTCGCTATCGAAGCGAGCGTAGCAAGCAAAAGGAAAGCGATGTATTTTGCGATAATTGATTTCATAATACCGCGCCGAAGCGCAATTCCGCCCGCCGCCGTTTCAGCGCGAACCGCCCGGCTCCTCGAACCTGTAACCGACACCTCTGACGGAGTTGACCAGCCCCCCGCCTCCGGGGCTTGCGGCGTCTAATTTCTCTCTGACGTGCCGCACGTGAACATCAATCGCCCTGTCCACAACGCAGGCTTCTCCGCCCCATACTATGTCAAGTATCCTCTGCCTCGAAAAAACCACCCCCGGCCTTGAAGCCAGAAGCCAAAGCAGATCGAACTCCTTTGTGGTCAGGTCCGCCTTCGCGCCGCCGACTTTGACCTCGCGCCTGTCCCGGTCCATGCTGAAATCGCCTCTGGTTATCAAATTCGCCGGGCTGTTTCCGTCCGCGACGCCGCGCCCCGCCTCCGCCCTCCTGAGATTCGCCTTCACTCTCGCCATCAGTTCCGCCACAGAGAACGGCTTGGTCACATAGTCGTCCGCTCCAAGCTCCAGCCCCACCACCTTGTTCGTCTCGGTGTTCCTCGCCGTAAGCATGATTATCGGAACATCCGACACCTTTCTTATCTCCCTGCAAACGTCGAACCCGTCCATGCCCGGCATGGAGATATCCAGTATGACAAGCGACGGTTTTTTATCGGCGAACACGCGCAACGTCTCCGGCCCGTCTGCCGCCGCCGCCACGTCGTATCCTTCCCTGCCCAGATTGTAAACGAGCAACTCGACGATTGAAGGCTCGTCGTCAGCGACAAGTATCGTGTCTTTTCTCATGGCTGAACATTATCCTTAAAAAGCCGGATTTTAACAACCCGGCAATCCCCGATGCGGCCGAGCGCCGCGCGGAAGCGTCAAAAACAATTTGCCGTTTAACTCCGGCGGCTCTTTTTGGTATAGTAATTTATTGACGAGCGAAAAACTAGCGAGTCGGGAGCGCGCACGATGAAAAAACTGAGATTCGGAATAATGTCCACGGCGCACGCGAACAACTTTGCGATATTGCCGATGGCGGGCATGATGGACAACATGGAGATAGCCGCCGTGGCTTCGCGAGGTATCGATAGGGCTAAGGAATACGCCGAGAGGCGCGGAATCCCCAAGGCGCTCGGAAGCTACGAGGAGCTTGTGGCCGATCCTGAGATCGACTGCGTTTACATATCCATGCCAAACTCCCTGCACGCGGAGTGGTCGGTGAAAGCGTTGCGGGCTGGCAAACATGTTTTGTGCGAAAAACCTATGGCTTTGAACGAGTCGGAGTCTCGCGAAGTTGCGTGCACGGCGAGGGAGACGGGGATGGTGTTCGCCGAGGCGTTTCACTACCGTTATCACCCGCTTGCGGAAAGGCTGGAAGAAATCATCCGCTCCGGGCGCATCGGGAATGTCGTGGAGATCGACTCCGCGTTCAACAATCGGGTGCGGGATAGAAAAAAGCCCCAGCTTTCGCCTAAGCTTGGCGGCGGCGCGCTGCTGGACACCGGATGTTACCTGACGAGTTTTTCGAGCTGGATAGCCGGATGCGACGACGCGGAGGTGGTCTGGGCGAAATCAATTAAAACCGAGACGGGCGTGGACGGCACGACGGCGGCAAGGCTCAGATTCACAAACGGGGTCGCCGCCAACATCGTGTGCAGCATCGATCTGTTGCAGCCAGTGTCCGCGTTCATCAGAGGCGACCGAGGGTCGATCTTTATCAACAGACCGTTCTGCCCCGGATGGCAGAAAGGCGGCTCGGTGAAAGACGTCTACTTCTTCATAGTTCAGCGCGGCCTGAATATCGAGAGGATAAAAGTCCCCACCGTCACATCCTATCACTGCCAGTTGAAAGAGTTTTGCCGCGCGGTCTGCGAAAACCGGCAAACAGTCACAGACGCCGGGCAAGGAGCGCTGAACATGCGGCTCATAGACGCCATTCGCAACAAAACCAAATCCTGAATGCTTCCAGATTTGCGCCCGGCGACTCGCTCGATTATTGTTTCATAACAAACCTAAGTTGTGTAAAGTAGTTTCTGCGAAATCAGTATCTCCAAGGTAAAGCGTATGATGATGGCGATGCCCCCTCCCCTCCGGAGGGGAGGGGGCAGATTTCCACAAAGCCTTACGCTGCCCTCTTATGAATTTTCTTCGTTCCT
>JAKQPS010000146.1 GCA_029564595.1 bacterium | reverse complement strand
TTGCTTACCCAGGTAGTGTCTCCGTAGAGATTGGGAAGCTTCGCTACCAGGTCGATCGCCTTTGCGTTGTCCGTTCCGAGGCCGAGGTGCACCATGACGAAGTCGACGTCCGGATGGGCCTTCGCGGCGGTGTATACGTTTTCAGGATCGGAGAACCGGTCGCCCGCGGTGTGTACGGCGACCGGGAGCTTGAGCTCCGCCGCCACATCGAGCCAGGGTTCGCATTTCGGATCAGTGATCGACGTCATCGAGTGGTACGGGTGCATTTTAAGCCCCCGGAACGCGTCGAGGTTATCGCGGATCAGCGCAACGGCCTCCGGCGTGAGCCGCTCGGTTGCCGGCTTGAACCAGTATTGGCCGAAAAGCGCCCCGGGGTGCCGCCGTACGAGCTCGAGAATCCGATGGTTCGATTCGAGCTCGCCCACCACGGCTTCGGCCGGGATCGGCTTCCAGTCGCTGTCGAACTCGCTCGACTCCACGTTCGAAACCAGTGCCTTGACGATTCCGTATTTTTCCATCGAAGCGATAATGTCCGCCTCGCTCATGCTGAATCTGAGCATGCTTCCCAGATGCACGTGGCTATCGATGATCATGCGAATCCTCCCGTCTGGTGATGTTATATCTCCGCCGTCTTTCACTGTCCATCCCCGGGGCGGCGAGTCGTTTCGCGGTGAATGCAGCGTTCAAACCTTCAGGCTCTCGCCTTCGGACGTTTTTTTTTCATACTTGCAGGGATTTTCTGCATCAGTCTATTGTTTGCGATAACAATATTTTTTTATCTATAAAAAAACTTGCAAACGGGAAAAGGAGGCGTATACTGATCGACAGGAGGAATATCACGTGATTACTTTTTTTGTGTGTCTTGCTATTCTGATTGCCGGCTACTTTTTGTACGCACCGATCGTCGACAAGATTTTCGGGCCGAACGACGAGCCGACTCCCGCGATGACTAAAACAGACGGCGTCGACTTTGTTCCGATGAAAACCCCGAACATTTTCCTTATCCAGCTCCTTAACATTGCGGGACTGGGACCGATTTTCGGAGCCATTTCGGGTGCCTTGTGGGGACCCGCCGCGTTCCTGTGGATCACATTCGGAACGATCTTTGCCGGAGGCGTTCACGACTACTTCTCGGGCATGCTGTCCATGCGCCATGAAGGGGCGAGCGTTTCCGAAATTGTCGGGATCTACCTTGGGCCGATCATGAAGAACGTCATGCGCGTGTTCTCGGTCGTTCTTCTGGTACTCGTCGGAACCGTGTTTATGACCGGACCTGCCGGACTCCTCGCCAAATTGACTCCCGAAAGCCTGAATTACAACTTCTGGCTTATCGTCGTTTTGGTGTATTACTTTCTCGCGACCATGGTTCCGATCGACAAACTGATCGGTAAGATCTACCCGATTTTCGGGATCGTCCTTATCATCATGGCCGTCGGAATCGGCGGAGGAATCATCCTCGGCAATTTCTCCGGCAAGATGGCGACGCCCGAATTCGCGTTCGCTAATCTTCATCCGAAAGGATTGCCGATTTGGCCGCTCCTCTTTATTACCATCGCATGCGGAGCCATTTCGGGCTTTCATTCGACCCAGTCGCCGATCATGGCCCGCTGCGTTAAAACTGAACGCGACGGCCGCAAGATTTTCTACGGCGCCATGGTGTGCGAAGGCATTATCGCCCTCATCTGGGCCGCGGCCGGCATGACGTTCTATAACGGCACCGCGGGACTTGCGGCAGCTCTCGCCGATCCTTTGACAAAAGGACAGGGCGGCGTCGTATACGACATCTCCATCCGCATGCTCGGCAAGGTCGGCGGAGTGCTCGCGATTCTCGGCGTCATTTTCTGCCCGATCACCTCGGGCGACACCGCGTTCCGCAGCGCCCGACTGACTCTGGCCGACTGGTTCAAGGTCGATCAGAAGAAGATTCCTTTCCGACTTGCGATGGCCATTCCGCTGCTCGGCGTCGGAGCCCTCCTTTCCCAGATCGACTTCAACATCGTATGGCGCTATTTCGCCTGGTCGAACCAGACCCTCGCGATGATCGTGCTCTGGGCCGCGGCAATGTACCTGTTCCTCAAGAAAAAGAATATGTGGATCGCCGTTGTCCCTGCGACTTTCATGAGCGCCGTTTCGATGACCTACATTCTGCAGGCGCCGGAAGGCTTCAAGCTGGCGACTTCGATCTCGTATCCTGTCGGAATCGTGTTCGCGATCGCAGTGCTCGCCTTTTTCCTCGCCGTCACGCGGAAAAAAGCGCGCGCATAATGGATAAAGCGCCCGCATAATGGATAAAATCCGCCTGAATCATCCAGACGGAAACGATTGACCAGCCTTCGCCTCCGGGGTATCCTCGGGCGAAGGCCTTTTTTTAGAGGTGCCCATAGGAGAAACACCAACATGACATACGCCGAAATGCGAACCGCCGCCAAAGCGAATTTGAATGGAACCTGCAGAGTGTGCCCCGTCTGCGACGGACGCGTCTGCGCGGGCGAAGTGCCCGGCATGGGAGGGAAGGGCACCGGCTCTTCGTTCATGGCCAATGTATCTTCCCTGGCAGCCGTAAAACTGAACATGCGCCTTGTCCATGACGCGGTTAAACCCGATATGTCGATTACGATGTTCGGCAAGAAAATGGCCATGCCTGTTTTTGCGGCTCCGGTTTCCGGCACAAGCATCAATATGGGCGGAAAATTCGGCGAGGCCGAGTATATTTCATGGATTATCAAAGGCTCTCTCGACGCCGGCGTCTACCCGATGGTCGGCGATACCGCGATCGAGCAGTTTCTGATCGACAATCTGGCTGAACTGAAAAAGGCGGGCGGAGACGGCGTCGCGATCATCAAACCCTGGGAAGCCGGGAGCGTGATCGACAAAATCCGCCTTGCCGAAGATGCGGGCGCCTTCGCCGTCGGCATGGATATCGACGCGGCTGGCCTCGTGACCCTCTCCCTGCACGGAAAGGGCGTTTCCCCGAAAACGGTCGCCGAACTCGCCGCCATACGCAAATCGACGAAGCTCCCGTTTATACTTAAAGGCGTCATGACGGCCGAAGACGCCCTCGCGGCGATCGACTCGGGCGCCGATGCTATCGTCGTGTCGAACCACGGCGGACGCGTCCTTGACGGCACTCCCGGCGCCGCCGCCGTCCTTCCTTCCATCGCGAAAGCATGCAAGGGAAAAATTACTATCCTTGCCGACGGCGGCGTCCGTAGCGGCGTCGACGTCCTTAAAATGATCGCCCTGGGGGCAGACGCGGTGCTTTTCGGCCGGCCTCTGGTCGTCGCCTCGTTCGGCGGGAAAGCCGAAGGCGTCAAGCTTGCGTTCGACCGCCTCCGGGCCGAACTCGAATCGGCAATGATTCTTACCGGCTGCGCTTCCGTCGCCGGCATCACAAGCCGCGTCATCTACGGCTGAAGGTCTGCGTCGAGTTGAAAGCACCGTCTGGAAAGGCCGTTCCGGCCTATACCCGGTTTTCCAATACCGAATGCGAGTTCTATCCCTGCCACGGCATCGAGGGCCAAAACTGCCTTTTTTGCTATTGTCCGCTCTATTGCATGGAGTGCGGGGGAACGTATACCATGGCAAACGGCGTCAGGGACTGCTCTTCGTGCACCATCGTGCACGGCGAAGGCGGCTACGAATACGTCCAGAAAAAACTGCGCGAGGCGTACGGCTTCGGTCCCGGTCCCGCGCAGCCGAACGGAGGCTGACTATGAAAAAAACTGCATCAGAGGGCGCTCTGCTTGCGATCCTGCTCATTGCTTCGGGACTGCTCGCCTCGTGCGCGACCTTTTCGATCAAAAATGCAAGCGTCGAAGACGCCCGCGAAGCGCGTGAATACGTCCTGCGCGTCGACGCCTGGGACAAAAAAGCGCCGTCCTTGTCGGTCGTCTTCGTCTACCGGGTCAACTCGGGCGAATGGAAGGAAATTTCGGGGGATTTCAACGGTTCCTCGTACGAGGCGCGCGTCCCGGCCTCGGAACTGTCTCCGGGCACCCTCGAATACTACGCATGGATGATCAATGCAAAAGGCAAAAAAGTATCATCCCGCCCGGCGCGCATCCCGATTTTTACCTTCGAACAGGCAAAGGCGAACGCCCTCAAGTCCTATGCCTCACGTTTGAGCGACGGCGGAAGTCCGAAAGAATTTATTTACAACAAATCGGCAACCCTGAAGCTCGGCATCGGCCCGGCCGGGGATAAAGAAGCTCTTGAACCCGCCTCCGTGGAATGCACCGTCATCAAGACAGACCTCACTCAGGTGGTTTCTGCCTCCGTCAGCGGCGGCGTCTGGTCCGCTCCGGTCAGCTCCCCTCTTGCAGGGTCAAGTCTATCGTATCAATGGCGCGTTCGCTGGAACGACGCCGAATTCGGCCAACTCGATACCCAATGGCCGGCAGTTCCTGCTTCCATTCCTGTCCTCGACCAGCTTGCGCTGAATCAACGCATCGTCTCGTTGTTCGAAAAATCGTTCGTGCATTACAAGAACGTTGCCGGTTCGTATTTCGATCCGCCCGTGGTCGAAGCCGAGCTCAATTACGATCCGCTGACCGCGGAGTATTCTGCGGACAACCGCAGCGTTTTTCTGGTCATTCACCGCGGTTCATGGTCCAGCAGGATAAAAATGAACGAAGTCTCCGCAGGCCGCTTTCGCGTCGGCATTCCCGTCCGCGAGCTCGAATCCGGTCCCGTTTCCTATTCGTTTGAATTTTCCGATGTGTTTTCAGGTCCGGGTCTCGTAAGCGCGGCGTTTCCCCGCGGGAAAACGCTGAGCGTAACCTACCGATCGTACGCCGAACTGCTCGAAGAAACCGAGTCGCGCGTACGCGCCTCGTTGACGCATGCGCCGCCTGTCGACGTATTTGAACAAAAGCCGATTGTGTTTTCGGTCGGCGCCCGGGACCCCGTCATCTCGATTTCTTCAATGCGTCTGGAAGGTTCAGGGCTGAATATTCCGGGGAACTCGCTGGTGTTTACTCCGAACGGATCGACCTGGACGGCCGGCGTTCCCGCCGCATTCGTCCGCGCAGGCCCCGCCGCCTACCGGATCATCGCGACCGTGCGCGACGAGCGCTTCGGCGAATTCGAAGTAACGCTCCCCGAAACGGGCTTTTATACGCTGCAGATACAGTCGCTCGCCGCATTGAAAGCCCTCAAAGAGGCCGAGCTTGCCCGCTCATCTTCGCATCAGGCTCCTGCTCAAATCAAAGCAGGCGAGATTCTGCCTCTCCAGCTTTCAACGACATCCCCGCTTCCGGGATTGAATGCGTCCCTTTTCTTCCGCACCGGAGCTTCCGGGGCTTTCCGCGAGCTGCGCGGCCAGCCGGTCGCAGGCGGTTTTGTCTTTACCATCGCCGCTGCCGACACGACGGGGCCGTTTATTCAGTACTATTTCACGCTGTCCGCGGTCGATTCCGTGCTGGGCTCGATCTCTGTCTCAATCAAGGACGGCTCTTCTGGCGGCCCATCAGGCGGTTCGAACGATTTCGTCGTCGCCCCTGCGTCTGCACCCGTTCCGGCGCCGGTTCCCTGACAGTGACCTACTGCTTCCGCTGAGGAACGAGGGCGAACACCACCAGGGCGAGCGCGTACGGCAAGCCGAGGATGATGGTCGCGGGCATCCTTCCCAGACCCTGCAGAATGTTCGTCGCGTATTCGGCTCCCGCGAAGGCGAGAACGGCCGCGGCGCACAGCCAGGGATTCTTGTACCCCAGATACACAGCGGCGAGCGCGGTCCACCCGCGCCCTGCGCTGACGTTCGGCACCCAGGCGCCGAGATCGAGCGTGAGCATGCTGCCCGCGCATGCGGCGAAAAAGGCTGCGATGCACCAGGACAGCGTCCGGTATTTCCCCGGGTCGCCTCCGCGCGCGGCAAGGGCTTCGGGCGCCGAACCCGCTGCGCGCAGCGATATGCCGGCAAGGGTGCGCTGCAGAAAAAACGAAACGGCTGCCGCGGCGGCAAGAGATGCCGGAAAATACCACAGACGCAGGTCAAGACCTGAAAAATCCGCAAGAGCAACTGTTCCCCTCGTGCCGAACAGGGCCGAGGAGCTCAGCGACGTTGCCCCTGATGAAAGCAGGTTTACCGAAAGCGCTGTCAAAAAAGGATTGGCTCCGGTCCGCTCCGTAAAGCGGGAAACCGCGAACAGAAGCAGCACGGTAAGCGCGATCGCCGCCGCGACACCCGCGAGCGGACTCCCCGTTGCTCCGGTTACCGCGATGCACACAAAGCCGCCGAAGTTGATCGCCCCGTCCATAAAAACCGCCAGAACGCCTGCGTGCTCCGAAACAAGCGCGCCCAGAGACGCCAAAAGCAGGGGAGAGGCTGCGGGGAGAAGACTATCCAGCACTCCGGTAAAAGCCGAAAATACTCCGTTCACCGCGCCCTCCTTTTTTTCAGTACGGCGCGAAGCTGTCCCGCAATCGGGAGTTTTGCCGATATAAAGAGGAAAATAACGCCCTGAACGATCGCCGTCGAGTCGAAGCTGACGCGCGAGGAGAGCACTGCGATGTCGGATGCGCTTTCGATCCACGCGTACAACAGCGATGCGGGGATGACCGCAAGCGGATTGTGCCGGGCGATCAGCGCGATGGCGAGCGCGCTCCATCCCATGCCGGACGACAAGCCCTGATGGCACATGAACCAGGTTCCGACGATCGCGAAGAAACCCGCAAGCCCGTGGAGCGCGCCCGAAGCGGTCATGCCCGCGACGGTGATCCTTTTGACGGGAAATCCTGCGAAACGGGCGAATTCCGGGGCGGTTCCGGCGACCGAAAGCCGGTATCCGGCTCGCGTGCGCGAGAGAAACAGCGCCGCAACGGTTGCCGTTCCGCAGGCGAGAAAAAACGACGCGTTCATTAGCGACGGCGGAAGCAGCGAGCGCATGCGGAAAGCATCGGCGATCGCCGGCGTTGCAAGGAGGTTTTTCCCTTCGTCGCGCAGGGGTCCTGCGATCAGAAAGTCGATGACGGGAAGAAGCGCCGCGGAAAGCAAAAAAGAGGTGAGCAGCTCGCTCGCGCCGAATCGGGCTTTGAGCTCTCCGGGGATGAATCCGAGGAGTCCTCCGGCGGCGAGCGCGAGCGCACATGCGAGCGCAAAAAAGAATAGAGCGGGACCTGCGCTTCCTCCGCTGCCGGCCAGTTCTGCGGCGGCGACGGCCGACGGTGTCGAAAGAATCATGGCGGTAACCAGAGCCGAGGCGTAGATTTGCGCCTCGCCGCCCAGGTTGAACGTTCCCGACTTGAGCGCGAAGGCCGCCCCTGTGGATGCGAACATCAGCAGGCCTGCCTTGTCGAGCAGGTTCCCTGCGTGCCAGAGCGACGAAAAAGGGCCGAGCGCAAATTCTGCAAAAGCATTCATATCAGAACTCCTTCTTCCATCACCAGCACGTTCGAAAAAAAAGAAGGATCGCGGAACGAATCGGGGTTGTCGGTAAGAACCAGCACCGCCGTTCCTTCCTGCGCCGCCTGTGCGAGCTTCAACCGCAAAGCTGCGGCGCTTTTGATGTCGAGCCCCCATTCCGGCTCCGACAGCACCAGCACCGAAGGCTTTTCCGCAAGTTCGCGGTCAAGGACGAGCCGCTGAAGTTGCCCTCCCGACAGTGTCGAGGTCTTTCGCGAAAGAGGGGCGTTGATGCGTTCGTCCTCAAGAATTTTCTTTGCAAAAACCTCCGCTTCGTTCTTCGAAGAAATAAAACGGGGCATGCGGTAGGCGCAGAGCATGTGTCCGATGGCGAGCTCCGGATTCGATCCCCGCCATGTCCGGTTCGAGGGGACGCATGCGAGGCCGGCCTTTCTGAGAGCCGAGGGCGCGACCTCTGATGCCTCAAGAACCGCTGCGGAAGTCGCAAGAGAACCGCTCGTGCATCTCAGCATTCCTGAAAGCGCGTCTTCGAGTGTCGAAAGCCCGCTTCCGGGAAGTCCGTAGATTGCCGTGATTTTGCCCGGCGGAGCGCAGAACGTGAGGCCCGAAAGCGGCGTCCGGTTCGGGGGGGATGCCGAGAGGTCACGCACCGACAAGCCCGCGGTACCGTCCGTGCCGATTTTGCACGCCTGTCCCTCTTTTTGATCCGACGCGAGCGCGAGGCGTGCGGTGCGCGAGGCGAGTCCTTCCGGATCGATCATGCGTTCGAGTTCGTCGAGCGTTTTCGCCGCTCCCGAATACAAAAGCTTTCCTTCTCTGAGCACCGAAACGCGGTCCGACCAGCGGACGGCTTCGGCTACCCGATGCGTAATCAGCACGGCGCCGAGGCCGTTCGAGCAATGCGCGCGCAGGGCGGTGAAGAATCGTTCATGTTCGCCGGCCGCCAGAATGGACGCAGGCTCGTCGAGTATCAAGAGATCTGGGGAGCGCAGAAGGGCGCCGAGCAAGGCGGCGTAAAAACGCTCCGCAGCGCTGAGGGTGTGCGTCTTGCGCGAAAGGTCGAGCTCGATGCCCCACGCGTCTGCGGCGGCGCGGATCTTCTCCGCGGCCTTGGGTTTGCGCGCAAGAAAGCCGGGGCTTCCCAGCAGAATGTTTTCGGTCACGGTAAGCTCGTCGCAGAGGAGCGGCCGTTGGTGCACCATCGCAATGCCGTTCCCGATCGCCTGCGAGGGCGTGACGGCGTTGAAAACGCTGTCCCCGATGGCGATAACGCCGCTCGTCGGGCGGTGCAGCCCAGAAAGGATGTGCACCAGAGTCGACTTGCCCGCGCCGTTTTCGCCGAGAATCGCATGTATTTCGCCGGGGTTGAATGTCAGCGTGACGTCGTCGAGAGCGGCGACCGAGCGCACTTCTTCGCCCGCATCGCCGCGCGTCTCGAAAATTTTCCGTATATGGCGCAGTTCCGCTTTTTTCATTTGACGGTAAGGACGAGTTCTCCGCTTTTCAGTTTTGCCAGCAGCGCTTCCTGTTTTTCGCGCAAGGCTGCGGGTACGTGTTCGACGTACAGCGGATCGTCCGAGACGAAATCGACGTATCCGTCCGCGATGCCGACGGTGCCCGGCGTGCCTTCTGCCAAAGAGCCGTTGATCCAGTCTCTGGTTTTTTCGTATGCGAGCCGTTCCTGCGCCATGATGGAGCTGGACACGACGCGGCCGGGCGCCTTTGCGTAGCCGTTGTCGTCGAACCACGCGACGTAAAAGCCTTTTTCCTTCGCCGCCGCGACGACGCCCTGATTCGCTCCGCCTGAAATCGGCATGATTACATCGACGCCGGCTTCGTTCATCGCGCGCGCGAGTTCGGCTCCTTTGGCCGCGTCGTACCAGTTGCCGACTACGCGGAAGTCCACCTCGAATTCGGGGTCCACCGCTTTTGCGCCTTCAAGGAAGGCCGGCAGAATCACATTGAGCATCGCCGGGTATTCCTGGCCGGCGACGAGCCCGATCTTTTTGTCTTTGTTCGCTGATTCCATCCCGCTTGTGCTGACGAGGGCCGCCATGTAGCCCGACAGGTATGCCTGTTCGCGCTGGTTGTAGCGGAACGTGGTAACCGCAGGATTTCCTTCGAAGTAAGAATCGAAAATAACGAATTTCTGGGCGGGAAATTGCTTCGAAATCGGGTCGACGATTTCGGGAAGGGCCGGGTTCGAAGAGACGATCAGCGCATAGTTTGCCGAAGAGGCGAGTGTGGTCATCTTTGCGCCCCAGTCTGCCTGTTTCGTGCCGGCTTCGATCACCTGGAGCCTGACGTTCGCTCCGGCTCCGGCCGCTTCGTCGACTGCTTTTTCGACGCCTGATACGAGCATTTCGTATACCGGGCTGCCGGAGACGATGCCGGGAACGAACACTGCGATCACCCGTTCTCTGTTGCTATTCTGAGCATTTTCGGCCGCGGAGGCATCATCCGGTTCTGCTGTTTTTTTTGCGCACGATACTGATAGTATGGAAACGGCAGCCGTCAAGGCGATCAATACCGCACCCGTTGCCGTGATTCGCTTCAAATTGTTTCTTTTCATAATCACACTCCTACACGGTAATATAGTAAAATCGCACCCCTTATGCTACTATACCAATATGATTGGATTTTTTATTAAAAAGGCATTTTACGACGGCTGGGATAATCTTCTTGCCATTCTGGTGATGAATGTGGCGATTCTTGCAGTCGCCTTCGGGGGCTGGTTTCTCGCCGGCGCGACGATCTTCTTCGTTCCATTGTCCCTCGCGATGCTTGCGCTGACCGCTGCCGCGGAGGGCGTTCTGTTTCTGAGCGTCTCGGTTCTTATGGCCCGCGTAGCGAATTATCAAAGCTTCTCTTTCTCCGATATCGGCGCGGCTCTTTCGTCGTCATGGAAGCACGGAGCCCTCTTCGGCCTTTTGATCGCTGCGATCGTATTCATCTGTTCCGTTGCTTTTCCGTATTATTTCGCATTGGCGAATATGCTCGGTCTCGCCCTCTCGATAATAATCTTCTGGGTAGCTGTCGTCGTCGCGCTCTCCCTGCAGTGGTTTCTTCCGATTCGCAGCCAGCTCGACTCCAATTTCGGCAAATGCCTCAAAAAATCGTTCATCATCTTTTTCGATAATCCCGGTTTTTCACTGTTTATGTTCTTCTACAGCCTGATTCTCGCCGCCCTGTCGATGGTCATGGTCATGCTGATGCCCGGCTTCGCAGGCATGATTCTTGCGCACAATAACGCGTTCCGCCTGCGCATGTATAAATACGACTGGCTCGAAGAGCACCCGGAAATCGATATCCGCACCGCGCGCAAAGCCGTTCCGTGGGCCGAACTCCTTGCCGAAGACGACGACACCGTCGGCCATCGCACCTTCAAAAGCTTTATTTTCCCCTGGAAGGACTAACGAGGTCTTCCAAGTACTGCCGGCAAAAGTGAGGCTCTTTTTTTCTTTTAGCAGTGACATGCGCCGCTCAGCGGCGTGTTAAAATCTGTAACGAATTGGAGATGCACCCATGAACGAAAACACTGATTCAACCCGCGACTCTTCCGGCCCCGCCGACCGTGGCGCCGCCGACCGCTACAGTGCGCCGGCTAACGACCCGGTCAAACTGATCGTCGGCGCCGTCTGCCTTGTCTTAGGCGGTCTTTTACTCGCCGACACCGTATTCCGCCTCGATTTCTTTTCCATTCACAATTTCTGGCCGCTGTTTATTCTTGTTCCCGGCCTTTGCTTCGAGGCCGCCTTCTTCACCCGCCGCGACGCTCCCGGGCTTCTGGTTCCCGGCGGCATCCTCACCGTCATCGGCCTTCTGTTCTTTTTCGAAGTATTCACCGGATGGCGCTTTTCAGGCTCTACCTGGCCGGTATATCTCATCGCCGTCATGGTCGGCCTCTATCAAATGTATCTGTACACCGGAAGACCCCAGCCCGTTCTGGTCGCGATTTCCGTGCTCGGCGCAGTCGCCGGCATCTCTCTTGCCTGCATAGTTATAGGCAATTTTTTCCGCTTTCTCGAAACGTACCGGCTCATTCTGCCGCTCGTACTCATCGGAATCGGCGTTATCGTGGTAGCGCGCGGCTTCAAATCAAATAAATGACGAATTGAGGCTCATGCAAAACTCGGGAAGTTTTGCAAGAGCCAATTTTATGGAGGAATTAGTATGAGTGCTTCTTGCGAAAGACCGGACAGAAGTTCCGGAGGCGCGGCCCCTGCTGGAGCCGTATACGGACTCGGGCTTATCGGAGCCGCAGTTTATTTTATCTCACACGCCGCCGGCTTCTGGATGGGCGTCCTCGGATTCCTTAAAGCCGTTGTGTGGCCTGCGTTCCTCGTGTACGGCCTGCTGGATTTCATAGCCAAATAAGAACGCATTGGCGTTGTATCCGATAAGGCTCGGCGGTTCTTCACCCCGAGCCTTTTTTCTTGTCCTTGACCGGCGATTCTTGGTATATTTACTTCCGTTATGGAACAGAACAAAAATATCGATTGGGCTCTTGGAGCGTTCTCCGCCCTGAAATCCGGCATGGCGAAAGCCGTCGTCGGCCACGAAGAACTGGTCGAGGCTCTCGCTCTGGCCATGGTATCCGGTCAGCATGTCCTTCTCGAAGGCGTTCCCGGCGTCGCTAAAACGCTCGCGGTGCGCACCCTCGGCCGCCTCATGTCTCTGGATTTCAGCCGCATACAGTTCACCCCCGACCTTTTGCCGTCCGACCTTGTCGGCACCCAGATCTACAATCCCCAAACCGGGCAGTTTACCGTGCATACCGGCCCGGTGTTCGCGAACCTCGTCCTTGCCGACGAAATCAACCGCGCCCCGGCCAAAGTGCAGTCGGCCCTGCTTGAAGCGATGGAAGAAAAGCAGGTAACTCTCGGCGACGGCACGCACGCGCTCCCGAATCCCTTCATGGTGCTCGCCACCCAAAACCCCATCGAGCAGGAAGGAACCTATCCTCTGCCGGAAGCCCAGCTCGACCGCTTTATGTTTAAAATTTTGGTCGGCTACCCCTCGCGCGACGAAGAACTCGCCGTGCTCCGCCTTAAAAAAGAAGCCGATCCCGACATCTTCCCGGTCCTTACCGCCGAAGATCTCGCAAGTCTTCGGGATCTCGCTTCAACCGTTCACGTCGACCCGAAAATCGAAGAATACATCGTCGACATCGTGCGCGCCACCCGCAATCCCGGCGCAACAGACGCAAGCCTCAAGGAAACCGTCCGCTGGGGAGCGGGTCCTCGCGCTGTCGTGTTTTTCCTCCGCGCCGCCCGCGCCCGCGCCTTGTGGAACGGCCGCTCCTTCGTCCTTCCCGCCGACGTACAGGCGGTCGCGCCCTGGATACTCCGCCACCGAATCCTTTTAAGCTACGAAGCCCTCGCCGACGGCATGACCGCCGATCAGGCCGTCGAGCGCATCGTCGCCGGAGTCCGCGCGCCATGATCGATGCCGCCCTCCGGCAGCGCGTCAGGGAGCTGGAAGTGCGGGCGCTCAAACTGGTTTCGCACCGGTTCATGGGCGAATGGGCGTCGAACATGCGCGGTCAGGGGCTCGAGTTCCGCGACCTTCGCGAGTACGTCCCCGGCGACGACATCCGCCGAATCGACTGGAAAGCGACCGCCCGCTCAGGCCGCGCCCAGCTCCGACAGTTCACCGAAGAACGCCAACAGCACATCTGGTTCGCCCTCGACCGCTCCGCCTCCATGGAAGGAAACAAAGCCCGCCTCGCAGGCGAAATCCTCGCCGTCCTCGGCTGGGCCGCCGTCACGCAGGGCGATCCTTTCGGCCTCGTAACCTTTACCGACTCTGTCGAAAAAACGATTCTCCCGGCTCGCGGAGAGGCGAACCTCTGGGCGGCAGTTGAAGCGGCCGTCTCCGGAGAGCCCTCTTCTAACCGCACCGACTTCGCCCCTCTTTTCAGGTTTTTCATGAACACTGCCCGCGCCCGGTCAACTCTTATTATTCTCAGCGACTGGTCGGCCCCCGACCTGACCTCCGGCCTCCCTGCCGGCGCAAGCCGGAGTGCGGGAAGTGCATGGGCCTCCGCATCCAGACGCCTCGGCGCCCTTGCCCTTGCGCACGACGTCATCGCGCTTCGCGTCCGCGATCCTTCTGTTCAAGGCGGCTATCCTGCAGGCCTCGCTCCGGTCGTCGATCCCGAATCCGGCAAACGAATGTGGGTGGATCTATCATCAAAAAAGAACCTCGAACTCCTGCGCACGGCCGAAGAAAAGCGCACAGCCGCCCTCAATCTTTCATTCCGCAAAGCCGGAGTCTGGAGCCAAACCTTTGATTCCGGCGCCGACTTCGTACCGCCCCTCATGGAGCTCTTCCGGAGGCGAGATCATGCGTAAGCTTCTGCCCCTTCTCGCCGCCGCCTTCAGCCTCTTCTCCGTTTCGTGCGCGCCCCGATACGCCGTTCTCGATTTTGCCGACGGCTCCAACGTCCGTTTTACGCCCCAAAAGCCGCGTATCGGCGACCCCGTAGAAGTCGTATACCGAAGCGGGACATCCGGTGCAGGCATTGAAATCCTCGCCCCGGCGGGAGATCCCGTAGCCCCTTCGATCCTCGATCACGGGCGATCCGGGATCGAATCGCGTCTGTATTTCCGGGTAACCGCTTCCGGCGACTGGTTTTTATCCCCTGTATCGTCCGGCTCGGAGAGTCCCTCGAAACGCCTCCTTTTTAGCGTCGCATCCGAAGCCGGAGAGCGTACCGAGCCGGTCGCCGTGGACGCTCAAAAATTGTACGAAGGAAACTGGAAGCCCGATGTCGACGGCGAGGAGTCTGAGCAATGAACTTCTTTCCCTCGGCGAATTTCGCGCATCCTGCGTTATTTCTTCTATTAATACCCGCTTTACTTGCGGTGTTCGCCCGATTCCGCGCCCGCACCGCCTCGTTCCGCTCGGGCGACGCTCCGCTACTCGCATCAGCCTCCCGATCCTGGCGCGTCCGTTTCCGCGTTTTGCCCGAGGTTTTAGAAACGCTCGCGCTCATTCTTTCGATCTATCTTCTCGCTTGTCCGCAGCGATTCCCCGATCCTGCCCAGGAATCGGCCGAAGGCCTTGCTATCGCGCTCGTTATCGACCGCTCAAGTTCCATGCAGGCGATCATTCCCTACGGCGGCAGCGAAATGCGCAGGATCGACGGCGTCAAAGCAGTCACCCGCGACTTTTTGTCAAAAAGGACGAACGACCAGTTTTCGCTTATCACCTTTGCGCGCTATCCCGAAACCAACACCCCTCTTACCCCGAACCGCTCGGTGCTTGCCGACTTTCTCCAGCTCGTCGAATTGCCCGAAACCGAGGCCGAAGACGGTACGGCGATCGGCGATGCCCTTGTACTCGCATCGGCACACCTCGATGAAAAAGGAATAGTCATTCTCCTGACCGACGGGCAGAACAATCGGGGCGAAACCGAACCTGCCGAGGCTGCAAAGATTGCCGCGGCCGCAGGCGTTACTGTCTACACTATTGGGCTCGGCGGCGACGGCTACGTGATGCAGGACTCCCTCTTCGGAATGCAGCCGGTCGGCGTTCCGGTATCGCTCGACGAAAAGCTCATGACCGCCATCGCCGAACAGACCGGCGGCCGCTACTACCGCGCCGACAACCTCGACGAACTTTCGCGGTTCTACACCGATATCGCCGAGCGGGAAACCGTAAAGTTGCGGAACGAACGCGAAAGGCGGTCCGAACCGGATCTCGAAGCCGGTTTGGCTCTCCTCCTTGCGTTGCTCGTTCTAATCCCCGTTGCGCGCCACCTTCTTCTAAAAAGGATGGATCCATGACCATACTCCGTCCCGAAGCCTTTTTTCTGCTTGTTCCCGCTCTCCTTGCCGTCGCCGTTTCGGTCCGCTGCGAGACCCGCGCGCACCTGTGGCGCGAACGCTTTTCGTCTTCCCGCCCGTCCGACGGCGAGTCCGACAGCTCGTCCGCACGCTCGCGATTCCCCGGCCGGTTCAGGTCCGCCGTTCTCGCGTTCTCATTATTGTGCGCTGTGTGCGCCCTCGCGCGCCCAGTGTGGAACCCTCACAGCGACGAAGCCGAGGAATCCGGGCAGGACGCGCTCTTTCTCGTCGACGTGTCCCGCTCGATGAACACCGCAGACGTATCCGCCTCGCTCGGGTCCGGCGAATCGCGCCTCGACGCGGTCAAAAACGCGCTTACCGACCTTGTACCGACGTTGTCGGGCGACCGCACCGCATTAGTAGCCTTCGCCGGAACGTCGGTGCCCAAGTGTCCGCTCACGACCGACCGCGTGTTTTTCTCGAACGCGGTGCGCCTCCTCGATGCGGGCTCGACCTCGCGCGGCGGTACGCTCCTCGGCGACTCCCTGCGCATGGTTAAAAAGAACTTCGTTCCCTCCTCAAAAAATCTCGCAGTGTGGGTGTTCACCGACGGAGGCGATCAGGAAAGCTTCCCGGTCGAGGCGGCTCAAGCCCTCGCCGACTCGGGCGTCAGGCTCTATATCTGGGGCGTCGGCTCGACTGAAGGCGCCGAAGTCCCCGAACGCGGCGTCGTTTCGGCCCTCGACGAAGCGCTTCTCGGCCAGGTCGCGGCCGCCGTCCCGGAAGGCGAATACTTCGGCTCGAATATTCCCCTGTGGCGGCTCGCCTCCGAATACAGCGCCCGGCGCAAGCCGACTTCCGCGACAACCTCCTCGTACACCTTCTGGGACGAAGGCTCCTGGTTCCTCTTGTGGCCGATCTTTTTTCTGTTGCTTTCGCTCCCGCTCCTGCGCGCCGTCTCTGTTTTCGGCTCCCGCTTGAGTCGGGGCGGTTCCGGCGGCGGCAACACCGGCGGTCGCGCTTTCGGCTCCGACGGCGGTTCCCCCCGCTCCCGCAAAAAGGGCAAAATCCTTTCGGGTTCGATCGTCCTTGTCGCCGCGCTGCTGTCGTCCTCGTGCTCGGCTCCCGCAGACAGCCCGCGGCTTCAGGCTCCCGGAGCGCAATCCGCTGCCGCATCCGGCATCTGGCAGTCGCCTGCGGACGAAGCGGCACTCAAACAGCTTTCCGCCAGGACGCTCGAAAAAGGCCTTTCCCGGTCAAAGCGAGCCCAGCTCTTCTACCTTTATGGCCAGGAAAGCGTTGCGACCGGAAACACCGAAGCGGCCATTGCCTCCTTCGAACGCGTCGTCGATCTCGGCTCGCTGCTTGCCGACGAAAGCCGGATCAACCTGGAAATTCTGTACCGCCGCCGGGAACATGAACAGCAGAATGCCGAGCAGAGCTCGGCCGACCAGCAGCAGAAGAAGCAGGACGGCGACCAGAAAGACGCCAACGGTGCCGACCAACAGCAAAATGCCGACGGCGATCAGCAGGATGCCGAACAAAGTTCGGCCGAACAAAGTTCGGCCGAGCAAAAGGATATGTCCGGACTGGTCCGCGAAAAAGAGGGTAACTCCGCCCTCGAGCAAGCACTCCGCGCCGAAGCGGAGCGGATGAGTCAAAAACAACAGCAAGAAGCCGGGAACGCCGTCCCGGTCGAGAAGGATTGGTAAGATGCGTAATCGTTCTTCGCCCTTGTATCGCTTTCTTCCCGCGCTTGCGTTCGCGCTTTTCGTTGCGCGTCCGGCATCTGCCCAAAATATTAGCGCTTCATGGGGCATGGACCAGGCGGAAGTCGCCGTCGGGCAAACGCTCACGCTCACTCTGGAGGTGCAGGGCGCCGACGATGTCGATGTTCCCGAGCTTTCCGTCCAAGGCGCCGATGTGCAATTCCGGGGCGGCGGTCCGCGCAATTCGACGTCGATCACCATGATCAACGGCAAGACGACCAAAAACGTGTCGAAGGCATGGGTCGGCTCGTGGTCCATCCGCTGCGCCGCCGAAGGCTTGTATCACATCGACTCGCAGGATATTACCGCCGGAGGCCGGCTCGTCAGG
>JAKQPS010000137.1 GCA_029564595.1 bacterium | reverse complement strand
TTGGCATTCAATACATTAGCCATCGAATTACCTCCTTATGTTTACCACCATTTGTAGAGCACCGCACCAGAGCGGGAACCACGGGGTACTCAGATCGACCGCATATGTCCCGCTCGCCGCCGTCCAGCCCGGCTCCACGCGCTCTATCGAAGCGGCTATGAGCGCGCCCAGTTCGTCGCAAAGCCGCGCCCCGTCGTATTCCGCGAGATTGCCCGTGACCGTCTTTGTGTCCGACTCCACGCCCCAAAGCACGTCAAAAAAAAGACCTCCCTTTGAGAGGAGGCCTTTCTCTGTCGATTCACTGCTTGAGATTGCTACGAATGGGACGTCTTGCGGCGATGGAGGGCGCTTCTGGTCGATTCCGATCTGTACGTGAACGTCGCTACCGTATTGCGCTTGACACCATGCGTTGATTGCCGCGTTGGTCGCTATGCCGGACGCAATTTCCCGGAGGATTGAATAGATCACCAAAAATCCCCCTTCACGATGTATTTGCGGCGCGTCGTAGCGGGTCCGCCGCCCGCGCCGTTGATGTACTCCCAGATTTTCTTTTCCATGTACGGTGCAATCCTCTTATGGAGAGCGTTGTACATGGGTTCTATCGTCGGTCTTGGAGGAGCGCGGAAAAATGACTTACCGCTCATGCCCAGACCGACCGCCGCAAGCGCCTTGCGCATTTTCGCCGTGACCTTCGTTGTGAAACCGTCTTCCAGCCTCTTTCCAAGGCGGACGGCGGAGATTGAAAGCCAGCCCACGCGCACCGCATTGTTGTTTTTCTCGTACTCGTAGCCAATGGCGTTCCTCAAACGCCCGAGAATTGGATAATCCTTCTTCTCTTTTTTGCCGAAGGCCATGTCTATGAGCTGCCGTGTCTGCGTCGGGAGCGTCGGTGAGTATCGCTGTCCACCCGGAGCGCCGCTTTTGATTCCCTTCTTGATCTCCGAAGATACCCAATACCCCGCGCTTTTCAGCGCCCGCGTCGCGTAATGCGGATATTCTTTCGCCGCCCATTCAAGCCACGGCGAGGCGGAATCAAGATACTCGATTTTGACGGGCATTTGAGACACCCCACGGATTCTGATTGCCTATGACTTCGAGCTGATGTACCCCGCCGTTCGTCGCGAGGATCCGGGCAACTTCCCACTCCGTACCGTTGGCAAGAGAAATAGCGTCCCCCGGCACGGGAGACGCCACATCACTTTCAGAGAGCCATACGTACCCGGAGGCGCTTGTACCCTCCGAAGTCTCCCACGTGTTGCCGCTCGTCCGGGATACTCCCGGCTCCACTACAGCCACCACCTCGACGCCGTTGTACGTGATTGTTTCGCCGTGCTCGGCCAGATTAAAGAAAATGGCCGAGTCAGC
>JAKQPS010000136.1 GCA_029564595.1 bacterium | reverse complement strand
AAACCCGGCTCGACGAAAATTCTATACAGTTTCCAGCCGCGGGATTTGATATAGTTCTCGACCTGTTCCTGCTGAATGTCGAGCGACAGCCCGTCAACCTGCGTCGGCGTGCTCACTCTGCAGTATCCCGCCGCAACGATTTCCTTCTCGCTCATTTGCGCTCCAGAAAGACCGATTTCATGCCATGAATAGTAATGGATTCTGTAAAATCAATCAAGCTGTCTATGGAATAAATAAGCTTTATAACAAAGCAAATAATAGTTAGCAGCTTCGCTTATGGATACTCGTGACGAAACGTTTCAAAAGTTTTCCCTTAAGCGCATTAAAGCATTTAAAGCGCCGCGCCCCGCGCGCGCCGCCTAGCATTTCGAACGTTTTTCTACTTCCTGTTCGATTTTACCCAGCAGCTTGATCTGTTCCTTTTTCACTTCGCTCACTATTACCTGTTCCATCAGCCTGCCTATGCCGGGGATGCCGACGCTGATGGAAGAAGTGATTTCCATCGTGACGCAGCCCGCTCCCTCCACGTATCTTTTGCGGCCCCGGATGTCGATTACCCTCTGGAAGAAATGAGGCACGATTTTGAAATCTATGGTGAGCGTTTCCGGGTCCCACTTCCCGATCTGCCGCCAAACGAGCATTTCCGGTTTGATGACCGTCCGGGCGAACGCAGGCACTCGATCTTTGGACTTCAGCGTGAATTCCACATCGTGGCTGCCGTCCTCGTGCTCGTCGAACCGGATAAGTTTAATCTCTTCCATGCCCAGCAGTTTCGTGAAACTTGGCATATTGCGCATGAGATCGAAGTGCGTCACCTGCAGCACAAGATCGAGCGGGTAGTTCAGTTTCAAGCTGTTGGCTACTTTCTGCATCTGATGCGAACCTCGCTGTTGTTTATGTCCTGAAGAAACGTTTTTCCGCCTCGGCGCCGATGGCCAGCATGAGGCTTTCCATATTCTTCCTAAAAAGCTTGTCTATCATCGCGGTGGTGGCCGGGCCGATGAGGAAATGCTGAACCGTCAAATCCATATCCATGCTCATCACGCAACCGTCCTGACATGGCGAGAACATCCATAGTCCCTTTACGCGTTTGACGATGCCTTTGGAGTCCCGGTTCAGCCGGATGTCGCACTTGCGGCGCGTGTCGTCCCACAGCGCGTCCTTTATCCACGACACTTCGCCGAGTATCTTCGGCAGCGGCACATCCAGCACCCATTCCGTTTTCGTGTACGTCCGTTGTTCGTTCTCTTCGAGCTTCCTGATTCTCTTGATGTTCGGCAGCGCGCGCACGAATTCGGGCGTCTGGTGCGCTATCTCGTACACCAAGTCCGCCGGAGCCTTGGATTTCACCTGTAGTTTTATAAGTCCCATACCGCCTCGCGTTTCATTCCATCCGAGCCGCCGCGCCGGATTCCTCGCGCCAAATTAAGGTTTAATGATAATATCCTATCTCCAGATTGATAATATGTCTGAGGATTTAATTTGTCGCACATTAGGATGTCAAAGCCCCTGCGTGAAAAACAGCAGCAGCCCTTGGCTCAGCCCTATCAGCAGACCGAGAATCAGCCCAAGGACAATTATGAACCGCAGTTCCGACTTCATCACGTTGTGCAACATGTTGTTGATGTCTTCGGCGGGGAAATTCTCTATGCTCCTCTTGGTTATCTCTTTCACGTCGATTAGCTCCAGCGCGCGCGGAACCTGTTCGACAATCGCGTTCATTCCCTCTCCGGCGAGGTAGTTCAGAAGGCTTTTCTCAGTGTCCGCAGGCAGGATTTCTCCGAGTGTCATGTCCGCCACGGCGTCCACCTGAATATCGATGGCCCTGTCGATTACGCTACGCGAGTTCTCGCCTCGCGCCACCGCGATTATCTGATCGGAAGCGAAGTCCGCCAACGCCTCGCTGCTTGAGCCGAAGTAGTTCGCGGCGACATCCTTGAGCTTTTCGTCCGCAAGCCCGTCGATAAAGCCGTCCAACTCGCCTTTCAGGTAGCCGCGCGTCTCTTCGTCTGAGATGAGCGCCGACGCCCGCTCCGCAAAACCAACCGCAAAACTATCCACCTGCTCCCTCGGCACATAAGACATCGCTTCGCTTATCCTCTTGTCCAGAAACCTGTCGATGTGCTCGAACACGAAATCCTTCAGCTTGGACACCGTCTCTTCCCGCTTCAGCGTCCGTTTCAACTCCTCTATGCCACGGTTGATATTCTCTTCCAGTATCTCGTTCACCTTGTTCTCGTTGTAGAAGAATACCCTGATGACGGTTCCCCAGATTTTCTTTTCCTTTAGGTACTGCTCTATCGCGGCGATAAGCCTGCTCTTGGCCATTCCTACGATTTCCGTGTCTTCCAGCAGCCGGTTCAGGTTCTCGATAAGTCCCGGCATCTCCCGCTCGTACAGCGCGTACAACATCTCGTTGAGGTCCACCGAACTGACAATGTTTTTCAACTTCCTGTCTGACTCCGAGAGGGCGGCAACCCGCGCGTCGATGACTTTCCTTATGAACGCGGCCACCCGGTCTTGGCCCAGAAAAAAATCTATCCGCTCAGACAGATATCCCTTGAGGCTCGCTATGTTTTCTTCCCGGATAAGCTCCGAAACCTTTTTTTCAGACATCGCGCCCACGTTGTCCGCGATGACGCCCCTGACTCCCGACTCGAACCCCTCGTCGTCAAGATAGTTCCTCACCCAATCTTTCAGCCACGATTTCACTCCGCCGATGTTTTCGTTCCACCTCTCGCCGTCCATCCCCGGCAGAAACGTGTGAAACTCGCGGATGCGCAACCTCCTGACATCCGCGAAATATTTCCCCGTCAACTCAGCTATCGAGGTTCTGAATTCGTCCCCGGACAACTTTTCCCTGATGGAATCCGGAGTTAGCAGCTTGCCCACTATCTCTTCCGAAATTTTTTCCGCGAGATTGGATTTGTTGCGAGGGATGACGCCCTGAAGGTTGAAGAGGAACTTGACCGGGCGCACAGGCCAGAACAGCATCTTGATGGCTACCCAGTTTGTGAACCAGCCGAGAAGCCCCCCGAAGAGAATCGGCACAACAAAAAAGAAAACGATTTGATAAGACACGGCAACTCCCATAGAGCCGACCGCCGACGCTTGTACCGCGCCGCCCTCGCGGCAGCGCTTAAAACCCGCGCGCGACAACCCGGCCCGACCGCCCGTCCGGCAGCGCTCATTATAGACTCCCACGCCTCATTTGAAAAATATCCCTCCAATCTACCCCCCCGGCGCGGAACACAAACGCCTCCAGCGATCTTTGTGCTTCCAGTTTCAAATTCATAGGCAAGAAAATAAACAGAACTGGTTTATAACGTTGCAATTATTCATAGTTGACAAAAGAACATGGTATTCTGATAAAATAGCAACAATAAAAAGAATCAAAAGAGCAACGCAGTTCCGTTTAAGCTGGCATGGGGCAATGGCCGCGAGATATCAGGCGATGTAAGGAGCTATTGAATGGATTACTATCCCGAATTGCGCGATGAACAGAATGATAAAGAGCCGCTGAATACAAAGAAAGATAATCTCGGCAAAAACGGCGGAATTGTAGAGGGTGTAATATATCAGATTAAAACCGCTATTTATATGATATCCAGTCCCCGCAAGACTGGCATGGAGCTGAAACAAAAAGCTAATCTTACTTGGGCTTTAATACCGCTATCAATTCTTTGCGTTGTTCAGTGCGCACAGTTTGCGCAGTATTTTTCTAAAATCAATTTAAAGCCGGCGATGATCGTTTTATATTTCGGCTTTGGATGCGCAGAGATAATTGTGCGTGTTTTTGTGACTGCGCTAATGGTCTATGCAATCGCGGCTTTGTTTCGCAACAGCGCGGGTTTAAAAGCTAATATTATCTGCGTGTCATACGCATTCTTATTTCCTTACTTTTTTAACACGACACTGATAACGCCGGAAAACCAATATTATCTTATCGGGCCTGCAATCATTATCTGGTATTTCATTGTTCCATGCGCAATAGCTGGATGCAACGGCGTCGGCTATTTCAGAGCCTTGTCATTTTATTCTTTCGCGTTGCTGTTAGCGCCGGCGTTAGGCGTCATAAGCTGGTATTATACGATGGCTTTTTATCCAAACGAGTTGTTTCGTGGCTCATCGACTAGCGGATTGTTTTCAGCGCAAGTCCAGCTAGGGTTAACGCTCGTCTTGTTCATTTCTTCTCTAATTGTCGGATTTACACATACTCGCTCTATAAGGTTTCTTGCCGTTGGGATAGCGTCAATTGCGCTTGTGGCTTACATTGCTCACTCGACCGCCGGTTCTTACTATAAGAAGCTGAGGTCAAATCCGTATATTGTCGCAAACGACTATTGCGCATTTGGCGAAACGGCGTACTTTTTGAAAAACAACGATAATGGAGCCAAGGTCTTTGCCTATAATATGCAGACTGGAAAAAGAACATCTCTGAAACGATTTGATAAAAGATTCAGCAAAATTGTGGCGGACAAACAAGGCGAATTGTTTTTTGTGGAACCCGGACTCGAAACAATAGATGTTTATAAATATGACGCTCCTGAAAAACCTTCGTTTGTGATAAACACCAAAGAGCTTGGATGTCGCCTAAAAATCAATCTCGTTGGAAACAACTTCACATTTGCGGAGAACGGCGACTTCATATTCGGATGCAACGACTGTGGAATCTATAGGTATTCGAGAAAGGGTAAGAAAGTGTCGGAGTTTGTTGCCGAGCCGTGCAGACGGCTGAAAGAGTCGCGAAAAGAGTGTTCAGACAAAGATGATTTCAATATGTTAGCCATCGCGGTTGATGAAAATGACGATTATTACGCGGCATATTCAGAAGGAATAATTCAAAAAATAGATTCCAGCGGGAACCTGATATATGATCTAGAAAACAATCGCGAATACGACATATTGAACATCGACTATTCAGACGGAAGATTATATGCGCTTATCGAATACGATGAAGGGCGTTCGCGCAACACGATGCTCACAGAATACGACTCTTCCGGGGAGTCCGATGTTGTGATGGACTTCTATTTCGGATTCGACGACCCGGATGAAACAAAAACGGAATACTACTATTTCAGAGCAGGGGGAAATGGCTACATGGTTGTTGAGGCACACAATGATTTGTCGCTGTTCTATAGCGATTTTGTTTTTATTCATAAAAATGTAGGCATGGTGGCATGGCTCAATGAAAGCAGTCTGCTGGGAAAAGCGTCGCTATTATATTACATGGTTGATTATCACATCCGCGAATACAACGTGTCTACTTTCGAGAAGGTGAAGGGGACAATTAAGAAGTTGTTCATTTAATCGAAGGGAAAACCTCGGACTTCAGTCCGTGATAGTTCATTGACAAGCGGCATGAAGCGTGTATTCATTATTACTGCAAAAGCCGATTTTAGGTGGGAATATATGACAAGATGCGATCAATGCGGCGAGATAATCGTTTTCGGTGGACTAAAGATTTATGATAACAAGTTCTGTAAAAGAACCTGTCAGGTTAAATATTCTGCAAAGATTATTCCTCAAAAAGTTGTAAATGAATATCGACATAAAATTAGAGCCGGTCGTTGTTCAGTATGCAAAGGGCCCGGCCCGGTAAATGTATATATGCACTATAGAGTCTGGACAATCCATCATCATTGGAATTGTGTAAGCATACCCCAGATTTCTTGCAAGAAATGTGCGATACGTTCACAAATTGGTAGTACATTCTATTCAATAGCGTTTGGATTATGGGGCATTCCCGGATTAGTAACTGTGCCAATACAAGTATTTAAAAACATTCAGGGGTTTACGAAAAAACCGCTTCCTTGGAATTCAAGCGAAGCTGAAGAACAGAGTCGTATTCTCTTGGCGACTTTCGGAACTGATAGTGAACTTTGGAATAACTGAACATAATGCCTATAGCGAAATACGCATATATAATATGCTGATAAGCGAATAACAGATTATGACAACATCTTGAAAGGCGACGGAGGCGGATGGGTCTGAATGACGCGTTTACATCGTTACCAAGGGCTCCTTGGTAACGAATAGACAGAAAGCTCCGCTTTCAACACTTTTGCCGTTGCCAAGGAGACCTTGGCAACGATGAGCGTGTTCCTAGTTTTTGTTATTTTATCAGGCAATCTTCATTTGGGGAGGATTTTTAATTTCTGACAAGACCGGAGGAAACATGCAATAGGGGGCTTATTGGAATTTAAAGGATTTGCTAGGCATTCTAAAAGCAAGCGGCTCTTCTTCGTATATTGAAGGTTATTGAGCATTCTTAAGCAGGGCTTCAACCCTAGAAATCAGAGGGGACAGTTTTTCCTGAATAATCAGCCAGACGACCTCATAATCAATCCTGTCATATCCGTGAATGATGAGATTTCTGAAATCAATGATTCGGCGGGTGTCTCCGATTTGTGTCGCGACATCCGTGTCGGTCAGCGAAATGCGTCGCAACGCTTCTCCGATTATTTCGAAATTCCGTTCGACCGCCTGTCGCAGAAGCCGGTCCGCCTCAAACTGCTCCAGAGTTCGCCCGGCGATGGAAGATAAAATAAATGAGCCGGCGTCACGGATGTCTTCGAGCAGTTTAGGGGTGTCAGGCCGCATAGACGATCCTTCTGGTATTGTTTACAGACTTTATAAAATAAGGATTCTTCATGGCGCGTTCAATAACCAAATCCACATCGCGGCCGAACATATCTCGAAGGTCTTCCCACAGGCCGAAGTACTGGTCTGCGAGATTCATGTCGCTAGAACGGTTAAATGAGACGATGAAATCAAGATCGCTTGCATCCGGCCTGAATTCGCCGGTAGCGGCGGAACCAAAAACATCCAGCCTCTCGACGTGATACGTCCGGCACAATTCTTCCAGCATCTTGCGTTTCTCTTCAATCAAGGAAATCACAATGTTTCATCTCCACAGGGGTTTTCTATAACCGCCATGGCATAGGAATTCTCCAATGCGCCAACGGTGAAACGAAAATACAAGACCGATGCCTCGACGCGCTGCTTCAACTTCTTCATGTCTCTATTTTACTTCATGCCGGGATTTCTTACCAGCATGTGTTGATTGTGGGTTGTCTCTATTATCAGGTTGATGGGGAAGCTGCTTGCGGGGAATTCCTTATGCTGACCCCAGAATTCCTAGGATTGCCGCCGCCGTTTTTACAGGGGCAGGCTCAAAAACGGCTTTGCCGCCTCGCAATGACTTGTTGCTGAATTCGGGGTGTGATGCGCAGCATGACATTTGTGAAGTTCTATCACAAGTAGCGATTCTTAATGGTAGTAAACAGTTGGAGTTGGTATTTGATTACTGCGAAAAGTGGGGGTAACATGCAGTTGTGGCGTTAATTATATTGTGTTGGTTCAGAGTGAAGTGTATTTCAGTCTCAACAGGATATCTCCTGTCTGTTCATGCGTTTTCTCGGCTATTTGTTTGAAACCATACTTTGAATAGAATTTTCGGCCAATGGGGTTGGCTTTGAATACTTCAACTTCGAGAGTTCCTCTCAGATCCCGTGCCTTATCCATCAACAACGTGCCGGCGCCTGTGCCATGGTATTCGGGTTTTACAAATAGCGCCCCGATTTCATTACCTAATAATGCAATGAAGCCAATAACCTGTCCTTGCTGCTCAAGAACGTAGGTTTCTGCTTTAGGCATGTAAACAATAGGGATATCGCGCCGGCCTTGTTCCAGAAAATCTTTTGTTAAAAATGGATGAGCTATCTTGGAAGCGCTTTCCCATATAGTCAGCACATCGTTCAAATCTGCTTCTTTGTATTCTCGAATGTTACCTTCCATATTCTCTGTTTCCTTTGATGTTGTTCGGCTACCCCAGTATTACTGAACCACACACTGACAACCTGATTGCTGCAATATTTGCCATGTAACCTTCAGCAAAACCAGCGACACTTCGACTGCCGATTTGTTACAGCAATAATCATATCATGACAACATCTTTAAGGTCGATGGGGGCGGATGGGGATGAATGAATATTATTTGCGATAAGTGAAGTTGCGGGTGTTGTTTTCAAGGCCGTGATCGGAATCGAACCGATGATGAAGGTTTTGCAGACCTCCCCCTTAACCACTTGGGTACACGGCCGGAAATTCTTGTTTAGTTCGGCGCGCCGGCGGGACGGAAGGCGCGGCGGGCGGCGGGAATCGTAGCGCCAACCCTGAGTAAAAAATGCTAGCGCGCAACGCGTTTGCCGCCGGGCGATGATTGGTGTGTTTGTTTTCTCCTTCGGCGCGGCGCTCGGAGCTTCTATATCGAGTATTCCGGCGCGGAGCCTGTTTTCTCGACCACCACGAGTATTTCTTCGGCGTACATGTTGTCGCTTGGCGACAGTTTTCTGACGACGCCTTCTGCGACGAGGGCGTATCCTTTGACGATGCGGACGTTAGAGCGGGCGGCCCAGTCCCTGAAGTCGTTCAGGGTGAAAAGATGTATGTTGGGGGTCTCGTGCCATTGATAGGGCAGGGCGCCGCCGACGGGCATTCGCCCGGACGTCATCAGGTCATGCACCACCCGGTAGTTGGCGAAGTTCGGGAAAGAGACGATGCCGCGCCTTCCGATGCGGAGCATCTGCCGCAGGGCTTCGCCGGGTCGGCGAAGGGTCTGCAGGGTCTCTTCGAGCACGACGTAGTCGAAGCTGTCGTCCGGGAACCCGGCGAGGCCGTTCTCGATATCGCCGTGGAAGACGGGCGCGTTTCTGCGGACGCAATCGAGGGCGGCGCGGATGTCGATCTCGACGCCCTGTCCGCGCGCGCCTTTGGAAGCGGATATGGCCGACAGCAGTTTGCCGCCGCCGCAACCGAGGTCGAGCACGGACGCGCCTTCGGGAATCTCGTCGATTATCACTTTGTCCTGCCAGCGTAGGAATCCGTTTGATGTGAAAGCGGGCGGGTTGTCCTCGCGGGCGACTGTGGCGGGGGACGGAGGGGGTTGCGGGGCGGGCGCGGTTTCGCGCCGGGCCGGGCGAACGCCCCAGATGGACGATCCACCGTTCTCCGCGGACAGGAAGTCGCGCAGCAACCGGCTCACGGTTTCCGTCTCCACCAAGAACGCGTCGTGCCCGTAGCGGGAGGGAACGTTGATGTAGGTGACGGGTTTGCCGTTGCGGACGAGGGCCTGAGCGAACTCTTTCATTCCTTCGGGAGGGTAGAGCCAGTCGGAGTCGAAAGAGACGGCCATGACGCGGGAAGAGACGCGGGAGGCGGCTTCTTCGAGGCTGCCGCCGCCCCATTTTTCGGCGGCGTCGTAGTAGTCCATCGCGCGGGTGATGTAGAGGTAGCTGTTGGCGTCGAAGCGCTCGACGAAGGAGCGGCCCTGACGATCGAGGTAGCTTTCGACCTCGAACTCGATGCCGAAGCCGCAGCCGGGGCAGATGTCGTCTTTGGCGCGGCGACCGAATTTTTCGCGCATCCCGGCTTCAGACAGGTAGGTGATGTGGGCGAGCATGCGGGCGGCGGCCAGCCCGGACGACGGCGGGGCCGACCCGTAGTATTCCCCATTATTGAAGTCGGGATCGTTTATTATGCTGCGCCTGCCAATGGCGTTGAAGGCCAGCCCCTGAGTGGACAGTCTGGGGGTGGCGGCAAGAACTATGCAGCGGTCAACCCGGTCGGGGCGGGACATCGCCCACTCGATGGCCTGTTGTCCGCCGAGAGAGCCGCCGACCACTGCGTGAAGCCGCTCGATGCCGAGTTCGTCCAGAAGCGCCGCCTGTTGCTTCACCCAGTCGCCCACCGTCACCATCGGGAACTGAAGCGAGTACGGTTTTCCGGTGAAGGGGTTGGGCGAAGAAGGGCCGGTGGCGCCGCAGCACCCGCCCAGCACGTTCGCGCACACGACGAAGTATTTGCGGGTGTCGATGGCTTTGCCGGGGCCGACGACGGCATCCCACCAGCCGGGCTTTTTCATTCTCCACAGGCGGCCCGTCTGTTTCGCGTTCATGTCCCATCCGGCAACATGGGCGTCGCCGGAAAGCGCGTGGGCGATGAGCACGACGTTGTCGCGCGCGGCGGAAAGCTCTCCGTAAGTCTCATATTCGACGTCCACCGGGCCGACGCTGCCGCCGAGTTCCGTCCTGAAAGGGCGGGCGGCGGTCGCTATGCGGACGGTCTTCGCCGAGGTCCAGCCGACGCAGTCTGGGGCGTTGGCCGGATGCCACGCGCCCGCCGGAGCTTGTCCTAGATTTGATGTGTGTCCCGCGCCGCTCATTTATCTGTCCGCCTGTTCAAATGTTGTTTTCACAGATTGCGGTGAAACCATTTTTTTGCAAAAAATAGGTTTCCCCGCGCCCCTTCCAAAAAAAACTCTTATGTCGCCGATTTTATTAAACTTCATTCATCTAAAATCGGCTCTGTTTGATTCATTTCATTGTCTATACAGACGATGAAACCCGGTTTGGTTTTAGCAACATATGTCCGCCTGTCTTTCTTTAAGTCGATTTCAAATCTGAGACGCCTTGAGCGCCTGATCGATGTCCCTAAGTATGTCGTCGATATTTTCGATTCCGACGGAGATGCGCACGAAGTCGGGAGAGACGCCCGCCTCGGCCTGTTGCTCCGGTGTCAACTGCTGGTGAGTGGTGCTTGCCGGGTGTATGACGAGCGTTTTTGCGTCAAGGATGTTGGCCAGATGGGAGGCGAGCTTGACGGAGTTGATGAATTTTTTGCCCGCTTCGTATCCGCCCTTGACGCCGAAGCCGAAGACGGCGCCCGGGCCGAGAGGGAAGTATTTGCGCGCGCGCGCGTGGTCGGGATGAGAGGGTAGGCCGGGGTACTCGACCCATGCGACCGCCGGATGGTTGTTGAGGAAGGCGGCGACCTTCGCCGCGTTCTCCACGTGAGCGCGGGCGCGGATGGGAAGGGTCTCAATGCCCTGAATGAACAGGAAGGAGTTGAAGGGCGAAAGCGCCGCGCCTATGTCCCTGAGCAGCCCGGTGCGGATTTTCAGAACGAAGGCCAGCCCCGGAGCGACCGCCCCCGGATGCCCGCCGAACGCGTCCCAGAAGTTCACCCCGTGATACGTCTTGTCCGGCTCGGTGATTTCAGGGAACTTGTCGGCATCCTTCCAGTCGAAATCTCCCTTCTCGACCACAGCGCCGCCGATGGAGTTGCCGTGCCCGCCGATCATCTTCGTCAGAGAATAAACCGCGATGTCGGCCCCGTGTTCGAACGGATTAAACAGGGGCGGGGGCGACACCGTGTTGTCCACAACGAAAGGAATCTTGTGCTTGCGGGCCACTTCGGCGATAGCCTCGAAGTCGTCCACGTTCCCCTTCGGGTTGCCTATGGACTCGGTATAGAGCAGGCGGGTGTTTTCGTCGATGCGCTCTTCGAAATTGGAGGCGACGGAGGAATCGACGAACCGGGCATCGATGCCGAAACGGCGGAGCGTCGAGTTGAACAGAGTGTGGGTTCCGCCATACAGCTTATTGCCCGTGACGAAGTTCTGCCCTGCGGAGGCGATGTTGGCGATTGTGTAGAAGATGGCGGCCTGACCTGAGGCGACCGCCACCGCGCCGGCCGCCCCGTGAATCACTGCCAGCCGCTTCTCAAGAGCGTCCGTCGTCGGATTCATCAGCCGGGTGTAAATGTTGCCGAATGCGCGCAGCGCAAACAGGTCGGCGGCGTGATCGGTGTCGTTGAACACGTAGCTGGAAGTCTGATAGATTGGGACGGCCCGGGAGTTGGTTTCCTTGTCCGGGGAGTGCCCTGCGTGAAGGGCAAGGGTTTCGATTGAAAAGTCCTGATTATTCATTGTTTTCTCCTTGCGACCATCTCTATCGAGTTAGTCGAGAATGATGATAAAAAAAACTCGCTACGAATTACGAACTGTTGAATCAGGCGTCAAGCCCCCTGTCGACTTTCAATACAAGGTGGGCCTCGCTACAAATCTTTTTTCGGTCAATCAAGCTTTGAAAGTCATCCAGCAACGGTTTAAACTCGGCGCGCCAGTAGTCGGCAAGAAAAGCTGAGCCAGCTCCCTTTTTCAGAAGAGAGACAAGAAAGCTTCTGTAAAGATCGGCCGCGTCTTGTCCGAACCACCATTCCGAAACGATTTTAAAACCGAACTCGGAGCATAGATGAGAAATGGAGCGGAGAGTGTAGAGATGAGTGTGAGCGCCCACGAGCAGCCTCGGAGCCACGTTCTCGAAGACCGATTCCACAACCACGCTTGGGGAAAACATCGGCAGCAACAAAAAAACATAATTGATGTTCTCGTTGTCTCTTATCGCTGACAACACATCTCTTGGGTTCTGGAAATGCTCCAACGCTCCGATTAAAGAAACAATATTAGACCGCGAGTCCCGCACTGCGGCGGCGGTTTCATCCATCCCGCAAAGTTTCAGAAGGTTCTCATTCAGACAGTTATTGCCGAAATCGACCATGCTGGGCGACGGTTCGAAGCCTACTACGGACGGGAACCCCTGATCTTTGGCGGCTCCGAGGAAGTATCCCGCTCCTGCGCCGAAATCGGAAAGAGTCATATCTTCAGGCTCCACGCCCTGCTCCTGTAGAGCTTGTTTGAGAAACTCCGCTTTGGGCGCATATACTTGCGCCATTCTGTCGTTGAATCTTTTCTTGTCTGCTTCCATATAATTAGCGGCGTAGTTTTTGCCGTCGTCCTTTGTGTACAAAAACTTGCAGAAATTCTTCGTGTCCTCCCGGGAGCCGTTCAAATGGCCGCATCGGTCGCAAAAAACATATTTAATTCCCATTTTTACAAAAGAATCCTTTGCCCCATCAAGCTTGGCCTCGCAGTTCTTGCAAGCTTTCCTTTCCGGTTGCTTGAGATAAAAATCAGCTACTCTAAGCAGTTCCTCTAACCGGTGGGAATCATCCTCAAACATGTTTTTTTTAAGCTCGATGATGCCGCCGAGCGGTTTCGAGAATTTGATCATCTGAACATCCTCTAGAGCGACCTTATTACGGTTAAGGCGTGGAAAATGCTTTAATTGCGACAAGAGCGGCCGCGCCGCCTCCGCTCAAATCACATAGAATAGAGATTTTGCCCCGCATTCCTTTTTTTCTTTCTCCTTCAATATTAAATCCTGAAAAGTGGTGGAGTCAAAAACGCCCGAAATAGCGGCGCTTAAATTCTCCCAGAGGGGCATGAAGACGCAATTGGCCTTCAGGTCGCACTTCTCCTTCGGGTTGTCGCCCATGCATTCCACAGGCTCCTTAAGAGCGTCGAAAAAACGGAGGATTTTTCCCACCGAAAGCTGGTCGGGCGGCGTCACCATGTAATAACCGCCCTCGCTGCCCCGGCGTGAATCCACGAAACCGCCCTGTTTAAGCTGGCTTAGGATTACTTCGAGGAAACGGGGCGGGATGGACTGTTCCTCAGCGATATCCGCGATTTTGACAGGGCTTTCGCCGAAACGTTTTGCCAGCGAGAACACAGCGCGCATCGCGTATTTGCTTTTTTTAGAAACAATCATCGCGGCTCCTTCTCGACTAAGTTTATTGACATGGTAATATCGCCGCGCCGACTTGTCAAGCGTTATCTGGAATTCTTTGAGATGCTATGCTTTGGCAAGAAAAAGCGACCTTGCCGTGATCGATTTGGTTTTTGAGTTGTTTCGTGTTTTCTTTTTCGTGTTGCCTCATTCAGAGTTTTTCGCCTTTGATTTCCTTTTCGTATCTGGCGCGGCGGGATTTGAGATAGGTCGGGATGGGGACGTCCCACCAGCCGACTGCGGGGCTGCCGCTGTGCGGGAAATCGCGGTGGACTTTGACGTCGAGGAGCGCCGGGCGGCCCGCCGAAAGGCATCTTTGAAGGGCTGGAGCGATGTCGTCCGCCTTCGACACGGTTTCAGAATAGCAACCCATTCCGGCTGCGATTGCGGCGAAGTCCATTAGGTGAGGGGTTCCGTCCGGCAGAAGGAAATCGGTTCCGCTGGGGCGGTCTTTGCCGAAGGCGGCCTGCTGGAGGTCTTTGATGGCGAGCCATCCGGCGTTGTCGGCGACGACAGTGACGACGTTGAGGCCGAGTTCGACGGCGGTGGCAAGCTCCTGCATGGTCATCATGAAGTCCCCGTCTCCGACGACGGCGACGACCTGCCTGCCGGGCATAGCGAGCTTGACGCCCATCGCGGCGGGAAGGGCGAATCCCATACAGGAGAACCCGCCGGAGGTGACGCACGTTCCGGGAACGTAGAACGGGAACTCCTGAAGTATCTGCGCCTGAACGTTGCCGGAGGAGTGGACGACGAAAGCGTCGCGGGCGATGGTCTTGCGGATTTCGCCGAGCAGGCGGGAGATGGTGGGGAGGGGGGTTTTGATGGCGCGTAGACGTTCGACGTGGGCGAGCCATTTGTCGCGTTCCACTTTCAGTTCCTTGAAAAACGCGGTTTTGCGGTAGTCGCCGCGTTTGCCTTTCAGCAAGGCGGCGAGGGCGGCGAGGGCGGGTTTTGCGTCCGCGCACAGGCCGACGGCGACGGGGTAGTTCTTTCCGATCTCGGATGGGTCGATATCGATGTGGATGAGTTTCGTGGGGGGGATGGAAAAAGCGACGCCGTCTTTATAGCTGCAGGCGGTCTCGTCGGCAAATCGGCAGCCGACGGCGAGAAGAACGTCGGCGGTGGAGGTCATTTTGAGGCCGACGGTGGTTCCCTTCGAGCCGGTGTGCCAAGCGTAGAGAGGGTGGTCTTCAGGGAAGGCGCTTTTGCCCTGCATGGTGCAGACTACGGCGGCTCCGGCGGCTTCGGCGAGGGCGAGAAGTTCATCATAGGCGCGTGCGGAGTGGACGCCGCCGCCGACGAGTATCACCGGGCGTTTGGCGGAGGCGAGGAGTTTGCGGGCGCGTTCTAGTTGGGCCGGGTCGGGCATGACGAGACCCGCGGCGCGGCGCTCTAATGCGACTGGCAGTTCGACATCCGCGTCCGCCGCCTGAACGTCCATGGGCAGGTCGATGAGCACTGGGCCGCGCCTGCCGGAGAGCATCTGGTTGAACGCGCGCGCCATCACCGTCGGCAGCTTGGCCGCGAGGTCGGGCTTCCAGCAGCGTTTCACCACGGGTTCGAGCACGCGCGGGAAGTTGGCGTCTTGCGCGCGCTCTATCTCCTGCAACAAGCCTTGTCCGCGCATGTGAACTTGCGCGTTTCCGGAGATAATCATCACCGCCGTGGATTCCATATATGCGGTGGCCGCTCCGATGGCGGTGTTGATGGCTCCCGGCCCGATGGAGGTGAACACCATCAGAGGGGTTCCCGTCGCCCGGTAGTATCCGTCCGCCATGTGGACGGCGCACATCTCCTGCCGGGCGTGAAGCAGCTTGATTTTGTCTTCTCTGCCTATGAAAGCGTCCGCCAGCGCAAGGCTCCCGTGTCCGGGAATCCCTATCGCGTACGGAACGCCGTGTTTTATCAAAGATTCGACGACTATCTCTCCGCCTGTGAGCCTCATTTAAACCACCTCTCCGATAAGTAAATAAACATAAAACAACTCGGAATTATATATTAGCGCGGACGCGCGTTTCAACAGGCGGCGACAGGGTGGCAATTCATTTCGTTTGGGCGAGCGCTGGTTCGATTGAGAAATCAATAGGCAGAGCGGGGGAAGGCGCGGGTGGAATAGACGTGATGGTTGTGCATGACTTTTTTGACGTATTCGCGGGTTTCTTCGCGGGGGATGCGCTCGATGAACAAGTCGATGTCGTCGGAGCCGATGCGGGGGAGCCATCTTGAGACGTTGCCCGGCCCGCCGTTGTACGCGGCGACGGCCAGTTCGGGGCTGCCTTCGAACTTGCCCATTAGATATTTGAAGTACCACGCGCCGAAGCGCAAGTTGACATCGACGTCGAACAGGTCGTCGGAGCGGAATTTGGAGACGCCGAGTTTTTCGGCGATCCAGCCGCCGGTGGAGGGAATTATCTGCATCAGGCCGATGGCGTTGGAGGTGGAGACGGCGTCGCGTTGGAAGCGGCTTTCCTGCCTGATAATGGAGAATATCCAAGCTGGATCGAGTCCGGCTGTTGCGGCGGCGGCGTTTATTCTGTCTTCGTAAAGGCGGGGATAGAGCAGGGAGTTCAGTTCGGGGTCGGCCATTACGCGGTGGTAGAAGGCGGGGTCGGCCATGGCGCGCAGTTCGACGGCTTTGACTGACATGTGGTATTTTTTCTCGTCGAGCCTGAGCCGGGCGATGCCGGCTGCGGCGTCGTTCGGTAAAAGGGCCTCGGCTGCGGCGTACTCTGCGGCGGCGCGCTCGAAAACTCTCAGCCGCCTGAATCCGTTCGCGGCGCGCAGGATGTCGCAGTCGGCGGGCGTAAGGTCGCCGTATGTCAACTCAGGCGTTGTGTCCGATTCGTCCGCAAGCCCGAGCTGGCCGGACAGCCGGGTTCCAGCCCTGTGGCTGAAATAGGAATACGGATGTTCGGCCTGAACTCGTTTGTAATGCGCGGTTGCGGCGCGCGCGTCTCCAGACGCCAGAGCCAGTTTCGCCTGCCAGAACCCGCTTTCGGCGCGCAGAGGGCTTTGCGGAAACCAGCGGTCGAGGGCCGCGTAATATTTCTCCGCCGCCGCGTAGTCCCCTTTGTTCAGATGCCAGCGGGCGATTAAAAGATAGCGCTCGTCTCCGTTTTCTGCGGCGGGATATTTTTCCATCAGCCGCATGAGCGTCCTAACGCGTTTTTCCTCTTTTTCGGTTGCGGCGTAGACGCGGGCGAGGGCGGCCAGAGATTCGGCTTCGACGTTCTCGTAATTTGCGACGCAGCCCAGCAGTCGGGCTTCTGCTTGCGGATATGTTTTTTTCGATACGAGCAGGCGCGCGCGCGCTATGCATGCCTCGCCCCGAACGGACGCCGGAACGCTGCCTGCGTTCAGTTGTTCGAGCTGTCTGACCGCGTCGCCTTCGGCCCCAGAAAGAATATTCGCTTTCGCTAGCAGCAACATGCCTTCAGGGCCGAGCTTGCTCTTAACCGGGGAGAGGAACTTGCGAGCGGCGAACCCGCGCTGTTTAGAAACGAAATAAGCGCCCAGAGCGAGGCGCTGTTCGAGGGAGAGAAAGTCTTCCAGCCCGGTCAGATCGACATCGAGAGCGCGCGCGGAATCGGTTGCGGGGTAGTTTTCAGCGATAGAGGCAATGAGAGAGGCGGCGGTCTTTTTTTCTCCCGCGGCGAGGTAGTGTTGAGAAGCGAGGAAGAGGGCGTCGCCGCGAGCGATTGGAGGAAGAGAATCATCGTAGGCGGTTTCCAGAGCGACGGCCACAGCGGATTGGAGCAGGCCCTGAGCGGCTAGCGCGCGGGATTTCCACAGCGAGGCGTAGGGGGCGGCGGAGCCGAGAGGGAAGTCTCTCTTCGTCTGGTCGGCGAGCGCGGCGGCTTCATCGTGTTTGCCGGATTTGACGAGGGCCATGACGGCGAGTAGCGCCGCATGGTCGGGCATAGCGCGCCTGACTCGCGATTCGGCGAGCAGTCGGGCGCAGTCGTAGTAATGTCCGGCGTGATACAGCAGGGCGGCGGCTGCGATTGAGGCAAGCTCGCCTGTTTCGTCGTCCACACGCGACTCGGCGAACGTTGCGGCGGCCGCCGCGCGCGTCTCCGCCTCTTTTATGCTCATCGTCGAGACCGGCTCTCCGTCGAGGCCGGGCCACGGGACGTTCCAGCCCGTCATGAACCGGGCGAACTCGTCGCGGACGGCGAGCATTTCTTCTATCCTGCCGCGCTTGGCGCTGTCTTTTTCGCCGCAAAGCTGGAAGATGGAGCGGCCGGTTTCCCATTCGCCGGAATCGAGAAGCGCCTCGGCAAGTTCGAGGCAGTCGCGCGTTTTTTCGCGGCGCGCGGACTCGGCATTGCGGGAGTTTTCGTAATAGACGTCCGTTGACGAGTGCGAGTTCTGCGCGGCGCATCCCCGGCCGGACCACAGAGCGACCGCGATTATGACCGCCGCCGCAGGCAGGGCCGCGAGCGCCGCAGTCCTTATCTTTTCCGCTTTCAGCCTCATTTGCCCCGCCCGGCGTGTTTGAAGAACTGGCCGCTGAACGAAGCGGCCTTTATCACCCATCTTTCGTCGTTGACCACCATCGCGGCGAACGCGATGTCGGGAGAGCCTTCGGTGGTGTGGCCGATCAGCCACGTGTACATCTCGGCGGGATTGTTTCCGCTCAGCGAGCCGGTTTTGCCAACCACATGCGTGTCCCCGCCGATGTAGCGGCCGTTGTGGTGGAATCCCCTGTATGCGGTGAATCCCGGCCGGTTCACGGTGTTGTCCATCATTTTCTCTATCGCGACGGCGTTCTTTTCGGACATTGGGTTGAGGAACGCGGCGGGTTTGGCGGGGCGCTCTCCGCCGCCCGCGTCGATGGAGCGGATGACGCGCGGACGCATCATCACTCCCCGGTTGCTGATTGTCGAGGCGATCATCGCCGCGTGAAGGGGAGACATCCAAGCGCCGTGGAACCCCGATCCTGCGCGCGCGATGGAATACTCGTCGTCGCCGAACGCCGCCCTGCTTTCAAGCGCGGGGAGATCAAACTCGATGGAGCGGTTGAATCCGAACAGACGGAACTCTTCGAGCAGGCGGTCGCGCCCGACTTTAAGCCCTATCTGAGCGAACGACGGGTTGCATGATTTTGCCAGCGCGTCGGCCATTGTTATCTGGCCGTGCGAGACGCCCACCGGGTCGGTAATCACGCCGCCGCCGGCGCGGAACGAGCCTGCGCAATTCAAGGTGTCGGTCGGGCCGAACAGGCCGTGGCGCATCGCGGCGGACGCCGTGACGATCTTGGCTATCGACGCCATCGGGTTGGCGCTGTTTCGCAACGCCGGGTCGAGGAACGTGGAGCCTTCGGGCAGGCTGTCCCCGTTTTTTCTGTTCCGGGCGTGGGAGGCCATCACTATGACGTCTCCGGTGCGCGCGTCTATCGCCACGAAGGCTCCGGCGACCGGATTGAACTCCTGAAACAGCTTCTCGGCCAGCGTCTGCAGCTTCGGGTCGATTGTGTAAACTATCTTTGTTCCGTTCTTTTCGGTGAACAGGACGCCCGCTTTTTCGTCGAGCCTGACGTCGGAATATTCGAGGGAGGAAACGACATCCGAGGCCGCCGGCGCGGTTCCCAAGCCTGCGGGAACCAGTCCCTTTTTTGCGAGCCAGTTCTTGCCTATGAACGCCAGCGCGGCGGCTTGAGCCAGACACAGAATTATCGCCCATGCGAAAATTTTTGATTTAGCTTTGTTCGACATAGATGCTCGTTCAGAGCGCCGACGCGCGGGCAGCCGACTTCGCCGCCTTTCTCGCCGCCGCGTCCGTCTCCATGATTTCTTCGAGCGACATCGGGTCGCCGTCTAGTTGGTCGTCAACCGCCGACATCGTCTTCTCGATGATGGCGGGTATGTCCGCAAAATCGATTTTTCCGGACAGGAAGAAAGAAACCGCGATTTCATCCGCCGCGTTGAGAGCCGCCGGAGCAAGGCCTCCGCGCTCCAGCGCCGCCCGCGCGAGCGTCAGGCACGGGAACCGCTTTTCGTCAGGCTCGGCGAATGTCAGCCCGCTGATGTCGGACAGCGACAGAGAAAGCGTTTGTCCGCCGCCCGGCAGCCGCTCCGGATATGTCAGCGCGTACCTTATCGGCGTCTTCATGTCCGCCGGAGCCAGATGCGCGATAATCGAGCCGTCCGTAAGTTCCACCATCGCGTGAACCACGCACTGGGGATGAATCGCCACCGAAAGCTTCTCAGGCGCAAGCCCGAACAGGTGCGCGGCCTCGATCAGCTCCAGCCCTTTGTTCATCAGGGTGGCGGAATCGACGGACACCTTTGGCCCCATCGGCCAGACCGGGTGAGCGGTCGCCTGCGCGGGAGTAGCTCCCCGGACGTTTCTTCTTTTCAGGAACGGGCCTCCGGAGGCGGTGATGACTACCCGGCGCACTTCCGACGCGTCCCGCCCGCTCAGGCATTGGAAAATCGCGGAGTGCTCGCTGTCGACGGGGATGAGCGGGACCCGGAGAAGGACGGCTTCCGCGCGGAGCAGCCTTCCTCCGGCGACGAGGCTTTCCTTGTTCGCCATTAGTAGAGGGCGGCGGGCGCGGAGCGCGGCCAGCGAGGGCCTAAGCCCGTCGATGCCCGTAATTGCGTTGAACACAGGGCCGCCGCCGGGCGCGGAGGCCAGCGTTTCCAGCCCTTGCGCGCCTTCTAGAATTTTGAAAGGAGCGCCCGGAAACGCCCGCGCCAGCGCCCGCGCCGCTGCCGGGTTCGAGAGGCACACCGCCCTCGCTCCGCGCCGGACGGCCTGTTCCTTGAGCAACCGCCAGTTCGTCCGCGCGGCAAGTCCCTCTATCAGAATCCTGCCGCCGGGCAGTTCGGACGCCGTCTCAAGAACTTTGACGCCGATGGAGCCTGTTGAGCCGAGCACGGTCAGCCGCGCCGGAGTTCCCGGCAGACGTTTCTCTATATCAGGCTTGTTTTTTATCGGATTTTTCATCCCGTCGTGTCGTCAGATAGTCCGGCATGCGGCGACGAACAGGGTGTCGTCGTCAGCCGAAAGGGCGGACGCGGCGCTCCGCGCCGTCTTTTCGTCGGGGCATATTCCGAACACGGCGGAGCCGCTCCCCGTCATCTGCGCCTTCACGCATCCGGCGTCGAGAAGATTGCTTTTCAGCGCCGCGAGGGCGGGCAGCCGGCCGAATACTATTTCTTCAAAACAATTGAACATGCGGTCCATCACATATTGCAGGTCGCCGCTGGCAATCCGGGCGGCGGTCTCTTCCCGGTCAAGCTCTCTTTCCCCTTTGTAGCCTTTCACCCACTTGTACGCCTCTCCGGTGGATACGGACGCTTCCGGTTTCGCCACCACCAGATGAATCGGAGCCGGCAGAGAGGGCAGGGGAGAAATAATTTCGCCTCTGCCGGAGGCGACCGCCGCGCCGCCCCTGATGAAGAACGGCACGTCAGTTCCCACTCCGGCGGCGATTTTCGACATCTTTTCATCCGTCATTCCGAGGGAGAAAAGGACGTTCAGTCCCTTGATGACGGAGGCGGCGTTGCTGCTGCCGCCGCCGAGGCCGGAGCCGAGAGGCACGCGTTTCTTGAGGGATATCTCGACGCTGTCCACCGCGTCTCCCGCCGCCGCCCGCGCCGCCTCGTAAGCCTTTATGCAGAGATTGCGCTTGCCGAGCGGCATCGAGGAGTTGTCGCTTCTCAGCGTGGAGAAGTCCCTCGCCGAGCGCGCCAGCGTCAGCGTGTCGCACAGGTCTATCGTTTGCATCCATGTGAGCGTCTCGTGGTATCCGTCGGGGCGTTTTCCTCTGATGTCGAGGAAGAGGTTGATCTTCGCGGGAGATGTGAAGGATGCGCTATCCACGTTTGTTCACGCCCTCCGAGAATTTCAGGAAACGGGCCGAGACATCGTCGTTGGGGTCGAGCGAGAGGGCCGTCCTGAAGGCGTCCGAAGCCTCGTCGAGGAATCCTCTGGAAAAATACGAGATGGCCATGTTGCGGAATGCGCGCGGGTCGTCGGCCTTTACCGCCACCGCGCGGCGCCAGTGCTCAATCGAAAGATCGATGTCGGCCATGGCCCGCTTGCCCAGCGCCACTCCCATGTTGTAGTTGAGCTTATAGTCGTCCGGGTTGGCCCGAAGCGCGCCTTCCAGCAGCTCGACCGCATCGGAGAAATCCCCTTCGGCGATTAGAATCCGGCCAAGTTGCGCGCTGTAGCGCGGATTGCCGGGGTCTCCCCGCAGCGCTCTTTCGAGAAGCGGGGCCGCCTTCCGCGTGTCTCCCAGTTCGATGAGCGTGTCCGCCGCAAGTCCCAGAGCCTCTATCCAGTCAGGGTCAAGCTCGATGGCCTTCTCAAGATGCTCCAGCGCGTCCTCGTAGCGTTCCTTGTTGAAATATATCTCGCCCAGAGCGCGGTACGGATACGGGAACCGGCAGTCCGCCCGTATGGCGTTCTCGAACTCCCGCGCCGCGTTGTCTATGTCATCGTTGCGCTCGAACTGTATGCCGAGGTTGTAGTGGTGCGTGGCTCGGTCGTGGGATTCCGACATCGTTCGTCCCCTGATTAAGAAATTTCGTCCAGAATCCGGCGCATGGCGTCCGCCGGGTCGGCGGCGGCGGTCACAGGACGCCCCACCACTATGTAGCTGGCCCCCCGCTCGAACGCTTGTTTCGGGGTGACCACTCGTTTCTGATCCGCCACATCTCCGCCCGCCGGCCTGATGCCCGGCGTAACGATAAGAAAACTATCGTCCAACTTCTCCCTGAGAAGGGAAAGTTCGAGGGCCGACGCCACCACGCCTTGAAGTCCGCATTCCCGCGCCAGCGCCGCCCATTTGGACACCAGCGTCGGGATGGAAAGCTGTGTGCCGATATCTTCCCTGAGCGTCCGCTCGTCGATGCTGGTGAGCACGGTGACTCCGAGGAGTCTGAGGCCGCCGCGCTCGCCGCCCAGCGCCGCGCTCGCCGCCCTCATCATCTCTCCTCCGCCGCCCGCGTGCAGCGTCGTCAGGCTTGCGCCTTTAGTCTTTATCGACTCCACCGCCTTCGCCACTGTGTTCGGGATGTCGTGCAGTTTCAGGTCTAGGAACACCTTTTTTCCCGCAGCGCGCAACATCTCCAGCGCCCGTTCTCCGTCCCGGATGTACAGTTCGAGGCCGACCTTGTAGAAGCTCGCTAGGTCTCCAAGCTTCTCCGTCATCGCCGCCGCTTCGTCATATCCCGGCACATCTAAAGCAATGATAACCCTATCAGCAGATGACTCATTCATATTCATAGACCGCATTTTATCATTATAGGATTCAATTTACAACCACATTTCTCCATATTATTAAGCATATAAAAGCACGGTCGCTAACAATTGTAAAAGATCGACACTTTTCATCGGTTTCGCGCATGATTAGACGTTCAACAATCGAAAGAAATATAATAAAGACAGCCAATCAAGGCGGAGTATAGAAATAGCCATCCACAAAAATTCTGATGATTATCAGGGAGCCCAAGCGGGCATTCTATCGTCAACTAAGTTGTTCGTAACGTTCTTCAGATTTGTGCCGTCGACCTTAATGGTGAAAATGTCGTCGTCAATTGTCAGGTCGGACTGGAACGCGACATAAACTCCGGACGGCGAAAACACGGGATACAGGTCGTTGCCTCCCGTGTCAACCAGAAGAGTGGTCGCTCCTGTTTCCAGATTGTGAAGATAGATGTCATACCGCTCGTTGTCGAAGTCGTATCTTGAGAAGACGATTTGTTTTCCGCTCGGACTGACGCCGCAGTGGCGGTCCATCGCGCCGGCAAACACAAGGGTCTTCGCGCCGGTGTTCAGGTCAAGTTTGTAAATGGCGGAAGATTCGGGAAAGTCGTATTCCATATATGCCGTGTCCAGAACGCCTTGCGTGTAGTAAAGAAAATCGCTTGCTACAGGCGAGAAGCAGGGGAATCGCGCCGGGTCGTCGTCGTCAGTGTGCTGAACCACGTTCGAGCCGTCGATGTCCGCTGTGAAAAGGTCATATTTTTTAAAATTAAAAGTGTTGATAAAATTATATCCCATGCCGATGCGGAACTCGCCGCTCAACGCTCCTTGCAGCGTTATCGGCCCGAACGTTTCGGGATGCGGATTTTGCAGCCATTCCCAAGTGAAAGTTATGCTTCCCGCCGCAGGCGGAGAGTAATCGTGGGCTGTGAAGTTTACGCTTACCCTGTTCACGTCATCCAAGGCGATGCAGTATGTGCTGCCGGTGGGGTCGGTCGTGCGCGGGGAGCCGAAACCGTTGGCAAAGAATATGACTTGGGTGAATTCATAAGACTCGCATTGCGAGCAGGATTTGGGACAGATGCCTTGAGTGTTTGATTGAGAATAAAGCCACTCGCCGCCTCCCGTGAGGCCGATATTCGCGTTTTGTTCGGGCGTCTGCACATTGGCCGACTTGTATACGAACGCGCGCGACGGATGGATGACCGCCGTCACTTCCCGTTCCTCGTATCCTGCGAAAGCAATCTTTGTTCCGTCCCAAGACACCCGGGGATTCTCTAAGTTTAAACCGTTGTCGCGCACCACCGGCCCCGGCAACAATCCGTCTATCTTGCTGGTCATCAAATCCGTCGTGGCCGAATACCAGTCCGACGCATAGTAAATCTGAAGCCCGTTTTGCGAGACCGCCGGGGTCGTGAAGAAAAAAGACCTCGCGTCCTCATCGGGTTTGCTTGTGAGCGTTATCTTGTTTCCGCCGCTCTCGTCCATGCTCATTATGGTTCCTTGGTCGGAGGGGAAAGAGGCGTAAACGATCCTGTTCGGATGTCCCTGTGGCATTGGTATAATGGGATTGTCGGATGCGCCGCTTTTTGAGATGATGATGGCCGCGCCCATCCCGCCGCCGCACCCGGCGATCAACGCCGCGCTCGCGGAGAGTATCGCCATTATCGCTGTCAGTTTGATAAGTTTCACTAGTTTTTTTCCCGTTTCTTACAATTATTCAGTGTTCACAATATATCATAAACGCGAAAAAGTGAAGAAAAATTTTTATCAGGCATAATCCTCGGCCATGCGGGAATTGGCCGCTATTGTGTTAATGCCCTGCTTCGCTTCTCAGCCAAACAGGCGCCGACATGATATATCTGTCATTGTCGAATTCGGCGAACACTACGAACCAGAGGGTTTTGCCGGGAGAGGCCGCGCGGGACGCCGAAACCTTGAATTCGGCTGAGCCGGGCGTCCATTTCTCCAGCGTCTCTCCTCCGTTTCCTATCAGGCTGACCGTCGATATCTTAGACCCGCCGCCGTGAGCGACGTCTATTTCGAGGATTGCCGATTCGGCTGTCAGCCGCGCGCCCATCGGCTGCCTGTTCCCGGTCAGCATTATCTTCGACGCGCGGTCGTTCGTCGCGAAGAACCTCCGCGCCCGGAACGCCTCGATAATCGACTCCCGCGTCAGTTCCTCCGCGTAAACCCCGGTGAAGTTCCCGTTGGGATGGGTTCCCCAATTCCGGCTGTGGTTGTCCTGATGGCCGGAGGGCGCGAGCCACCATCCGGCGTCCAGCGACTTGTAAAAATATGGGATGTCTCTCTCTCTAGTCACCGCGCAGAAGAAGACCTGTCTGGCGATTGCCGGAACCAGCTCGAAGTTGTTGAACCGAAACCCGTCCGGTTCTGCCGGATGATTGAATCCCATCATCGCGTCGGGGTTGTCGTATATCCATTTGTAAAACTGCTTGAGTCTGTATGTTTTGTTGACGGACGGGATGGATTTGGCGTTGAGGACGTTTATGTGGCCCTGAGAAACGTCTGTGGCCCATTCGAAACCCGCGAAGGCGGCGAATTTGCCGGGGTCGTCTTTTTCGTCGGCGACTTTCATGGTGTGCTCGAACTCGTCCACAGGAGCCGCGCCTTCAAGCAGGTCCTGCCGCTTGTCTAGTTGCTCTAGGTGGTCGGACACAGTCCAGAAATCCGCCTTGCCGGTTGTCCGCGCGTAGTCGAACGCTTCCTCAGGAATCCCCTCTCCGTCGGAGAAGCTCGTGTGCGAGTGGATGTCTCCGTAATACAGATTTAACGCCCCGGCGGGAACTGCGCCGAAGACCGTCAGAGCCGCGAGAGCCGCCGCGAAGAAGGCCGCGCGCGATTTGTTTGTTTTCATGTTGTTCTCCCTTTGATGAGCCGACGCTGTCAAGCCGCCCGCGCTTCCGCTACAGTTCCCGCCACCGGCGTATCTCCACGCTGTCTATGTAAGCCCCCTCGGAAGGGCGGTGGATGTCGGCGCGCACGCGCCGGGTGAAACGGGTGGTCCGCCCGGTCGAAATCACGTGAATCAAGTTGTAGTACGGGCTGTCCGGGCTGCCGTTTGCGTTCAGGTCTCTCGTGCATGCCTTGCTGTTGTAGTATCTTACTTGGTATGTCCACGTGGAGTTGCCGAAGCCGCCGCCGGACGTGCACGGCAGTTGCGGAAGAGTCACATCAGCCGCAAAGTTCAGCGGCGGCACGTTGTTGTTGAATCTGTGCAGATTAAGAAAATACTCTATCCCCGCCTCCGCGCAGTAGTATGCCTGCATGTCCTCTATCTGGTTCGTCACGTCTTCGAGATCGGACAGGCGGAGCATCTCGACCGTTATCATAAGCGCGGCGAGAAAAAAAATGATGAACATCGTCATCAGGATGACCGAGCCGGACTGGCCGTCGCGGGGCGATTTCCGGGTCGTTCTCAAAAGTTGCTTATCACCCATATCTTGTCCTCGTAAACGCACGTCTCCCCGGTGTTATCGGTTATTGTCAGTTTTACCGTGTTGTTCGAGCCGGGGTAGGGGGACGCCTGTATCCCGTCCGCCACCGTGTTGGCGCATGCCCACCAGAAGTCGCGGGCGGTGTTCTGGGCTAGGTTCTTCGCTGGCGCCATCGCTCCTTTTTTCCACGTTATTTCAAGCGTTTGCTTTGTGATGTTCGCCGGATCCACCCGGTCGCAGTATATCTTTCCGCAAATATCGTCCGAGCTTTTCGAACTGTACACGGTGGTGTCCGTCGCGAAGGCGCTCGTCAGCGAAAGCATCCAGCCCTCCCGGTTGGAGCGTATCTGGGAGAAGGAGCGGAACGTCATCGGGTTCAGGTTGAGCGCGCCCTTGCCTTCGTCTAGTATGCGGCGCTCGTCGGACACCGCGAACACGAACTTCAGCGCGTTCACTTTCCTGAAGTCAGTCGTCCCGGTTGTCACACTGCGTGTGTAAGTCAGGTATTCGAAAGAGTCCATCGGGGCCGCTATCGAGTCGGTGGCTGAGCCGATGTTGACGAACTGGAAGTCGTTCGCCGCCGAGTCGAAGTAGAACCTGTGGGGGGTGTCCGTAGCGCGGTCGGGGTAGAAGCCGAAGTAGTCGGGGTCCGACACGTCGGCCATATCGTGCGCCTTCCGGGTTTCCCTTGTCAGCAGGTCCATCGCCACCCTGCCGATTTGCAGCAACTCGACCCGCCTGTCAGCCGTGCGCCATGATTTGTACGTCGTCTCAATTATCCTGAACAGGGCGAACGCTAGTATTGCAACTATCGCCACCACCACGATAAGCTCTAGCAGGGTCACGCCTTTTTGCCTGTCGGAATCGCCCATTTTCCGTCACCAGTCCGGCGGACGTTTGGATATCGTCGTCTCAAGAAACACGCTCGGCTCGTCCGCGTCGAGCGTGTCGTCCTCGTCCGTGTCATGCCATACTCTCACTCGCATGGCCCTGCGGAACCCCGCTCCGCCGGTGTTGTAATACTGCACAGTGCATTTGAAGTCCTCGAACGGCGCGGGGAAAAGACATAGCGGGTCGCCAGTTGTAGGCGTCGAATTGAAATCTGCGGTGAAATCGGTTGGGCCGCCTTCCGGGCAGATCGGGCCGGCGGTCGAGTAACAAGCCGCGCGCGTCCGCGTCTCCTCTATCTTCATCTGCGCCAGAAACGCCGCGTGCGTAAGCCTGAACTCGTTGTTTGACGCTTCAAGCGACGACGCCACCACTCTGGCCATGGGGTACACCACCAGCCCCATAAGCACGACGACCACCACCACCTCGACGATGGTGAATCCTCTTGAGCCGTTGTGCCGCGTGTCGCGCATCAGAGGGAGTCGCCCCCGGGACTAATATTGCGCGCAGGCGCGCTAATCCCCGATGACTATAGTTTATCCTCTTTTTGCGCTCCGGTGAAGCAAGGAAGGTTAAAAATGAAGCGAACGGTTGTGGCTTACATCTCGGAAAGGGTGACTCTGCCGGTTGACCTGACGACGGAAACGCGCCATCTGTAAAGGCCTCCGGAGTCGGCGACGTCTATGGCCGCCGAGTCGGGCGTCGGCGCGCCGTCACGGTCAAACCTGAACGAGTCGGTTGCGGCCCCGACCACCAGAAACTCGATTTCCTCCAGCGCCGTGACCGTCTTCAGAGGATTGCCGGGGTTGCCGTCCTCGTATATCTTCCAAGTGTTCGTGGCTCCGGCGGCGGGGTTCGCGCTCAGCGTAAGCCAGAACGGGTTTTCATCCTGCCCGTCCTGTCCCCCGCCGATGGCCAGCCGTCTTGCGTATCTCAAATCCGCCGCAAGATCGTGCGCGGAAGCGTACACCTTGTGTTTCGTTATCGCGTCTCTCGAATATCTGGGAACAAGCATTGAGGCGAGTATGAGGACAAGGATGATGACTAGGATGAGTTCAACGAATGAGAATCCGGATTGAAGGCGGTCGGCTATTTCCGCCGCCGAGCGATGTCTTTCTTTCAACGCGCGCATTCCCGGTCTTCTCCGGCTGAACCCGGCCATGTGGCCCCGCCGGGGTCAGATTTCTATCGTCATGCCTTCGCGCGCGGCTACGGTGTCAGGGAAAAGTTCCCGCGCCCGCCGTTCAATCTCTTCGACGGCGTCGTCGTCGTGCGTCGGCTCGTGGTGGAAAAGGACCAGCTTCTTGACGCCCGCTTTTTTCACTATCTCAGCGGCCGCCTCGAACGTGCTGTGCCCCCATCCCACCCTGCCTTTATTATACTGCTCCGGGGTGTATTGCGCGTCAAACATCAAAATATCCGCGTCTCGTATCATCTCCACGAAGGTCTCATGGTTCCCGCCGGCGACGTATTCCGTGTCGCTCGAATATACGGCTTTCACTCCGTTCTCCATCAGCACGAACCCATAAGACGATTGCGGGTGGCTCAGCGGAACCGGGATCACCGAGCAGCCCCCGAACTCCATCGCCGCTCCGTTAAGCTCGTGAAACGCCTTCTCGGATTTCATGTCCGCGAGCGACACCGGGAAAAACGGGGCCGACATCTGCGCGGCCAGAAATCCTTCCACACCCGGCGCTCCGTAGATGTCTATGCGGACATCCCCTAAAAACGCGGGGCCGAAAAAAGGGAAGCCCTGTATGTGGTCCCAGTGGAAATGCGAAAGGAAAAGGTGGAGCCGTTTCGGGGGGGCGGGGCGGGTAAAATAATTCAGCCCCATCTCCCGTATCCCGGTTCCCGCGTCGAATATAATAGTTTCGCCGCACCCTGCGGACACTTCGACGCAAGACGTGTTTCCGCCTATCCGTGAAGTCTTCGGCCCCGGAGTCGGCGCGCTCCCCCTCACTCCCCAGAATCGTATCTTCATGTTTGACGACCCGAATCCTGTCGACAAGATTTACATTAATAATAAGACATATTATCAGCAACATCCGGCTGACATCAAGACGGCTGACAAAAGAAAGATGAAGCGGCCCCGCCGCTCTAAAAAACCGGCGGGTATTGATAACTCCCGAAACGCGGGCTTATAATTACCCGATATTCACAGGGTCCGCAGGGCGCTCACCCCGAAAAATCCGGACTCCGGACAAGGAAAGAGGAAGAAACACATGGCAAGTTACATCGATTCTTCGCTTCACCAGATAGACCCCCAGATCGCCAAACTGCTTGAAGGCGAATACGAAAGACAGACTAAAACGCTAGTTATGATACCGTCCGAAAACTACGCGAGCCGCGCGGTGCTTCAGACTATGGGCAGTATCCTGACCAATAAATACGCCGAAGGTTACCCCAGCGAAAGGTACTACAACGGCTGCGCTTACTACGACATGGGCGAAAACCTCGCAAAAGAGAGGGCGCGGAAACTTTTCAAGGCCGAGCACGTGAATGTGCAGCCGCACACCGGCTCTTCGGCCAACATGGCGGCCTATTACGCCATCCTTGAAATCGGCGACACCGTTCTGGGGATGTCCACAGAGCACGGCGGACACCTCACTCACGGCAAAAACCTCAACTTCTCCGGCAAATGGTACGACTACCACTCTTACGGCGTCAGCAAAAAGGACGAGCGGCTGGACTACGACGAAATCCGCGAAATCGCCAAAAAGGTCAAACCGAAACTGATCGTTTGCGGAGCCAGCGCATATCCTAGAATCATCGATTTCGAGATATTCAAAAGCATCGCCGACGAGGTCGGGGCATACCTGATGTCGGACGTCGCGCACATCATCGGGCTTATAGCCGCGGGAGAACACCCGGACCCCGTGCCGCACTCCCACATAGTCACCTCTACGACGCATAAGACGCTCCGCGGCCCGCGCGGCGCCATCATCATGTGCAAACGCGAGTTGGCCGAAGCTGTTGACCGCGCCGTGTTCCCCGGCACTCAGGCCGGCCCGCTAATGCACCAGATTGCCGCCAAAGCCGTCTGCTTCCGCGAGGCCCAGTCCTTCGGCTTCAAGGAATACCAGAGACAGATAATTAAGAACGCCGCCATTCTTGCCGAAACCCTCATGGAACGCGGCTTCCGTCTCACCACCGGCGGCACGGACAACCACCTGATGATGATCGACCTGTCCGACAAAGGACTCAACGGACGCGACGCCGCCGACATGCTGGAAGAAGCCGGCATAGCCGCCAACAAGAACTCCATCCCGTTCGACACCCGCCCGCCAGCCATCACAAGCGGCGTCAGGTTCGGCACTCCCGCTCTCACCACCCGCGGCATGAAGGAAGAGGAAATGAGGCTCATCGGCGGCTGGATTTCAGATGTCCTTTCCAACCCGAAGAACCAAGACCTTCGCATGAAGACGCGCGCGTGCATCGAGGAGCTTTGCGAGCAGTTCCCGATCTATCTCGACATTCTGAACTGGTGACGGCGGCGTAAAACCCGAATTCATCGTTTGAATTCGGAGCTATAAAACCCGCGAGGGGAGGCGGCGTGTCATGAGATGCCCTTTCTGCGGCAACCTTGAAGACAGAGTTATCGACTCCCGCATGATCAAGAACGGCGACGCCGTCCGCAGACGCCGCCAGTGCCTCGGTTGCGACGCCAGATTCACTTCCTACGAAACCGTCGAGGAAATCCAACTTCGCGTAATCAAAAAAGACGGCAGGCGGGAACTGTTCGACCCTGCGAAAATCCGCAACGGCATCATCAAAGCCTGCGAGAAACGCCCCGTATCCCTCGAAATCATCGACCAGATCATCGAGCGCATCGAAGACAAAGTGGCCAGAGGCTCCCGCGAAGTGCCCACCCGTGAAATAGGCGAGGCCGTCATCGACGAGCTTTACAACCTTGACGAAGTCGCCTACGTCAGGTTCGCCTCCGTCTACAGGGAATTCAAAGACGTCAACGAATTCATGTCCGAACTCAAACGGCTCCTCCTCGCTCAAGGAAAAGAAATGCCTGCCGACCTCGCCGCGTCGTCGCCCTCTCTGCCTTCGAAAAACAAAAAACAATGATTTGACTGACTGGCTTTTAAGGAATAACTTTAAAAAGCTTTCACTTGAACTCCCTTTCAATCCGAATCCGACATTAGGATTCGGGAGCGATTGTTCAGAGCGGATGAAGTGCGAGGCGAAAGACGCATTTTTGAAGTAGGGGCGGGGTTGCCCCGCCCCAAATTGTCTTAGTTATTGGGCGCGGAAACCGCGCCCCTACTGAACAAAAAAAATTGGCTGTATCGAAGCAGTTCGCCGCTATGAAAATCGCCCCGGTTCGTCGGCTCTATCGACGAATCCGGATTTGCTAACGCGCGCCGCATTCGCGCGCTTTGGAGCGCCACAATTCATTGTCGCTTTGCCTTACCGGGAATTCATTCCCGACTTCAGTGCAGGACGGGAACGCCGATTCCCGCCGCCCTTTCCTTTGCCCGCCGACAAAATAAATGAACAGTAGGGGCGACCCGGCGGATCGCCCGTTGCTCCCCCCGCCGTCACGAAAAAAGGGGACTGGCAGCGCGCATCCCAGCTATGCCTGTACGCCTCATCGCCCCCCTAAGAAATCTTTCTCTTAGTGACTTAGTGACTTCGTGGTTCATATCCTTTTCTATCCCTTTATTCTCTCCCCCGGCCCACCCGCAACACCAAAGCATTTGAGCTGATAACGCGCGCCGCATCGCGCATATTTACAGCGAATAGAATATACGGTTCATGAATAATTGGGCGCCACCCACAATCTCGTTGTGGGTGTAAAACAGTTCGCATTCTGCCGGGCGCCACCTTCAAGCGTTTTTTGATTGTGGGTGAGCAACATTCACAATCACCCGCAACAGGGTTATGGGTCGCCCCCCCCCTTTTCTTTCCTCCACCGTCATTTCTTATTTTTTGTGCCGTCATTCCCGCGAAAGCGGGAACCCATTTTCGCTAAATAGCTAAACAGCCCCACGATAAAACTGTCAACAATCTCGGCCTGACCCCACATTGTGTGCATCACAGGATGAAGGAAAGGTCTCGATCTGATCCCAGATCATTATTCATTTTGAAAGCGACCTTCCAGAAAAGAATGTAGAAGTGTTGCTGCAAGACAAAGCACTAGGATTTGTTGTTGCACAGCAATGTATATTGAAAGTAGCTGGCTGACGGAGTGTGATGATTTGATGTTGATCATAAGAGTTTTTTGGCGAGGAAGGGCGCATAATTGCTTTTCAACCCGCATTCGCCGATTAAATAGGCGAACCGCGAGTGCTGGATCAGGTCTGCAATTTGTATTATTAAAAGGCGGATGGAATGGGGGTTAATTGCCTGCGTGGAAGACGGGAATGAATTCCCGGTAAAGCAAAGCGGCGATACATGAATCGACGCAGTCCAAATTAATGCATTTTTAGGCTGATCTATATGCCAAGTCTTTATTGGATATACCCATCGCACGCCCACAACCCCGTTGTGGGTGTAAAACAGTTCATATTCTGCCGGGCGCCACCTTCAAGCGTTTTTTGATTGTGGGTGAGCAACATTCACAATCACCCGCAACAGGGTTATGGGTCGCCACCCCCTTTTCTTTCCTCCACCGTCATTTCTTATTTTTTGTGCCGTCATTCCCGCGAAAGCGGGAACCCAATTTTGCCAAATAGCTAAACAGCCCCACGATAAAACTGTCAATAATCTCGGCCTGACCCCACATTGTGACCCCACATTGCCATGACCCCACATTGCCCGTCGTGAGCTTAGACTTGCGGATACATCATATATCAGACTGTTTCAGATCGTTTCATGTATGCAATATGTATCTTATGACACTATTTATGTTGGTTGATTGCGACTAATCCTGAATGGTTTAATTTGAAACGAAAGATTTATTGCTGCCATCGTAAGTCTAATAATTGCTATTATAAAAATAAAATGAAATAAAAATGCTTGAAAAGGCATCGAACCTGTATTACTAAAAATAAAAAAATAAATCGCTAAAGTAAGCAACAAAACAAACAACCAAAATACCATGATCAAGTATCTAAATACTATTTGAAAATATTTTCTTTTAAAATACTTCGACATTTTTGTTCCCAAATAAGTAAATCCGAAGATAAAAGCGAAATTCGCAAACCACGCAAAATAGAACGTCAATAGATGATTAGTCGTAATGAAATCTGAATCAATATTATTCTCTCCACTAAATGATATATTAGAAAAATCCGGCGCTGGAAAAACGTAGTTGATTATGACTCTTGATAAATATAAATGACTGCCATGCAAAGTGTTTTGATGAAATGTGAATAGTACCATCGCAAATAGCAAACAACAGAGGATATTTCTATTTGATGCTTTTGAGATAAGTTCTCCAGATGATATTAAAACAACGGCAGAAATCAATAAAAGAAAAATATTGATACCCAGATTTGATATTGGCATAACAAATGTAGGTAGTGCGCCTTCAATAATAGCATACTCAATAATAATATTCACTAAAAAAGCAGCAAAGATACATAAAATAATCTTGAGCGCTGATTTTAGCATGTTGGTTTACTACATCCCTGTCCAAAGTCGCAAATAATTACTAAAACTTAATCGCGACTGATTTTTTAATAGCCTTTCGCTTTACGGTAACGATTGCACGGTATCGCCGCTTTATATAAAGTTGATTCATCTCCTTTGTTGAGAAGCGACTAAGGTCGCTTATCTGAAAGCGACAATGAATTGTCAACTGGCTTCAACTGACCCTGAGCCTCCGAATATCGGGCATCACCACCTGCTAGGTTGTATGAATGCCAATCATTGATTATCATTCTACCAGAAAACCTCGCGAAAAACGTATCGCAAGCAGAAGAAAAGAACACAAGGCGTAGTTGGGTTACAACATGTCGCGGCGGGCGAGGAGGTCTTTGAGTTGGGATGCGGTGATTGTTTCGTCGCCGTCGGGTGAGACTCTAAGCGCCATGTCGCCGAGAACAATGTTGATGTTCTCGCCAATCGCGAAATATTCTCTCAATTCGGGTATTTCACGGATTATCGCAAACTGCGCTTCACTATAAGGCTTAATATTGGCAATATTTCTGATATCATCGGTATAGCGCGAGTCGTTCCACGTTCCGGCATCGAGATAGAAGGCGCGGCCCTGAACGGAACGGACGTTCGTTACATTTACAACATTGTCGTTTTTGTCCCGATAGGACTGTGTTTCGGGGAGAGGCGCAGCGGACTTCGCAAGATTGCCTGCATTTATGGACTGGTTGACGCCCCATGCGCCGCTCACCGCGTCTGCGGCTTCTTGCGTTCTGGTTTCCATGAGCATTTGTTCTCGATAGCGGGCGGCAGGCGCCGCGCTGAGGCGCATGTTCGGTTCTTCGACCAGATATGAGGTATATTCCGTAATTATGCCGTATTTTTTGCTTAAATAGGCTACTTCGGTGACGAGTTCGCGCTTATAATCGCCGCCGCCGCGCCTTATTTCTTCAATTAGAAGACCGATTCTGCGCGCCGCCCAAATCTGAGCAATGAAGGGGTTATTTCCGATTTTTTCCGGCGGGCGCAGGACGAATTCTTTTTTTGCTCCGGCAGCCATTCCGGTGAGCCGCACAGGGCCGGGAATGCCTGTGAATCTGCCTGCAACCAAGATATGTGAGCCGAGGAAGATGTCCGGCAGGGTGGCAGGGAGCATATCGGTGGCGTTCATCAAGCCGAAATCGAGACGGATGTCCGTCAGGGCGGGAGCGCTTATCATTCTGTAGAGAGCGCTTACTTTGACTTCGATGTCTTCTTCGGGGCGGACGTACTCAGCGGCTCCCCGGTTTTCGGCGGCGAGCTTGTCGAGGAGGCGAGTGTTGACGTCGAATCCGACGCCGAAGACGAAGAGGCGGATGTTTTTTGGGGCGCTGGAGGAGGCGTTGCGCAGGATGGTTGCGACATCCGTAGCGCCGACTGTGGGGAGGCCGTCAGTGAGGAAAATGACGTATGCGGGGCGGCCGGGGTCGTATTTCATGGAGAAAGCGGATTCGAGAGCGGAGTCGATGTTAGTTCCGCCGAGGGCCATTATGGAGTCGGCCACATTGAGCGCTTGGTCGACGCGTGAAGATTCCGCCTTTTGCAGCCCGTCGAAAAGAGGTTCCGCCCGCTCGTTGAAGAGAATCACGTTGAACCTGTCGGAAGGGCGCAGTCCGCGCAGGCAGAATTTCAACGCTTCGCGAGCCTGATCCATTTTTTCGCCTCTCATGCTGCCGGTGCGGTCGATGACGAACGCGATGTCGCTCGGGGCGATGTCGTCTTCAGGGAAATCCACCCTCGGAGACGCCATGAGCATGAAGAAACCGCCGTCCGAGGCGTCTTTGTGGGTGAGCAGGGTCATCCCGATGTCGTCTTCCGAAACGGAATAATAGAGAGCGAAATCGGCGCGCGGGGCTGTGGTGGAAACTTCAAAGCCGACTTCGGCGGACAGTTCGCCGTTGCGGTGGATGGATATGGGATGCGAGGGCGAATAGATGTTTTTTATGGGTTTTGAGGACTTGATTTTGACACTGACAACCGAAGGGGATTGCGCGGAAGAGGCGGGCAAGGGATAGACGTATCGGTAAGAGTTGCCGTTGGCTTCGGTGACGGAGTCATAGGAGAGGGAGACAATGCGCTGACCGCGCGGAGGGACGGGGTAGACGCTCGCTTTGAACATGTCGCGCTCGGCGAATTCGAGCAGGGCGGGGTCTTTTTGGCTCCTGACAATGCCCTCGTAAATTCTGCGGGCCTCGTCGCGGTTCAACAGTTTGCCGGGGACCATCGCGCCGTCGATTTCCAGAGACCAGCCGGTGACCGCCGCGCCTGCCGGGACGGGGAACAGAAACGTCGCCTCAAGCTCGCGCCCGCTGGAATTGGATATGGAGTGGACGGAGGTTGTGCGGGCGGCGCGGTCGTTGATTTCCACGTTGACGGACTTAGTTTCGACGCGCAGGGGAGTATCGGGGCGTTCCACAGGGGGCAGGGGGGGCCATGGGCCGGGCAGCACGATAGCCTGTCCTTCGGCTTTGTTCCCTTGAGAGAGCATTAGCGCGGCGAACAGCGCGGCGGCGGCGGCGAATCTGGTCGTTATTCTCATGGCGTCCTCCAGTTTATGCGCGACACTTGTTTCGACACCCGACGATGAGGGCGGTTCCAGTTGTTGAAAAATAAAAACCCGGTTCGTCGGTTCTATCTACGAATCCGGGTTGCTAAACAGGCGGCTCCTATACAAATATTCTTTTAGCAACATGAAAAATTATCATCGATAGGGAACCGAGCAGGATATGAGTTGTTCGTAAAGGGAGGCATAAAACAATGTTGTGGAAATAGCGAGAAAAATATATATAGAAAAAAACTATAAAACAAGCGGGTTGAATAGGTTAGCAAAGAAATTGCTATTGGCGGTAAAAGTTTATTGTGAAAAGTTACACAACCGGAACCAAAAGTAAAAAAATGGCACTTTGCATACAGATATATTTATTGTGAATAATTTAACAAAAATGCTTTACAACTGATTTGACGCGGAATATAATCAACCGCAAAATGGGAGTATATTGATTCCCTAAATATAAAGATGCGCTGAAATATAAAGGCGTGGCACGGAGTGGCGGGAATTTTGCTCAAGAAATGAAATATGCGGAATTTCCGGGCGTCGGAAAGAACGGACAGAAAAGCTGAACGCAGGCAGGCAAAAGGCGAAAAGCCGTTAAGGATAATAGAAAGCGTCGGCAACCCGGAAAGGGCGCCGAACATATAACGGGCCGGAAACCGGTTCGTCAGGCATCGGAGGAATGGCAGATGAGCAAGCAAAGCAGTTCGTATGGATGGGTGGTCACCTTTGCCGGCACGGGGATCAACCTAGCTCTGGGCGCGTTGTACGCGTGGAGCGTGTTCAAGAAGCCGCTGGCAAGCGCGTTCGACCTGTCCGACAAGAGCACGGCGTTGCCGTACTCTGTCGCGATTATCGTGTTCGCGCTGATGATGGTTCCGGCTGGAAGGCTGCAGGACAAGATAGGTCCGAGGGTTGTGGCGACGATCAGCGGAATACTCGTCGGATTAGGGTTTATAATCTCGAGTTTCGCGACGCCGGGCAATGCCCTGCCGTATCTGGTTATAGGGTTCGGCATATTGGCTGGATCCGGGATAGGATTCGGATACGCGGCGGCGACGCCTCCCGCGATTAAATGGTTCCCCCCGGAGAAAAAGGGTCTGATAGTCGGTCTGGTTGTCGGCGGATTCGGACTTGCGTCCGTCTATGTCGCTCCCCTTACGGACAGCCTTATCAAATCGAAATCTCCCGATCCCGCAAAAATCATCATGGAACAGGCTCCCGGAGCGGAAGCTCAGGTGGTGGAAGCGGGAATGTTGACAATGGATCAGGCCAGAGAGCAGTACTCGAAAGCCTGCTCGAACGCTTTCCGGATTCTGGGCGTGCTTTTCTTGGCGATGACGGTGGTTTTCGCTCAATTGCTGAAGAATCCCCCGGCCGGATACAAACCCGAACCGGTGGCCAAGAAGAAAGACGCAAAGGCCAAGCCCAAAGCAGCGGGGGCCGATTATTCATTAGCGGAAATGTTGAAGACTCCGCAGTTTTATATTATGTGGATAATGTTCGTATTCTCGGCCGGCGCGGGCCTGATGGTCATTTCATTCATGGCGAAGCTGGCCGCCGAGCTGAACACAGCAGGCAAGATAGCGTTCGCCGGGTTCGTTTTTGTGGCTATTCTGGCTATCGGCAACGCCAGCGGGCGCATCATCTCAGGGACGCTGTCGGACAAGATAGGCCGAACCACCACGATGTTCATCGTGTTCATTGTGCAGGCGGCTGTCATGGCGATGTTCCCGAGGCTGGAGTCGACAGTGGTGTTTGTTATCGGCTCACTGCTCGTAGGGTTCTGCTACGGCTCTTGCCTGTCGCTGTTCCCCTCGACTACAGCCGATTACTTCGGGATGAAGAACCTCGGACTGAATTACGGATTGGTATTCACAGCGTGGGGCGTCGGCGGATTTATTATGCCGCTCATAGCCGGAGCTATCAAAGACAGCACCGGTTCATACACGAATTCGTTCTATGTGGCGTCGGCGATCTGCGTTGTGGCAGCGTTGATGTCTTTCACGTTGAAGGCCCCTGCGGCCGCTTCCGCGCCCGACGCAAAGGGCAAGGGAGTCCCGGCTCCGGCCACTGTGAAAACGAAAGGCAAGTAATTTGCTCATAATTTGATTGCAGCAGCGTTTTTATAAACTCACCCTCTATGGCCCCCGCATTCTTTCGGGGGCTACTTTTTTTTGTCTCAATGACGCAAGAATTCAAGCATCCATCTTTGGATAGATATTGGTGACATTGATTTTTCTTTTTATTAAAAGGATATTTATGAATCGAGAAGGATTCGGGGCACAAAGCCGAACAAAAAAAAGAGAGCCTTACAGCCCTCGAAGCAACGTTTCAAAACTCACTCTCTATAGCCCCTCTGAAAACCACTCTAGTATTAGTAGGTCAAATGTAACATTTCGAACACATATATTCAAGATGGAATGTAAAATAAACCGACCTGATGTCAAAATAACCGACAGTTGATAGGACGGTGAAAGAAGGGTAGAAGCGGCGGCCAAAATTATTTTTTATTTGTTAATGCGGAGGCGTGTTTCTGTATTTGACAAGTATAGGATAAGCAGTTACGCAGTGATGTATCTGACGTTAATCTGAGAATCGGGCGGCGCTGCTTGCTTCGGCTGGATAACAAAGCTAGAGCAGGGCGGTTCCGGCGCGGACGGCCAGCCGCATGGCGTCGACTTTGGCGGAGCGCTCGGGCACGACCGGTTCGCAGTTTGCTAGGGCCTCGAACCATTCTTCTGGTCGGGGAGAGCGCAGGATGCCTTCGAGGTTGAACACGGCGACATCGTCAATGAGGGCGGCTTTGGCGGCCTGCATGTCGGGCAGAAGCTCTTGGGGAGCGCTGTAATACGGCTCGTCTTCCAGTTTGCCGATGTAGGTGACGCCGATGGATACGCCGGCTTGCTCCCAAAGGATTTCCTTCATGTCTCTCATCGTGGCGTACAGATACCATGTGGCGTCGCGCCTGTCGAGCAGGCCCCCGGAGTAGCCTGTAAGCATCGAGGTGTAAATCATGAACGAGATGACGTCCCAGTTGATGTTCGAGATTGGGGTTTCGAGGATGTCCTGAATGACGACGCGCCCGGCTATGATGTCCTCGACGACGAAGTTGGAGGCGGCGGCGATTGTTTTGACGCCGCGCGCGCGCATCTTCTCGGCTAGCAACGCGAATATGCGCGACGATGAATGGTAGCGCGTCATGTCTCTGTTCTGTTTGTAGACGCCGCGAAGGTTTTTCAGCAGTTCAAGGTTGCGGGATTTTTTCACCCGGTCCATCTGGTAGTGGGGCGTCTCGACATCGACGGCGAGCCAAGGAATGGAGAATCCTGAGGCGTCCGCCCAGTCGTAAACGCGCTCGCATTGAGCGGAGAACTCGACGGCGTTCGTCTCGCACGCCCAGTATCCCGCTTCGTCTCCGAGGAGCACCCATGCGGTGGTCTCCACGCCCGCCTGCTCGCACGCGGCGAACAGTTTTGCGTGGTCCTTGTTTATCCTCTCCGGAGGGAGCGCCATGGCGAGGTTAACATTGTAGCGGGACAGCAATTCAAGATTCTTCTTCTTGACGGCTTCCTTAGGATCAAGGTATTCAGCCCACACTCTGATTTTCATGTTGTCCTCCAACGCACTTTTCAACAACTTTATAGACGTGTGTTCCAACTCTATTCGGCCACCGTTCGGCTGGGTCAATGTCTATAGCTTTCGCTCTTTTTATGGCGTCAATGACTCTTTCTTCATATTTGTGGCCCTCAACATTCGGTTTTTTATATCCACCGGCCGCCTTTTTCAGCATCTTTTCCATTTCTCTGCTGCTTATGCGGTCTCTGTCAATGTTTTCGAAATGGAGATAAAGCCAACACTCAAAGCATGGGTTGCTGACAGCAAAGTTATAACCCTTCTGAGCGGCTTCTTGTATCACGCGTTTGAACTTGTCGATAGGCCATCTGTCTTTGTCGATCATCAACCAAAATTCATCCCTGTCGGAATCAAACTCATTTCTGTTTCGGAATTGGTTAAGATTGTCTATGATGTGCTCAGGAGATGATTTTCCTTCTTCAGAAGGGATGACTTCAACGTATACGGCGCTGTTCCGATATTTGATTTTTAAAACATCAAAATAATTTTTTTCTGTTTTTTGTCCCTCTGTGGCGATAAAGATCATTGAAGCATATCTTGAATCTATGCCTTTTTCGAACTTGCGTTTTTTTCTGTATGTGGGCATGTATAAAGACTATTCCTTAAAGAGTTTGCCGATATCTCCGAAGAAAGGCACGGCCCCGAATCTTCCCATTAAATAGCCCTTTCTTATGCTCAAATCCTTGCGGATATTAAAATCTGACAGGGAATACATGCGCGTTTGCTGCTCAGCGTCTTTTTCGACAAAAAAGATTTCATCGCGTCTGAGCAAATCAAGATCAAGAAGATTGCTTTCGTGCGTCGAAAAGACGATCTGGCTTCTTTTAAGGCTCTTATTATCAAGAAAATATTTTACCATAAATCTTGATAATAACGGGTGCATGCTTCTCTCTAATTCGTCAAGAACATATACTCTGTCCCGGTCCTTTTCGGCATAAAGAACCGGGGTTAGGTTCATCAATCTGAACGTGCCGTCGGATTCGTCCGCAGCGCCAAATTGAACGTTCTTGTTATCGCCGTGTCGCGTCTTGATTTCAAGAGAATAAAAGCCATCGTCTTTTTTAATAATATTTTTTATTTGGTTTCCTTTGCCAATAGCTATAAGGTTTTCGTTATTAGGCGAACGAAGTTGCCTAACCATTTTATTTCTCTCTTCTTCCGGGAGAAGAGAAGTAAACTTTTCGAAATCAAAGGGTTCTTCGACTACTTCAACTTTGCTGATGCCTGTATCCGCATTGGTGATAAAATCATTGAAGAAGGTTTTAAAAGAAGGCTCATTAGCCAACTTCCACGGCAGACTTCTAAAAGGCGCGTTTGGCGGAATCACAAGAAGCGTTTTATCGAACCAATCTAAAGCGATATTGAGTTTTTCAAACTTCTTGTCTTTAATCTTAGTTGACTCAGTCAAAAAAAGGCATTGTTCGTGAGTTCCTCGAGCGACGTAGTTCTTTAGATATTTCCAATCTTCGCTATTCTTTTCGGCAAGTTGAGGGCCTATTTCGACGGAGACGCCTTTCGATTCAGATGTCTTTCTGACAAATAGCATGACTTCTCTTGTTTTCGGTATGGAATATAACCATTCTTCCAACACCCTATTTCTGTCAATTACGAATCCGTATGTATATATCTCATTTTTAATCTTTATAATAAATTCGAATGTAGTCGGTTTTGTTTTACATTCAGGATCAAGTTTAAACCAATTAGATGAAACCGATGAAAAAAAATCCTTTCCTTCAATAATGAAGTTCTTAGCATGAAAAATGGACGTTATTAAATTCGATTTTCCTGCGGCATTGGCTCCGTAAAGCGCGGCTGCGCGAACTAAACTGATTTTCTTTCCGTTTTCCTTCTTATATATGTGGCCAAGATGATCTTTGATCTTATCGCTTGCGATCAGGTTCAAGCCAGCTTCTTGATTTATTGAAAGGAAATTTTCCACATGGTATTGGATAAGCATCTTTATCTCATAATCCTCGCATTATTCACGGTTGGCGCAGTTAAAGGGCAATGAGCGCCGCTTATAAATAAGATAATATGTGAAATAATCGCAGAATGCAAGCTTGAAAAACATATTGTTTCACTCCGGATTCGCTGATAGGATCGGCGAACCGGGTTAACATCTGATGGGGCAGGGGAGAGGCGGGGGTGAAAAAGAGCCAAAAATAAAAAACCCCGGCGGCGTCCTACTCTCCCACAGGGTCACCCCTGCAGTACCATCGGCGCTGGAGGTCTTAACTGCCGTGTTCGATATGGGAACGGGTGTTTCACCTCCGCCATTGCCACCGGAGTAAAAAATCATTTTAAGATATAAAGGTTCAGACAGCGCCCGAGCCGGGCGTTGAAAAGCGCATAGTGAGTTCATAGTTTCGAGGCAAATATGATGTGGCGCGCGGGCAAGCGCGCCGGATAATTGCAAATGGTCAAGCTATCGGCCGATTAGTACCGGTCAGCTAAAAGCGTTGCCGCTCTTACACACCCGGCCTATCAACCTGATGGTCTATCAGGGGCCTCTCGCGTCTTTCGACGCATGGAGATCTATTCTTGAGGTGGGTTTCGTGCTTAGATGCCTTCAGCGCTTATCCCATCCCGACATGGCTACCCTGCTATGCCGCTGGCGCGACAACAGATGCACCAGAGGTCAGTCCACTCCGGTCCTCTCGTACTAGGAGCAGAGCCTCTCAAATCTCCAACGCCCGCAGAGGATAGGGACCGAACTGTCTCACGACGTTCTGAACCCAGCTCACGTACCGCTTTAATGGGCGAACAGCCCAACCCTTGGGACCTTATACAGCCCCAGGATGCGACGAGCCGACATCGAGGTGCCAAACCTCCCCGTCGATGTGAACTCTTGGGGGAGATAAGCCTGTTATCCCCGGGGTAACTTTTATCCGATGAGCGACGGCCCTACCACTAAGAACCGCCGGATCACTAGGTCCGACTTTCGTCTCTGCTCGACATGTCTGTCTCACAGTCAAGCCCCCTTATGCCCTTACACTCAACGCACGATTTCCGACCGTGCTGAGGGGACCTTTGAGCGCCTCCGTTACCTTTTGGGAGGCGACCGCCCCAGTCAAACTGCCTACCTGACAATGTCCTGCGCCCGGATTACGGGTCGGAGTTAGGGTTTCAACCTAATAAGGGTGGTATCCCAAGGTTGGCTCCAGGAAACCTGACGATCTCCTATCAACGCCTCCCACCTATCCTGTACATACTAGGCCAAAAACCAATGCCAGGCTACAGTAAAGCTCCACGGGGTCTCTCCGTCCTTCTGCGGGAAACCCGCATCTTCACGGGTATTGCAATTTCGCCGAGTCCCTTGCTGAGACAGCGCTCAAATCGTTACACCATTCGTGCAGGTCGGAACTTACCCGACAAGGAATTTCGCTACCTTAGGACCGTTATAGTTACGGCCGCCGTTCACTGGGGCTTCGGTCGAGAGCTTCGCGTTGCCGCTAACCCCCTTCCTTAACCTTCCAGCACCGGGCAGGTGTCAGTCTCTATACATCAGCTTACGCTTTAGCAGAGACCTGTGTTTTTGGTAAACAGTCGCTTGAGCCATTTCTCTGCGGCCTCTTCGAGCTAACCGGAAGGTTTGACCCTTCCGAACACCCTAATGAGGCGCCCCTTATCCCGAAGTTACGGGGCTATTTTGCCTAGTTCCTTAGCAAGGGTTCTCTCGCTCGCCTTGGGATTCTCTCCCCGTCTACCTGTGTCGGTTTGCGGTACGGTCACCCGCACATCTCCCTAGAAGTTTTTCCCGGCGGCATGGGATCAATCAGTTCCCCTTTTCCGAAGAAAAGAGTCCTCGTCGCCTTTCAGGCTGTATGAAGGCATGCATTTGACACACCCTCGCCCTACGGGCTTAAACACGCGCGTCCATCAGCGTGCTGACCTACCCTCCCGCGTCACTCCATTGGTAATAACGTTGTGCAGGTGGTGCAGGAATATTAACCTGCTCGCCATCGCCTACGCCTTTCGGCCTCGGCTTAGGGCCGACTAACCCTGGGAGGACGAACCTTCCCCAGGAACCCTTAGACTTTCGGCGGATAAGATTCTCACTTATCTCTCGCTACTCATACCGGCATTCTCACTTCCATACAGTCCACCCGTCCTTACGGTCGAGCTTCAATCCATATGGAACGCTCCCCTACCACTGCATGCTCCCTCGGGAACATACAATCCGCGTCTTCGGTACCGAGCTTAGCCCCGTTACATTTTCGGCGCAGAATCGCTTGACCAGTGAGCTGTTACGCACTCTTTAAATGGTGGCTGCTTCTAAGCCAACATCCTGGTTGTCTTTGTAACTCAACATCCTTTTCCACTTAGCTCGATTTAGGGACCTTAGACGGCGGTCTGGGTTGTTTCCCTCTCGACTATGGAGCTTATCCCCCACAGTCTCACTCCCAGGATACGGTTGACGGCATTCGGAGTTTGATTGGGTTTGGTAACCTTGTGGGGCCCCTAGTCCATTCAGCGCTCTACCTCCGTCAACTATTACCTGAGGCTGCCCTTAAAGGCATTTCGAGGAGAACCAGCTATCTCCAAGCTCGATTAGCTTTTCACTGCTATCCACAGCTCATCCAAATCCTTTTCAACGAATATTGGTTCGGGCCTCCACATGGTCTTACCCATGCTTCACCCTGGCCATGGATAGATCGCCTGGTTTCGGGTCTACAACATGCGACTGAACGCCCTGTTCAGACTCGCTTTCGCTCCGGCTCCGGGTTAATCCCCTTAACCTTGCCGCATATCGTAACTCGCCGGTTCATTCTACAAAAGGCACGCTGTTAGGCTGTCACACGAGCAAGCCCGCATGACATAGCCCTCCAACAGTTTGTAAGCGCACGGCTTCAGGTACTATTTCACTCCCCTAACAGGGGTGCTTTTCACCTTTCCCTCACGGTACTGGTTCACTATCGGTCGCCGGGTAGTATTTAGCCTTGGAAGGTGGTCCTCCCGGATTCCCACAGGATTGCACGTGTCCTATGGTACTCAGGTGTCGCGCTTCGAGTTGCTTCCTTTTCGCCCACGGGGCTTTCACCCTCTGTGGCGCTGCTTTCCAGTCAGCTTAGACTAAAGAAACAATTTGTAACTCTTAGGCCCATTTGCGGATGAACCATGCGCGATCCTACAACCCCGTGAAGGCAACGCCCGCAAGCTTGACATCTTCACGGTTTAGGCTGTTCCCCTTTCGCTCGCCACTACTCAGGGAATCTCGATTGATTTCTTTTATGCGGGGTACTGAGATGTTTCAGTTCCCCCACTTCTCTTCCCGAAAGCTATGTATTCACTCTCGGGATGACAGGGCATTACCCCTGCCGGGTTACCCCATTCGGAAATCGCCGGATCTAAGGATGCTTGCTCCTCCCCGACGCTTATCGCAGTTTGCCACGTCCTTCATCGACTCCCGGCGCCAAGGCATCCACCGTACGCTCTTAATTGCTTGACCAAAAATTGGCAAAATCGGCAATACCTCTGGCTATTTATCACTATGCACTTTTCAAGGTCCGGCGGTCTCAGCGGCCCACCCCGCTTCTCGACCAATAAAAAAAGCCCCGGAGTCCGGGGCTTTTGATTCTAAGTTTCAAGCCCGGATCATTTCAACTTCTTTGCTTCCGTTGTACCGCTTCTCTTCGAGCGCTTCAATAGTCTTCCATTTCCACTTGTCACAACCAGAAAAATATTCTAACGCCTTTCACCCGGTCATGTCAAGATTTTTTCAAATTATTTTTTTACCCCTCTATTTTTCCTCTCCAACCAGTCTTTATTATAAGCGCTCAAACGCTTTCTGTAAAGCGCCTCCGCTCATTTTCAGCCGCCGAAGTAGAGGGCCGCCGCGATGAACAGCGCGATGGCTTCCATCTGGAGAATTCCCAGAGCGGCGACAGCTATTGCGCATGCCGCGGCAACAGATGCGGCCCCTGCGCCTGTCTCCGCTCCGACGCCGGGCGCGTTCTTTTCCGTTTCGCGACTGCCGTATATGTAATTATATAATATTCTTATATATATCAGCGCCATCGCGATTAAAGCTGCGCCTATGAAATGAGCTATGTTTCCGTTTATGAAGTGCGTCAGTTTAGAGGCGGCTGCGTGCCCGGCGGCGGGCGGGAGCGCGGCGAGGGAGAAGAAGACTGCGGCGGCGGCGAGAGCGCGAGCTTGGTTTTTAGCCGCGCCTTCGGCGGGGATGGCGAAAGCGCCTGCTGTTCCTATTGCGTGGGCGGCAAGATACAGGAACATGACGGCGTTTCCCGTGGGGCCTTCGATGAGTGCGGAGGAGAGGGCGAGGCCCGTGTGCGCGGCGCCCATGCATGCGACGGCGCGCCTGCGTTTTCCTCCCGCAGCGGCCGCCGCCGCTATCGAGAAGGCCGCGCTCGCGACGATCGCGGCTGACAGTCCTGCGCGCCAGCTTTCTTCTATTGCGGGCATTGCGATGTGGAGCGCCCTGAAGGCGGCGACCGCTCCTGCTGTTTTTGCGGCTCCGCTCATGAATCCCGCCAGAGAGCCGGGAAGTTTTTCGAAATCTTTTCTGACGAACAGCGCTCTTGCGACGGGCGACATTTTGTATATGAATCCGAGGGCGAACAACGCGAATCCCGTCAGGAGAAATGAATCGCCGAGAGCCGCGCCCGCTCCGGGGTTTGCGAAAGCTCCCGCGTTCTCCATGATGTCCGGAGCAGCCGCGCTAAGCATGAGATAGAACTTGATTTCGTAGATGCCGGTTTCGCCTGTGGCGTAGTGGACAATCAGCGACCCGGCGATCATGAGGGCTGAGGCTGCGGCGGAGAGCGGAGCGTCGGCGCGCGGGCGTTTTTGAGGTTGCGGCAGGTCGCGGGCGCTTGAGCGGGCCGCGAGCAGAATGGCGGCTGAGGCCGTCTCGGCTCCGGCAATAAGAATGATCAGGTTCCCTGCGGACGCGACGAGCATGAGGCCGGCCAGCGCGACGGTCAGCCATGCGTGGAAAGATGGCGGGAGGGCCGAGCGGGACGAGTGCGCCGCCGCCGCGCAGAATGAAACTATCAGTATCAAGTGAGAAAGGAGGGAGTAGTTGTCCACTATCAACGCGCCGTTGAAGGCGAACTGTCCGGAGTTCCAGAGGGAGGCGCAGAAGGCGGCGGCGGTCAAGGCCCCGAGGATGGATATCCTCGCGGGGGCGGTCGATTTCCGGTTGTCGAACGCCGGGCCGAACATGAAGAGGACGAGGGCGAACGCTATGACCGCTATGAAAGGAAAAGAGAGTTTGATGTCCAAGTCGGTTGGAATGAAGCTCATCGGCTATTTCGTCGCGAGCGCCGGCTTGCCCCCGGATTGCACTAGGGGAACCCGATAAACCGGGTTACGAGCCTGCGCGCAGCCTCTCGTATTCGTCCATCGCGAACCCGTCAGTCATGCCGGCCACGTAGTCGCAGACCATCCTGTGAACGGAGGCTTCGTCGTCCCGGCGCATGGCGTCCTCCGGCATCAGGGAGGGGTTGTTCAGGTAAATTTTAAAAAGGCCGTCCACTGTTTCGAGGGCGGTGTCGGACATTTTAAGGACTCTGGGGTCGCGGTAGAAGTTGCGCATGAGAAACCCTTTAAGTTCGGCGGCGCGCGATTCCATGCCCGCGCTGAAGCCGACGAGGGGGGAACGGGCGGAGCGGACGTCGGCGACGGTTTTCACTCCTGCGGCGGCCAGCCGCGCTGTGGTTTCGGCCAGCGCGTCAGTCACTTGGATGTCAATCAGCCGCCGCACCAGTTGGTATCTTCGCATTTTTTCGCTTCCGGCCAAAGCGGGATGGGACATGCTTTCGAGGGCTTCCCGGCAGAGGGCCACTTGGGATATTTGTTCTTCGGAACAGATTCCCGACTTGAGGGAGTCGTCCAAGTCGTGGCAGGCGTAGGTTATGCCGTCGGCCAGATTTACAATCTGGGCCTCGATTGTGGGATTTCCAGCGGGGCCTTCCCAGCAGGCGGGGTCGGGGGCGTCATAGTCGGTGGTATGTTTGATTATGCCCTCGCGGACTTCGTAAGACAGGTTCAGGCCGGGGAAGTCGGGGTAACGGGATTCGAGCAGATCGACCACGCGAAGGCTCTGGCAGTTGTGTTCGAAACCGCCACGCTCCTCCATAAGTTCGTGGAGGGCTTTTTCGCCGGCGTGGCCGAACGGCGGGTGGCCGAGGTCGTGGGCGAGCGCCACAGTTTCCGCCAAGTCCTCGTTGACACCGAGCGCGCGCGCCATTGTGCGCGATATCTGGGAGACTTCTATCGTGTGGGTCAGCCTTGTTCTGTAGTAATCGCCTTCAAACGCGACAAATACCTGAGTCTTTTTTTCAAGTCTTCTGAACGCCGAGCAGTGGATGATGCGGTCGCGGTCGCGCTGGAACGGTCCTCTGAAAGGGTGTTCGGCCTCCGGGCGGGCGCGCCCGGCGGAGTCCTCTTCCCGCATTGCGCAAGAGGCGGTCGGCGCGTTTTTGAATCTGGATAGTTCAGTCATCCTGTTGTTCCCGCTCGATCAGGGGAGCGCAGCATCTGAATCCGTTTTCGCGGTTCTGGTCTCCCATAGGGCGGAAGTCCCTGAACGAACATCTTGTGAACACTGGCCAGTCCGAGTGGCTCCCGCCTTTGAGAAGCCTGCCGCCTTCAGGGCGGGGGCGCGGCCCGGCCCCTGGTCTGGCGTACACCCACTCGGCGACATTTCCGTTCATGTCATACACGCCGTCGAAGCTGAAACAGTTCTTTCTGGCGCCTGACGGCTCGACGCCGTTCGTTTTGATGTTGCATTCGCCTTCGACGTATGTGTCGCCGAAGCTCCAGACCTTGTTTTCCGGCCCTGCGCACGCGCGCTCCCACTGATGTTCGCCGCAGAGGATTTTGCCCTGTTTCCTGCACAAGTCGACGGCTGTCTCCCACGATACGGCTGTCTTCGGTTTCTTTCCGGGCGTGTTCGGATACTCGAACCTGTCTATGCAGTATGGAGGCACATATACGGTTTCACGCGGCGTCTCCCTCTGGAACCACGACAGGTAGCAGCCGCCCATAGTTTGTTTGCAGAGTTTAAAAAGGTATTCTGTCTCCGGTTCGGTCGATCCCATAACGAACTCACCGGCGGGGATGGGAACCATGCCGCGGGGGCAAGGCTCTTTGACGATTTCAACCTGAACGGCATTCGCGGGCCGGGAAATAATCAGCGGCAAGGCTGCTATCAGGGCCGCAGCCAACGCCGTCGCGCCGCCGCGTCCGCATATCCGGCGGCCGGCAAGCGCGGGGCTGAAATTTTTGTGATTTGATTCAAAGGCGGAAATGTTTTTCAGCGAATCCTGCCCCAAACATCCGAGGGAAAAACGCTTTCGCGCGCCTAAGAAACGTTTTCGGATTGCTTCTGTCATAAGTTTTTCATAAGCGCGAGGCCGCCGTTCTCTGCCGCGCGGCGACGATCTCCTGAATATCAACAAGCGCGACCGCCGTCAGTCGAAATCGACGCCGCAACCAGCGCAGAATTCGGCGTCAGAGGGACATTCCAGCCCGCAACAGGAGCATATTTTGACGTCCGCGGCGGCGGCGGGGGCTGGACTCGGCGCGGTCGGGGCCTCGCTCGCGATTTCGGGAGCCGGAGCGTATTCGTCGACGTATCCGGCGGCGGCTTCCTCAAGCGACATCGCAGGCTCGGCGGGCTCCGTTGGGAGAGCGTCGCTTTCAAGTTCACCGGCTGCCAACAGAGGAGTTCCGCACGCCAAGCATATCGAAGCGCCGGGTTCGCCCTCAACCCCGCATCCGGGGCACACCGGGATATCGGATGTTATATCTGCGATGGATGCCGGGGCATGCCGTTCTTCAATTTCAGGTTGCGCGGAAATCTCTATTTCGGCGGCTGGGGCAGGCTCTGAAAGGCTGTGTCCGCATGTGCCGCAGAAAGTGTCGTCCGGGCCGATGTCCATGCCGCAATTCGGGCAGGCCGACGCCGAAAGCGGGGCTTGCGGCTCGTCTGCGGCGAGCGCTTCAGGCGCAACCGCACCTTTGTCAATCGAAGCTCCGCACATTATGCAGGTCTTTGCTCCCGGAGGAACTTGCAGTCCGCATGACGGGCAGTTTCTCGATTCCGGTTTCATGCCTCTGCCGCCGAACGGGTCGATTATTTCCACCGGCTCAGGTTCAGGTTCGGGGATATATTCTTCTTCGGGCGCGCCGAGATCGGGCGGCCTCTGTATCTCTTGAGTTAAGTCGAAACCGCAGACATTGCAAAGAGCGTCGCCGGGAGTCACGTCCATGCCGCAGTTCGGGCATTCCGTTTTGGGCGGTTCCGCTTGTTTAGGAGCGGGCGCGTGAGCCGAAGCGGCAGAAGGCGCGTGGCCTGAAAGTTTGAACCCGCATTCGCCGCAGAACTCGTCTTCCGCAGAGGCGGCGGCTCCGCATCCGGGGCAGACCGCCCCCGACTGTTGCTGGGCCGCCGGGGCTTCTGCTCCAGCCTTCATGCCGCATTCGCCGCAGAAGGCGTCTTCGGGCGACATTGCCGCTCCGCAGCCGGGGCATACGTTCGCGGCAGCGGACGGCGCGGGGGTTGCGTCCGCTCCTACCGGCATTCCGCAGACGCCGCAGTATTCGTCTCCGGGTTCGAGTCCCGCCGAGCAGCCTTTGCAATGCGCTCCTGAAATTATTCCTTCGAATCCGGCGCCGGAGATAGGTTCGACTTTCGCGCCGCATTCGCCGCAGAAAGTGTCTTCGAGGGCGATTCTCGCGCCGCAGGCGGGGCAGTCCCTTCCGGGGGCGCCGCTTTCGTCGGCAGGCGCGTCGGAGGTTTCCGGCGCGTATTCCTGCTCGGCGATATATTCATCCGGCGTTTCGTTCGCGGGAGGCACGTATTCGGGCAGCCTGCCTGTGAGTTTCGCGCCGCAGCTTCCGCAGAAGATGTCCCTGACATCGACCGGCTCGTCGCAGTCCGGGCAGGGTACGGTGTTGAGGCTCGTTTGTTCGCCTTCCGCGTACTGGCCGATGTCCTGCTCAAGCTCGCTTCCGTCGTCCATGCACCATTTGTAGTCGCCGGGGAACTGTCTCCGGCAGAAGGGGCAAATCATTTGAGACACTGGGCACCTCCGTGATGAGGCCGCTTAAGAATTATCGATATGTTCAAGCCGCCCGCCCGGCCTCTGTATGAAGCAAAAAGGTTGGGCCTGCATTTAGTGCATACTCCGGCGGAAAATACATTTTTCGGATTCACGCCCGCCGCTTCCAGTCTCGTTCTGCAACAGGCGTCAAGGTCAAGCCGGGGGCCGCCTGTCTCTCTGGGTCTCAGATGCTTCCGGTCGGAATCCGAAAGCCTCTCAAGAAGCTCTCCGCCTACCTCGTAACAACAAAGGCCTACGCATGGGCCGAGCCGGGCGGATACCCCTTGCGGGTTCGTACCGAACTCCCGTTTCATAGCCGCTAAAGCGTTTTCGATAACTCCCGACGTCATGCCCCGCCATCCGGCGTGAACGGCGGCCATCGCGCCGGATTCGGGGTCGGCCATCAGAATCGGCACGCAGTCGGCGGTGAAGACGGCGAGGGCGGCCCCTTCCGCGTTCGATATCAGGGCGTCCGCGTCGGGAAGGAATCCCGAAGCTTCGTTCTGTCCGGGGCCGGCGACCGCGACGTCCGCCGAATGTATCTGTTTGGCGAACGAAAGGGAGCCGGGCGGCAGTCCGAGGGCTTCGCAGAGTCTGTCGCGCGCCTGTTTTGCCGCGTCCCCGCCCGTTCGAGCGAAATCGACTAGCGGCGGCAGTCCCGGAGCGGACATCGCTCTTGTGGCGAACGCCGCCGAGAACCCGCCGGGCATCTCGTCGCCGACCGGCCACAGCGCCGCTGTCGACTCTCCTCGGCTGACTCTTTCAATCTCCTGTTTCAAGGTTCAGTTTATCCCCTCGCGCGCCATCAGTTCCCGCGCTTTGTCCGCCCATTCGCTTTCCGGGTGTCTTTTCGCGAGCGCCATCAGTTCGTTGCGCGCCAAGGGGACAGCGTTGTGAGATATATAAAGCTTACCAAGCTCGTATCTTGATTCGGGGTTGTCGGGGAAGATCTCGAAGCTTTTTTCGAAGCAATCGATAGCGCCGAGGATGTCGCCTTTGGATTCGAGCGCGCGGGCCAAGAGGGTCAGGGCGCGCGTCCTTGAGCGCGGGTCCGCCTCCGACTCGGCGAGAGCCTCGAGCAGCTTTAAAGCTTCGTCCGCGCGTCCCGTCCGTTGCAGGGCTTCGCTCTTCAGCAACACAAGTTCGGCGTCGTCGGACATTTCCATCCCGTCGATGCGGGCGGAGATGTCGTCCCAGCGTTCCGCCTGTTTGAGGCACTCGAAAAGCGTCGTCTCGACGTCGGGGTCTTCCGTTCCCGCTCTTATGGCGGCTCCATAGCAGTCCGCCGCGCGCGAGCTCATGCCCCTCTGCCTGTATAGGTCGCCCAGCAGTTTGTTCGCTTCAGGCGACCCGCCGTTCTTTTTTACGGCCGTCTCCAGCGCGTTCATCGCCATTCCGGGCCGGCCCGAAAGTTTGAGCAGCCACGCGGCTGCGAGCGCAGCGGCGTCTTCCGCCGCCGGGTCGGCGCGGACTTCTCTGACCTTGTCCAGCCAGTCGGACACTTCCGTCGCGGCAGTCTCCGAGTCGTCCGCCGCGGCTTGCATCTCATGGAGAATTGATTCTTCTCTTTCGCCCGCGGCCAGTTTTGCGGCCCATCCCGACAGCTTGTCCGCAAGAGACAGAGCAGGCGCGCTCGGTTGCGCCGGTTCATCCGATGCTTCAAAAGCGTCGATGTCAGCCTGCGAAATTGCGTCCACGGCAGTCGCCGGCTGCTGAGCTATCGGCTCCGCGTCGAGACGCTGTTCCGTTCGCTTAGGTTCCGCCGCCGTTTCGTTGAAGAGAGGCGTTTCTTCCGCGTCGCGGTAGTCGGCCCCTGAAGGTATGTAGGCGTCGACGGCGTCGGCGCTAAGTTTTTCCACAGCGCTCGCGCCGGACAAATCAGTTTGTGTTTTGATGTAAGATTTCGCCGCAGCGTTTGGGTTGACTCCGGTTATCCGTTGAGGTTGAGCCGAAGGTTTTGTTTCCGATGATACGCGCTCAGCGGCGGCGGGTTCGGGTTGTTTTTCCTCGGCGCGCGCCGCGCTCTCGGTTTTGTCCTGCTTGCGTTCCGGCTCGGCAGCGGAGGAAGTTTCCCCGCGCAGAAGCGCCTTCGGGTCTATCCCTTTCTTTTCCAGCCGGGCTATCCAGTCCGACACCAGAGAAGCGGCGTCCCCGCTTTTTTCAGCTTCCGGGGCGGCCCGCAGTTTTTCCCTTTCAGGCGCTTCCGCAGGCTCTTCCTCGTGGACGAAGCCGTACTTGTCCTGTATCTCCGCTATGCGGTCGAACACTTCACGCATCATCTTGCGGTAGTGTTTCACCTCGTTGTAGTGGAATCTCAGCTTGAGGCCGAGAGTCTGCACCTCGTCGCGATCCAGCGACACTTCGAGACGCCGCTCTATGTCGTCGAGTTTTTTCCGGTAGTCTTTGATCAGATGATTGAACAAGCGATTTTCCGCTCCAATTAAATATTGCGAAATTATTTAAGGTTCACGAAAGCCATGCGCATTTCGGAAATCACGGCCTCTAGTTGTTTTGCCAGAGCCGGGTCCACTTCCGAGCGGGCGGCTTCGAGCAGCGCCGCGCAGAAATCTATTCCCAGTTTCGCCTGCGAAAGGTCCCTCACTGAGAGGTTTGTGACCGGGTTGGGTATAAGCCCAAGATGCATCATGACCTGTCCGTTGAGCATGTTGAAGATGAAGATGACGACCTCTTGGATGGTGGGTTCCGGCTGGTCCGGTTCCGCCGCGCCTTCTGCCGCTAGAACGTCCGCGAACTTGTCCGACAGCTCGTTGAATATTTTTGTGATGCGGGCAATCTTGTCCATGTTCTGCTTGGGGGACCTGTTCTTCTTGATGATAAGCCCCAGCGCGAAAAGAGCCTGTTCCCGAATAGTTCCCAGAGCCAGCCTTACGGCGTCTTCTATTCTGTAATCGCGCTCCTGCCCGTCATCTTCGTTCTGTGCGGCGTCGCCGGCGTCAGCCGCGGCTTCCGGCTCCGGTTGCGCTTGTTCCTCCGCCGGGGGCGGGGTAGGGGGAGGCGGGGGGGGAGCGTCCGCAGGCTCGATCTCGTCTATATCGAACCGCTTGTCCACCACGCTGTATTTTTTCTTCTCGGTCGTCTTCCCTTTTTCATCCATTGCCGCTGTTCCTCCTTCGTCGCCCAGCCTCAGTACGGCCCGACCACTATCTGTTCGTTTTGTTCGTGGAAGCTGGAGTGGTTAATCTCGCTTCGCACCGCCATGGACGCGTTCGGGGAGATGAACTTAACGCCCGGATACGTCTTGCCGCGCACCTTGCATCTGCCTTTGTCCAGCTTGTTGAGTTTGTCCTGCAGGAAGTTCATTTTCGCGGTGTCAGCTTCAATCGAGGAGCGGAGGCTGTGGAAGAGAGGAACCACCTTCTTCAGCAGTTCCTTTTCCTTGTCGTTCAGCCCGTCGGCGCCCTTCGATTTGAGCGATTTTATGTGGTTGGATATCTTCTCGAACTGCACTTTGTTGTCTTCCAGCTTCTTCTTTATTTCGTCGTGCATGTTTTTAATCTTCGGGTTCACGCCGATTTCAATCACGGTGTCCGTGAATGAAGGCGAGCCGACGTTTGCCAAGTCGAATATGTTGCCGCAGGAAGCTTTGCCCCCGGTGATGCTGCCTTTGGAGTTGGTGAGGATGATGTCGTCTCCGGCCATGAGGATGCTGCTTCTGGCCTGCTGGCCGAGGACGATATTGTGTCCGGCGTCTAGGATTCCGCTTTCGACGGACCTGATGGTAATCGAGCCGCCCGCGACTATCTTGCCTTCGCCTGTTCCGTACAGGCCGCCGCGCACCCGCACGTCTCCTCCAGCCTCGATGTGCGCCTTCTCGATGTTTCCGTGTATCTCTATGTCGTCAGTGGCGTTTACCACGAAGTCGCTTTGCACGTTCCCGGTTACTATCACCGTTCCGTTGAAGTTGATGTTGCCCGTTTTATAGCTGACGTCGCCGGTCACTTCGTATACCGCGCTCACGTTGATTTTGCCGTCTCGCAGTATGGGCTGTCCGCTCTGCGTCGCGATTACCGTCATCCCGTCGTCGGAGACCGCCGTGTTTTCTCCGACCGGCATCTTTATATCCCGTCCTTCTTTCGCGGGCATCTTTTCTCCGAGGCACGTTATGCCTTCCTTGCCCTCTACCGCCGGGATTTTTATGGCTAGAATCGTTCCCTCCTCGACGCTTTTGATAAGATTGATGTTCCTGTGGTCGACGTTGCCGTGTTCGTCCGCGACCACTTCAGCTTTCTTTTCCGCCGCAGTGTCGAACTTGTATTCGATGCTGGCAGGCACACCGTCCGACGGCGGGGTTCCCTTGGCCACTATCACCTCGGTGTTGAAGCTGCCGAACATAAAGATGTCGTTGATGGCCTCTTCGTCTATTCCGTGCACGACGCCCACTTTTTTTAGCTCGTCAAGCACGTCCTGCTTGGTCACTTCCTTTGAATGATCCATAGGCGGAACTACGACGGCGTACACCTTCATCTCGTCGTCGCTTACGCGGATCGCCACCGCTTCTCCTTCAGGCGGCTTGTGGTGATCCGTGTATTGTTTGTCGAAGCCATCCATCGCTTTTTGAATTTCATCAAAATTTGTGTCGTTTTTTTTCTTGTCCGGCATAATGTTCTCCGCTCCTTTAATGTTTATTTCCGCGTCGAGCCCTTTCCCTCAGCGCGGACCGGCTTCCTTGACGAGCTGTTCCAAGTGCGCCTTCACTTCCGCTTTCTTCGCTTCGTCTTTTGACAACGCCAGATACTCCTCGAACGCTTTGACAGCGGCCGGGATGTCCTTTATATAAAGTTCGAATAGAACACCGAGATTGAATTTCGCGTCGGCGTACGCGGCGTCCGCGACGGACGCTTTTTCAAACTGCGCTTTCGCCTCGTCATATCTTCCAGTCCGCATGAGCGCGATCCCCAAGTTGTCCATGCAGATAGCGTAGTCAGGTTTGACTGAGATGGCTTTTTCGTAAAGCTCGATCGCGGCGTCGAACTCGCCTGTTTCGCGTTTCGCCGTGCCCATGCCGCATAGGGCGCGCGGATGCTCCGGGTCCAACTGCAACGCCTTCTCGAACAGAGGCAAGCTCTCGGCGAATTTTCCATTCGCGACTAAAGCGATAGCTTTAGCAGCTAGTTCGTCCGCCGGCGCAGCTTCCGGGGCGGGCGCTTTTTTGCTGCATCCTGAAAAAAGCGCCGCGGCCACAAGCGCCGCCACAAATGTCAGAGAGGTCTTTTTTGTCTTTTTCACGGCAAGGTTTCCCTTCATACGAAATCGATGTTTTTTATCGACCTGACCACGGCAAGCCCTCGCGTCGCCCTCGCGTTCGTCGGGTCGAACTCAAGCGCCCGCCGGAAACTCTCCTCCGCTTTGTCCATCAACTGCTCGCTGTGCGCTCTGTAGCATTCCGCGAGGTTCAGCATCGCCTGCGCATACCTCGGATTTATCTTCAGCGCGGTGAGAAATTCTTCCTGCGCAAGCCCAAACTGTCCTCTCTTCACATAAAGCTCGCCGAGCCTGTTGCGCACGTCAGGATAGTTCGGCCTGAGCCGGATCGACTCCTTGAATTCCGCCAGCGCCTCCTGATACATGTTCTTCTGAAACAGGGCGTTCCCAAGATGAAAATGAACGTTCGCCTGCTTGGATATCTGCTCTTCCTTTTCGTCGTGTTTCTGCGGTTCCGCCGCCGCGCGCGCCCGCTTCTCCGCTTCTCCGGCATCCTTCATCAACGCGCTCAGGTATCTGCGCGCCGCCGTGTATCTCGGATTGATGTTCAGCGCTTCCTTGAACTCGTTGATCGCTTTTTCCCGCAGGTCCAACTCATTGTAAGCCTTGCCGAGATTGTAGTGGGCGTCGGCGAAATCGGGGGCGAGCCGGGCCGCTTTTTCCAGCTTCTCAGACGCCTCTTCAATTTTCTGCATCGCCATCAGGCACTGCCCCGCCATTATCAGCGTGTCCGGCGCCTCCGGCTCAAGCTCCAGCGACGCTTCGCACTCTTCGAGCGCCCGCTCGAATTCCCCCCGCTCCATGTACACTTTCCCATACGAGTAATGTTCTCTTGCGTTTATTATAGTCTGTTCGTCAGTCATTTTTCCGCCGGACGCAAATCCGCTTTCTTTTGAATAAATAACATATAGAGGCTGTTTCGCCTCAAATGATTATATACAAAGACAATTGATATTAGAAGATAAAAAAGATATTTGATTCAGGATGAGGGCGCCGCGCCCGCTCATGCGCCGGTTTTCTATTATGGTTTACGGGCGTTTGAATGTTCCTTGCTCAAGTGGTGCGGAGAGGGTTTAGCTCTGTTCTCGTATTCACCCGGAACAATTGACTGCCGACACTATAGCGGCGGCCTGTTTTTCCATCGCCTCGAAATTTCTTTCCGCAACCCATTCGGCTCTCGCGATGTCCTCCCCGACGGCGACCATCGAAGCTCCCGCGTCGAAATATTCTCTGACATTTTCCAGCCTGATTCCTCCGGACGCCGCCAAGCTAATGCCGGTAAATTGGGTGGAGAGCCGCCGGACGTATGACGGGCCGCCCGCGAAATTTGCCGGGAATATCATCGCCATGTCAGCAGATGAGTCTATCGCCTGAAATATCTCCGTCGGCGTCAAAGCGCCTGCCAGAACGGGTGTTTTTTCTGTTCGGGCCGCCCTTATCGTCTGCGGCAGCACTCCCGGCGTCGATATGAATCTTGCTCCCTTTTCTATCGCGGCGCGCGCGGTTTTCGCGTCCGTCACCGCGCCCACCCCGGCCATAGCCTCGCCGTCCATCTGTATCCTCTTCACCACTTCCGCCCATCCGGGGATCGCCGCAGACACTTCGAACACCTTGATTCCGCCCCGGAGCATCGCTCCGGCCACTTCGAGCGCGGTAAACAGGTCCCGCGTCCGCACCGCTCCTATCAGCCCTTTTTCCTTCATGTACGTCAGCATTTTTTGATTGGTTTTCATTTGAGGCCTTTCTTAAGCCCTTCAAGCTCCAGTTTGACCCGCAACAGTTCGGCCACGCTCCACGCTTGAGATATGCAGCCTCTCGGCGCGTGCGGCTCGTCCCCGTCGAATATCTCCGACACCGAGCCGAGTCCCGCTTCGTCCAGATGCTCTTCGAGGGCTTTCAGCGTCTGTTCGGCGCGCCGGACGGTCTCCGCGTTCCTTCCCCGCGTGTTCCACATCGCGCTGATGTACGGCCCCATCAGCCATCCCCACACCGTTCCCCGGTGATACGCTCCGTCCCGCTCCAGAACTCCGCCTTCGTAACTGCCATGATAACAGAATCCCTTCTCCCGCGCCAGACTTCTCAACCCGTATGGCGTCAGAAGATTCTCTTCGATTGTTTTCAGGACGCTCTCTCTGCGCTCCTCGTCCACCAGTTGTCCGTCTCCCAGCGACAGCGCGAATATCTGGTTTGGCCTTACCGCAGCGTCCTTCTCGCCGTTCCTCGCCACGTCGTACAGGCAGCCCTTGTCGGGATTCCAGAACTTGTCGTTGAATTCGCGGCGCGTTAGCTCCGCCGCCTCGATGAACTTCGCCGGGGCCTTGTCCAGCAGCGCCGCCATCCTCGCCATCGCCCGCAACGCCTCGTGCCACAACGCGTTTATCTCCACCGCTTTCCCGTGCCTCGGCGTCACCACCCAGTCTCCCACCTTCGCGTCCATCCACGTCAATTGAGTGTATTCGCTGCCAGCCGATATCAGGCCGTCCCTGTCCATGTATATCCGGTTCATCGTGCCGCGAGTGTAGTTTTCCACGATTGATTCCAGCGGATGCCACAGTTCCGCAAGAGCGGAGAGGTCCCGCGAGGCCGCCGCGTACGCGTCCGCCGCTATTATGAACCACAACGGCGCGTCCACCGTGTTGTACGCGGGTTTGCCACCCTCGTCCGGAAACGTGTTGGGTATCAGCCCGCCGCTCACGTGCCGCGCATATGTCGTCAGAATCTCCCGCGCGACGTCCAGCCTACCGGTCGCTATCGCAAGCCCCGGCAACGATATCATCGTGTCACGACCCCAGTCGGTGAACCAGTGGTATCCGGCGAGAATCGTCCAGCCGGGCGGCCGCTGGACGATAAACGTGTCCGCCGCAAGCGCCAGCCTGCGCGTCGACTCGTTCTTCGTCGGAACCTTTTCGAGCAGCGCCGACCGCCTCGCGGTTTCCGCCGCCGCCTCCCGCTCGAACGCCGCTCCCGTCCCTTCGGAGACATCCGGTTCCTGTCCCTCCACAGCGAACATCAGCGACCACTCCGCCGCGCCTTCCGGGGCGCCGAACTCGCCGGGCGTGAACAAGTCCTCCGCGAAGTCCAGCCCTCTTTCTTTCTCCGCCGGATACGCGAAGTTATAGTGCCAGTCGGGCCGAGGCTCGAACGAGCCGCCGCCTGCATTCATCGTCAGCGCGGGCAGCCCGTAGTAAGGGCTTATCCTCAGCGCGCCGCCGCCGGCGTCGGAGACCGACATGCCGCAAGCGCCATTGCTTTTCGTCAACTGATGATGCCCCCTGAACGCCATCATGGGGCGCGCCTTCAGCCTGAACCCGGCGGGCGCGGCCTTCGCGGGCTTCATCTTTCCGTCCAGCCACCGGTACTCCGCCCAGACCGCGTTCGCCCCCTGCTGCGCCATTATCGTCTTCCTCAGATATTGGCCCGCCACTCTGTATATCCACGTCGGAAACGGACGCGGAGCAAACGATTCGATGAGCAGATGCCCCTGCGGATGCACGACATCCGGGCTGAACACGTTGCATGAAAGCTCCACCCGGCCCTCCGGCGTCTCCACCCATTCCTGCAGGGACGACAACAGGACGAAACGCGACACAGGCGGTTTCAAAGACGCGACCAGCAACCCGTGATACCTTCTCGTGTTGGCCCCCGCGACTGTTCCGGACGAATACCCTCCAAGTCCGTTCGCTTCGAGCCATTCGAGAGACAGGGCTTTTCGGATGTCGCCGCAGACATCCGCGCCGAACTTCGCGCTTCCGTTTGCGCCGTTTGTTTTCTTCGCGGGAGCTTTCTTCAGCGCGGGCTTTGCCTCGGCGGTTTTCAACGCCGGTTTCTTCGCGGCCGGTTTTTTCTCCGTTTTTGGAATGGAAACTTTTTTCGTTTTCGCAACTTTCTTTTCCGCCATAGTCAAAACGCCTTTCGCAAATGATAAAGATGACGCGGGCGGAACGCTTCTCGCGCCCCGCCTCGCTGTTCCCGTCAGCTTGGGAGGAAACCTCTTACGCCTTGAAGACGTCCACCCCGAATTTTGCCGCGGAGCCGAGGTCTTCCTCGATCCGCAACAACTGGTTATATTTGCACACTCTGTCCGTGCGGGACGCCGAGCCGGTCTTTATCTGCCCGGTGTTCGCCGCGACCGCCAGATCGGCTATCGTCGTGTCTTCCGTCTCGCCTGAACGGTGCGAAACCACCGCCGTGTATCCGGCCCTCTTCGCCATTTCTATGGCGTCCAGCGTCTCAGTCACCGTGCCTATCTGGTTCAACTTGATAAGTATCGAATTGGCGATTCCCTTCTTTATTCCCTCGCGGAATATCGAAGTGTTCGTCACGTAAAGGTCGTCGCCCACGATCTGGATTTTCTTGCCTAGCGCGTCCGTGTACGCCTTCCAGCCGTCCCAGTCGCTTTCGTCCAGCGGGTCTTCGACCGACACTATCATCGGGTATTTTTTAACCCAGTTCACCCACATGTCGATCATCTGCTCCGTGGTCAGATACGATTTCTTGTCGCTCTTGAAGCCCTTTATATAAGCCTTGCGTTTTTTGTCGTAGAAAGAGCTGGCCGCCGCATCCATCGCAAGCCCGATCGTGCCGCCTTTGTCCACCGTCTTGTATCCCGCCGCCGTGATAGCCTTCAGCAGCATCTGGATGGCTTCTTCATCCGAGCCGAGGTTCGGCGCGAAACCGCCCTCGTCTCCCACGGATGTCGAATAACCGTTCTTTTTCAGCACTGATTTCAGCGAATGGAAAACCTCGACGCCAGTCCGCAGCGCCTCGGAAAACGTTTTAGCGCCGAGCGGCATTATCATAAATTCCTGAATGTCCACATTGTTGTCCGCGTGTTCCCCGCCGTTGATTACGTTCATCATCGGAGCAGGGAGCGTCTTGGCGTTCGCCCCGCCCAGATATCTGTATAGCGGAAGACCCAGCGCGCTCGCCGCCGCCTTCGCCGTCGCTATCGACACGCCCAGCATCGCGTTTGCTCCGAGATTAGCTTTTATCCGAGGCTCCTTCTTGTTCGGCGTCCCGTCCAGCTTGATCATTGTCGCGTCAATCTCGGCCTGATCCAACGCGTCCATTCCCACTATCGCGTCCGCTATCTTTCCGTTCACCGCCGCCACTGCCTTGAGAACGCCTTTGCCGTTCAGCCTTTTCGCGTCGCCGTCGCGAAGCTCCAGAGCCTCGCGCGATCCCGTAGACGCCCCCGAAGGAACCGCCGCAGACCCGAACGCGCCGCACTCCAGCGCCACTTCCACTTCAACCGTCGGGTTTCCCCTCGAATCGAATATCTCCCTCGCGCCCACATAATCGATCATTGTCATGGCATTGATCTCCTTAACATTAAATTAATACGCACCGGGGATTGTATCACCCGCGCGCCGGGCAGTCAATTTCACGCAAGCCGCCGCGCGCTTGTGAGCGCCGTTTGGTTCTGTTACAATCAAAGCGAAAGCGGAGGCGGCGTTTCCGCCTCTCGGAAGGCGGCGCGATGGGCGGAAAAACAGGGCTGTTCCTCATTATGTTCGGCATAATGATTGTGGTCGCTTCCGTATTTCGGCATGTCGCGAGGCGCAGATCCTTCGGCAGCGGCTACGATATATTCATGAGAAAGAACAAACTCGACTGGCCGGTGGAAAAAAACGAATTCGGCGAGAAAGTCCGCTGGGCCATAGACCTCGATGAACCCGATAAAAAAGGACCCTCTTGACGGGCTTAACCCAAGCCAAGTCGAAGCGGTTAAACACTTCACAGGCCCTCTGCTGATACTGGCCGGGGCAGGGGCGGGCAAGACCCGCGTCATTACTCACAGGATCGCCTATCTTATTGAGGGCCTCGGTGTCATGCCCTATGAAATCCTCGCCCTCACTTTCACCAACAAGGCCGCCGGCGAGATGCGCGACCGCGCCGAACGCCTAATCGGCGACAACGCCCGCAAAGTCACCCTCGCCACATTTCACTCTTTCTGCAACCACCTCCTCCGGCGCGAAATCCGCAGCCTCAAAGAATACTCAGAAAACTTTTCCATCTACGACGACGCGGACACGCGCCGCTGCGTCAAGGAAATCCTCAAGGAACTCGACCGCCCCATGACAGGCTCGCACGCTCCCGCGCGCATTATGGACGCCATCTCCCGCTCGAAAAATTTCGCCGCCGCGCCTTCCTCGCTCCTGTCATCCTTCGACCCTCTTGCTGAAGAGATCGACGAAATTTTCAAACTCTACGAAGCCCGCCTCGTCGAAAACAACGCGATGGACTTCGACAACCTGCTGGGCAAGACCCTCGAACTGCTCGACGGTTGCGCGGAAACTCGCGACCGCTACCGCCGCAGATACCAGTTCATCCTCGTTGACGAGTATCAGGACACCAACCGGGTGCAGTACGAACTGCTGCGGCGGCTCTGCCCGCCTGACGGCAACATCACGGTCGTCGGCGACGCCGACCAGAGCATTTACGGCTGGCGCGGCGCGGACATCGGCAACATGACTTCCTTTGAGCGCGATTTCAACAACGTCGCCGTCGTCTCCCTCGAACAGAACTACAGGTCGAAGCAGAACATACTCGACGCCGCGAACGCGCTGATAGCGCACAACGCCGGGCCGAGAGAAAAACGCCTCTGGAGCGCGCTCGGCCCCGGCGACCCCGTCATGTTCCATCTCGCTTGGGACGACTCTTCAGAGGCTCAGTTCATCGTGGACGAAGCCGGACACCTGCTCGACGAGGGATACCGGCTGGAAGACATCGCCGTCCTGTTTCGCACGCGCGCGCAGTCGCGTCCGCTGGAAGACGCCTTCATCCGCGCCGGGCTTCCTTACCTCATCATCGGCGCCACCGAGTTCTACAAACGCAAGGAAATCAAAGACGCCATCGCATACCTCAGAGTCGTGGACAATCCGAGGGACATGGTGGCGTTCGCAAGGATAGCGAACGAGCCTAAACGCGGCCTCGGCCCCAAGAGTCTGGAGAAAATCGAGTCGGCGGCGCGGGAGGCCGGGTCGCTGACCGGCATCTCCGAGGACGCGGCGGCCGTCTCCAAACTGTTTCCCGCAAAGGCCGCGCCTCTCATCGGCGTTCTCCGCCGCCTGCACGGACTCCGCGACAGCGTTCCCGTCCCCGAACTGGTCCGCGCCGTCCTCGAAGACACCGGCTACTATTCTTACGTCGAGAGGATGGACAAACAGGAGGGCGTCAGCCGCGCCGAAAACTTGGAGGAGTTCTTCAAACTTGCCTACGAGTATGCAAAAGAAGCCTCCAAGCCGACCCTCGAAGGTTTCCTGTCGAAAGTCTCTCTGGTGTCCGACTCCGACGTCGCGGATGGCGACGAGAGCCGCGCCCGCATGCTCACCCTCCACAGCGCAAAAGGACTCGAATTCCCCGTCGTGTTCATCGTCGGCCTCGAAGAAGGCATGTTGCCTCACGGCAACGCGTTGGGCGACGCAGACGGAGACCGAGAGGAGCGCAGGCTTTGCTACGTCGGCGCGACCCGCGCGAAAGAGCTTCTCTATCTGTCCGCCTGCAAGGGAAGAATGACTCGCGGCGTCGCGTGCAACAACGACATCTCCCGCTTCATAATGGAGATCGGGCCGGACAGGTTCAAGATGCTGGAGGGAGCGCGCGGCGGCGCCCGCCCCGGCGAAAGCTTCTTCGACACGGCTCCCGGCGGCGGTTCGGATGAAGCAGTCGAGCGGTCGCCGGCAATCAGGCTCGGCGGGGCTGACGCGGATGGTTTCAGCCGCGAACCTGCGGACGACGACTATTCCGCTCCGCGCCGCGCTTCATCAAAAAAGAGCGCCGCTTCCGGACGCGGTTTCGACTCCGACCGCTTCGACGGCGTCGATGAGGAGATTATTCGCGAAAAATGCGGTTTCCGCGCAGGCGACAAAGTCGAACATAAAGTATTCGGAACCGGCAGGGTCGTCTCTTTCAAGGGAGACGAAATCTGCGTCGCCTTCGAAAACATCGGAATCAAACGCCTCTCCGCCAGATACGCCCCCCTCGTGAAAATCGACTAATCCTTTTTTTAGTTGTGCCTGTTGTGCCAATGATTATTACGCTTAGACTACCACTTAATAGAAATTAGCCACTCGAAAGAATAATAAGTGGGTGCCACGGGGAAACTTGTTTGCCCGTGCCATTTTTTGTGGAACAGCACCCCCAAACGAGTTTGGGGGTGGCACCCGGGATAGTTAATTTCATTTAATTATTGCTACAATCGTCTGTTTGCGGGGCAACCGTTTTTTGCAAAAACCGGTTTCCCCGCGCCCCTTCCTAAAAAACTCTTGGACGCCGTTTTTCTTGAACTTCGCTCATCAAAATCGGCTTGTTTTTAAATGTGATAAAAATCTGACGACGGTGAATTTAATAGCGTTTATTATTGGATAATTCCATACATTCTCTTGTGTGCCGTGCGGAAAGTTATTTGTTTTGAGATAGCCGATTTCTTAGAGACTGTAAAACCGCGAGGATTCAAGTTAGAATATGTTTAGAAAACCGAATGGAGAGCGCGATGAGGCAATTCAAAATCATTGTGGAGAAACATCCCGACGGATATGTGGCATATCCTCTGGGTCTCAAGGGAATCGTCATCGGGGAAGGCGACACTTATGAAGAAGCCCTCGCCGATGTCAAGTCGGCGATAGGTTTTCACATCGAGACTTTCGGAATGGACTCCTTCGAGGAGGAATCGCCTGTCCTTGAAGCATTTGTCGCCGAGACGGGAGTGGTCGTCTGATGTCCAAGTTTCCTGTCGATGTTCCGATTGACAGGGCGGTCAGGACTTTTGAGTTGTTGGGATTCAAACTTGTCCGCAAAAGGGAACATGTGGCGATGGTTCGGGAAAATCCCGATGGAACTAGGACACCGATGACTTTGCCGAATCACAACAGAATCAAGGGATCAACCTTGAGAACCGCTTGCTCTCAGGCAGGCATTTCGAGAGTCGATTTTTTGAAAGCCTATGAACGAACATGAACGGGACCGGTAAATACTTGAGAAACACCATTGCGCTCTAGAAACGGTTTGCCGATGGCTGACATTTGCGGAGCCTGTCAGCAAATGACATCCGCGCAACCCAGAATAAACTCTAAACGACTCCTTCACAAACTTCTATAATCACCGAATGACGCTTTAACAAACTCCTAATCCGAGATAAGAACGCGCAAAGCAGCAAAAAAGCGGCATTTTTGTCTTAAAACCGCCGTTGCTCGGTTATTTGACGAGTTTGCTGATGGCGCGGAAATGCTCGTCTTTGGAGGAGGAGATGAGTTGGAAGAGGGCCATTTCAGCGCTGGAAGGGAATGCTCCGCAGCGCCGCGCGCGGTCGCGGGCGGCGCGGACGTTCCCTTTGGTTCGAGAAGATATCGCGTCGTCTATCCAATGGACATTGTATCCGGCGGCCAGAGCGTCGAGGGCGGTTTTGATGAGGCACACATGCGCCTCGACTCCCGCCAGCATCAGGTTCGGACGCCCCAGTTTCTCTATCTCCGAGGCTATCGCCGGGTCCGCAAAAACGCTGAACGCGGTTTTTTCCAGTATCGCGGTGTCGCCGATGGCCTCCTGAACTTCGGGAACGGTGCGGCCCAGACCTTCAGGGTACTGCTCGGTGACGATTATGGGGACGCCGATCGCGCGGCATCCCGACGCCATTCTCGAACAGTTCGCTATGACTTCGTCGATATTCTTGATGTGCGGCACGAATTTCTCCTGCACGTCAATTATTAGCAGGACGGAGTCTTCTTTCGTTATCCTTCCGTACGCGTCTTTTCCCATTGTAGAACCTCCGGAGTTTTCAATATTTTATCACAACGCTTCAATGAACTGTTCCTTGGTCACGCCTGCGCTCTGGATTATCTTTTGCATCAGCCCGCAACAGATGTCCGCGCTTGAGCGGGCGGGGACGGTGACGCGGCGGCCCGAATCGTCCGCCAACTGCACGTGGCTTCCCTTCGAGCGGCGCGTTTCTTTGAATCCGAGTCTGCCGAGGGCGGAGATAACCTCGCGGCTTTTGACCGCCGGGAGTTTTTCGCTCATACGTCCGCCTCGATGGTGATTCGCTCTATGAAGCGGCACTGGACGGGCGGGCTGCCGCCGTCCTCGATTATATCCCGCAGCCGCATCTCAAGCACGTCCGCTAGGTTTTTCGCTGCTTCCTCCGGCGTGGCTCCCTGCGCGTAGCAGGCCTCGACACATGGCACGCTCGCCACGTAATGTCCGCCTTCGTCCTGCTCGATGATCGCTTCGTAAGAATATTTCAATCCGGCTTCCTCCGCACAGACCTTTGCCCCGACGATTATACCAGAAATTCAGCTTCTCTTCATTCATCATTTTATTGCGCTTATTTGAATGTCTTATTTTATTTGCGCCGCCTTGATTTTTTAAAGATATACTGTATTATCTAAAAGGTTTTTTAATGGAGAACAGACATGGGATTCTTAAGCAAACTGTTTTCGAAGGAAATCACGGATGTGCCGATGTACAGGTACATACTGGCCGCCGGGGTGGGGACGATGGTAGGGTTGGCGTTTTTCGGGCTGATGAATCTGTGCTTCATGTTGTACGGGAGTTTTTCCGGGGGCAAGTGAGGCGGCGGGCAGGCGCGCGGAGCGCCAGATTCCGCAGTATCCGCAGAGTAAAAGGATTTTTTTTGAAAAGGGTGTTGTAGGTCGGCTGGAATCTTATTATAATTTGACGCGATTTTGAAAGATGTATTAAAAATACTAGAGAAAGAGGAAATTTTGAGGAGGTGAGAGATGAATAAACTCCAGATGATAGATCTGGTGGCTGAAAAGCTGAACCTCTCAAAGAAAGAAGCGACGACGGCGGTCGAGACGATTTTCGGAATAGTAAGGGACTGCCTATTGAGGGAAGAGGAGATTAATGTGGGAGGATTCGGGGCGTTCAAGATAAAGAGAAGGAAAGCCCGCAAAGGAATCAACCCGAAGACGCAGGAAAGAATTGAGATAGATGAGACGGTGACGCCGTCGTTCAGGCCGAGCAAGGCGCTGAAAGACCTTGTAAGGGAAACGATAAAATAGCGGCGGCGCGGATCGGCCGGGAGACAAGAGAAGAAAAAGGAATAGATCGGGCGGCCTGAAGAGCTGTCTGGAAATCGGGCCGTTAGCTCAGTTGGTAGAGCAGGGGACTCTTAATCCCAAGGTCAAAGGTTCGAATCCTTTACGGCCCATGTGAGATAGAGCAGGGGTGAGTGGCGGAACTGGCAGACGCGCCAGACTTAGGATCTGGTGGGGGAAACCCCGTGAGAGTTCAAGTCTCTCCTTGCCCATATCTCGCCGGGGATTGGAAGAAGAAAATAAAAAGATGTTTGCAGGAAACGCGGGAGTAGCTCAGTGGTAGAGCACTGCCTTGCCAAGGCAGGGGTCGCGGGTTCAAATCCCGTCTCCCGCTTTTAACATTTCAGGGCGCGGCCGGCGCCGCGCCCGGCGTTCGAATCCTTGCCGGCTCTTTTTTTGCTCCCAGAGGCTGCGATTTCAACGTCAGAGTTCTCAAAATCAAACAGACGTCCGGCGCCGGTCGGGCGGACGGATATTTAGGACGGACATTCATCATGGAAGTAAAAGCAAACAGGATCGACAACGAAAACATCGAGATCGAAATCACCGCCCCCAAGGAAATGGTCGACAAGGCCATCAGCCGGGTATATCAGCAGATGGCCTCCGGGCAGGCGATTAAGGGATTCCGCAAGGGAAAAGTCCCGCGCGAAGTCATCAAGAGCATGGTCGGCGAGGAAGGCATCGCGGCTGAGGCTCTCCACGACCTGCTTCCCGACGTGTATGAGAAGGCCATCGAACAGTCAAAAATCATACCCATCGGCGAGCCGGAGTTCGATCCGTTCCCGACGCTCAAGGCGGGCGAGGCCCTCGAGGTGAAGTTCAAGCTTCAGGCCCTGCCGGATTTTGAGCTTGGCGAATACGACATCATCCCCGTTCAGCTCAACCGAGAAGTGAAAGTGGAAGAGTCCGAAGTCGAAGAGGCCGTTCTGGCGATGCGGAAAAGAGCCGCCGAGTTCGCGCCGATGACAGATGATCGCGGTTGCGCAGAACCCGACCGCGTCACCATCAACTATGAAATCAAGGCGGAGAACGCCGTTCTGGTCGACAACCGCGAGGGGCTCGTCCTCAGGATGGGCGAGGGCGAGATGCTTCCTGAAATCGAGAACAACATCGTCGGCATGAAGCCGGGCGAGAATAAAGAGTTCCCGGTGAAGTATCCGGAGAATTACCAGAACCCTGACCTCGCAGGCAGGGACACCACTGTTACGATAACTCTGGTGTCCATCGAAAGCGCGAAAGTCCCGGAGATTGACGAGGAATTCCTGAAAAAAATCGGCAACTACGCGGACGCCGACGCGTTCAAGAAAGACATAGAAAAACAGATTCGCCTGATGAAAGTGCAGCGCCACGAACAGGAAGTCGGCGAACAGATGATTCAGAGGATGGTCGACACCACATATCTGGAAGTGCCGCGCAAGCTGGTTCTCGACGAGATTCAGGAGCGATTCGACAGGTATGAGGCGGCTCTCGAAAGAGAAGGCAAGACCATCGAAGACTGGGCAGCCGCTCAGGGCAAAGACCTCGACGAAATGAAGGATGAAGAGTATCACTCGGCCCGCAATGAAGTGAAGCGCCGGATTATCTTCGACAGGCTCTTCACTCAGGAAAACATGGAGATATTCCCGCAGGAGCTTGAAATGGAGCTGCTGCAGTACGCTTACCGCAACGGGCTTCAGAAGTCAGATATGAAGAAGCTGATGAAGAACCGGGAGTTCCTCGCGCATCTGAGGACGGAGGTGCGGGAGCGGAAAGTGATGAGGCTGATCAGGGGCAGGGTGAAGTTCATGGACGACCCGGCTCCGGAACCGAAGACGGATACGGAAACGGCGAAGACGGAAATTGAAACCGCGGCCCCGGCCGACGGCAATCCGGAAGGAGAGAAAGAATAATATGACACTCGTTCCGATAGTAGTCGAACAGACAAACAGGGGAGAGCGCTCGTACGATATTTATTCGAGGCTGCTCAAGGACAGGATCGTGTTCATCGGCACGGCCATAAACGACGATATAGCGAACCTCGCGATGGCCCAGTTGCTTTTCCTCGAAAAAGAGGACACCACCAAAGACATAGACGTGTACATCAACTCGCCGGGCGGCTCCGTGACCGCCGGGCTGGCGATATACGACTGCATGCAGTTGATCAAGCCGGACGTGTCCACCATCTGCGTCGGACAGGCCTCAAGCATGGGAGCCGTTCTGCTGTGCGCGGGCGCAAAAGGAAAACGATACGCTCTGCCCAATTCGAGAATCCTGATTCACCAGCCGATGGGCGGTTTTCAGGGTCAGGCCACCGACATCGCGATTCAGGCAGAAGAGATGAAGAAAGTCCGCGACAAACTCAACTCGATAATTGCGGGACATACGAGCCAGCCGATTGACAAAATCGCTCTGGACACCGAGCGCGACAAATTCATGTCAGCCGAAGAGGCGCTCGAATACGGAATTATTGATAAAGTTCTCTTGCCGGAAGCCAGATAAGTTTTTATCATAGATGGAAACGAACGGCGCGGGATCAATGCGCCGCGCCGGGCGGAGAGGCTGAAAAAAACTATCGCAGGGAATCATTCCCGGCGGCGGGCGGCGCGGGCCGAATATTCCGCCTCGGAGGTTGGATGTTCAAGTTTACTGACGACAAAGGCAAACTGAGATGCTCTTTCTGCGGGAAGACCCAAGACCAAGTTAAAAAACTGGTCGCAGGCCCCGGCGTTTACATCTGCGAAGAATGCATCGACCTATGCAACGAGATTATCGAGGAAGAGCTTTACAAGCCTTCCGAGACTGAACTGGATTTCAAGAGCCTCCCGAAGCCCCGCGAGATATGCGACTATCTCGATAGCTATGTCATCGGACAGGATCACGCCAAGAAAGTTCTGGCGGTCGCCATATATAACCACTACAAAAGAATCAACGCTCCTGAAACCGCCGACGACGTCGAGATACAGAAGAGCAACATCCTGATGGTCGGGCCGACGGGGGTCGGGAAAACCCTGCTTGCGCAGACGCTGGCCAAGATGCTGGACGTGCCTTTCGCCATCGCGGACGCCACCTCGCTCACCGAAGCCGGCTATGTCGGCGAAGACGTCGAGAACGTCCTTTTGAGGCTCATTCAGGCTTCCGATTACGACATCAAACGCGCCTCCAGAGGCATCGTTTACATTGACGAGATAGACAAGATAGCGCGCAAAACGGAAAACCCGTCCATCACCCGCGACGTGTCCGGCGAGGGCGTGCAGCAGGCCCTTCTGAAGATAATCGAGGGAACAGTTGCAAACGTCCCCCCGCAAGGCGGCCGCAAACATCCGAATCAGGACTTCATTCAGATTGACACCGCGAACATCCTGTTCATCTGCGGCGGCGCGTTCGACGGGCTGGTTGACATCATCAACAACCGAGTCGGACGCCAAGTGATGGGCTTCCGCGCCGAAAAGGTCAAGAAAGATGAAAAATCGATCGGCGAAACCCTGCGCATGACCATGCCTCAGGACTTGCTGAAATACGGCCTCATACCGGAACTTATCGGAAGACTGCCGATAGTCGCCACTCTCGATCCGCTCGAAGAAGAGGCTCTGGTTCGCATATTGGTCGAACCGAAAAACTCTCTGGTGAAGCAGTACAAGAAGCTTTTCCACCTAGACGGCGTCGATCTGAACTTTACCGTCGAAGCGATGAAGGCGATAGCAAAACAGGCGATGGAGCGCAAGACAGGCGCGCGCGGCCTCCGCTCAATAATTGAAAGTCTCATGCTCGACCTCATGTTCGAGATACCGTCCCGGCCGGGCCTCAAGAAGTGCATCATCGATAGGAGCCACGTCGAGACCAAGAGCGAACTGTCCCTGCTTTCCTTCCTCGACGGCGAAGGCGGAGAAATCCTCCTCAAAGAAGGAACCGCCTGATCCCGGCGCATTACCGCGCCAAGCGCTTTTCTAATTTCCACCGGTATTAAGAGAATCAAATATGTCGGGCTGAGCTATGCAACGCGACAATTCATCCCGGATTCGTAGATAGAGCCGACGAAATGGGGCGATTTTCATAGCGGCGAATTGCTTCAACCCCCCCAAAGCGAGTTTTGGGGCGCCACCTTTTTTTCGCGAACCCAATGTCCAATTCACTGTAAAAAGCGCCTGCGTTCTGCGTTTCATGCGTTTTGAACATTCGCTTCCGAACCCTAACGGCGGATTCGTTTTCATTGTGTTGTGCTGCCGGGGCGTTTTGAGCGATAATATGAACCCATGGAAAGCATAAAAAGAGCCGTTGTGACTTTTCACTCGACGAGCCACGCGATACAGGCGGAAAAGGTGTGCCGCGCGATCGGCGTGGAGGTTAAACTGATTCCCACGCCCCGGCACATCAGCTCCGATTGCGGAGTGGCCCTCAGGTTCGATTATTGCGAGCGGGACCGAATCGTCGCCGCGCTTGCTGAAAAAAAAGTCGAGATAAGCCTCGTCGCCGCTCTGGACTGAACGGCGTGTTTTAACCATATCCTCAGGCAAACCTTAATCTTTATTCGAGTTTCGCAGTTTAAAACTATGACGAAGCAGATTGATGTTTAAATTCCAGAATATCGACCGCATCATTCGACATCGAAGAAATCAGAGCATTGGCTCAAGAATTCTTCAGACATAGAGGATTTGAAACCGAAACCGTTCCAACTGTAAGTCATGAGTCTGAATTGATTATTTTTTGGATTCGACAATAGAAAGGAATCTCCTCTGTGCAAAGCGCATAGAAAACATGAATCGGAGCAGATTACAGAGGCGTCGACAAGCGGCCAAGCAAGAGCGGAACCTCTCCACAACGCATCAAGTCTTTTCTTTGATATTCTATAAACATAGGGTCTAGGGGCGTGTTCTCCGTCAATCCGTGAAGGTTTTTTCTCCACAGCGAACAGAAGGATTTCATCATCTAGGGATGAAATCCGTCCGCTCGAAAGAGAAATGATTTCTGACGGGCTTGATCTCCAAAGCCGCTTGTTCTTAATCCAACCTTCCAAAACAATTTCATTTGGTTGCGAAGGCAAAGTTTCGGCGCGCAAGACAATGTCATTTATTTCGATAGGCGACCTCATGCTAAAAGAGCATTTCATCAAGTCGCTATTCTCTTCTGGCGAGAAGCTTTCAATTATCGGAAATCCGCTGTTTGGCTTCGCAGACGTGCTTGTTGCGGAGCAAGCGACTTCACGAGAATCGCTATTCAAATCGCATACGGCCAGAAGGCCTCGTTTTGCAGCCGTGTACTTTTGATCAAAAACGTGGTTGCCGAGCGAGTAGAAAACGGGTCTGCCGTAGACGCACTCCGGCTTGATGATGACATGCGGATGCGCGCCTAGAATAATGTCCGCTCCGGACTCCACGAGTTTTTTCGCTTCCTCGCGCATAAAAGGAGACGCCCAGTCTCTGAATTCCACGCCCCAGTGCGCGTATACGGCCACAACATCTGAAAGGGCGGCCGCGAGTCTCATTTTTCGCTTCATTTCACGGCTATCAGCGGTTATCCGCTTCCTCTTTTCGTCAGGGAAAACCGAATATGCGACGATGCCAATGGTTATATCATCAGCTTTTATGAATACAGGCGAGTTCGAGAATCTTATGGGGATCAAGTCGTTTTCGATCAATGACTCTATTGTGGCTCTAACGCCATCATTCCCTAGGTTGAGGGCATGGTTATTCTCATTGACAAGAGCGGTGAAACCCGCTTTTTTCAAATAGGGGATTCGTATCGGCAAAACGGGAAAGCATAAGTTGCTCGGGATGCCGTCTGCGCAGTCGCCGGAACTCCCGACGGCCCCTTCAAGGTTCCCGACGATTATGGAGTCGCTCGTGAAAAAACTTTTCATGCCGCGCCATTGATTGTCATTCCCTGATAGCCGCATTTCCTGTTCAACTAGGCGAGACAACATTATGTCGCCCGCGAATATGATACGCTTGCCGGGTAACGGTTCGCTTCCTGATTGATCCGAGACAAGAGGCGAAGAAAGGATCGTCAGGAACAACAAAGTCAGAAAGGAATAACGGCTGGGCATGAGAGCCTCGTATTCGAATAAAAGTCCAGCGTCCAGTCGATAGGCGACGTCTGGTCGACGATCTCGCGCCATTTACTGTCGTCAAAAAGAGTGTTTTCGACGAACCTGTTATATGTGTAGACGGAGCCTTTTACCACTTGTCTGGCTCCAAAGTGGGGAACTATAAGGTTCCACTCAGCAGGCCGCCCGACAGCGACATGCAAATACGGCAGTCGATATTTGCCGCCTCCCGAAACGTCCGCGAGTTTGGGAATCGGGTCGGGATTTGCAATCGAAAAATCATCATTTGCAAGGCTTTTAAATACAAGGAAATTGTATTCTGCGGCTCGTCCGGCGTTGAATATGCTTTCATACTCATCCGGAGACAGCGGAAGGCCGGCGATTTGTTTTACGGCCATCTCTCTGTATTTCAGAACGTCTGATTTGCTTTCCTTAAGTCGTCGAATAATGCCGTTGCGAAGGTCATCCTCATAAGATCCCCGCTCGCCAAGATTGACAATTCCTCCGAAGTTGAGTTTCTCTTCGACCATTCTGATTTCTGCGTCGAACAAAGAAGCGATTGCGGAGAAAACGTCGGGATCAGGCTCCACCGCGCCCATAGGCGGAATCACAACGATAGGCTCGAAACCGCCTTCGCCGCATTCTGCGCCTGTCCTTTCATTCACAAGAACGGTGGCGTGCCTGAGCGTGGCCCAACTAGCAAGCCCGGTCTGAAGCCGTTTCGTTTGCCATAGAGAGTTCGACACTCCTGAATCGGGCGGACTAACGCTCTCCGCCCACTGAACACCAAGCGCTTTCAGCCACTGCGAATATATCTCTGATTCATCGGGATTGAACTTTGACCATCGGTTTTTCAAATCATTCAGGATATTTACAATAGCAGGCTCTTGTTCGAACAACCCGTATTTTTCAAGAATCTTAAAAGCTGTTAAGCTTCCGGTGACAGCTGGCAACTCCAGAGAGTCCGGGATCATCCTTTTTACTTGTTCTTCAGCAGGCCAATTATCGTGGTAAACAACCGAATTTAAAACCTCATTGTCGAACCCGAAGGACATTGGGAAGAAACGCGATTTGTTGTCGCCGGGGAGATGCTTTACGTATGATGGGATATCTCTGTGAACGCCTTCAAAAATAATTGCCGGACTGTGCCTTGATGGCGCTGTAAAAAAAGAGTATGGCTCTATTATGCCGCGCGCTTTTTCTTTCAACTCCGCAGGAAGGTTATTCAACGAGATGGATTCAGTCTTGTTGAATTCTATGTTCGCAAGATACCGAAACGCTTTGAAATAAAGACTCAGTTCTTTGCTGCTTGTGTAGTGTCCGCGCGGCTTTAAGTCTTCGTACTCAAAATCAACGCCTAGAGTTTCAGAATAAGAGCGCCCTTTCGATGCGAGTATTTTCTTGATTTCAGTTTTCTGGTCTTCAGAATAGTATCGCAACCCGTCCAGAACCGCGAATACTCCGCGCAACCTGTTATCTGATTCGGATTCATGCGAAGAGAAATATTTGTTTGCGTCGGAAACGAAAGACCAGAAAGACGGGATGGCTTCATATCTTTCGAATATTTGGAATATGCCCTCGAAAGACGCGGCGAAAACCTCCCAAAATATATCGGTTGTCACAAGATAAGGCCGGGCGGGAATAGAAGTGGAATAGCCATATGCGCATGCGTAGTTCTCGGATTCGTAAAGGTTGTATAATTGATCATAATCTGTTTTTCTGAATAAGCCGCCATTGGAATCCAGCAGTTCAAGGTCTTGAGGGCTTTCGACGAACATCCATGCGTTAACTACATCCGCAAGCGGGATGTCTGCCGTTTCATAGACGAGTCTAAGCCCGTCCTTGGCATTTATAACTCCGATGATGCCTTTTCCGTCGGGAGCCCATTTGGGAGGCGTTTCAAACAGTAGAGAATCTGCGGCAACTCGGACATGGTTTCCTATATGTGTCTTTACTCCGTTCTCGCCTCGCTTCCAAACAGTTAGGCCAATTCCATTAGGAGTAAAAAACACCGCGTCGCCTCGGATGTGCTTAATAGGCTCATTTATTCTATGAAACCAATAATCATAATAATCTGAAACATGCAAAGAACCGTTAGCGTCTTTCCATAGCATTCGAGAACCGACAGAATGGATGCTTTCCGGCAAAGACCAGTCTACTCCGGATGGGTCGTAGTCGAAGTAGTCATTGATTTCTTCGAATCTGCCGGGAGGGAAAAAATCATCAAGATATTTGAACGGGGCGTGTACATTATAAGGAAGCTCTCCGTGTTCGGTTATCGTTCTGATGCCGAAGACGCCCGGCTCAAGCTCGACTCCGATGATCAGCCGATGCTGTTTGCCGCCGCCTGTCAAAGGTTCGTCGTACAAGGAAAATGTTGTCGGGGATATCAGAAGTTTTTTGAGTTTTTCTTCAGTCGAGTAGATTATCTGCCAATCGTCAGTCGCCGGGTATTCGCGCCGCCAGACAGCGCTTTTTCCTCCGATCGATCCCAACGCGAAAATCGCTTTGTTTTCAGGATGCCACACGATTGCGCTCATGCCGTCTGCGTCCGGAGCCGGAATGAGCCGCGTTTTTAACGAAGCGAGGTCGGCTTCCAATATCATGTGCGAGTTTTTCGACGTTTCCTCTTTTTTGATAATAAGAAGGGCCAAAGGTTTGCGTTTTGAGACGTCCATGTCCACAACAACGTCTCCGTCCTGAATGAGCAAGGAGACGCTTGCGGCAGGGGATGAAGAAATATTAATATTTGGATAATCGAACTCTCCGCAGAGGGATGCCGCGCAAGCGGTGAGAATTATTGCGGCAAAAGCAAAAAAACAAGCTGACATTTTCATGTTAGTTTCCTTTAAAGAAATTTCATCAATGCCGACAGTATATCATGCGAAAATAGCATTGGCAATAAGAGCGATTGCATGTTGCGGTTTGATAAAAACAACCGGCGGGTCGGTTAATCAGCGGGGAAGGGGGGCGGGGCGGAGGGGGCGGAGACGACTTTGATCTCGCGCCATTTGCCGCTTCTGTATCTGAGGTAAATTGCTAGGCTGAACACCATGAAAACGGAGACGAGGGCGACCCATGCGGCTTCCACGCTTGTGTTCATCACATGCAGCATGATGTACAGCGTAGGCACGAGTATCCAGTGCGTCGCGACGGAGATGAGCATGGCGAAGAATGTGTCGCCCGCGCCGCGCAACGCGCCCATGAGGACAAGCACCGCGGCCTCGATGGTGACGTAAACGGCGGCTAATCGGATCATGAACGCGGCGGTGGGGGCTGCGGCGTCGAACACGGGGTCTCCGGCAATCGGCCTGAAAACTCCGACGAGCGTTTCCGGGAATCCGGCGAACAGCGCAAGCATGACGGCGGAATATATGCATCCGATTTTGATGCCAGACATGGCGGAGCGGTGGGCGATGTCGGGCTTGCCCGCGCCCATGTATCTGCCGACTAAGCTGGTGACGCCTATCTCCATTCCCACGAGCGGGACGAACGCCACCAAGTCCCAGTTGAAAAGGACGGTGGCGGCGGTTGCGGCGACGGGGCCGCGAGAGTGGAACATGAGTATCATCGCGTTGAAGGCGGTCATGTTGAGAAGGAACTCGAACCCGGCGGGCGATCCGAACCTCCACAGTTTCGTCATCGCTTCAGCGTCGAAGAAGAACGAGCGGCCCACGCCGAACTCGGCGCGGTTTTTCGCTCCGAAGTAGGCGAAGGCGAGGACGGCCACGCCGCACGCGCCGCCGAGGACTGTGCCGTACGCCGCCCCTCTGATTCCCATCGCGGGGAAACCGAATTTGCCGAATATCAACACATAGTTAGCGCAGACGTTGACCGCCATCGACACGAGGGTGGAAATCATTACGACGCGGGTTCTGCCGACGCCGGAGAAGAAGCAGCTCAAGGCGCTTCTGGCCAGCCCGACGATGGACGCGTTAACTAGGATGTTGAAGTACAGCGATTGGGAGGCGAGTTGCGCCGGGTCGATGCCCGACTTGGCGAACATCCACGGCCCGAGCGGCCGCAGAGCGAGCAGAAGCGGATACGCCGCCGCGCACACTATCATCGACTGAGTGATGACAACCGGGCATTTCCGTTTCATCCCTGAGCCGAGGTACTGCGCCACGAGGGCGGTTGAATACCCGGTGAGGCCGATGAAGAACGTGAGCAGCATGAAACTGGCGACGCCGCCGCCGAGGGCCGCGTTCATCTGCTCCGGCCCCAGACGCGACAGGAAAAGCCGGTCGATGAAAATCATCGCCGTGTCGCATCCAGCGGAAACAACCATCGGCAGGGCGATGAACGAAAGTTCCGCCACGCCGCCGGGGACGACGCTCTTGTGTTTCTTTTCGGAGAAGCCTTCCATAATCCAGAGCGGCGCGCCGCTCCCTCCCTGCAAACCCGGAATATGATAGGACTAAAGCCGGGCGGAATCAACCCGCGCGGGGCTTTGCCCGCGCGCGTGTTCGCCGGACGTCATAATTGTTGCGGTAAAGAACGCCGCTATTTGGGCTGCTTGAGCGTCGCTCCGAGGTGCGCCGATTGCACGATGTCGGCGTACCTGCCGAGGTATCCGGATTTGATTTTCTTGGCTGGCGGCTTGAATTTTGCGGCGCGTTTTTTCAACTCAGCAGCCGGAACTTCGAGCGATATCTTCTTTGCCGGAATGTCGTAGGATATGACGTCGCCCTCTTTGACGAGAGCTATGGGGCCGCCGGAAGCGGCTTCCGGGGAGACATGGCCGAAGGCGGCGCCGCGGGTTCCGCCGCTGAAGCGCCCGTCGGTAATCAGTGAGACTTCCTCGCCGAGTCCCATGCCGACCACCGCGCTGGTGGGAGAAAGCATCTCGCGCATCCCCGGCCCGCCTTTGGGGCCTTCGTATCTTATCACCACCACGTCGCCGGGCTTGATCTTCCCGCCGAGAATGGCTGCGTAAGCTGTTTCTTCGGAGTCGAACACGCGGGCGCGCCCTCTGCGTTTCATCATGGACGGGGCCACGGCGCTGCTTTTCACGACGCAGCCTTCGGGCGCGAGGTTGCCCCACAGCACGGTCAGCCCGCCAGTCGCCGTGTGCGGCTCTGTTATTGGCCTTATCACATTGCGGTCGAGAACCTTCGCATTCTTGATGTTGGCGGAAAGCTTTTTGCCGGTCGCTGTGACGACGTCTAGTTGGAGCGCTCCGGCTTTTGCAAGCTCGTTCATGACGGCGTGGACGCCGCCGGCCTCGTGAAGCTCGGACAGATAGTGAGTTCCGCCGGGGCGGAGCCTGCACAGGTTGGGGACGCGCGCGCCGACCGCGTCGATAGTTTTCATGGTCACCTTTGCGCCCGCCTCCTGAGCCAGAGCCAGAACATGCAGCACTGTGTTTGTGGAGCAGCCGAGAGCCATATCTACCGCCAGCGCGTTGGCGAAACTCTTTTCGTTTATTATGGCCGAAGGCCTGATATCGCGTTTAAGCAACTCCATGACGGCGATGCCGGAGCGTCTGGCGAGCCTGACGCGCTCCGCGCTGACCGCCGGGGCCGTCCCGTTGCCCGGCAGCGCCATCCCGAGGGCCTCAGTAAGGCACGCCATCGAGTTGGCTGTAAACATCCCCGCGCATGAGCCGCAGCCCGGACACGCCGCGTCTTCGAGCGCGTTCAACTCGCATTCATTCATCTTCCCCGTTTTTACCTGACCGACCGCCTCGAAGACGTCTATCAGGTCGAGGCTCCTGCCGCCCAGCTTGCCGGGAAGCATCGGCCCGCCGTTCACCACTATGCTCGGCAGGTCCATCCTGATGAGCGCCATCATCATTCCCGGCGTTATCTTGTCGCATGCGGTCACCGCCACCAGCGCGTCGAACGCGTGCGCCGTCGCCATCACTTCCACCGAGTCCGCTATCAGTTCCCGGCTCGCCAGCGAATACTTCATCCCGATGTGGTTCATGGCGATTCCGTCGCAGACGCCGATGCAGCCGAACTCGATCGGAGTGCCGCCTGCCATCCTGATTCCCGATTTGACCGCTTCCGTCACCGTGTTCAGGTGTATGTGGCCGGGGATTATTTCGTTTGCTGAATTTATGACGCCCACCAGCGGGCGGCTGATTTCCTCGTCGGTAAGTCCGAGCGCCTTGAACAGCGAGCGGTGCGGAGCTTTCTCGATTCCTTTTTTCACTGAGTCGCTTTTCATAACCTTGTCTCTCCTCTCAAAACAATGGACTTTTTGATGATAGGACAACGAAAATTAAAAGTCAAACAAGCGCCTCGCATGTTGAAATTCCTGTTTTGAGCTATAATATCCGCGAACAAAGACGCAAAGGAGGCGCGCGCTATGGTGCGGTCGCTGGCTCAGGTCGGAATCACTTGCTCGGATATAACGAAGTCGCTGGAATTCTATCACGATGTTCTCGGCCTGCCGTTGCTAGAGGCTATAGACGTGCCGTTCGACCAGAGGCGCGACATCTACGGCGTCGGCGAGGAAACCAAGGTGACGCTCTTTCTGTTGCGGACGGGCAACGGCGGTTTCGTCGAACTGTTCAACTTCGACCCCCTCGTCGGCCCGCATCAAGACGTCGTATGGAACCGCGCCGGCATCACCCACCTCGCGCTCGACGTCAAGAACCTGCCCGCCGTCATGAAGAAGCTGCAGGAAAAAGGGATCAAGTTCGTGTGCCCCGTCAAATGCAACCTCGGAACCGATTTTATCTTCACGCGCGACCCCGACGGAAATCTGGTGGAGCTTATCGACATGAAGAAGCTTTACTGGCCGGCGCGCATAGCGGGCGGCCTCATCGCAAAAATGAACACTAAAACAAAATACAAAGACCTTTACGAGCGAATTAAGAACAAGAAGCCGTTCCCGGTGTGACCGCCGCCTCGCTGTTTCCTGCTTTTCGGCGCAGATGTCATAGTCAACACAAAACAGCTTTGATGTGTTTGTGGAAGAGCCGCGTTTTGAACGACGCAATAAACCTGATTTTTCCGCGCAACGCGAAATAAAACACAAAGAAAACGAAAGAAGAAGATTTGCGCGGAGATATGAATCTGACGCGCTCAGCAGGATTCGAACCTGCGACCTACGGATTAGAAGTCCGTTGCTCTATCCATCTGAGCTATGAGCGCATTCTCAAAATATTCCTTTATCAATGAGGCTTTCATGCTCTCGCCTCACTCGATGACATCCCTCTAAAATCGACTACTGTGTTTATTTTGGTATTATTCAAACTCTGTGAAAGAGCCTCGACCGCTTCCCTGTGCGCGTCCGGCAACACATGACTATATCTCTCGGTTGTGACTATGTTCGCGTGTCCCATTGCCTTTTTGACGATGTTCAAGTCTCTGCACTCTTTCGCAAGCAACGTCCCGAACGTGTGCCGGAGCGTATGAAACGTGATGCGGTTCCGCTTGATTGCCGCCGCTCTCTCCGCTGGGTCGCTTATGGCGTCGAATTGTCCGAGACGCCGACGCTCTATCCCCGATGCTTCCAGCGCCCTTTCGTGTGACTTCCTGATGTCCTCATAAGGTTTATTCAGCCTGTTGATGAAAACATGGCCGCCGGACTTCATAGATTCTAATTCCTTAAAAATATCTGTCAACTTTTCCGGCGCTTTCACCTCTCGCCGCTTGCCGCCTTTTGTCCGCTCCAAATATATCGTCCGATTGTTCAAGTCAACCCTGTCCCATGTCAGCCCTAATATTTCAGATTTTCTCATGCCCGTATAAATCGCCGTCGCCGCAACCGGATAATATTGAGGGATGCTCCGCGCCGCTTCAAGATAAGCCGTCACTTCGTCGGGTTCAAGGAAAACAAACCGCTTCGCCTCTGATTCGGCTCGTTGGTCGATTGCTCCGCGCTTCACTGGATTGTCGCCCGCGCAAAGTCCCCACTCCACGCCCTTGTTGAACATCGTTTTCAGCAAGGCAAGGTCGCGGTTTACTGTCGTTCGCGTCACTGGTCGCCGTTGCTTTCCGCTCGCCTCGATTTCTCCGGCCATGCGCGCCCTGATGTAGCCGCGCACAAGTAAATCATTGCCCGCCATGTCGTTCAATCGCCGGTTGCCAAAATACGCTTTCATGGTGTCAACGGACTGACAGTCCCGAACGTGTGAGCGTTTTTCATCCCGCGTCGCGTCCAGATACTTCGAGCACAAGTCGAAAAACCGCGTCTTGCTTTCGCCCTTGATTCCGACCGCGCCCCGGAGAGCGTCGGCCTTGCGCGTGTTCAATATCTCGGTTGCAATCGTCTTGTTGTTGGTATGCGCGCTTTCCCGGATGTAAACGCCGCCGACATGGGCGGTTATCCACCATGAATGTTTACAACGCCGCCATGATTCGCAATCGCAACGCTTATAAAGCCCGTCGCCGCCGCCTCGCGCCTCATAGCTTCCCGATGATTCGGAGCCTGCCTTGCGCCCTCGCTTCGCCGCGTTCTTTTCATCTGTCATTTGCTGATTCCCCTTTCGTTTAATATAAAAAGGCCGGTTCCCGCTGGGTAAACAATCGTCAAAGACGTTGTAACGGAAACACGGCCAAAAAAAGCAGTGCCTTTGACGCCAACTTGTTTACCCACATATAGGATACAAAATTCCCCGCCCGGAGTCAACCGCGTCGATCTTCTCATCCCCGCCCTTTTGCTATTCTTTGCTAGGCAAGAACAGGACTAGTCCTTTGATGGCTTTCTCAAGCTCATGGTTCATTGCAAACCACTCGCCCAATAACCTGTATCCGCTGAATAGACTATGTAATTTCGATTCAGTATCCATATTTCCGCGAATACAGCCTAAAAGAATAAGCTCATGCTCATTTCCTGTTTGCAATTGGTCTTTTCTAATGTATGGATTTTGTGCGTAACCGATTTTTACGGATTTAGTTTGCTTGTTCTGAATAAAATATACAAACTCATTTCCCTCAATAAAAGATTCGGGCGCTTCATCTGCTACAATAGTGTCGGAAACCTTTTTTGTGTATGCAATATCCTTTCTAGGTTGTTGTCCGCCTAGATAACCATCAATGTTTTTGTTTCTTATTTCGCCTTGTGTCTTTTTTGGAGACTCATCGTCATTTGAGTCTATCTTAAAAACACTTTTGCAATTCGGACATCTTATGCTTTTATTCCTTGATGCCACAGGAATTATCAGGGCAATACCGCAACTCGCACAACTGATGCTCATTTTCTTTGTGTCATCTTTTATAGTTCTAGCGTTGTTTTTACTGAAGTCATCGATTAAATGCTGACACCTTTCTAAAATGTCTTTTTCATTATCCGTAGCGTGTTTGGATTCCGGTTTATGACTGATAGACGTTTGTGGGTTCAGTCCGTCTTGAATCGTTTCAATAAAACAATGTCCGCATGAGGAGCAATATTTCGCTTCTTTCTTGTTGCTCCATTTGCAAAGCGAACAAACCTTTTTATCGCTTGCCTGTACTTCGGCATTCTTGTCCACAGTGCTTTTTACAACTTTTTGCGCTAGTTGACTGGTAGGTCGGTCAGAAATAGTCATTTGATAATATTTATTTGGAGTGTGCGCTGGCTCTGTTGTTGTATAAATATTCTGTTCTTTTACTTGATTGCTTGACAGCTTATTTATTGTCTTGCTTTCGGAAGTATTTGCATTTCCTATAAATTGACTACTATTATCATCTTGGAGTTGTACAATCGAATGACTGTCGCAATGTATTTTGTTAGCATCTAGGCTGTTAATTCTATGATTATCTATTTTTTCATTCCGATATTTGCCAAATATATTTCCTAGATATTTTATTATTTGAGAATCTTTGTAATGAGATGTAACTATAAAGTATAAAAGAATAATTATAGGCAATAAACACACAATAGCGCCTATGTATTCAATGAAACTCAAATCTCCTTGAAAAATGAACGATATACCAATTACGAAATATATAACAGCGTAAAACAAACAACCACACGATTCCCAATCCGAATCTCTTTTGTATTCTTTGTACCGCCTTTTGCCCATATCTTCCTTTCCGTTGTTTATAGATTGACCTAACATAAGAGTTGGCACTATTTCGGTAGAGTATTAATCATCAGTCATTGCTCCTTGCGATATTAACGGGCAATTAAAAAACACGTGCCATTTATCTCAATACAATCAAGCAACGTCGCTCCCGGCAACCATCGCACAAGCCGCTTCAGCCGCGCTAGTTCCTGTTCAATCCGTTCAATGCGTTCATCGTTAGTCATGGCGTCTCTCCGTTTATTGAAATTGTCTTTCGGCGATTATATCACTTCACACCTTAATCAAACCCATGACACATAAAAAAGATTCATTCCGCCGTTATTGATTGTTTTTATGCCTCTGTAAGCCGCATACATCCCTCCACGTTCGCCCCTGACGCGTTTTTAGCAGATAGTTGATAGAACACACACCTTGCGCCTCTTTCGTTTGTCTCTCGGCGTTTATCAATAACCTCTGCGGCATATTGTTGAAAAAAGGGCAGGGCGGGCGGACTTCACCCGCCCCGCGAAAGAAAAACGAAAGGAAACATTTTAAAGCCGCCTGCCGGTCGTTGCCGATGCGCCCGGCAAGTTGATAACTTTGTTATGGCCGCAACGGAATAGCTCCATGTTTGAGCGTGTGCTCGATGCTCCGCGCCGCCCATGAATCCAATATCCCGAAGTCTAGCAACGCCTCGCGGATTTCAGATTCGGTTGAATTGTGCTGTTTCAACTCGTTCAACGTCGCTCTGACAGTTTCGTCGCCTAGTACGACCGCCAGTTGCTCGGCCTCTGTCTCGGTTGTTTGAAGTTCACCGGAGAGCGCCTTGCTTTCATCTTGCATTGCGCGGAGCCTTTCGTCCCGGTTGCCGCCCTCAAATTTCAGCGCGCCGACAATGGCCGTCTTTCGCGCCCATGCGGTTTTATAGCTTCCGAGAATTTCTTTCAATCTGTCCGCCCTCGCTTGCCGCTCCATGCCAGCCTGTAGCCGGTCGCTTTCGGCCTGTAAGCGGTCGCGTTTTCTGGTAAGCGCGGAGAATCTGTCGCAAGTCTTTTCGTGAGTTCGCCTTGCCGCGTCAACCTTGTCCCCGGAGCCGCCGTCGGCCAACAAGTCAACAGCCGCGTCAAGAGCCATGCGAGCCTCGCTTTCGGCCTGTCCCGCGCTCTCAATATCCTGATTCAACTTTTCAAGTTGGTTTTTCATTTTCTCGATGTTCATACTCTGACGCTCCCTTTCAGCGCAAGCCGCGCAAAATTTGGTTTCAAACGTGTTCCGCCAGTCTGTAAGTCATATTCAAAAATCTCTCCAGCAACGCGTGAGTAATTCTTGAAATTGTCGGCGTTTAGCTTCAACTCCGCGCAACGCTTCACAACCGGGTCGTCAGCCTCTATCACGTCGGCGTCCGAACAAACCGCTATTACTGCCTTGCCGTATTCCCGCGAGTCATCCAGATTAAGCCCGCGTTTGGCCGCGTAAGTCCTCGCTCTCTTTTCATCGTCCGCGCTCCAATTACTGCGGCGGTCTTGTTCCACCTCGCGCCTAACAGATTCGGTAACTTCGCCCCGGTCGCGGCCTGCCTTAATTTGAGATATTGCGCGCTCGAATATTCGAGCCGTGTTGCTGTTGTCCGGTTTCGCCGCCGGAGTCGGTTTAGGCCTCGGAGCCGGTTTCACAACCGTCGCCCCGACTTTCATTGTATAGATTGATACTCTTTCGCACTCCATCTCATGTACCTCGCTCATTGAAATATTCCAATCGGCGGTCATGCCGCCGCTGGTTGCTTTTTTACCAAACATCCGGCTTGCCGCCACCAATAAAACTACTGCCATCGTCAAACGATATTCGCGGCTCTCCGCTCGCAATGCCCGCCAGTATCTCGGCCATCGGCCTCGATGGTCGTTGTTGGTCTGCGAAGTAAGCCGCCATCATAACCGCCCGCGTCCGGTCGCCGTGTCCTAGTCCGCCCGCGCGTCGCCTGTAAACAATCTTGAATTGCGATTTGTCCGCGCCTGATTCCTCGGCCTCAAGTTCCAACAACTCGCGCTCCAACGCCGGGTCGGGCGGGAAGTTCAACGCGCCGCCGGTCACAAGGTCGTAAAATGTTTTCGACATGGCCGCGACGCTCTGTTGCGACGGCTTAAACTCAATCACTCGCGCGTTGCCGTAACGCGCCGTCAGCCGCTCGCAAACGCTTGCCATTTGCCAGCTCTCAATGATTGCCTTTGATACGCCGAAGTCTTGAAAGCCGCGCTCGGCGTATTCCAGCGCGACGCTTGTTTGCACTGGCTTTTTATGCGAGCCGCGCCATGTTTGCGTATGTAGCACTCGGATAGAGCCGCCGACGTTTTTTACAACCGCGCCCGCCGTCCAATCTTTCACGCGCCCGAAGTCCAGCGCGAGCACTCCGCCGCCGTCATCCTCGGATACATAATGCAAGCCGGGTCGCTTGCAGGTTTCAACGTGTTCCGGCAAAAACAAGTCGCCGCCCGCTCCCCACTGGCAAAGATGGAGCCGCTTGAAAACTCCGGGCGGAAGTTCGCGCCGTCGCCGTTCTAATCTTTCCGGCGTCAACCATGACGGCAAGTATGGGTCGGCCTCTGCTGAAAACCAGAAAACCCAACCTTGCGGGTCTGCCTCATACTCCACGCGCAACGCCTCGCGGACATCCCAACAAAGCCCGCTTTTAGATGTTCCGGCATTTGTTAAAATGACAACTTTTGTTCGTCCCTTACTGACGATTGATTCATATAGCCGCTGATGATTCGGAGACTTCCAAACGTGAAGTTCATCCACGATTGCGACATCCTGTTGCTTGCCGAATGCGCTGTCAGCGTCCGCCGCCTCGATGATAAGCCGCGAGCCGTTTGCAAACTTAATAACTCGCGCCTGTAGTTCAACGTCATGCTTCAACTCTGGATGATGATTCAATATGCGCCGCTCAATGCTGTCCCTGACTATTGCGGCTTGGTCGCTGTCGGCGGCATATACTCGGACTATTATTCCGGCCTTGTAAAAGCATTGCGCGAACGCACACGCGGCAATCAATCCGGTCTTGTCCCAGTCGCGCGGAGCCTCGGCGTAGATTCTTTCAATTCGCGGCTCGAAGTATGGCGCAATGAAAATATCGGTTTGCCATTGTTCGCCTAGTTTGTTGAAAGACAACTCCGGTCTGTCTAGGTCGGGATGATAATATCGACCTAAAAACTCAATCGGCGTTTTCGGTATTCTCATTATTCTGTTGTCCTTTCATAATTTGAGACATAAGGGTTTCGCCCCGGAGAGCGTCAAGCCCTAGCCGTTGCCTTGCCGCCGGGTTCAGTCCTAAAGCATCCGCCGCCGCCGCATAAGCCCGGAGAGCGGTTTGATATATTCCTATTGCTGGATTTTCGCCCTTGCGCCGCTTGAAATGTCCGCTTCTCATAAACCATGATTCACACAACCCGATAAGGATTTCATTTTTTATCAAAACCCTAGCCGTCGGCGCGTCGGTTGGCCGTATCCAATCAATAGCCATGACTTGCTCAAAGCGTCTTTCTTCGTAGTCGGAGACAACCATGCAAGCGCCCTTGTCGGCAATCTCGGCAAACTCGCATTGTTCGCGCTGAATCATCGGACAAGTTGAATCAAGACATCTAACGCCGCCGCCTCTCTTGAATCCCCATAGCCCATGAATCAAGCCCGCCGGTTCGGTTCGGTTGCGCTCGGCAATAGCCGCCGCGTGTCCGGCAGGGTCGGCATATTGCCGCAAGTTGGATACTCCCGCGCGTTGTCCCTCTGGAGCCTTGTTTGTGGCCTCTGTGCGCCCTCTGGAGCAGCTTTCCGCCGCGCTCTGTGGTTTCGCCTGATTCACGCTCGAAACGTCGCCCAGTTGGTCAACGCTTACGCCGACATCCGCGCCAGCCTCTTGAGCGTTCGCCGCGCTCGGTTCCGCCTTCTCTGGTCGGCTGTCATGCGCGCATATTCCACCGCATGAACATTCCCCGGAGAGAGCCTTGCCGCCCATGCAACAACCGCCCTCAACCTCATGCTCCACGTCCGCCCCGGAGCCTGATTCATTCATGGCGTCGCTGTTCACTACCTCGGCGTTTTCGAGTTCGGCGGCGGTCATGGTCGCCGCTTTGGTTGTGTTCACGCCGGAGACATCCCCGGAGCCGGAAGCGTCAACCTCGCGCGCGCGCGTAAGCGGCATTTCGCGCTCATGTCCCGCGTCGGAATACACACTAAAAACACAATCGTTTATTTTGTCGGTTTCCATGTTTAATTATTCCTTTCGTTGCTTGCAAAATTATGCGTTGACCAGAGGGGCGCAACGCATATACAGTCAGTTTCACGCTCAAGCCGCCGCCCCGATGGAGCGTCAGCCGCGCCCTCGGCCTGCCGATGCAGGTATTTGATATAGCTATATCAGCCATAGACATTAACTTTTTTGCCTCCACGATGGATTTGTCATAACTCGGACAGCACACATTTCGGAGAGCCTGTCCGCCGCTCGTTCGCCTATGACATCGCGTAGCTTATTTAGCGATAAGTTGGATGTTCCAATAATGGATATTTGAGCCGTGTATAGGTCGTCAATTAAGAGATATATTTGCTCACGTGCCCAGTCTGTCGGGTATTCAGTTCCAACGTCGTCAAGAACAACTAATTTTGTGGATTCGTGCAAATAACAGCCAGCATCATATTTCGTTGCTTCCGGGTCTAATGGCGCGTTCATAGCGTCGCGGAGAGACTTCAACCATTTCGCCGTTTGAATGAACCGAGCATGGATTGTTTCGGTAAAAGAGTTATTGGCTCGTTTTGAACTCAAATGCCATTCTTTCGATAAATACGGTTCTTTCGTTATTTGGTCGTATTCGACCATGCGCGCTGGTCGATACGTCAACCGCTCGGCTTGTGTGTTATGACGGACAACCTCTTTTAGCATGACCGCCGCGAGTGCGGATTTCCCGCAACCGGCAGGGCCTGTTAAAAATAGCCCGCGTCCCTGTTGTAAAAGTTCATGCGATTTTTTGACAAATTGTTTTGCCGCTGCAAAGGCGTCTCGGTTGCCATCGGTTTCGACAAGGTCGTTTAACTCAATGTTTCGCAGTTTCGGCGGCAACCCAGATCGGTTAATGCTCGGCTCTGCGGCCTCAAAGCAAAGTCTTTCATATTCGGTATCCGATTCGAGCCGCTTCAACTCCGCCATGATTTCAGCAGGCGCTGAATCCTTTTCACCGGCATCTATAATGGCTCGGATTTTTTTCAAATCCTCTACATATTGGTCGATTTCAAATCCCATGACTTTTTCACCTCAATTAGATTTCGCCGGTCGGTTGCTGGTCGCGCCAGCTTTGAAGATCGGCGTTTATGTCCTTTCGCTGCTTGCTTCCGGTATTGCGTCGTGATAGGTATTCGGTCAACCATGTTTCGTGAAGCATGGCCGATAAGCTGTTAGGTCTCCCACAACTTAAAAAATGGTCAATGAGTTCTTTGAAAAATGATTCCGTGTATTGCGCAGGATTTTCTTTTAAAAGTTGCTTCATGCGAGTGTTGACAGCAAGAACATTAGATTTTGACGGCATGGCGGGTTTAGAGCCATGCTTCGCCTCGAAGCGTTCATTGAAATATTGGCGGATAATTGTTGCCAGCGCGGGCGGCGCGTTTTTGGCGACGCGGCTTTCTTTAGAAGATTTATTTCTTTTATTTAAAACATCCTTATTAATGTCGGCGGTTTTTGTTACGCTTTCCGGTATGATTTTTATACCGGTTTCCGGTATATCAATATACCGGTTTCCGGCATATTTATTTGTTCCGGTTTCCGGTATATTCCAGCCCTCTAGGTCATTCATTTTCACATGGCCGCGAGTTCTTATGACGATGTTCTTTTCGTGAAGTCCCCAAAGTGCGTTGTTGGCTGTCTCAAGTCTCAAGTTGGCCATTGACGCAAGCCGTTGCGCGCTCATGCGGATATCCGTAGGATTGTCCCGCCAATTCGAGAATCCATGCGTGAGCCGCCATAACACAATCAAGGCTTTTAGTTCGCCAGCCGTCAGCCGCGCTTTTATCGTCGCGTCAAAAACATCGTTCGGGATCGGCGTATATGGCTTTTCGTAGCCGCCAGTCATCTATCTGTCCTCGCTTCAACCTTGTTTTCGTGCATGAACTTGTGCAGTTCGGAGACGCTGAATCTTACGCGCGCGCCGATTTTGAAATGAGAGATTTTTTTCTCACTAACCAAGTTCCGAAGCGAGCCGACGGACAGAGACAACAACTCCGCCGCTTGCCCGTAGTCGATGTATCTGTCAACTTGCGTCGCGTTCATCTCTCGCGCTCTCCCGCCAGTGTCTCAATCGCCGCGTTGATTCGCGCCAGTTCCGTTGGCGTCGCGTCTTGCCTGTTGTTGCAAATCGCGGATAATTTGCTATACGGCATTTGGGTATAAGCCGAAACATCCCAGAGCCGCAAGCCGCGCCGGATAATGCTGGCTTTTAATTCGCGTCCGTCCATAAAACCGCCCCTCTCGGATGAAAAAATGTTTCGCCATCCATCCGTTATACTAGAGAAGAGTTCGGTTTAAGCCGGATTTTTACGGGGTTTTTAAAATAGTTATATCGCGCCTAAAAAACGCCTCAATGGTTAAGATATTTCCAATAAGTCTTTATTCTCGCTATCGTTTCTGTAGCACTCGCTGGACGTTTTCCGAATACTTTTTTTCTAATGTCGGAATCTTTCGCGAGTGAGCTTTCCAGATGCTCCCTCAAATATTCAACCGCCTTGTTATCGTCGTGTTGTTTCGCGATATTTATAAGGTCATGCAAATTACATTCACCAATCACTCTTTCAATCCCGATATCGGCAATAGGCCTATCGAAAAATTCTAATAGCTCAGGATGTTCTAAAATGTCTTTTTTCTTTGACTCATTATTGTTTCTAACATTTTCTAATATTTTAAAAAAATAGCTTTTAACATTATTAATACCAAGAAGTTTTTCAACATCCTTGTTTTGAAATTTGCTGACGGCCTCAATCAAATAGAGAATCAGTAATTGTCTCTTATCTTTGTCACGGCCCACAATTATATCTAACATATTGGCAATTCGCGGGTTATCCGTCAACGCCGCCATTGCTCCGCTTGTGTTTAATTCAATGCGCGCTATTTCATCATCGAAGATTTCCCGCTGACGCTTAATCTGTCTGTCCGCCTGCGCGTTCGCCCTGTCTCGCTCAATATCCGCATGAGCCGTTTCTGTAGGCCGCCGCTTTAAGTTTTGTTCAATGCGCTCTAATGAGCGTTGCCGTTGGCGCTCAATCTGCTCGATTCTTTGAGCGAAGCGTTTTTTAGCGATGTCAGTTGAACATGATGCAATCTCAATGAAAAGTTTTTCAAGTTCATCCTCTGAATAATTTAATTTATCGAGCAGTGAGCCGAACGATTTTGAAAGCTTCTCCAAATCATTGATAGCGTCGCCGTCGAATCGGTCAATCTGCTGCTGTATTTCTGACGCAAGGCTATTCCTCTGTTCTTGAGTCAACAAATCGGTTTTTAAGACAATGGCATCGGGTATCATTTGCCGACAATTTCGGGACATCTCGTTGTTCTCGATGTTTACTCTTTCGCGATTGACAATATTATAACCTAGTAAAAACAACATTTGACAAGAACCGCACAAAACATCGTCGCGGATTTCGGCCCAGCGCGCCCGACAATTTGCATAATATTCATAATCATCCTGCACAAGCTCAAGCGAAGTCGGTATCATCTCAATTTGCGCGGCATTTCGATTTTTTAGCAATACGCGCGCTCCATCTTGTCGAATGTCGTTTACTATCGCGGCAATCAGTTTATTTCGTGCGGACTCCAGCATCGCTTCTGACAAACTTCTATTGTCAATACCGTCCCTAATCTCTTTTGCGCATTCTCTTTTCTTTTCAAGCAATACCGCGTTAAGCTCAGTAATTTGCACTTGAGTCGCTCTGAAATGTTTTGCTTTCTCCGCGCGTTTGTCCGCATCATCTAAACTTCTATCAACCTCGGAAAGTTGTTTCCGAAGCTCGGTTTCGATTTTCGCCAACTCGCTTTTTTTGATAGAATCAAGAATATCAAGCCGCTTGAAAATGTCGGCCTCGGCCTCATAATCTCGAAAGTCATAGTCCATTTGTTTCATGCCAACACCACCCTAAAAAGTTGTTCACGCCTGCCACAAAAAAAATCGGCGCGTGTGTTTAAAACGTGTATTTATCTCCCTGATAAACCATGATAAACCATGATTCGCGGTTATGTCTACAAATAAAAAAAACCGCTTCACAACTTAATAATTGCTTCGATTATTGGAATATTTGAATATCGCTTTTAAGCCTTAGAAGTCCGTTGCTCTATCCATCTGAGCTATGAGCGCTCTTAACCCGGTTGTGCTGTCGGAGCCGCGCGACTGAGGCAATTCCCACTGAGGCGAACCGCTTTGCCGCCGAGGCGGCGTCTGCGTCGGGTCCGCGACTGGCAAACCGAGCGTATTTATTTTTAACCCTCTCTTTGCGTATGTCAATCTATCGGGAGCATAAACAGGGCGGCGCAGGCCGCGTTTGTTATTTTTGTCTTTCGCCGCGCGGGTTCAGTGGTTGACCAAGGCTCCGGCTATGGCGGCGGTCATGCAGCCCGCGAGAAATCCTGCCAGAAGGGCTTTGAGGCCGAGGCGGGCGACTTCTTTTTTTCGCTCCGGAGCAAGTCCGGCTACGCCGCCGATAAGGATGGCAAGGCTGCCGAAGTTGGCGAAACTGCAAAGTGCGTACGTGGCGATAGTCGTCGAGCGCGGGCTAAGGCTGCCGGCGGCGACCATTCCTTGCATCTGCTGATAGGCTATGAATTCGTTGAATATGACTTTCACGCCTAGGAGTTGTCCGACTTCAAGGCAGTCGCTCCACGGGACGCCCATGATGAAGGCGACGGGCGCGAAGACGTATCCTGAGATTTTGCGGAAGGAAAGTTCGGCGCCGAGTGGAGCGCCCGCGTATCCGAGCAGCGCGTCGAGCATGCCAATGAGGGCGATGAAGGCAAGGAGCATCGCGCCGATGTTGATGGCGAGTTTGACGCCGTCGGCCGCGCCGCTTGCCGCCGCTTCTATCACGTTCGAGTCGTCCGACCTCACAGACCCCCAGTCCATAGAGCCGCAGGTGGAAGGTTCCCCGGTCTCGGGGATCATGATTTTCGAGATGAGAATGGCCGCCGGGGCGCTCATGATGGACGCCGCCAGCAGGTGTCCAGCGCTCGCGCCGAACACGCTCGCGTATATGGCCATCACCGTGCCGGCGATCGTCGCCATGAACCCTGTCATGACCGTGAACAATTCCGACGTCGTCATCTCTTTGAGGTATTTTTTGAGTCCAGTAACGGATTCGATGCCCATGAACACGAACATGGCGGCGCTGAGGGATTCGGCGCCGGACGCGCGCATTGTTGCCCTCATCACGCGCGCCATCGCGCACACGAGAGCCGGTATCACGCGCAGATAGAACAGTATTGACATCAGAGAGGCTACGAACACGAGAGTCGCCCCGATGTTGAGAATCACGAAGTCGTTAAGCCCGGTCAGGGTCTGACCGAAAAGGAATCCAGCGCCTATGCCCGCGAACTCGTTTATGTAAAGCCGCAAATTATGTTGAGTTGCCATCATCTCGAAGCGGTCAACAAGACAAACGGTTTAGACCGACAGCGGTGGGGTTTTTAAGCCACATCACAGAATTGTCAATAATAGAAACGTTTTTCAGCGATTTAA
>JAKQPS010000133.1 GCA_029564595.1 bacterium | reverse complement strand
GACCGCCGCAGACTGCAATGACGACAATGCATATACCATTGACGAATGTGTAGCGGCGGGAACAGCCGAAGCCGCATGCTCGCATTCTCCGATTGCATGTTTGAATAACTCAGATTGCGATGACGACAATGCGATGACGATAGACACATGCGTCGAGCCCGGAACGGCGCAATCGGCGTGCGTAAATACGCTAAGAACCCCGCCGAGCGTTACATTCATGTCCTACGCGGACGGAGATTTCACTAATAACCCACGTCCCGAAATATTAGTCTCCGTCACGGACAACGGTTCAGGGGTTGACTGGAACGCGCTCACATGCGGCGCGCCAGTTGCCTGCGTTATCGTCCGCGTGTCAGACACAGACACAGCCCAAATCACATTCATCTCGGAATTGCCCGAAGGAGCCAACGAAGTGAGCGTCGCCGCTTTCGACCTCACAATTCCCGCCAGTGAAACAACCGCAACAATCACGTTGAACATAGACACAACACCGCCTGACGCTTCCATGCTTGCCCCAAAGGCGAGACCCAACAGTCTGACGGACGAGGGCGAGTACGCAAAAGACACGGAAGTATTCCTTACGTTCGCGCCCGCCGCAGACAATCCCGGCGGGAGCGGCGTCGAAGCATATTATGCCGGAATAGTTTCAAACCCCGCCGACTGCGCCAACGTGACCGACCTTGTGACAACAATCGGCGAGCATAGCGCCGTAGGTTTTGAGGGGATCAACTACTACTGCGTAGTCGCCGTTGACGCAGTTGGCAATCGAGCCTACGCCTTCGACGACATCGTCATCGACCTTACAGAGCCTCAAATATCGTCCGCCGTCGCGACTCCCGAAGTGATATCTATCGCATTAGGCGGCGCGACAGACATCACAGCAACCATCACGGACGCAAATCCGGATAGCTGGACAATCACAATTAAAGAAAGCTCCAACTCGACCATCGTCCGCGAATTCAGCGGCGTCGGAACCGCCGTCAACGCCGTCTGGGACGGCAAAGATGAAGGCGGCGTCCCGCAAGCAGACGGCTCTTATGAAATCATAGTCGCCGCGCTCGATCTCGCTGGAAATGCATCTGAAACCACCATATCCGTCGCTCTCGATTCGACGGCTCCCGTCGTATCGTTTATCTCGCCCGAAGAAGGCGCGGCAGTGA
>JAKQPS010000129.1 GCA_029564595.1 bacterium | reverse complement strand
CGGATGAAATGCGAGGCGCAAGACGCATTTTTGCAGTGAATAGAACTTATGGTTCATGAACAAAAAAATGCGTCGGCAACAAAGCAGTTCGCCGCTATGAAAATCGCCCCGGTTCGTCGGCTCTATCGACGAATCCGGGTTGAAATAAGTTGACAAGGCCGCAGAAAAAGCGCACAATAAATTGGTCGGGCCACCGAACCAATAAAACGCCCGCCGGGGATGTCTCATCATGAATCGCGTTAATAACTCCTCCCACTTCGTTCCTCCTCAACGCGTCAGGCTTCACGAAGGTATCGCCGAACAACTCAAGAACAAGATTATTTCCAGACAGATTCCTGCCGGAGCCAAGCTGCCGCCAGAGCGCGAGCTTGCGGACACAATGAACGTGAACCGCTCCACAGTTCGCGAGGCTCTTAACAAATTAGAAAGCATGGAACTTGTGGAAATCAGGCATGGAGACGGCGTTTACGTCCGGGATTATCTCGAAAGCGGAAGCTTGGAGCTGGCGAAACAGTTGTTGATCAGGGACGGAACACCGGATGTCGGCATATTAAGGAATCTCTCCGAACTGAGAATAATCCTTATGCCTGAAATGGCAAGCCTCGCCGCGAGGAACAGATCAGAGAAAGACATTCTAGCCCTCGAAAAAATAGTCTTCGAAAGCGGCGAAATGCCTATGGCGGAAAAGGATTGGCGATTTCACAACATCATCGCGAGAGCCGGCGGAAACGCTTTTTTCGTTATACTGCTCAACGCGTTCACCGGACTATTGAAAGATTACGCATATCTGTACTACGACGTCGAGAAGAACGCGCGGAACACGGAAGTCTATCACCGCGACATGTGCGACGCGATAAAGAAAAAGGACTCCGAACAAGCCCGAAAGAAAGCGCTGGCCATGTACATACGCGCCGAACAGGAACTGTTCAAAACAATCGCGAAAATCCAAGCGGAATAATCGCGGATTGAGGCGGAACGCATGAAAAGGTTCATTGAAGACCTGAACACGACCGAGTTCGACGTTGTGGTGATAGGCGGAGGAATCACCGGAGCGGCGGTGGCTTATGACGCGGCATCAAGAGGGCTTTCGGTGGCTCTGGTGGAAAAAAACGATTTCGGATGCGCCACTTCCGCAGCCACTTCCAAGCTGATCCACGGCGGATTCAGATATCTTGCCAACCTTGAGTTCGGCATAGTGAGAGAATCTTTGAAAGAGCGCCGGACGCTGGAGAATATCGCGCCGAACCTAGTCTATCCGATGCGGGTGATAGTCCCTTGCTATAAGCAGGGAATAACAAAACATACGTGGGCAGTCAGGCTTGGGATGATGCTTTACGATTCTCTTTCTTTTGATAAAGGGCGCACCTGGGACAAGAGCAAAAGCATTGGATTCCACAAGGCGGTTCCGGCGATGAAAGCTCTTGAGATGGAGCCGTCTATCCCGCGCAAAGGTTTCAAAAAAGCTTTTTCATATTACGACTGCGCGAGCATTTTTCCTGAGCGGTTGACCTTGGCGTTCGTGAAGTCGGCGGTTAAAAGCGGGGCGCGCGTTTCCAATTACAGCAAAGTCGAAGGGTTTGTTTATTCCGCAGACGGCTCTGGAAAGCGGATCGCGGGAGTGAATGTAAAAGACCTTATATCAGGAAGAAGCGTGGAATTGAGGAGCAAGTTGACGATCAACTGCGGCGGGCCTTGGGCGGACTTGATACTGGACGCGGCGCGAGGCGAAAGCGGATCGCGGCGCATCAGGAGATCGGAAGGAATTCATATAATAACGAAGAAACCCGCGCTTAACGGCATGCTGGCGATGGTAACCTCCTCCGGCGGCGGATTCGTGATGACCCCGTGGAGAGGACGAACGCTGATTGGCCCCACCGACAAGGATTACGAGGGAAACCCAGACGACTACAGGGTGACGCGCGAAGCGATAATGGAACTGATCGGAATGGTGAACGACGCGATGCGCGGAGAGGAGCGGATCGGCTACGAGGATGTGGAACACGCTTACGGCGGTCTGCGTCCTCTGCTTGAAGATAAAAAGAAATCCGTTCGGGAGTCGTCCCGGCGGTACGAGATATACGACAACGAAAAAGACGGCCTGTCCGGGTTGATCACCGTCGAAGGCGGCAAATATACGACAAGCCGCAACCTCGCGCATAATGTGATGAAAATGGTCTCGCGAAAATTAAATTTGAGGGAACCGAAATGCGTCACGGACAAACAGCATCTAGCCGGATGCGAAATTGAAGATATGAACGCTTTTCTTGATGAGAAGAAAACGGCCAACAATGATTTCAACAATGAAACGATTTGGCGTTTGGGAAAATATTATGGAAGGGAAATTGACGGAGTTCTGGAGATAGCGCGTCAGGACAAAGCTCTGGCGGCGCCATTGAACGCGGACGGTGAAATCGCCGCGCAGGCTGTTTACGCTATCAGGGAGGAAATGGCGCTTACGCTGAAGGATATCCTATTTCGCCGGACTGGACTTGGCACGATTGGCGATCCGGGCGACGCGGTGGTCGACGCCGTGGCGGATGTGGCGGCGGAAGAACTAGGCTGGGACGATTCGCGCAAATCAAAGGAAGTCGCGGAAGCGAAAAAAATGTTCGAGATCCCGCGTTAACTCCGCGGGTTGATGGCGGCGGACACAAAACATAAAACGCGCAAGAAAAAAGGAGGGCAATATGTCTGGAAAAAAATTCACGCCGGACTGGACGGAGAAAGCTCCCGAGCCGGGATCGTACCGTTCCATTTTCAAGTTCGGCGAGCCGAACGAGTTCAAGCATCCTCGCGCCGAACTGGTGGAGATGATGATGTCCGAATTCGGCGTCACGGAAGAGTATTTTTCTCATAAACAGAATGAAGGAAACGAGAAGGTCTCGTTGAACGGCAAACCGGGTTTAAGCGATGAGCATATAAACGCGCTGAAGGAAATTGTCGGCTCTGAAAATGTGTCGACGAACGACTATGACCGCGTGAAATACAGCCACGGTCAAACAATGAAAGAAGTGATGGGCCTGCGCATGAACAAACCCCGGAATGTGACCGATGCCGTGGCGCATCCGAGGGACAAGAACGACGTCCGCCGCATAGTAGAATACTGCGACAAGCATAGAATACCAGTTTGCGTTTATGGAGGCGGGTCTTCCGTCGTGATGGGAATCGCGCCGGAAAAGGGCGGCGTGACGCTTGTGATGAAGACCCACATGAATAAGCTGCTGAGCATCAACGAGGCGAACCAGACGGCGACGGTTCAACCGGGCATGATGGGGCCTGATTTCGAGGCGGCGCTGAACAACGCGCCTCAGATGTTCAAGACCGCCCGAAGATACACATGCGGGCATTTTCCTCAATCGTTCGAGATGTCGTCCGTCGGCGGCTGGATAGCCGCGCTCGGATCCGGGCAGGCTTCCACGTATTATGGAGACGCTTACCACCTCGCGATCTCGCAGGAATACGTCACCCCGGCGGGGACTTTCAAAACGCTGGAATATCCCGCGACCGCCACAGGCCCGAAACTGAACGACATCATGAAAGGCAGCGAGGGCGCTTTCGGAGCGCTTGTGGAAATCACGATGAAAATATTCCGCTTCATGCCGGAAAACAGGCAGTATTTCGCTTTCATGTTCCCTTCGTGGGAGGCCGCCGTCAACGCGTCGAGAGAAATCATGCAGTCCGAGTTCGGGTTGCCCGCGGTTTACAGAATTTCCGACCCTGAGGAAACGGACAGGGGCCTGAAATTGTACGGGTTCGACAACGCATATTTTGAAAAGTTCATGTCGGCTCGGGTAATGAAGCCGATGAGCAGATGCGTGTGCATGGGAACGGTCGAGGGAGAGAAGGGATACGCGAAACATGTGAAGAAAAGCATTGGAAAAGTGTGCCGCGCGAACGGAGCGATGAAGCTTCCGGCGGTGGTTGTGAAGGCGTGGGAGAAAACCCGCTACAAGGAGCCGCTGATGCGGGAGGATTTTCTCGACTTCGGCATAGTGACGGACACGCTGGAATCGGCCGTTACATGGGACAACCTGCTGCGGCTTCACAAAGAGGTTCGGGCTGTCGTGAAAAGCAGGCCCGGCTCAATCTGCATGACCCACGCGTCCCATTTCTATCCGAATGGAACCAACCTGTATTTCATTTTCGTGCTGAAACCGGAAAGACCGGAAGAATACAACGAAGTTCACAGCAGAATCGTGAGCGCAATAGTTGAAAACGGAGGCTCGTTGAGCCACCACCACGGAGTCGGAAAACTGCTGTCTCCTTGGATGGAAACGCATCTGGGAAAAACGCAGATGGACGCGCTCCGCGCTCTGAAAACGCATTTTGATCCGAACAACATAATGAACCCCGGCGGGCAACTCGCGCTAAACAGCGAGAGCGGAACCTGACCCGGCAGAATGCGCGGTCATTCCTAAAAGGCGTGGACATGGCTGGAAAAGGGATTGGAAAAGCGGAACTGGCGCTCGCAATCGACGCGGGAACGCAATCGATACGGGCCGCGCTGATCGACTTCGAGGGCAACATCCGCGATATGGTGAAGACGCCCATTGAGCTTTGTTACTCTCCGCAACCGGGATGGGCCGAACAGCGGCCGGAATATTTCTGGGAAATGCTTTGCCGCTCTTGCCGAAAGCTTCTAGAAAGGAACAGCAAATCAAAAGACGCGATCAAGGGCGTCGCGGTCGCCACTCAACGGAACACGCTTATCGACGTGGATAAAAGCGGAGCGCCGCTACGTCCGGCAATCGTCTGGCTGGACGAGCGCAAAGCCGACTCCGGCAACATCATCCCTTCGGTCTTCCGCCCGTTGCTGAAAGCGGTTAAATACGAAGAACTCATTGAGGGCGCGATCCGCGATTGCGAATCAAACTGGATTCGCCAGAATCAGCCGGAAATCTGGAAACGCGTCCATAAACACATTTATCTGTCCGGATGGTTCGCGCTAAAGCTGACAGGCGAGTTCGTGGATTCAAGCGGCAGCATAGTCGGCTATGTGCCGTTCAGCATCAAAAAAGGAAGGTGGGCGGGACGGTTCGATCCGAAGAACAGATTGTTCCCGATCGAGCTTGAAAAACTGCCTGATCTGGTTTCGCCGACCGGACTGCTGGGCAATGTGACCCTCAAAGCTTCTGAAGAAACCGGAATCCCCGCCGGACTTCCAGTCATCGCCGCGGCTAACGACAAAGCTTGCGAAATCCTCGGAGCGGGTTGCGTTTCCCCCGAAAACGCCTGCATCAGTTTCGGAACCATTTCGACAATTAACACGATGAACGATAAATATGTGGAATTAAAACCTTTCTGGCCGCCGTATCCCTCGGCTGTCCCGGGACGCTACTATACCGAAGTGGCCGTGTTGCGCGGCGCGTGGATGATAACATGGTTCAAAGAGGAGTTTGGGCTTCAGGAGCGCCTCGAAGCCGGCGAAAAAGGGGTATCCCCCGAGCAACTTCTCGACGCTCTGATAAAGGACATCCCGCCGGGGTCGATGGGGCTGACGCTCCAGCCGTACTGGACTCCGGCTCCGGAAAAGGCCCGATGCGCGCGCGGCTCGGTCATCGGTTTCTGCGACTTCCACAAACGCGCCCACCTTTACCGAGCCATACTTGAAGGACTGGTTTTCGCCCTGAAAGAAGGCGCGCAACTGACTGAGAAAAGGAATAAGATTCCAATAACTGGGTTGCGCGTGTCCGGCGGAGGCTCTCAAAGCTCTTCGGCCATGCAGATATGCGCTGACGTGTTCGGGATGCCCGCGCAGAGACCTCACACTCACGAGGCTTCAGCTCTCGGAGCCGCCATCGTCGCCGCGGTAGGTCTCGGTTTTTTCAACGGCTTCGACGACGCCGTCGCCGCCATGACCCGCCCCGGCGACATTTTTGAACCTATCCCGAAAAACGTCGCCCTATACTCCGCCCTCTATGACCGGGTTTACACTAAAATCTACAAACAACTGCTTCCCATTTTCAAAGAGATGCAACAGATAACCGGATACCCCGAAAAGGGATGCTGACGAGGGGAGCATCGACATGACGGTTGCCGAAAAGAAATCGCGGACTCAGCGCCTCAGGAAGAATATTCTCGACGAACAGTACACTATCTGCGTTGAGCGGGCGAGATATGTGACCGAGTCCTACCGGCAGACGGAAGGAGAGCATCCGTCCATCCGCGCGGCGAAAGCGTTTGAGAATGCGCTCCGGAAGAAAACCGTTTTCATACTCGACGAGGAGCTTATAGCCGGCAACCACAACAGCGCGCTCGTCGGAACGCTGCTTCCCGTGGAACGCGGGGAGATGAATCTCGTTCTCGAAATGGACATCGAGAACCTGCTGAACCGACCGGACAGGCCGTACCGCATAGACCCCGACGACAGAAAAGAGTTGCTTAACGACATATTGCCTTATTGGAGAGGGAAGACCGTCCGGGACGGCAAGCGCCGCCTCTTCGAGCGCGACGGCCTTATCATCAAGCCGGGTTTCACGCCGTTCGCGCTGTTCGATCTCGTCAGAAGCTTCGGAGCGGCCCGGCTGGCGGAAAGCCTGTCAGTGTTCGCCAAAGGACGCTGGCGCGCTCTGCCCCGCTCGGCGGCGGAGCTTCCCGTGAACAACCCCAACATGGTGAACAACGTGTTCGACACGCAGGGACATCTTGTGATCGGGCACAACAATGTTGTCCGCCACGGGTTTCGGGGGCTGCGGGATATGGCGGCGCGCAGACTCGAACAGCCCGCGACAGAAGACGGAAAGCGATTCCTCGAAGCGACGATAATCTGTTGCGAAGCGGCGCGAATGTTTGCGAAAAGATATTCCGATTTGGCCGCGCGGATGGCGGAGAACCATCCAGACCCCGCGAGGAAAGAAGAACTCCTCCTTATCGCCCGGCACACATCGCGCGCTCCGTGGCTCCCGCCAGAATCTTTCCACGAAGCCGTCCATTCCTTATGGCTCACGCAAGTCATGTGCGGAATCAGCTACGGTCTGGCAGGCATCTGCGCCGTCGGACGGCTAGACCAAATACTATTTCCCTTCTACAAAAAAGATGTTGAATCCGGCGCGCTGTCCGAAGCCCGCGCCCTCGAACTCGTCGAGGAACTCCTCATCAAATTGAGCGTCAATCTCATTCCCCTGCCCTCATTTGGAAAAAATTCCGGGTCGGAAATGGGCGCGGACAGCATGGCTCCCACCTTCGGCGGCGTCGGCCCCGACGGTCAAGACGCCTCAAACGACCTCTCCATCATATTCCTCGACGCGGTGAAAAATATTGAAGGCATGAGCAACTCGTATTCAGTCCGGATCAGTTCTAAGACGCCACCGGAATTCCTCGCGAAGATTTCGGAAGTCCACGCGGCCACGTCGGGACTCGCTCTGTTCAACGACGATGTCATAATCCCGATGCTGGAAAAGCTAGGCTGTTCCGCTGAAGACGCGAGAGACTACACGATAATCGGGTGCGTGGAGCCGACATCGCAGGGAAACACTTTCGGCTGCACCTCCGGCAACGACATCTCGCTGGCGGGCGTTCTTGAGATGGTTTTCACGCAAGGAAGAATAAGGATGGTTGGCCGCCGCGCAGGCCCGCGAACGGGAGACCCCTCCACATTCAACACCTTCGAGCAGTTCTTAGACGCTTTCCGTCGGCAGTTGAGCTTCACCGTCGCGCACATCGCCCGCTGCGTAAACGCCAAAGACGAAGTTTACGCCGCCGGGTTCCACAATCCATTCATATCCGCCACCCTCGAAGGCTGCATAAGGAACGCCGAAGACATGACTCAAGGCGGGGCGAAATACAACTACGCCTCCATCAGCGCGCGCGGCCTTGGAACCGTCGCCGATTCGCTGACGGCCATCAAAAAATTCGTTTTCGACGAGAAAAAACACACAATGAAGGAACTCTCCGCCGCGCTGAAAACAAATTTCAGAGGCCGCGAGAAAATGAGAGCGTTTCTGTCGAGCCGAACACCGCGCTACGGCTCGGACAACCCCGAAGCGGACGCCATGGCGCGCCGGATAGCGGCCATGTTCTGCGAAGAAGTTGCGAAACACAAATCCATCCGCAAAGGCGGGGTGTTCAGGCCGGGGTTTTTCTCTTACGGAATGCACGTGCTGGACGGCTCCCTTCTGGGCGCGACTCCAGACGGACGCCTCGCCGGACAACCCGTCTCGAACAGCCTGTCGCCCGTGAACGGCTCGGAATCTCTCGGCCCCACGGCCGTCATGCGCTCCGTCGCTTCTTTAGAACACTCTAAAATCACAAACGGCAGTTCCCTAAACATGAAGTTGATGCCCGGCATATTTAAAAATGAAGAGAACAGGCGGAAGTTCGAGGCCATGCTGCGGGGATACTTTTCGCTGGGCGGAACGCATGTTCAATTCAACGTGGTGGACGACGAAACTCTGCGAGCCGCCCAACGCGACCCGGCGGCTTTCAAAGGACTCCTTGTGCGCGTCAGCGGCTACAGCGCCTATTTTACCGACCTCGGCCGCCCCCTTCAGGACGATATCATCAACCGGGTTTCTTTCGGAGATATATAGTTGAATGCATTAACAATATTGAAAACCGCTTTTTTTGCTATGCGCAAAATTTAAATCTCCTGTTGATATAGGGATGGAATTCAAATAGAATACTTTGATGTTACGGAACCGGGGAGAGCCGGTTCCGGCTTGAATGTGGGTTAAAAATTGCGCGGCGGCGGCTTTCGCCGCCCGGGAGTGGAAGGCATGCAGAAAAAACTTTTACCGCAGGTTATCCTGATTGCGGCGGTCGCGCTTCTTTTCGCGGGACTGCTCACAGTCCGCTTCCTGACGGACATCGAGACGAAAGTCGAGAAGGTCAAGGTCGGGGACGAGATGGTGGAAAGGACGGTCAAGTCCAAGAAGTTCCCTGTGAACCTCGGACTGGACCTGCAGGGCGGAGTGCACTTCTTGGTGCAGGCCCTGCCGCCGAAAAACGAGCTTCTGACGGACGAAAAGGTTCAGGGGCTTATCGAAGTCCTGCGAAACAGGCTCGACCCGGACGGCGTCCGCGAAATCACCATCCAGAAGCAGGGCACGAACCGGGTTCTGGTCGAGATATCGGGCGAACAGGACGCCGATCAGGTTGAACGGCATCTGGTCAGTATGGCTTGGCTGGAGTTCTTGGACAGCCGCGGCCAGTTCTGGGAAGCCGGAACCGAGAAGCCAGAAAACGCGAAAGTGGTGTTTTCAGGAGACGACCTCGCGTCGGCGCGCGTCGGCTTCAAATACGGACGCCCCGTGGTCGAGTTTGAGTTCAAAAAGGCGGCGGCTGACGAGTTCGGCAAGTTCACCGCCCGCAACATCGACAAATATCTCTGCATCGCGCTCGACGGCGTGATGATTTCCTGCCCGGTGATACAGACCGCCATCTTCGGCGGAACCGGCATCATCGAAGGCAACTTCACCGAGAAACAGGTCCGCGAGCTGGTCAACCAGTTGAACGCGGGGCGGCTGCCGGTGATGGTGGAAGTGCTTGAGAAGCGGGTGGTCGGGCCGACCCTCGGCGCGGCGTCCATACGCCAGAGTTCTTACGCCCTCATCCTCGGCGTCGTCTTGGTTTTCGCGTTTATGCTCCTTTACTACAAACTGCCCGGCGCTCTAGCCGACGTGGCGATGGCTTTTTACATCATCGTGGTGTTCGGGATGCTATCGCTGGTGAACGCCACGCTCACCCTGCCCGGCATAGCCGGCCTCATACTTTCCATCGGCATGGCGGTGGACGCGAACATAATCATATTTGAGCGGCTCAAGGAAGAGTTGCGTATCGGCAAAACACTAAAGGCGGCCCTAGACGCCGGGTTCTCCCGCGCGTTTACCGCCATTCTCGACGGCAACGTCACAACGCTCATCGCCACGGCGGTCCTGTACGCGTTCGGCACAGGCCCGATCCGGGGCTTCGCCGTCACCATCAGCTTAGGCATAGTGGTCGGCATGTTCTCGGCGCTGATAGTAACCCGCGTCCTTCTCATGCTGGCATCGAACTCAAAAGGGTTGCAGTCGCTCTCGCTATACGGCGTCCGCCCCTCAAAGCAGGATCAGCGGTCGGCTGCGGCTCATTGATATTCCGAAGATTGACAGGAGGCTTTAAAAAGTGCAGACCAGAATCAGATTAGACTTCATAAAAACCCGCTACGTGTGGTTCGCCATCGCGCTGATATTCATGGCGACCGGGCTGGCGTCTTTAGGGATTCGCAAGCTCAACTACGGCATCGACTTCACCGGCGGACGCATACTTTGGTTCCAGACAGGCGTTCCGGTGAAAACAGCCGATGTCGAAAAAGTCATGGCTCCCTTCGATATCAAACACAACCCCGTGCAGATAATGGCGGGCGGCTACGAGTTCACCGTCAAGACGGAAGAGTTCGCCGACCCCCAAAAAGCCATCGCATTCGGCGAAAAAATCCGTTCCCTGCTCATCGCTTTCAACGTCGAGTTCCACGAGATCGACCCGGCCTCCTTCAAACTCCTACGGATGCAGGACCAGATAAAAGCCTCCAAACTCAAAGACGTCCTGAAAAAAGCCGGGTTCCCTGAAGACGCCGTCACACTCGTCGACATGGAAGAAGTCCCGCCGGTTGAAGAAGGCGATGTCCTTCGCTACAACATGTCTTTCAGGTTTAACGGAATAGATAAAAAAGAGGACCAGAAGAAACTCGCGACCGCCCTCTACGACGGGCTTGGCGGATTCCGCCAGTTCACCCGCGAGGACAAAGTGGATCCGGTGTTCGGAATCGAGCTTCGCAACAATGCCGCGACCGCCCTTATCATCGCTATCGTGTGCATGCTTATCTATATTTCTATCAGGTTCGAGTTCTGGTACGCCGTCGCGGGCATCATCGCCCTGCTCCACGACTGTATCATCACCATCGGCTTCTACTCGATTTTCCAGCTTGAAGTGAACAGCGCGTTCGTGGCGATAATCCTTACAGTCTTCGGTTACTCTATAAACGATACGATAATCATTTTTGACCGGATGCGGGAAAACATAAGGAAAAACAAAAAGATGTCGCTCGACGCCGTGGTGAACACGAGCCTTTGGGAAACCATGGCGCGTTCGATAAACACCATGTTGACGACGCAAATGGCGATAGTGGCCATCCTGTTGCTCGGCGGACAGAGCATAAAAGACTTCGCGCTCGGCATGTGCGTGGGCGTGTTCGCGGGCGGATACTCGTCGATATTCCTCGCAGCTCCGATGGTGTACCTGTTCAAGACGTTCGAGTCGAAGAAGGGCGCGGCAAGCGCGCCGCAAACGGCCGGAAGCAAGTCGAAGAAAGCCTCCGCTCCGGCCCCGGTTCAGGAAAGAGAAACAAGGCGGGAGAAAGCCGCTCCTGCGGCGTCCTCCGCGCCTCGCGCGCCCCAGACCGCTTCTCAGGACTCTGTGGAAGACGACAAAAAGAAGAAAGACAACAAGAAGCACGGCAAACAGCGCAGGCGGTGACGCCGGGCGCGGGCGCGCTCCGGGGCGCGCCTTCCGAATAAGTTTACAATTCGTTTTTATATAAATCGAAAGGACGACCATCGCCGGGACGAATTCCGACTCTCGATAAAGTCTTTGCCCCCGACGCTCAAGGCATCTAAACATCGATGAGCGACTCCGCCATTGAAACCCGAAAGCCGCAGTCAGAATCTCCGCCTCCAAGCCGCGCGCCCGGCGCAGCCGCAGCAGAATGAAATCTTTATATAACTGGCAGTTTCGCGACCCCGACACAGCCGTCGCGAAAAACTTGAGCAATAAGCTCGAGATGCCCGAACCGGCGGCGCGCGCGCTCGCCAACCGGGGCGTCTCTTCCGTCGATGAGGCGCTCTCTTTCATGAACCCATCGGCGGACGACATGCACAGCCCCGCCCTTTTTCATGATATGGCCCCGGCGGTGGAGCGTGTCCTGCGCGCGCTCGACAACCACGAGCGCATACTCATTTTCGGCGACTACGATGTGGACGGCATCACTTCGACCGCCCTGCTCGTCTCCTTTCTCGAATCCCTCGGCGGCCATGTCCGCTACTACATCCCAGAACGCGACATTGAGGGCTACGGCATCAGTTCCGACGTGGTCAGAAAGACAGGCACAGCGGGCTACGGCCTTGTCATCACCGTTGACACCGGAGTCACCGCATTTAAGGAAATCCAACTCGCCAGAGAGCTTGGTGTGGACGTGATAGTCACCGACCACCACGAGCCGCCGGAGCAACTGCCGGACGCAGTGGCGGTGATAAATCCTAAACGGGCGGACTCGCAGTACCCCTTCAGGGAGCTTGCGGGGGTTGGGGTGGCGTTCAAACTGGCCGCCGCCGTCGGCGAGGCCCGTGGCGTCCCGATGGAAACCATGCTGGAAAGATATGGCGAGTTCGTGGCGCTCGGCACTGTTGCGGACATGGTTCCGCTTGTCGATGAGAACAGGTTTTTCGCAAACTACGGGCTGGCAAAGATGCCCAAGAGCCGACATCTCGGCATATACAGTCTGCTGGAAGTGGCGGGCATAGGCGAGCGGACGGAGATGGAGACGGACCACATCAGTTTCGGGCTGGCTCCCCGGATAAACGCGGCGGGCCGCGTGTGGAGGCCGCGCGCGGGTGTCGAGCTTCTGCTGGCGAAATCCCCGGAGCGCGCACGGTTGCTCGCCCGCAAACTCGACGACCAGAACAAACGCCGCATGGTTCAGGAAAACCGCGTCTTCGAAAGCGCGGCGGCGGCCATAAAGTCGTCCGACGACGACGGCGGCGGCTCGTTCATCGTCATGTTCGACCCTTCGTGGCAAATCGGCATCATGGGAGTGGTGGCCTCAAAACTGATGGAGACCCGACGCCGGCCCGTCGCTCTGGCCACCCTGTCGAAAAACCCGCAAGACATGAAATCGCCCCACCCGGAGTTGGGTCGAGTATGCCAAGCAACAATGCGCAGCGTCCCCGGATTCGACGTGTTTCAGGCCCTGTCCGCCTGCTCCGAACTGCTGATAACTTTCGGCGGGCACGCCCTCGCGGCGGGCATGAAAATCTACGAGAAAAACATCTCCGCGTTCAAAGCCGAAATGAACCGCATGGCCGCGCAGAGCGCAGAAGGCCGCTCCGCCGCGTCAGACCTTCGCATCGACGCCGAACTCTCCCTCAATTCGGCCAACCTCGAACTCATCCGCCAGTGCCGCAGACTCAAACCCTTCGGCGTCGGCAACCCGGAACCTGTCTTCGCCTCCATCGGCGTCTCAGTCCTGATGTGCCGCGCCGTCGGCGCAGACAACAGCCATCTGCAAATCCGCGTCGGCAAAGGCAACTCCGTTCAGGATTGCATCGGGTTCAGGTTCTGCAACAACTGGTCCCCCGACCAGCTTATGGGCGAGAATATAGACATCGCCTACGTCCTGAAAGAAGACGCGTTCGGGGGCAGGCCCAGACCGAAACTGCATCTTAAAGACATAAGAAAATAGAATCCGCCGAAAGGAGCGCAACATGAATCTTTCCGAAGTCATCCGAGCCATCCCGGACTTCCCGAAACCGGGGATTATGTTCAGAGACATCACGACGATGCTGAAAGACCCCGCCGCGTTCGCCGAATGCGTCAATCTCTTATCCGACGAATTTAAGAATGAAAAAATCACCAAAGTCGTCGGCATAGAATCGCGGGGATTCATCTTCGGAGCGCCGGTGGCGCTCGCCCTCGGAGCTGGGTTCGTTCCCGCCCGCAAACCCGGCAAACTGCCCGCAGAAACCGCAAAAAAGGAATATGCTCTAGAATACGGGACGGACAGCATAGAGATTCACAAGGACGCGCTGGGGCCGGAAGACCGGGTTCTGATAGTGGACGACCTGTTGGCCACCGGCGGCACGGCCGCAGCCGCCATTGCTCTCGTCCGCGAACTGGGAGCGACCGTAGCATCTTGCGCCTTCGTCATTGAGCTTGAATCACTCAACGGCCGCGCCGCCCTTGGCGACTGCGACGCGTTCTCCCTGCTCTGCTTCTGATCCGCGCAGCGCCCGAAATTATTCTCATTACGGACGCGGGAACGCCAAAGGCTTTATAATGTCTATTAAATAAACCTATGAAAACGCTTCTGGACAAAATCAAACGGAACCTCGCCGGATACGACCCCTCGGCGGACACAGCCCTGCTCGAGCGCGCCTTTGAGACGGCGGCAGATATCTACGCGTCCCGCGCGACCCCCGACGGACGCCCCCTGCTCGAACACTGCCTAGAAGCGGCTCTCACGCTCACGTCTCTTTCAATGGACGCGAACACGCTCGCTGCGGCGATACTCATGGGAACTGCGGACATCGGGGGCGAAAAAGCAGCCGCCCGCGTCCAGTCGGCAGTCGGCCCGGAAGCCGCCGCGCTCGCGCGCGGTCTCGCCCAGATGCGCTCGCTGCATTTTTCCGCCGAGGAACGCGCCCGCGCGACACAACTCAGCGAGCTTATGGTCGCCATGTCTCAGGACGTCAGGCTCCTTCTGATCAAACTCGCCTCCCGGCTCGACCTGATGCGGCATCTCAAAAACGCTCCCGCAGAGGGCCGCGACAACTTCGCTCAGGAATCTATCGACATTTACACTCCTCTCGCCCACAGGCTCGGCATGTCTCAGCTCAAATCCGAACTGGAAGACCTCTGTTTCGAGTTCCTGTTCCCGGCGGAGTTCAACAGGCTGAAGCGGCAGGCCGACGAGTCCGCCGCCCAGCGCGAAGAGGCCATCAACCGCGTCGTCTCCCTCCTGCGCGGCATATTCAAAGAGCACGACCTCAAAGTCCACATCACCGGCCGCACCAAAAGACTCTACAGCACATACCTGAAGATGCTCCGGCAAAACAAGGACTTCGACCAACTGTTCGATCTGGCCGCCGTCCGCATCATCGCCAACTCCGTCGAAGACTGCTACCGAGTCCTCGCCCTGCTGCACATGCTGTGGACGCCTATCCCCGACGAGTTCGACAACTACATCGCAGAGCCGAAGCCGAACGGATACAAAAGCATTCACACCGTGGTGATAGCGCCGAACAACCAGCCGGTCGAAGTGCAGATCCGCACGTGGGAGATGCACATGCTGGCCGAGTACGGCGTCGCCGCCCACTTCCAGTACAAGGAAAAAGCTCAGGGAAAAAGAGAGGCGGACGAGGACACTGTCGGATGGGTGCGAAAAATGGCAGCCGTGTCGGAGACCGCGCAGACCGCCCACAGCCGCTCCGAAGACATCTCCGTCGACGCCGGGACCACCGTCTACACCGTCACCCCGCTGGGAAAAGTGATCTCGCTGCCCGCCGGAGCCACCCCCGTCGACTTCGCGTACGACATCCACACGCAGGTCGGGCACACCTGCCGTGGCGCAAAAATCAACGGGCGCATCTCCACCCTAGACCAGAAGCTCCGCAACGGCGACGTCGTCGAAATCCTCACATCCAAAACAGGCTCGCCCAGCCGCGACTGGCTCCGCTTCGCCGTCAGCCCTCAGGCCAGAAACAAAATCCGCGCTTGGTTCAAAAAACAGGACCGCGACGAAAATATCGTTCAGGGAAGAATGATGCTCCATCGGGAGCTTCAACGCGCGGGCCTCAAACGCGAAGACCTGCTGGAAAAAATCGACATCGACGACCTCCTCGAATCATTCAGCTTCAAGTCGGAAGACGACTTCCACGCCGCGCTCGGCTGCGGAGACATCTCCCTCGGCGCGGTGATGGAAAGATACAGACGCGCTTACCGCGAACTGCTGGCTGTCGAGGAACCCGCCTCCCGCGGCGCGGCTCGCGCCAGAACCACAATCCGCAAAAGCAGAAAACAGGACGTAATCGTCGAGGGACTGCCCGACGTCATGGTATCCTTCCCCAAATGCTGTTTCCCCGCTCCCGGAGACCCCATCGTCGGTTTCGTCACTCGCGGACGCGGCCTCGCCATTCATCGCTCCCAGTGCCCGAATGTCCGCTCCTTCGTCGAGTCCGGCGACCGCATCGTCCCCGTCAGTTGGGGCGAAACCTCCGGCAACCTCTACATCGCCGAAATCGAGATTAACTCCATAGACAGAGTCGGCGTGCTTCAGGAAATCCTCGCCGTCATAAGCGAAGCCAAACTCAACGTCGTCGAAATGACCTCCAAAATAATGAAAGACACCACCGCGCTGACCACCATCCGCCTAGAAGTCGGCGACATCGAAGACGTCTCCCGCATCCTGCCACGCATTTCCTCCATAATCGACGTCATCTCCGCCCGCAGAAAACTGTAGTCGCAACCCGCCCGGAGCAATCTTCCTTCCGTTATAAAAGCCGTTTCTTGACCTTATCGCGCGGAGTATATATATTCAATGTTTGTTAGCGAGCCTATGGGGTTGTTCTCGCAATGAGCGAACATGGAAACGCCGCGCAGGCGTACAAGTTTCTTAAGATTCAGAACCGGCTCGCCTTCGAGTTGGGCAGGACTTCTTCCCTGTCGGAAGCTCTGGAATTTTGCATTGACGCAGCTCTAGAAGCTACAGGGATGGATTTCGGCGGCGTCTATCTAATCAATCGCAACGGCGGGCTTGACATGCCGGCCCACAGGGGCTTGTCCGAAGAAGTGGTGGCGGCGGTGAAGCATTTCGACAAAGACTCTCCGAGGGTGGGCTACATCCTGCAAGGAAAACCCATTTATTTCGGCGTCGGCGACATCCCCTTCTCTCAATCCATAGTGAACAACGACGCGTTCTACACGTCTCTTGCAGTGATGCCTTTCCGCGACAAGGGCCGGGTTATAGGCTGCCTGAACGTAGGCTCGAAAAACGAGGCGGAAATATCAGATGTGAACAGGCAGGAATTGGAGGCGATGGGTCATCTCATAGGCGACCTGATAGGCAGAATCCGCACGGAGGAGGAATTAAGAAAAAGCGAAGAGAAATACCGGGCCCTCATCGAGGCCACCAACACAGGATATTTGATTCTGGACGAACGCGGAGCCGTCTTGGACGCCAATCAAGCCTACCTGAGCCTGATTGGCAAAAAGGAATTAAAAGAGATAGTCGGCAAGAGCGTTGAGGAATGGACAGCCGGGCATGACAGGGAAAGAAATGTCGCCGAGGTTGAGAAATGCATGGCGGTAGGAAGCGTCAGAAACCTTGAGATAGATTATGTCGACGCTTCAGGAAGGATAGTTCCGATCGATATAAACGCAAACGTCATCGATATGCCGGAGGGAAAAAGGATTCTTTCCCTGTGCCGGGATATCTCTGAAAGAAAAAAACTGGGCGACGCCCTCAGGGACAGCGAGGAAAGTTTCCGCATGCTGTTCCAGAGCGTCGGCGAAGGAGTCATCATCTACGACAGGGATTTCAGGTACACCTACTGGAACCCGTATATGGAGAAACTCACCGGGTATGCCCCCGCAGACGTCATCGGCAAATGCGCCTTCGACCTTTTCCCTCATTTGAAGGAACAAGGCGTGGACGCCATGATTAGGCGAACGCTAGAAGGAGAGACCGTAACTGCTTCTCACATGCTATACACCTCTCCCATCACAGGCATAACAAGCAGGACTTCCGGAATCTATCACCCTTATATCAACTCTAAAGGCGAGATAGTCGGCGCTATAGGAATAGTGCGGGACATAACAGAACTGTGGACCGCCGAACAGGCGCTCCGCGCAAGCTTGGAAAGGTTCAGGCGGCTCTCAGAGAACTTTCCCGACATAATTATGCGCTGGGTCCCGAACTACGGCATCGACTACGTCAACCCGGCTATCGAGAAGCATGTCGGAATGAAGAAAGAGGAAGTCCTCGGCAAATTCGGGTTTCTGATGTCGAGAACGCACCCGGATGACAGAAACACCATAGCCAAGACATTTCTTGATGTCGGAACAAAAAAAGCGGACCCTGCCAGATGCGAGTGCAGGGTGTTCGACAAGTCAGGAGAAATTCTCTGGTTCGACTTGCTATGCAAACCGGTATGGGACGAACAAGGCAAGCTTGCCGCTGTCGAGGCCATAGGCAGAGATATTACGGAAAGGAAGAATTCGGAGATAGAGAACAGCCGTCTGCAGCAACAGTTGCTTCATTCGCAGAAGATGGAGGCGATAGGAGCGCTCGCAGGAGGAATGGCGCACGATTTCAACAACATCTTGGCGATTATCAGCGGCACGACTGAGTTCCTGATGGGTAAAATGCCTTCGGATTCGCCCCACCTGTCCCAACTTGCCAGAATAAAAAGGTCCACCCGCAAAGCCAGAGACCTTTCCATGAAACTTCTCACCTTCGCCAGAAAAGAGAAATTGAGCGTCCGCGCGGCATACGCCAACAGCTTGGTTCTCGATGTCATCGACATGCTCAAGGGAAGCATATCGAAGAAAATCGTTATAAAAACGCAACTCGCAGATGATTTGAAAAAGATATGCGTCGACACGAATCAGATTTCGCAGGCAGTTCTGAACATTTGCATAAACGCCTGCGACGCCATGCCGGACGGCGGGGAACTGACAATAGAGACAGCGATGAATGAAATCTGCAACGCCTCGCCGGGCGCTTCCTCCGGCGTCCCCGGCCTTTACTGCGCGATATCCATCGCGGACACCGGCGCCGGCATCGATCCGCAGGTGAAAGAAAAAATGTTCGAGCCGTTTTTCACAACCAAAGACATGGGTAAAGGCTCAGGCCTCGGCCTTTCGATAAGTCACGGGATAATCGAGAAACACAACGGGTTCATAAGAGTCGAAAGCCAACTGGGAAAAGGCTCCGTCTTCAGGATATTCATTCCCGCCTGCGAAGTGGAAGAAGCGGAAACGGACGAGGAATCGCGGGAGGAAACGCGCGGCGTCGCCAAAGGTTCCGTGTTTGTAATCGACGATGACAGGGATTTCGTTCAGACTATGCGCGACGTCCTAGAAAGCGAAGGCTTCAGCGTGTTCTTCTCCTATTCAGGGCGGGAGGCCGTCAAAAGATACGACGAGTTGAAAAACTCCGTTGACGCCGTTTTGCTTGACATCATGATGCCGGAGATGGACGGAGCGGAAACTTTCGCCGCTCTCAAAAAAATAAATCCTTCAGCGAAAATCGCTCTTTGCTCAGGCTTCAGCGAAGAGGGCAAAGCGTCAGACCTTTTGAATTCCGGAGCGGATGTTTTTGTCCAAAAACCTTTTATCATCAAAGAAATCATAAGTGTTCTTTCGAAGCTTATGCGCAGGGCTGAATAACCCGCAAACGAGCAACGCGCGCGGGCGACAGCCATAAAACCGAGTGATTTCCGAATTACACCAATATTCCGCCGCTCGCGCACAATATATGCGCCTAGATAAAGCATTTTTTCATAAACCGAAAAGCTATTCTCAGCGGCAGGAAACCCTTATTAGCCGTCTGGAACTTTTTTTTATTTATTTTGTTTGAATATCCTGAAAACGGGTACTTATATATAGAAATTCGAGGTTGAATAATTGGGCAAAGTAGCGATAGTCGGAGCTGGTTTCGTCGGTTCGACAGCCGCGTATGCGCTGCTACTGAGGGGCGTGGCGACGGAGATAACGCTTATCGACTCTCACGGAGAGAAGGCGGAGGGCGAAGCGATGGACCTCGGCCACGGGCTGCAGTTTGCCACCGGTTCCCGCATCGACTTCTGCAAAAGCGTGGAGGAGTGCGGGAAAGCGGACGTGGTGGTGGTGACCGCCGGCGCGGCTCAGAAACCCGGAGAGACCCGGCTCGACCTCGCGCGGGGCAACGCAAACCTGTTCGCCGATATGATTCCGAAAATCGCCGCCGCCGCGCCGGACGCCGTCCTGCTGATCGTCACTAACCCGGTGGACATCATGACCATGATAGCGATCGAGCGCTCCGGATTCCCGGCCTCGCGCGTCGTAGGCTCCGGCACGTCGCTAGACACCGCCCGGTTCAGATACATGCTGGGCAAACATTTCGATGTCAGCCCGACAAGCGTTCACGCCCACATCATCGGCGAGCATGGCGACTCCGAGTTCCCGGTATGGTGCGGAGCTGATATCGGCGGAGTCCCCCTCGACAGGCTGCCGGACTACTCGAAACCGGAGATGGAGCGGATTTTCGCCCGCGTCCGGGACGCCGCGTACGAGATTATCTCCCGAAAGGGCGCCACTTACTACGCCATCGGACTGGTAATAGCCCAGCTTTGCTCTTCCATCCTGAAAGACAAAAACGAAGTCTATCCTCTTTCGGTGAAGATAGACGATTATTATGGAGAGTCGGACGTCTGTTTCAGCGTTCCGGCCGCGCTGGGAGCAGGCGGCGTCTCCCGCGTCCTGCTGCCAGAACTTGACGAACGGGAACAGGGATGGCTTCACAATACGGCCTCAACGCTGAGAGGCATACGGCGGGATATCGGATAGCGGCGCGTTGCGGAACGGTTATTTATCGCGCATGCCTTTTCCATGTGCGGCGGCGCGGGTATAATAAATATCGGCGGGCGGCGGACATTCCGCTCCGGGGTGAAACATGAATAACGAGCCTGCTTCGGCGGTGCGGATTCTGGTGGTCGAGGATTTGCCCGACATAATGGAGCTGTTCGGCGCGCTGTTGGAGATGGACGGAGCCGTGGTTCACAAGGCCTCCAGCTACAACGAAGCCCTTGAAATTGCGGACAACAACGAAATCGACATAGTCCTGACGGACTACAAGATGCCCGGAATGCACGGCCTGTACCTGTTGGACATGATAAAACACAAGAATCCGAACATGCCTGTGATTCTGATGTCGGCCTATCTCGACAATGATGTCGCGGTGAAAGCGCGGCGGCTCGGCGTCGACTACATTCTCGAAAAACCCTTCGAGTACGAAGAATTGTTTAAAGCGATAAGAAAGCTGCTGAGGAAAAAATGGCGCGAGTAAAATGGACCAAGGAAAAGATAGTCAAGCGGATACTGTCGCTCCACAAGCTGGGCGAGGACTTGTCCAATAGCAACGTAAAAAGGATAGACGGCGCGCTTGTGGGAGCGGCGACGGCGTATTTCGGCAACTGGAGCGCGGCCCTAGAGGCCGCCGGACTGGACAGCGCGGAGGTGAAAAAAGCGTCTCAGCGCCGCCGCAACGAAAAAATCAAAAAATGGACTTCCGAAAAAGTGCTGGAAGAAATACGACAGAAAGCCGACGCGGAAAAGGATTTGAGCTATGCTTATATGAAAGAAAAACATCCGGCTCTCGTGGCGGCGGCGGGCAAATACGTCACAAGCTGGAAGAAAGCCGTCGAAGCCGCCGGATTCGACTACAAGGAAGTTCAGGAAAAAGGCAAGCTGCACAGGCAGGAGTTGAACAAAATCTGGCGCGGGGATTTGCTGCTCGAACGGCTGGATAAGTTCGGGGAATCCCCGGACGAGCGCGATGTTTCTCAGAAAGCCCCGGCTTTTCACAAGTTGCTGAGCAAACATTTCGGAAGCTGGCGCTCAGCTGTGTCGGCGCTGAAGAAACGGCGAAAGGAAAGGAAGTAAAACAGTTGGCTAAACAGATGGCGGCGGATTTGAAGGCGGGCGATCACATCGCGACCTTCCTTCAAATCGACGAGGCGAGCGTCTTCAACTTTCAGAAGAAACCCGGCAAATACGCCGTGTTCACTTTCAAAGACAGGTCAGGCTCAGTGAAAGGCGTCTGCTGGGACAGGGGCGAGGAATATTTTTCGTCTTTCGGCGACGGACAAGTGGTGTTCGTCGAGGGAAGGGTCGAGTCGTACAGGGGCAGCATTCAAATCGTCGTGGACGCGATAATCGACAAGCCGGAAGGCTCGTTCGACCCGGACGACTTTCTGGTCAAAACTACACTAGACGTGGAAGCCCTCTGCGCCTACATCTCCGAGACGATTGGAAAAATCAAAAACAGGCACATCCGCCAACTGCTGGAATTGTTTTACGAAGACCCGGAGTTTGCGGACAAGTTCCGCCGCTCCCCCGCCGCGAAGTCCATCCACCATTCATACCTCGGCGGGCTGGCCGAACACACCGCCAACTGCCTGCGCCTCGCAGAGACCCTGTGCGATGTCTATCCCCAGCTTGACCGCGACCTGCTCTATGCGGGCGTGCTCCTGCACGACTCCGGCAAAACGGTCGAGCTTAGCTGCGAACACAGCGTGGACTACACAGACCAAGGCCGCCTTCTCGGCCACATCGTGATAGGCTACACCATGGTTCTGGACAAGATACGACAGATAGAAGGGTTCCCTGACTCAAAGAAGGACGAGTTGCTGCACCTTATAATCAGCCACCACGGAGAAAACGCCACCGGCTCGCCGAAACGACCCAAGATGGCCGAGGCCTGCGCCCTGCACTTCCTCGAAAACCTCGACGCCCAGACCAAACGCTTCCTGCAAATCGTCGAGGAAAGCGGCCCCGGCGCCCGCGAAGCAAAGTGGACCGCCTACAACCGGATGCTGGAAAGATACATCTACCGCAAACCGGTGGACGAAGACCAATGACCGGAACGCCTCCGCCCGCCGCGCGGGACGGAATCTCGCTCATTTGAAGCTCATGTCTGACAAACCTGAATCTAAAATCCCCGCCCCTGAACGCCTGCTCAACCTCAGCGTATACCTTCTCGAAAGAAAAAGGCCCGCCTCGCTCCGGGAAATATTCTCGGAGGTCGAAGGCTACGACCCGTCGAAAGACCACGACTCCAACCGGAGAATGTTCATACGGGACAGGGAGACGCTGCGCGGCCTCGACATCGAGACGCTAATGGAGAAGACGACGGACCCTGCGACTGGCGCGGAGACGGAGGGCTACAGGATAGACCCGGCGGATTTCTACATGGAGCGGGTGACGTTCAGCGACGCGGAAGTGGAGGCTCTGTCGCGTCTGGGGGCAAGGCTTGGAAAAACGGGAGCAGCCCCGCTGCGGGAGCTTGAATGGGCGGTCGCCAAAGCTATATCCTCCGGCGGCAGGAGATCCGCGGCGGGCTCTTTCGTCGAAACCGTTCTGCTCAACTTCGAGCCGGGCGAGGACTCGGCAAAAGTCGAGGCCGTCCAAACCGCCATCTCCGAACGGCGCGGGCTGGAGATAAAATACCGCGCCCCCGGAACGCAAAAAGGCTCTTCGCGCGGAGTGGACCCCTACGGGCTTTTCCTTCGGCGCGGCCAGTGGTACGTAGTGGGCAAATGCCACCTCAGGGGCGGCGCTAGGATGTTCCGCCTCGACAGGCTCGAAATAGAGGGCGGAGCGCTCTCGGCGGCCCGCCACTTCGACATCCCCGCCAATTTCTCTCTGGAAGAATACGTTAAACGCCGCGCGCCGTGGGAGTTCGGCGACGAGCGCCCGGCGGACGTCTCTATCCGATTCCACCCCGACTTCTTCTGGCAGGCGCGCAACGCTTGGGGCGACCTCGACTCGGTGTCTTTCGACGAGAATTCGCGAACCATGCGCCTCAGAAGCGTCAACGAACAAGCCCTCTTCGGCTGGCTGCTCGGATTCGCCGCTGGCGCGGAACTGCTCTCTCCTCGCCCTGCCAGAGAACGGTTCGCCGCCGTCCTGAAAAAAATCATCGAGAACGCGGGTTGAAGCCGCTCATGAGAAAAAAGAAAACCACATCCGCGGACAAGACGAAAAAAGCCCTCGAACTTGCGGGCAAGCTGCCCGCGCTCAGCGGCGAGGAACTGCCCGATGTGGCGCGCAGGCTCGGCGTGACCGAAAAAGAACTTATCCGGCTGGCTGAAACGCTTTCCATGTGCGGCCTGCCTCCATACACTCCCGACGCGCTTTTCGATGTTTACATTGACGAGAACAACAGGATACACGCGCGAAGCCCGGTCGGATTGCTGGAAAGGCCGGTGCAGTTGAGCGGAGCGGAGGGCCTCGCTTTGCTTCTGGCGGGCAGAGCTGCGGCGGGCGCGCGCACCCCCGCCCTATCTTCTGCGCTCGAAAAAATCCGCGCCGCCATGAACCCCGCAAAATTAGACGCGGCCGACCGCGCGGCAAAATCCCTCGACATCGCCCCTGAAACGGGCGGCCTAGACCCTCTGCTAGACACAATCTCCTCCTCCTCCGCCGATTCGGTGAAACTGGAAATGGAATACTTCACGCCTTCGCGCGGAAAAGTGACCTCGCGCGTAGTGCGTCCGTATGGCCTTATCTACAATGTCGACCGCTGGCTAATCGTCGGATGGTGCGAAATGAGAGGCGAAACGCGGGTGTTCAGAGCGGACCGCGTGAAATCCGCGCGCGCCACAGGCGAAAAATTCAAGCGGCCTCCCGGATTCGACCTCGAAACATTCAGACGCGACGAGATGTTCAAACACATTGAAAGAACAATTCCCGTCAGGTTAAGGTTCAGCGGCGGCGCGTCGGGATGGGCCTGCGGACGATGGCCCGAACGCGCGCGCTCCGACAACGACGGCTCCGTCTCCGTCGAGTTCCGCGCCGACCGCCTCGAAAACATCGTCGGCATGATACTCAGCCTAGGCCCCGAAGCTCGGGTCGTCTCCCCTCCCGAACTCAAAACCCTCGTCGCCTCAGCCGCTTCCGCCGCCCTCTCCCTCTACAAATAAATCGCCGAAAATCAGCATGAAACCCAAAAACCAATAGAAAAGGTTTTCGCTTTCGTCGATTGGGAAAAACCCTTGTTGAACCCGGATTCGTCTCTTATTGATATCTATTAATAAACGGATTTACAGGGGCGTCGGGAAAAGAAACGCGACAGCGGTTCTCTTCCCGACGACCATTGAAACGTTTTGAAGAGATTCAAAGAGAAACTTTTTCAAAAGTTTCTCTTTGGCTTTTCTTTCTTTCTTCTATTTTTTTCCTTCCCATTTTTCTTTGTTTCCGTCTTTCGCTGACGCGCGACGCGCGTCAGCGAGCGCGATGAATGAGCGCCTGCTCTATCACATTGAATTCGTAGAAGAATGAGGCAATGCCGGAAACAATCTTCGCCGGAGGCTCGAATCGGCACACCGCTCGCGCGATTTCAGGGGGGATTTTCCCCTTCATCGCCTGTGTCACCGGAAACGTCACAAGATGGCCGAGGTGTCCGGGGCACACGATGTCAGCTCCGAGTCCGAGCAACTTCTCGACAGTTTCAATCAATTTATCATAGTCGTATCCCGCTCGCTCGCAGCTTGGCACATAGCAATCGCCGGTGAAGATGATTTTTTTGCCTCTCACGACAGTCGAGACCGCGACGCTTCCTTCTGTGTGGCCGGGCGCGTGAATTATCTCGAACTCCAGCCCCGCCGCTTCAATAATCTCTCCGTCCCCAAGCAGGATGTCAACCTCGAACGCGGGAAACTCGTCGCGGAACATCCAGCCGGCGCATGTCAGGTCGGCATCTCCGCTCTCGCACGCCGGGGCGTCAAGCTCGTGGACGGCGATCTTCACTGCCGGGTTCCTGCGCTTCAACTCCGCCCCGCCTCCCACATGGTCATAATGGCAATGCGTCCCTATCATCAACTCGATATCCGTAATCTCCACGCCGAGACCGCGCAGGTTTTTCTCCCTGCGCTCAAAGCCGTATGGGGAGCCGCAGTCTATCAGAACCGCGCCTTCCGGCCCGATGACGACGTACACCGCGCTGTCCCTCGGATGACTCCTGCGGACTCCTCCCACGGCATACACGTTTTCGCATACCTTGTACGGCTTCAAAGTCGGGTATTCCATGTCTGCAAACCTCCTCGGCGCGCTCCCCGGCGACATGCCCTCGCCGGGACGTTACGCTCGCGGCGGGCGTTAACTCAGGCTCTCTCATCCGCCCCGCCCGCCATCAATATTTCCTCATATTTTTATTTTAGCGCATCCCGCCTCATTCTTCTATTTTACCGACTCTTCATATCTGGGGCGCGCTCTATCATGCCGCGTCCCGGCGACGCTCCTGCGCGATCTGCATAAACCCGCTCTCGATTATCTTTCTTTATGGTTATAATAACCATGCGGCCCTGCGATGCTTCGTTATTCAACGCGGCGGCCCTGCCGAACGGAGACGCTATGAAATCATTAAATAAGATGTTGGCGGTCGCGCTGTCTTTTCTCACATTCGCATCCGTTCGCGCGGCGGCGGAAACAGGCGCTGCGGACGCCCTGAAACACTTCAACAGCGACGAAGCCCTCAAGCTGGACGCTTCCGACTGCTCGACGGGATTCTCATTCGCCGTCATGGCGGACACTCACCAGAGCGAGAGCGTGTTTCCACATTTCGTCCGCATGATCGCTGACGCCAAACCCGCTTTCGCGGTGACAGTCGGCGACTTCACAAATAACGGGCTGGCTGAAGAATACTCCCGCTATGTCGAGGCAATATCGGGCGCGGGAGTCCCGTGGTTCTCCGTTCCGGGCAACCATGAGTACCGCACGCCTGCCGGGCGCACGTCTCACGACGGCAAAAAACGGTTCGAGAAAATATTCGGCTCGGCGGACTTCGCGTTCGAGCATTGCGGCTGGCGCTTCGTCTTTCTGGACGTCGTCGCTTACGACCTGCTGTCGCCTTCGCAGTTGAAGAAACTTGACCGCGCGCTGACAGGTTCGGGCGGCCGGGCGGCGGTGTTCGCGCACTATCCCCCCGCCATCATCGACAAATGGGCTGAAGGCATCTGGGTGTCCGGCGCTCAGGACGCCATGCGCTTATTCAACGAACGCGAAACCCGCTATTTCTTCGGCGGACATATCCACGTTCACGACAGCTATATCGCCGGGCCGACCACCTACATCGTAACAGGCGGTGGCGGTGGCGGACTGGACTCGGACTACTCCCCGCAAGACCTGTGGTCGCCTTCCGCAGGCCCCTTTCACCACTTCATCATGGTGGACGTCAAAGGCGGCGAATCGTCTTTCCGAATCGTGAAACTCGAAGAGTAAACCGCGAGCGACGAAACGAAGAGAAGGATGAAGGAGTAAAAACCAAAGAGACACTTTTGAAAGTTTCTTTTTTAATCTCTTCAAAACGTTTCAATAGTCGTCGGGAGCGAATCGCTGCCGCGCTTCCCTCCCGCCGCCCCATGTAAAATCATTTATGAATAGATAACAACAGTCTGCTTTTATCGTATGGACGATTCGCTGAATCACCCTTTCCCCGCCGCTTATCATCCTGTCCGGGCGACCCGACGGGTCGCCCCTACGAATCCTATTTCATCCGTATATCAGAACGGAGCGTCTGGTCTAATCAGAGGGCAATTCATGAATTGCCCCTACAAAATAACTTCTGCTTGTCAGCAGTACAAAGACAATCTCTTGAAAGGTCTTTTCTTGAAATGTTCTTTTCAACATCATTTCCCATGAGCGCGGCGGAGCGAAGGCGCGAACGCGCCCGCTTCGCCGCGCGCATTAAAACGTTTTGAAAGGGATTTTAAGGGAAAACTTTTTCAAAAGTTTTCCCTTAAATCATTTAAAATAAAAGCGGGGGCGGTTTGATTCCGCCCCCGCTGAAATCCAGTCTAGGCCTAAAACCCTGATGAATCCGACTTAATGCACTTGGAGGCCGCCCATCGCCTCGCCCACACACTGTCCGGCAGAGGGCGTCCAACCGCAGGTCATCTCCTGCGTGCAACTAGATTCAGTGTAATACATCTGGCATCCGCTTCCAATTTCCTCTACGCAGGAATTCCCGAATTCATCCCATGCGCAACTCATGTCCATGTTGCAATCGTATGCGAACTCATACCCGCACTGTTCGCCGGCGACGTCGAAGTAGCAGCCCGCCCCAGCGCAAGCTGATGCATTAGAGCCGTAAGACAAGCAATTTTCGCCAGTCGTGGGATATTGCGTGTCGCACCATGCCCCGCCCATAATGCCGCAAGCCCCTGTCGCCCATGTACACCCCGGAACCATGCCGCAATCACCATCGTTTAGGTATGTTTCACAAGCCGGAGGCGTCATGTCCTCCATGCAGAAGTAGCCGTCCCACAAACAGGTCGGATCGTCCTCGCATGCCATCTGTTCGTTGAATTTCGCGCAACCGGCGGTTCCGAACTCAGCGCAGTATCCCTCGCCGTAGAACCATTCGCAGTAAGCTATGTGGATGTTGCAGGACATATCGTCATTGAAGAATTCACAGTCCGTGGACGAAGTAATCTCGTGGCAAGCGCCTGCCATCCATGCGCACAATGGATTCATGTTGCATTCCGACATGTATTCGTGCGCGCCGCAGAGAGCCGTTCCTAACTCGACGCATAAAGTCGTAGTGTAGTTCCATTCGCATCCCGTAGTCTCGCCGCATGTGTAGCCGTCGAACGAGAAGGAACAGTCCGCCGGCGAGTTTTCGCAGGTGTAATTATATCCGTCCCACCAGCAACTGTTCGTTTCGCAATCTTCTTTATAATCCCATGCGCCGCAGAGAGCCGTCCCGTCTTCCACGCATGTGTTAGTAGTGTAGTTCCATTCGCATCCTGTTGTTTCCGAACAGTAATATCCATCATAAACAAGGTCGCATTCCACGCCGAAACTATCGCAGCTTGCGTATCCATCCCAGAAGCAATTGTCCAGTTCGCAAGCCTCCTTTTCATTCCATGCTCCGCATCCCGCCGTGCCCTCTTCGACGCAGTAATACGTGTTGTAATTCCATTCGCAATCCGTCGTCTCTCCGCATTCGTAGCTGTCTACCACTTCGGAACAGTTCATCGGCGAATCTTCGCAGGTGTAACTACTGCCGTCCCACCAGCAACTGCCCGTCTCGCAATCTTCTTTGTATTCCCAAACTCCGCATCCCGCCGTTCCTTCATCCACGCATGCGTCCGTCGTGTAGTTCCATTCGCAGTTCGTGGTGTCGAAACATGTTGATGTTTCAAACATCGAATAACAGGGAACCTGTAAGTTTACACAATAATTGAAATATCCGTCCCAGTAGCAACTGTTGGATTCGCAGTCGCCCTTGAACTCCCACGCTCCGCATCCCGCCGTGCCATCTGTCACGCAATAGTCATCAGCATAGTTCCATTCGCAGTTCGTGGTGTCGCCGCACGCGTATGTGTCGTAAATCCCATCGCAATAGACCGGGGCGTCCATGCAGTTGGAATTGTATCCGTCCCAGTAGCAGGTGTTCACCGCGTCGCCCTCGCACCCGCTCTTGTTCTCGTTTGCTCCGCACTGCGCCGTGCCGTCTGTCACGCATTGGTCCGTCGTGTAGTTCCATTCGCAGTTCGTGGTGTCGCCGCACGCGGCTGTGTCGTAAATGCCATCGCAATAGACCGGGGCGTCCATGCAGTTGGAATTGTATCCGTCCCAGTAGCAGGTGTTCACCGCGTCGCCCTCGCACCCGCTCTTGTTCTCGTTTGCTCCGCAATGCGCAGTCCCTAGTTCCACGCATCCTTCCGACGTGTAGTTCCATTCGCAGTTCGTGGTGTCGCCGCAGGCGGCTGTGTCGTAAATGCCATCGCAATAGATAGGCGAGATGAAGCAGTTATTATCATATCCATCCCAGTAGCAGGTGTTGGATTCGCAGTCGCCTTTC
>JAKQPS010000128.1 GCA_029564595.1 bacterium | reverse complement strand
TTTTGGCAGCACAAAATCTTTTAAAAATAATTGGAGGGTAATCAACATGGAACTCAAAGAAACCATTGAGAGCATCGGCAGAGCGTTTGAACAGTTCAAGGCTGAAAACGATGCGCGGCTGAAAGAAATCGAAAAGAAGGGTCACACCGATCCGCTGCTTGCGGAGAAAGTGGAAAAGATCAACGCCGACTTGACGGCGCTTGGCGACTTGAAACGGCAGCTCGAAGCTATCGAGGCGGCTGTTGCACGCAGCCAGTTTGCAGGCGGCGGAACCGCAAAAGACAAAGAAGTTATTGCCCGGGCAAAGGCTTTCACCCATCTTATGCGCGGAAATATCGATTCCGTAAAGGATGTTGATATTCAGGCATCTGCTTCCACGCTTTCCGATCCGGACGGCGGATTTACGGTCCCGGAGGAAGTCGATACCGCCATCGACCGCGTACAGGGTACCATGTCAGCCATGCGGCGACTGGCAACGGTCCGAGCGATTTCGACCGACACCTTCAAGAAGTTGGTCAATCAGGGCGGCGCCACTTCCGGGTGGGTAGCCGAAAAAGGCACCCGCGCAGAAACCGGCACCCCGACGCTGAAGGAAATCGCGATCAACACCAAAGAACTTTATGCCATGCCTGCGGCGACTCAGATTCTCCTTGATGACAGCCGCGTTGATATCGGCGCATGGCTGGCCGATGAAGTCGGCATCGAGTTCAACGAGGAAGAGGGCGACGCCTTCATCAGCGGAAACGGCGTCGAGAAACCGAAGGGAATCGCGGCCTATACGATGATCGCCAACGCCTCCTATTCATGGGGCAAAGTCGGCTACATTGCCAGCGCTCATGCCTCGCAGTTGAATAACATGGACAAGTTGATTGATCTTCAGCACGCCCTGAAAACATCTTACCGTAACGGGGCTTGTTGGCTGATGAACGACTCAACCTGTCAAGTTATCCGCAAATTTAAGGACGGCGACGGAAATTATATTTGGCGTCCGGGTCTTCTGGAAGACAAGCCCGATACCCTGCTCGGCAAGCCGGTTGAATACGATGACAACCTGGACGACATCGGAGCCGGGAAATATCCAATCTTTTACGCAAATTTCAAGCGGGCATATCTGATCATTGACCGCCTGGGCACCCGCGTTCTGCGCGACCCGTACACGTCGAAGCCTTACGTTCTCTTTTACACCACAAAGAGAGTCGGCGGCGGC
>JAKQPS010000099.1 GCA_029564595.1 bacterium | reverse complement strand
CGTTGCACTCGCAGCGGCTCGACACGCTCGAACAGAGCGTCACGGACATGCGAGGCGAGATCAAGGAGTTCTACAAGACCGTCTCGAAGCTCCGGGAAACCTGCATCGCCCGGGAAGCGGTGTACGAACAGGGGAAGGCGTACCTCGAACGCGGGGGGCACGATCCGCAAAGCTGGTGGAATTCGCAGGTTGCGGGGGCCGTGCGGGAGTGCGCGGTCATTCTGGCCGGCTGCCTGATATCTGCGGCGGTCGCGCTCTATCTCAAATAGGAGGACTGGGGATGAATATCGTGGAAAAGATTCTCGAACGGGTCAAGGCGCTCTATTCGGATCTTGTGTACGTCTGGGGAAAGTGCGATGAGCTTTCCGAGTGGGATTCCCTCGCGGAGATCAAAGCGAACTGGGCGCTTTTGCAGGATGTCGCGGCTCGCGCCGTGCTGTGCGTCGAGTACTGCGCCGGGGAGATCAAGAACGAGCTGAAGGTGCTCGTATCGAGCGCGGACAAGAAAAAGGCCGCCGTCGCGTACCTCGATGCGTGGATCAAACTGCCGGTGTACATGGAATGGGTCGATGACATGGTGCTCGGATGGATGGTCGATTCGGCCGTGGCCGCGCTGAACAAGAAATACGGCAAGGAGTGGGGTCTGACGTCGAAGGAAGCCGTCGCGAAAGTGGCGAAGGCCGAAGGGGTCGGGAAGTAGTGGATACTGGGGCGTTCCATGCGCTCGCTCTCGGGTATCGCGTGAACGCCCTCGCCTGCACCGCTCAGGCCGTTTTAGAGACGGGCCGGTTCTCGTCGATTCCCATGAGCATCCACCGGAACTACTGGGGGATCAAATGCACCCGTCGCTGGATTCGTTCCGGCGGCGGGTGTTTCGACGCCCGGACATGGGAGGACACGAAACTCGGGGCGGAAACGCGGGTGTGCGGCTTCGCGTCGTACCGGAGCAACGAAGAGGCGTTCAAGGCGTACGAGGATCTGATTAACCGGCTCTATCCGGTCTGTCGCGACAATCCGGATAACGTCTGGATGTTCCTGTCGGGACTCGCCGGCAAGTGGGCGACGGACAAAAAGTACCTTCCGAAGCTGTCGAAGCTCGTTCTCGACATCGGGCCGGGACTCGGGTACTCCCGCGAATCGCTCATCACGGCGTTCAACATCGCGATCGAGCGGGGGCTGATGGGCGACAAGCTCAAGGCAATCGGCGAATGGATGCGGAGCATTTGGTCGCCATAGCCCCAAAATTGGCCGTGGCGACGTTCGGAATGGGCAACAGGTATAAACACCCTCATACGGAGGTTTTGGACGCGCTGCGGGCTTCCGGAGTCGTTCTGTACGCTACGGTTTCGGGGGATGTCGTGATCGATACGAATGGAACGAGCTTCGACGTGCGGCAATGCGGGCCGTGAGCAATCGAGGTATCCGGAGATTCCGGATGACTGAAACACTACGGGGTAATCCTTCGGGGTTGCCCCGTCTTTTTTTGTCTCAAAATATAGGCGCGTGCGGAAGTGTTGACCAACGCTGACGAACGGCAAATGTCATATAAGAGGTTTTACAAAAAGAGTGCCGTAAAGCCCCCGGATTTATCCGTGGGGAGTACGTCAACTCTGCAATTTCGGACTGTTGTCTGCGCTGCGCCTGCCGCGCCTTGCTCAATTGATTTCCTCGCCACATTGCAACCCCTCCTATTGCCAAGATTGTCACATTGGCAAGACTTCTTTGCAATGACCAGCATTGTCATGTCGGTATGACAAATATGTCAAGATGGTTCTTAAGTCCTATAGACGAGACAAATTTGTACGTTTACAATCTACTCAAGACAAAAAAAGGAGGTGATAGGTATGAATTGTCTTAGAAACGCACGCGGGAAGTCCGGCATGTCACAAAAGTCACTTGGAGACGCCGTTGGAGTCTCTGACAGGACTATCGCCCGATGGGAAAACGGAATCACATGTCCCCGGGAAGACGACATCGGACGACTGGCACAGGTCTTAAATGTCGATCCTAAGACATTGCTTTCAAACCCTCCACTGCCCCGGCGCAGATCGAAGCAACGCCGGGGCGGTCAGAAGCAGGAGGCTACAGGGTAGGCAGCGGCGTAAGAGTGAACTTCGCCGCGCTCGGTCGGGTTCACGCACTGATGGATAACCCCGCGACGCTCGGCGATGTGATGGAAGACCTTCGGGACGGAATCCCGGACGGAGAACCGGCAAGGGAACTTGTAGGGCTACTCAGGCAAGCGGTT
>JAKQPS010000045.1 GCA_029564595.1 bacterium | reverse complement strand
CGCGTATCTTGTCCCTCATTCAGTTGAATATATTCTCGAGCCACCCCCTCCAGTATCTGCTTCACGAAAAATGGAAAGAACCTTTTCCACCGCCCGCTTTTACGCAACTATCTCTGGAGGTCGCTTGATTGAACAGCATTGGATAAATGTCCATATAGAGTATATCAGCGCGTCAAGCGATATAAACGACGCGCATGGCTTCTTCGAGCGAGGTGATTCCCTGAATTATCTTTGTGACGGCATCCTGTTGCAGCGTCTGCATGCCAGTTTTGACGGCCATCTCGCGAAGTTTTACAGCGCTTGCTTTCTTAACAATCTGGTCTTTAAACTGGTCGTCCAGTTCCATTAGTTCGAATATTCCGATTCGGCCCCGGTATCCATTGCCGCGGCACATATCGCAACCGACCGGTTTGTAAAATGCGAGATTTTTGCCTTCTTCCAACGGGATATTGAGCATCCGCAGTTCGTGTTCGGGAGGTTTGTAAGGTTCTTTACATTCCGGGCAAAGCACGCGGGTAAGCCGTTGAGCGAGCGAGCCGATGAGAGACGACGACACAAGGAACGGCTCAATTCCCATATCTATCAGGCGGGTAGCCGCGCTCGGCGCGTCGTTGGTGTGCAGAGTGCTGAGCACAAGGTGGCCGGTGAGCGCCGCCTGTATCGCTATCTCGGCAGTCTCTTTGTCGCGGATTTCGCCGACCATAATAATGTCAGGGTCGTTGCGGAGGAAGGAGCGCAGAGTGTTGGCGAACAGGACGTTCGCTTTCGGGTTGACCTGCACCTGATTTATTCCTTCGAGCATATATTCGCAGGGGTCTTCCACTGTGAGGATGTGAGTCGAAACTGTGTTCAACTGGTTGAGCACTGAGTAAAGAGTGGTGCTTTTTCCGCTTCCGGTGGGGCCTGTGACGAGCAGAAGCCCGACCGGGCTGTGTATCATGCCTTCAAAAATTCTCTGCACGTCGGTCGTAAAGCCGAGCCTGTTAAGCCCGATGAGCACGCTGCTCTTGTCTAATATTCTAAGGACTATTTTTTCGCCGTTCTGGGTCGGATAAGTCGACACGCGGAAGTCGAACTCCCTGCCGGCGACTAAAAGGTTGATGCGACCGTCCTGAGGCACTCGTTTTTCGGCGATATTAAGATCGGCCAGAACCTTGATGCGCGAGAGCAACTCCGCCTGAATTTTCTTCGGGGGGCGCATAGCCTCGTGAAGAACGCCGTCCACCCTGAATCTGACCCTGACCATTTCCCGCATCGGCTCTATGTGGATATCGCTGGCGCGAGCCTCGATCGCTTGAACGATTATCGCGTTAACAAGCTTGACAATCGGCGAATCCTCAGTCAGGTCCTTGACTTTTGAAACCGCGATGTCGTCTTCTTCCGCGTCTTCCAGCCGTTCGACGACGTTGGCGTCGATGCCCATTTTATGAAGGCTTTCTATAGCCTTCGCGGTGCTCTCGTCCACGCCGTAATTGGCATGCACGGACATCAGCAACTGCTCTTCCTGAGCAAGAACCGGAACAACGTCCAGCCCGGTGGTCAGCCGGACCTCGTCTATGGCGAACACGTTAAGAGGGTTCACCATCGCGAGCACTATTTTTCGTTTGTCCTTGCTGATGGGGATGACTTTATGGCGCTGCGCTATGTGCGGCGGCAGCGACTTCGCTATGATGGGAACGACTTTGACGCGAGACAGGTCTACGAACGGAACGCCAAGCTGCACCGCTATCATCTTGAGCACGTCAAGCTCGGTGACGAATCCGAGGTTCGTCATAATCTTTCCTAACAGCTCCGGCGAATTCCTCTGAACGTCAAGAGCCTCCTGCAACTGCTCTTCGGTTATCAAACCGTTCTCGATTAGCAGTTCGCCGAGTTTCTTTCTTCCGTTCTTTTTCTGGCTCTTTTCCATGCCTTACGTTTTGACCCCTGTGTCGAACAACACTCGCATGGCTTCTTCTATGCTCGTGACGCCCGCTATGACTTTCCTTATTCCGTCCTGCTGCAGGGTGTACATCCCCAATTCAATCCCTTTGCGTCTGATGTCCGGAGCCGACGCTTCTTCCGTTATCAACAATCTCAGTTCGTCGTCGAGTTGCATCATTTCGTAAACGCCGACCCGGCCTAGATATCCCGTCTCGCGGCAGAACTCGCATCCCTGCCCGCGGTACAGCTTGGTTCCGGGAGGTATGCCGAGCCTTTGAAGCGCTTCCGGGGGAGGCGTGTAGTCAACTTTGCATTCCGGGCATATCTTCCTGACAAGCCTCTGCGCCAGAATGCATATCACAGACGACGCAACGAGGTAGGGTTCAACACCCATGTGGAACAACCGGGTGATGGTGCTTGCGCTGTCGTTCGCGTGGATAGTCGCCAGCACAAGGTGTCCGGTCAGAGACGCCTGAATAGCCACCTCGGCGGTCTCCTTGTCGCGCAACTCTCCCACCATTACTATGTCAGGGTCCTGCCGAAGCATTGAGCGAAGACCGCCCGCGAACGTCAGCCCCGCCTTTACGTTCACCTGCGCTTGCGCCACGCCCGACAACTGGTATTCTATCGGGTCTTCTATCGATATCAGGTTTTTATCCACGCCGTTCAATTCATTGAGCACGGCGTACAGAGTCGTCGTTTTTCCGGACCCTGTCGGGCCAGTGCTGAATATAATTCCGTATGGTTTATTTATAAGCTCTCTAAACCTTTTCAAGTCGTTCGATTCGAAACCCAACTGTTCGAGTCCGATGAGAATGCTTGACTTGTCGAGTATGCGCATCGTGACCTTCTCGCCCCATACAGTAGGCAGAGTGGCGACGCGCAAGTCGATCTCCCTGCCTTCGACCCGGAGAGGGATGCGCCCGTCCTGCGGCACTCTTTTTTCGCCGATGTCCAGCTTGGCGAGTATCTTGAATCTCGAAACGAGAGCGGCGTGCAGTTTCCGGGGGAACTTCATTTCCTCGTGCATGACGCCGTCGATCCTGAAACGTATCCTGACGGAAGTCTTGCTCGGTTCAACGTGGATGTCGCTGGCCCCGTCTTTAACCGCCTGCATTATTATTGAGTTGCTGAGCCGGATGACCGGGGCTTCCTCAGCCGCCGAAGCTAGGGCCGTTGTCGACAGCGTCTCCTCGTCTTCTATGGCCTTCATCTGCTGGTCCTCTTGGACCATTCCGCCGAGTATGTCGTCCGCCGATTCGAGTTGCGTATAGACCTCGTCTATCTTCTCCATTATCTGTTTTTCGGAGCCGAGCATGGGCAGGATTTTGCTGTTGGTCAAAGTATTGATGTCGTCTATCGCGAAAGGATTCAGCGGATTGGCCATGGCGAGGTTGATCTTGCCGTCCGCCCTGCTGACTATCATCACTTTGTACTTTTCAGCTATGTGCCGGGGTATCATCTTGACGAGCTTGGGGTCGAAGTCAACCTCTGAAAGGTTCACATAGGCATGTCCAAGCTCGTTGGCGTCTATCTTAAGTATCTCTACTTCTTCAATATAGCCTTTTTCGATGAGGAATTGGTCTACGGAAACATCCGGGTCTTCTTTGGCAGCGCGCATCGCCTCGTCCCACTGCGCGGGCGTGACGAGGTTCTTCTTGATAAGGGTCTTGCCCAGTTTTCCCGCCGGTGTGAACATTTACCCGTTAAGCCCTTCTCTGAGACCAGCTTCCCACATCGCGTCCAGCGGAGGCGTGTGGCCCGTCCATAGCCTGAACGCTTCGAACGCCTGAAAGACCAGCATCCCGTAGCCGTTAGCCGTCGTCGCGCCCGCTGTTTCCGCCGCTTCGAGCAGCCTTGTCTTCCACGGCTCGTAAATCAGGTCTACCACCAGTTGACCCCGCCTGATCAGCGCGGGATTTACCGGCGGCTCGTCGTCCGCCCTCAATCCCGCCGAGGTCGCATTGATAATAATACTACAATCGGCGATTGTTGTGTCAACTTCCGCGTCGGAAAACGCGCGGACATCTATCCCCGCGTCCGTCCCGCCGAGCGCGCCGGCTGTTTGCTGCGCATTGGAAAGGGTCCTGTTGAAAAGGTGAATCCGCCCTGCTCCCGCATCCAGAAGCGCCCTAATCACCGACCTTGCCGCGCCTCCCGCCCCAAGAACTGCGACCACGGCCCCTTCCACTTTCGCCCCGCTCTTTTCCATCGACAGACGGAACCCCTCGACGTCCGTGTTATGTCCCACAAGCTCGCCGTCCCTGTTCGCAATCACGTTCACCGCCCCCAGTTCCGCCGCCACGCCTTCCACCCTGTCCAGATACTGCGCGACCTCCACCTTGTGCGGAACCGTCACGTTCAGTCCCTTAATGCCGAGCGCGCGGACGCCCTCGACCGCCGCCCTCAACCCGCCCGGCGCCACCGGCATCGGAACATACGCCGCGTTCATCCCCATCCGCTCGAACGCCGCGTTGTGCAACGCCGGGGACCTCGTGTGCCCCAACGGCCAGCCTATTATCCCGTATATCTCCGTGCGACCGTCTATGTTCATTTCCTCAACGCGCCTCCGCGACAGCCTTATTATATTCATTATTCCTTTCTCCGCATCTGTTTGGCGAATTGCGAACCTCTCGCGGCGGGAATCGTTAGCGCCATTATGGATAACCAAGAACTTTTTTCATATAATTTCGCGGGGGGACGCAACGACTATGGAATACGACATGCCGCTGTACAGGCCGCCGAGCGAGGCTTATTCGCTCATACTTCAAGCCACTCTGGGGTGCTCGCACAACCGCTGCAGGTTCTGCGGAATGTATAAGATGAAACAGTTCCGAGTGAGGAAACACGAGGACTTCGAGAAGGACGCGCTGGAATGCGCCCGCCTCGCCCCTCAGACCACCCGCATATTTCTTGCAGACGGCGACGCTATGGCGATAAGAACTGAGAGAATATTAAAAATACTCAAACTCCTCTACGACATTTTTCCCAAGCTCGAACGCGTCACAGCTTATGCAAACCCTTCAAACCTGCTGATAAAGAGCATGGACGACCTTCGGGCAATACGCGCAGCGGGAATGGACATACTATATCTCGGCGTCGAGTCCGGCAACGACGAAGTTCTTGCGAGGGTGGACAAAGGGGCGACGCGCGCGGAGATTCTCGACGCCGGGCGCAAGGCTCTGGAAGCGGGGTTCCCTCTGTCCGTCACCGTGCTTCTAGGATTGGGCGGCAGAGAGATGTCAGTAGCGCATATCGCGGACACCGCCTCTCTTTGCTCGGAAATGAATCCGACTTACGTAAGCGCGCTGACATTGATGCTGGGGCCGTTCGAGGATTATTTCTGCAAATCCATGGGGCCTGATTTCGCGCTCCCGGACAAAGTAGGCGTCCTCCGCGAGGTCAGAGGTCTTGTTGAGAATCTCAACACGACGGATTGCGTTTTCCGCACCAACCACGCCTCAAACTATCTGCCTTTGAAAGGCGTTCTGTCCCGCGACCGCGAAAAACTGCTGGGCGTAATCGACCGCGCACTCGAGAATCCGGAACGCTATCTGCGCCCGGAGTTTTTGCGCGCGCTCTAAATAAAAATATTAGAAGATTTTTTGCCTTCGGCTATTGGGGAAAAACCCTTTGAAAAGGGTTCTTTCCCCAAACCCCTTTTCCTAAACTTTTTCAATATTGGACATTCAGCGCGGCTTTTGCGCTATGGGCATGCCAGTTTTCTTATGAAAAATCTCTTCTGTGGAAATATTTATAAACTATCTAACCGAAGGCTCGAAAATGTTGGGAGATATCAGCGCCGGCTCTCCGCCAAGCAGGCGGCCTTCGATGCGGGTCGTCGCAGTTCCGCTCTGGCTCATCACCCTCATTCCGCCTCGTCTGAATCCGAGAGAATCTTCCAGCGGAGACATCGCGTCCGCCCCGATTTTTATCTGCGGCATCTTTGCCGCGCTCTTGTCTTTCATGGAAATAAATACGCTGTTGGGATACGCTTTGGTCAGCATCTCCATATATTTGAATTGGTTGTCGGGCTGATTTAGATAGCCGTAGGAGCGGTAAATCTGAAATATCAGTTTATCGTTGTCTTCCGCTTTCGGAGAATGCTCGATTGCGCGGCGGTTCCACTCGATAGCGTGGTTGTGCCAGCCTTTTTTGAAATATGCGTCCGCCAGACGAATCATTGAGGCTCGGTTGGATGGCGATTTCTTGAGTTCGGCAAGCCGGCGGTTGATTTCGTCGTCGTAGTCGGTGACCGCCGCGGGGGTTGCGAGCCATTCTTGTTTCATAATGTTCGGCACAGGCTCCTGAGCGGCGGGAGCGAACTGCGCGAAAGAGGGCGCGGAAACAGATTGCCGCGCGGCGGGCGCGGAATAAGAAGCCGCGGAAGACAGCATCTGATAAGCCGCAATATCGCCTATCTGAGGAGACATTCCGGGGTTGAGCCGCATGACAACCGCGGTTGAACTGCCGGAGCCGGACTGCTCGATATGAGCCAGTCCCACCCGTATGCCGCCCCTCTGGATGACAAGCACATCTCCGGCTTCAAATCCGGCTTCGCTCCCGGCGTCAACGTACAGTGAGCCGTCCGAGCTGACGGATGTCACCGTGCCGTACGATATGCCTTGCGCTCCAGCAACCGTCCCGGTGACGGCAATCGCAGCCGCCACAGCGACCGCATAAAAAACCCTCGCGCCTATTTTCATCGCTCGCCGCCTATGTCTATATAATGTTTGAAACAACATAAATATCACAAAAAATGCAACTAATTCATGTGAATTCTATCCGAATAGAAATAGGAAGTAAAGGTGGGCGGCGGATTTTTCAAAACGCAAAGGAGGCAAGTTGAATCAGGTTAAAAGCCCTGCCGGTCGACCGCCATCTCGCTTACAAGAAACTTCTCTTTGTCGCTGAACCCGCCCCTCGATATTAGTCTGTCCACAATGTCCGCCTCGTCCGGCAACCCCTTGAGTATGGACCTGAGAGAAATCAGTGGCTCCATAGGGAGATTGTCCACGTGGAAGCAGAATTCAAGGTTGCAGTCTTTGTGGAAAGAGCCGACGTGAGCGGCCAGAAACGGCAGGGCCTCGACGAGAAGCTGGAACCGGTCCTCCGGCTTGTTCACTCTCATGAGAGTGCGGGCGATAATGACCATGCGGCGGGTGGCGGGCAGGCCACCGGCCCATTTCTTCGATGTGTCCGACGCCGCGCGCAAGAGACCCAGCAGATACGGCGACGCGTCCGTCCGGATGCTCGTTTCGATTTCTTCGAGCAATTTGTCCAAGAGTTGAGAGTCGAAAGGGATGAAGCTTGTGACTGCGGCGAAAGTCTGTTCGTCCGCGCTTTGAGCTGTTGTTTCGATTATCGCCCCGGCGGCAGATGCGCGGAGGATTTCGAGCGTCAGAGGCCGGGCCGACCGCCGCGGTTCCTTCGCCGTGTAGAGGTCTGACGCGATTCCGGGGAACCTTTCTACAACTGATTCCATGTCGCCCGAAAGCTTGAGCAGAAGCTCAAGGCTCTCCGGCAGAGCCTTTGCCTCCGCAGTGTGCGGGAAGGAGCGCATCGCGGCCACGGCGGCCATGATAGTGGCCAAATCGCCGCGACGGGTCATGGTGCGGAGTATCTTCGGAAGGAAAGTCCGACCTGTGAGGCCGATGGCTCCTATGTAGTCGGCGACCGCCGGGCCGACGGAGTTGCCGTGCCTGTTGTATTGGGCCATGACATCGTTTTCGAGTTCGTTGAGCCACAGCCTTCCGGCGGCTCGTATCGAGGCGCGCGCCTCCTCGGCGGGAGCTCCCACTATCTGCTCGCGGATCCGTTCCACAACGAGCGGGTCTCCCGCGCGCCGCATATATCCGCCCGCCCACGCCGCCAGAACCTTGTCGTCGGAGCGTATCGCTTCGTCGAGATAGTCGTCCGTAAGCTCACCGCTTTCTTCGAGTCTCCAGAACTCTATCCTTTTACGGACATGAGGCCACGCATCCTGCCACCTTTCCTCGTCCAGCATCTCGCACTCCGCCGGGCGGTTTGAGAAAAAGGAGCGTTCCAGCAACAACTGCGCCCTTTGGTTAGGATACGGCGACTGTTCGTTGTATATGAAGATTCTCGCCCTGCCGTCGCGCACCGCGATCTTTGTCCACCGGATGAATTTCAGGCGTCTGAAAGTGTGCAAAGCCCTGTTGTAGTATCTGAACATCTCCGCAATCTGGTCCGTGGAATGCTCATCCCTCTGCAGAAGCCCCCTGAAGGTATTCTGATACATTATTTTTATCTGAAGCTCGCGCAGGTCGAGCCATAGGAATTCCGCGCTTGCGGAGGTCTCTATCAAACCGGCGTGCCAGTTCAGCCGCGCGTCGCCGAGCCGCGCGCCCGACTTTATTCCCGTCACGTAGTTCTCCGGCTCCGTCATAATCGAAACGAGAGAGGGCAAATCCTTCAGCGCGTCCATCTCCACCGGCGTGAAAGGCTCAACGTCGCTGAACTGGCCGTCTTCGCTGAACATATCCCTGCATGATTCGGGAGCGTTCCTGTAAACCAGTTTTCTTGACTCGGCCCAAGGGATGCCGCACGATAGCGCGTCTTGCAATATCATTTTTCATATCTCCAGATTTCGATTAAAAACCCGCCTGCTTCCTTCCTTCAAACGTCCGGCGGCGCTGCGGCGGCGCCGCCGCTATCCTTCGACTCTTCCGCTTCTTCCCGCCGCGCCGCTTCTCTGTCTTCATACCACATGCGCACGAATTGGGACAGGTGGTCCATTTTTTCCGACGCGGAGACAAGTTTCATCCCGGCGGCGTCAAGGGCTTCAAGAGTGTCGCGGAGTTCCCGGCGGTTCTTCCCGACGCAGCAAATTTCTCCGACGATCACCGTTCCGGGGGTTGTTTCGGTGTCGAGTATCCTTAGCAACGCGGGCCGTTTTATGGCCTGAACGCCCGCCTCGGTATCCTCATAGACTGAGGAAATAGTCATCCCGGATGAATCCGCGAATCTGCAAATCAGCTTCTTCTGTTCTTCGGCAGAAAGCGCGTCATGCGAGCCGGACTGATTGACGCAGGCATAGCCTATCGCCGATTTTGCGTCCCGTTTCGAAGCGGAGCCCGGCGCGGAATCAGAGCCGCTCCCGCTTTCCGCGGAGGCGTCCGCCTTCGCCTTATCGGTTCCCATGCCTTTGAGAAGTTTCAGAGCGACATCTCTGATTTCCTCCGGCAGGAACGGTTTCGGAACAAATTCGTTCGCCCCGCTGGTGAATGCCTGTTCGCGCGTGTGCGGGGTGTTGTATCCTGAAATAACGATGATTGGAAGGGTCGGCTGGATTTCCCGCATCATCCTCACCACGGCGTATCCGTTCATTTCAGGCATCTTCACGTCCACCAGCAACATGTCGTATTTCGAGTTGCGCGCCATCACAAGCCCTTCGCGACCCGATGTCGCGATGTCTGTGTCGATTTCCTCAATGGCCAAGATTTTTTTTACGCTTCTGCAGACCAGCGGCTCGTCGTCTATTACGAGAGCTTTTCTTCTATCCGCCACAGTTCGCACGTCCTTCCGTGTGAATTTGAGAGCCGCGCGGCGGCTCCGTCACTGCTCGTCGTCTTCGGCCTCTATTTTGAATTTGCTTGCCAAGGCTTGAAAATTCTGTCTTTGCATTCCTGTTTCTCTTGCGGCTTTGGTGATGTTCCAGCCGGATTTTTTGAGAGCGTTGATCACGAATTTCTTTTCGATTTCCTCGACCGCCTGTTTTTTCGCCGCCCGCCGGGCCTCTTTCAACTCCTCGTTATTCTCAGGGGCCGCCTCGTTCTCTTCAGCGCCGGCTGCTTTGCCCAATATCTCCGCCACCGTTCGGCGCGAGACCGTGTCGCTGAATGTCATTATCACTATTCTCTCTATCACGTTTTTCAACTCGCGCACGTTGCCCGGCCAGTCATGCCCGGCCAGCAGGTCCATCGCGTCCCGGTCGATCCCTGTGATATTCTTGGCGGTTTCCGAGGCGAAGTTCTTCAGAAAATGCGCGGCCAGCATCGGTATGTCTTCCGGACGCTTGCGCAAAGGAGGCAGGTTTATGGGAAACACGTTTATTCTGTAGTAAAGGTCCTCTCTGAACGTTCCCTCCTGAACCATCTTCATCAAGTCTTTGTTGGTGGCGCATATAAGCCTGAAATCGACTCGCTTCAATTCCGCGCCGCCCACATGTTTGACCTCGCGAGATTCGAGGGCGCGAAGGAGTTTCGCCTGCGCGTCGAGGCTGATATTGGAGATTTCATCTAGAAAAAGAGTGCCTCCGTCCGCTTCTTCGATAAGGCCCTTTTTCTCCCGCACCGCCCCTGTGAAGGCCCCTCTTTCATGCCCGAACATCTCGCTCTCAAAAAGGTTGTCAGCCAGCGCGTTGCAGTCCACAGGGACGAATCTTTTCTTCGAGCGCGGGCTGTTGTAATGAACCGCGCGGGCCACCATCTCCTTGCCCGTTCCGCTCTCGCCGTAAATCAGGGCGGCGCTGTTGGTCGGCGACACGATGTTCACCAGCTTGAAGATGTGCTGCATCACGCCGCTCTTGCCCACCATTCTGTCGAGCTTGTACTTGTCCTCGATCTCTCCGCGAAGATATCTGTTTTCCTCGATTAGTATCTTTTTTTCGAAAGCGCGCTTCACGACTAGGGAAAGCTCGTCAGGGGTGAAAGGCTTCGGCACGTAGTCGAAAGCGCCCTCCTTCATAGCCTCCACCGCCGAACCGACGGTCGAATAGCCGGTTATCACAATCACGCACGTCCACGGAGATTCTTCTTTAACTATCCGGAGTATGTCGATGCCGCTGATTCCGGGCATCTTTATGTCCGTTATCACAAGGTCGTAGGCCCCAGACACGGCTTTGACGAGGCCCTCTTTCGGCTCCGTCTCCATGTCCACATCGAATCCTTCGGGCGTAAGGATTTTAGACACGCTTTTGCATACTGTCGGCTCGTCGTCTATTACAAGTATCCGTGGTCTTGCGGCCATGCCGCGCCTCCGCTCACTGCGTATTGTCGACCGGGAATGTTATCATGAAAGTCGTCCCCTGCCCAACCCTGCTTTTAACATCAATGGCGCCGCCGTGCCTCTGCACGATGCCGTACGACACCGACAGCCCCAACCCCGTTCCGCGCCCTTTTTCCTTCGTTGTGAAGAACGGGTCGAATACTCTTTTTACGTCTCTTTCGGGGATGCCTACCCCGGTGTCCGTGAACTCTATCGTTATCTCGTTCTGGATGTAGTCCGAGGAAGTCCTGACGAAAAGTTTGCCGCCGCTCGGCATCGCGTCCGCCGCGTTCAGCATCATGTTTATGAACACCTGCTTGACCTGATCCGCGTCCATTATTGTGTCCGGCAGATAAGCGGCCATGTTTCTAACGATATCTATATCCTGAAACATCACCTGATGCTTGAGCAACGCTATCGTCTCTTCGAGAAGCTGATTGATATTGACCGATTTCTGTCTGAACTCCGTTTCGCGGGCAAAGTCCAGAAGTCCTCTGACGATAGACCTGCATCGGGTTGTCTCGGACACTATCACTTCGAGGTCTTCTTTGGTTTCCGAGCCTTCGGGAGCCTGCTTGGCCAACAGCGCGCTGTATGTCAACACCGCTGTGAGCGGGTTGTTGATTTCGTGCGCGATGGCGGCGGCCATAAGACCGAGAGACGCCAGCTTCTCCGACTGCATCACGCTTTCCTGCGTTTTCTTTAATTCGAGAGTGCGTTCCTCGACCTTGTGCTCAAGCTCGACGTTCATCCTGTTCAAATGCCCGGTCATGTCCCTTATTCTTTCCGTCATTTTGTTGAAAGACCGGGCGAGGTATCCGATTTCATCTCTTTTATTGCCTATATCGATAGGCTCGTTAAGCCTTCCAGCCGCGACGGCCTTTGTTCCGCTTATTATCTTTCTGAGCGGCAGATATATCATCCAGTAAATAAAAGCGCTTCCGACGGCAGAAAGTCCGGCTACTAGAATAATCGCGAATGCAATGTTTTTTCTCAAGCGGTCGCTAAGCCTGTGATAGACGCTTTCAAGACTTATCTCCACGACAACCAAGCCCAATGTTTTCGCGCCTCTTTCTCCCGCGTGACATAGCGATGTCTGACAGTTCGGCCTGTTGGGAATCGGTATCGCGACGTTGGCGATGCGCTCTCCCGTATCTGTTTTAATAACGCATTCGCTTATGTCGCCCTCGCCCATCTTCCAGCCTTCCGCTCCCTGTTTGGCGTGGCATCGCGCGCACGACGGGTCCTCAAGCGCCACTTTTCTTCCCTCTTCGGCTTCGTCCGTCGACGCCGCTATGACTCCTTTATTGTCGAGTATCCGCACTTTTCTTACTATCGCCTGATAACCGATGCTCTCCAGAGTGCGCCGCGTGTCGGAATCTCCGTGCAGCAGCATGCCGTCTCTGATGTCTCTGCTTACTCTGTCCCCGATCTCATGCGCCTGAGACATAAGGTCGTCTTTGTGCTGCGCGCTGAGTTCCTTTTGAAGAAAATAAACAAACACGGTTAAACACGCGGACGAGAAAGCTATTATCAGAATAATGAGTTTGAACCCGATGCTTCGCCTCAACATGACGCCGCTCCACTCAACCTGTCGGTATTATAAGCGCATGCGGCGCGCCCGTCCGCGCAGGCAAGGAAAAAAACTCTCAATCCCCGCCCGCAAGCGTCATTCCAGAATCATCCGGGCGTCTACCGCCGCGCAACCTTCTCCTTCGGGAAAAACAATCAGGGGATTGATGTCCAACTCAGCTATCCGTCGGCTCCCTGCCGCCAGCCTGCTTGCGGCTGCTATCGCCTCCGCCAGCGCTTTTAAATCCGATTTCGGCAGACCGCGCGCTCCCCGCAACATCCCCGCCGCTTTGATCCCGGCGGTCATATCAAGCGCCTCTTCGAAATCAACCGGCGCGGGCCGGAAGACCACGTCTTTCATCATCTCAACAAAAACGCCGCCCAAACCGAACATGACTACAGGCCCGAAATGGGGGTCTCGTTTTGCTCCCACTATCACTTCCACCCCGGGGCCGGCCATCTTCTGCGCGAGCACGCAGCCTGACGCTCCGCTCTCGTCAATTATTTTCTTCAACCTCGCATAAGCAGCCCGGCATTCCGCTTCATTCCGTATTCCCAGCGCTATGCCTCCCGATTCGGTCTTGTGGACGATTTTCTCCGAAGCCACTTTCATCGCGACGGGATACCCCATCCGCGAAGCCGCTTCAACCGCGCCGTCCTCGTCGGAAACTTCCTCGAATTCAACCACCGGAACGCCCGCCGCCCTCAACAATCCGAATGCCTTAGCTCCTGACACATAACCGGGTTTTATCGATTCCTCAATATCTGTAAATTCTTCGGACATGCGGACCTCGCCGCATCGCCCGCGCGGCTTCGGCCTCAAACAATAATCGCGCCACGCGGCCATCGCCTCCGTCGCCGCGTCTATCGAGCTATACACCGGAAGCTTTGCGCTCTCTCTGAATTCCGCCGCCATCTTTGCAGGTCCGACGAAGACGGCCGCGACCGGCTTGCCCCTCTTGTCCGATAGCTCTTCAAGCTCTGGAACCGGGTTTCGCAACATCGATGAAAACGGCCCGGTGTAGTTCCCAGCCTGCCGCCGCGCCGTGACGTACATACAACCCGCGATGTCTTCTTGAGACAGCGTGAGGTCAACCGCCAACACCTGCGTGTCCGTGCTCAACGCGTCTCCCAAATCCACCGGGTTGCCGATTTTTATTACTCCCGCCCTCGCCTTTTCCCTCAGCGTTTCTTCCGTCTCCGCTGAAAGCTCCGGAAATTTGAACCCGCTCTCTTCCGCGCGGTCGGCCGCTATTACCGTGAACCCTCCGGCGGGGGACACTATCGATATGCCCCGGCCCGTAAACTTCGGCCTCAGAAACATCGGGATAAACTGCATAAGATGGTCCAGCGAGCGGACTCGTATCACTCCCGCTCTCTTGATAACAGCGTCCAGAACATCATCGTCGTTGGCCATCGCCGCGGTGTGGGACATCGCGCGCCGCGCGCCCGTTTCGGTGGTGTTCGCCTTGTACAACAGTATCGGCTTGTCCGTTTTTGCCGCGACATCCGCGAACTCCCTGCCCCTGCTCATCCCCTCTAAATATATCAATACCGCCTTTGTGCTTTCGTCCTCGATGAAATACTTTAAAAAATCCACTTCGTCCAGAGAATACTTGTTGCCCATTGACACAAATTTATTGGCCGCGACGTTGTGCTCCTGCATGCCCACCAGCAGCGACATCCCCACCCCGCCGCTCTGCGCGATGACAGACACCGGCCCCGCTTCCCACCGGGTCAGCGACGAGAACGGCAGACAAAGTCTTTTCTCGGCGTTGATGACTCCAAGCCCGTTCGGGCCGACGAATTTTATTCCGTATCCGGCGGCTTTCAGAGTGATTTCATTCGCCAGATTTTCCCCTTCCGCCCCAAGCTCGGAAAACCCCGCGCTCTCGACGCACAAATATTCCACGCCTTTTTCATGCGCGTCTTCCAATATCCCCGGCAGCACGCGCGCCGGCGTCAGAACCACCGCGACGTCCACTTCCCCGGGAATGTCGCGCAGAGACTCGTGGATCCTCATGTCGAACGCCCGCCCGCCTTTCGGGTTCACGGCATGCACCGCGCCCGGATACTTCCAGTTGATTAGGTTCCGTACAACGTTGCCCGCGATGTTGTCCGGCCTGTCCGAAACCCCGATCACAGCGACCGAGTCAGGATAGAACAGCTTGCGCATTCTAAGTCATAGCTCCTATGCTTTTTTGCGGCGTCATCTCCGCCGCTCTCCGAGATACCGAATTATAATACCTGCCATTAACAATAATCCATCCCGTCAGATTGTATGCTTGCGCCCGCGCGGGAAACCCTCTCTTTTCAGACAGTGAAGGTTTGGGTAAAATGCGCTAGAATTGCTAGATGCCGATGATGAAGGCCGCAAAGAAAACGCCGCGCGCCGCGCTCAGTCGCCGCTCGAAGCGGAAGGGCTTCCTATCGCTGTTTATTGTTTCCCTATCTATCGTTTTGCTTATGAATTCAATTTTTGCGGCTGCTCAAGAGATTGAAGATATCTCCCAGTCTCAACCTGCAAAACCGACTTATGTCCAACCTGTCGCTGTCTCCGCCGCTGAATCCGTCGAATGGCTCCAAGACAATCTTCCACCGGAAGACATTACGCCTTTGAAATCGCGCAAACGGATGATAACTTTGGAAGCCCCGCCGGAAGCAGACAAAGCGATAGAAAAATCCGCCCCCCCCGCATCAGCCCAAATTGCCGAGCCGGAGGAAAAACCCGGCGAACTCGACGCTCTTGATAAAATGCTCCTCGGCTCGGAAACGGAAAAACCCGTCTCAGATTCAAACGACAAAAAATCTCCTGCCACGAAAAGCGCCCCTGCTATCGCTGCCTCGGCAGAGGAAACAGAGAAATGCCCGGCCCCCGCGCAACGGGAACCTGTCTTCCCGGCGTCTAGCAAACGCGACAAAACACGAGCCGCGCGCGAAGACGACGCAATACGCGTATATGGTTCTCTCGAACTTAACGCGCAGACTTCCTCCTCGACAGGAAACGAAATTGCTTTCCTGTCAAACAACGGGCTTCTTTATTACAACGACAAACTCACCCAGCGGACTCGCATCAGCGTTGACGGAGCCATGAAGAACGGCCTTTCCGTAGACGGTTCTTTCGTTGAGAATCCTTATCAGGACAACGAGTTTTATTTCAAGGCGTCTGGGCCGCGCGGCTACGCCACTGTCGGAGACACTTCCGCCCAATTCAAAGCCGGGCCGATGGCCGAATTCAGAAAAACCATCAGGGGACTGGACGCCGCTTATGACTTCGGAAGCTATTCCGTCTCGGCGTTCGCTTCGCGCGGAAAAAGCGAAACATCCCGCGAGACATTCAGAGGCCGCAACATCCGAGGGCCTTATGCTCTGCGCTCACACTCCATAATGGAAGGAAGCGAGTCGGTAACGATAAACAACCGCCGGGTTCCGCCTTCCGATTATTCTGTCGATTACTTCCTCGGCCAGATAACTTTCAACAGAAATATCGACCCCTCCGAGATAATCGAAATCACCTATGAATCCGTGCTGATGGCGACGGCGAAAACAGGGGCGTTGACAGGTTTCTCCGCGCGAACGAATCCGTCCCATCCAGTGTACGACTTCGGAGCGGCATACGTCGAGGAAGGTGTAAGCCGCGCCGCGAGGGAAACGGTTTTTGAGGGCGAAAAAATATTCGAGCCGGACGCGGCCATCGGGGTGTTTCTCGAATTAGGCCGCACGAGACTGGTTAAACTGAGAGAGACCGTCACTCTCCGCGCCCTCGCGCAAAGCGGCGAGTCGAATATCCCCCTCAAACGCGGCGAGGACTACGAAATAGACTGGCCCGCCGGAAGAATCAAATTCCTCGTCGCATTTCCCGTCGACGCCATATCCGTTTCTGTTTACTTCGAATATTACAATCCGGATTACCTGCAATGGGTTTCAGGCGAGGAGTTGCGCGGAACGGCTAGGGACTCGTATGTTCTGGGACGCGAGCGGGTTTACGGCGGAACGGAAGTGGCCGAACTCTACTTGATGGAGGCGCTCGAACGCTCTCTTGTCTCCGGCGTTGATTACGAAATAAACGAAGCGAACAACTCGATTGATTTTCTGGACACGGGAGCAAGGCCGGACGAGCATCTGGACAGGCATGTGGTGATAAGTTATGAAATTGTCCCCCCGCTGGCGTCATTGAGCGGCGACCACACCCGCTCGGTGGCCGACCTGACGGGAAGGCTAACCCTCGGCCCGGCCGTCCTCCGGGGCGAATACGCCGAATCGTCCTCGGACATGACTCTTAAATCAGTTCAGGTTCTCGAAGAGCGGGTGGCAACCGTGGGAGCCGCGGATGTCGGACTGCGCGTCTTCTACCTCCGACAGAACGCCATAAGCAATACCGAGGAGATTTACCTGAATGACACATTCTCCCCCGGCTCCCGCCAGAGGTCCGGCACGGACTACGTTATGGAATACGACACGGCGGCTGACAGAACGGCTATCCGTTTCCAGAAAGACCTCCCGGCTGGCACGACGATAATCGCAAGTTACAAACACGCTCCAAGCTACTCCGGCTCCGACTCTCAAGAGGGAAAAGCCGCGCGCGCCACCGCCGACGTCCGCCTGAAAAACGGCTCCCTCTCCGGCGAGTATATGCGCAAAAGCTGGTTCTTCGCCCCAATGAATCAATACAACGATCTTGAATCAGAAAGGCTCTCAATCTCCGCAAAATATCTGTTCATGAAATCAATCCAGACAGGCTTGGAATACTCCAGCCGCGAACACGGAAGGGACTTCTCCGGCGGCGGCAGCTACGAAACCCGGGACATCCGCGCCACAGTCGAGCATCGAGGGAAAACATTCCGCCGCGTAGGTTATTCCTTAAATCTGCGCACCCGCGAAGACGTCAAAACTTCCAGATATTATGAAATGGACGAAAACCGAGCCTCGCACCGCCTCGAAACTCTCTATGTGCCCAACGACTCCGACGAAGTTTCAATTCTCGCCCATATCGAGAAAAGCGATTTCAACGACGACACCGACCGCACTAGCGACTACTTCGTCTCCAAAGGCGGCGTGGACATCAAATACGATCCTGAACCGAACTTGAAAATGAAGCTTTCCCTGAATAAAAACGAGGTCAAATACGTCGCTCCCGATTCCATTTCTGCGGGGACAGACTCGACTTTCAAGACAATCACGAACTCCGGCCTCCTTGACGTGGTTTACATACCCGACCCTCTATGGGTGATAATGGCCAAGTTCGACACTCAGATGCTCAACGACATGCGCCCCGGCTCGGAAAACTCGCGGGTGGACAACATGGAAGCCATCGCAAAAATGAAACCCGGCACAAAAACCGAGTCCGTCCTCGTCAGCTTCAGCAGACAGAAAAAACCCAATCCTTATTACGGCGACTCGCTGACCGAAGCGTCCACCGGCAGAATCGATTACCGTCTGAACTGCAAATGGCTCCTCAGCCCGCGCGTTGTTTATTCCAAAACACTCGTCGAGGAACGCAGCGGAAGCGTGAACAGGGATTTCGGAGCAAGGGCAATGTATACCCCCGGCGGCTCTTCGCCATGGACAGCCACGCTTGAGGGATACCGCAACCGCAGGACTTCTTCCCGCGCCGGCTCCTCATCTTCGGCGGATTGGACTTCCGACACGTCTAATCAGGACAGAACAGCATTTTCTACCCGGTACTTCCCCGGCGGGCGTCTCGACTGGAAAACCTCCGCCACCTTCATCAGAACCAGCGGCGCTTCTGGCGGCGAAACTCGCTCCTCCTACACCACCGGAGCCTCCTACGCGTATTCTCCGTCGACCAGCCTCCGCGCAGAATTTAACACTGAAAAATCCGGCCCCGGCTCCCCCGACCGCGTCAGATACCTTCTCGAATCTGAAACTCTCCTCGATAAGCATTTCACTCTTTCTTTCAGCCTGAAAAAAGACAAACAAACCGGCTCTTCATCAGCTTACGACGGCACTCTCTTCAACCTGAAACTCCGCTCCGATTTTTAATATGAAAAAACCAAATGAAGAGTTTCATTATCGTTACCAAGGAGACCTTGGTAACGATGTTAAAGACGATGGTAACGATGTGAAAAAACGATTTTCCTTTGTGTCTTTGTATCTCCGTGGTTAACACAAGTAGAACGGCGACTGGCAGCAACGCGCGTCTCACGACTGCCAGCGCCCGCTTTTCGCCGAGTTGTTTTCAGCGGATATTGACATGAGGTAAAAAAGGCGTTATATTTTGGACTGATATGTCAGTCCAAAAACCGCACGATAAAAAAATCGCCACTAAAAAACGCTTTCTTGAGGCGGCAGCTAAAATATTCTCCGAAAAAGGGTTCCAGTCCGCTAATGTCTCGGACATCGTTTCAGCAGTCAAATCGGGTCAGGGCACTTTTTACTATCACTTCAAAGACAAACAAGCTATCTTCGATGAAATCCTCATCGATTTCATTAACAAGCTTGCGGTCGTGATTATTGAAAACGAGACGCGAGCAAACGGCAGGCTCGCTCTTGCGGACAGGGAGCTTGCCGTAGACAACGCCCGCAGGATAGCTTCGGTATTCATGGAAAATATCGACGTTGCGAAGCTGTTTTTCAGCGAGTCCCGCTATGTGGGCGGGGAGGCGATGAAGCGGCTTGACGCGCTCAACGCCGCGCTTGCGGCGCAGATAGAAAACGGCATAAGGATGGGATTGGCTGCAGGCATGGTCAGGCCTGATGTCGAGCCTCGGACGGCGGCGCTGTGTTTTGCAGGCGCGGCGGAAAAAGTCATCTCCGACGCTGTCAGAAACAAAACCGCATTGTCGAACCTTGATTCCCTTGCCGCCCAAATCGTCGATTTCCAGTCTTATGGAATTCTAATAAGAGATTCGGCGTCTGATGTTTCTCAAAATTCAACTGAGTCCCAAATCCCGGAATGCTGTCTGATCGGCGGCTCTTCCGGTCAAAACAACTTATGACGGGGTGAACGACATGTCAGTTCTAGCAATCAACGGGGGAAAGAAAACAGTTCCGGACGGCTCGCACAAGATTTGGCCGATTATCACGGATGAAGACAAGAAGATGGTTATGGAGTGTCTCGATTCGGGGATTCTGACCGGGCCGTACGGGCCGCAGATTCAGGGAGCCGAACGCGAGTTCGCGGAATGGCTGGGCGTTAAATACTGCCTCATGTCCAACAGCGGAACGGCAGCGCTTCACATGGCTGTGGCCGCCGCGGGAATCGGGCCCGGCGACGAGGTAATCGTCCCGTCGTTCACTTTCTTGGCAAGCGCGCTTGCGGTCATGCACAACAACGCCGTCCCGGTGTTTACGGACATTGAGCCGGACACATTTAATATCGACCCTGAAAAGATTGAGAGCAAGATAACGCCGCGCACGCGGGCGATAATCCCGGTGCACCTGCACGGCTTGTGCGCGGACATGGACCCCGTGCTGGAGATAGCGAGGCGTCGCGGTCTGTTGGTGATTGAGGACTGCGCGCAGGCGCATGGGGCAAAGTACAAAGGCCGCGCCGCCGGGACTATGGGCGACATGGCGTTTTTCAGCGTTCAGGCCAGCAAGAACCTGCCCTGCGGAGAGGGCGGCTTCTTCGTGACGAACAACGAGAAGTTCGCCGCCGCCGCCAACAGCGTGCGCCTGTTCGGTCAGAACGCGTCGTTCGACGACGAGAGCCTAGTCGATCCGCTGAGGCCGCTGGACCGCGGGCGCGGTTTCGAGTCGATCGGCATGGGCTGGCAGTACATGCCCGGAGAACTTCCAGCCGCTGTTACCAGAGCGCAACTTCGCAAGCTCGACGAGCGGAACGCCAACGCACGCGCGAACGGGGACTTCCTTTCAAACGCAATCAAAGATATACCGGGAGTCATTCCTCCTCGCATACCCGAAAACAGAGTCACCGTTTATCACAAATACCGGATACGGCTTGACGCCGCCGCCGCAGGCGTGAACGCCGCTCATACTGCGTTTCGCGACCGCGTTCTGGCGGCGATTCAGGCGGAAGGCGTGGAGGCTTGTTTGTGGGAGACGCTTCCCCTGCCCTTGCAGAAAAGTTTCGCGGCGCGCGTCGGTTACGGGCGGGAATGCCCGTGGTCATGTCCGCTTAGAGACAAACCGGCGGCCCCGGCGGCCCCGGAAGACTACGCTCAAGCCGCCGCGCTTCTGGATTCTTCCATCGTTATCGGGTCTCACTCGTTCCCTGTCATTTCTCAGAGCATCGACACGATGAAACTGTACGCGGAAGCAATCCGCAAAGTGTTCGACAACCTGTCTGAATTGTTCTGACGCAGAAATCTCAGTTTAGAATGATGGGGACATCCAGCATGGCTTTTGCGCGATGGGTGTCCCCTTTTCTTCGCTGATACATGAATTCTTGATTTTTGCGCGGATTGCTAATAAAATACAGTCGCACATTCAAAGATTTATAGCATCGTATGACGAAAACACGAAAAGGAAAGACCTTGAGGAAAGCTCGTTATATTTTTATGGCGGCGATGCTGTGTACGCTGTCGCTAGCAGGCTGCGGAGGCAAAGGCCTTTTTGCGCCGCTTCCCGCGCCTGTTCAGGAATCCCGCGCCGCGATTGTCTCATCTGGCGAAGCCCACACCTGTGCGATCACGCCTTCTGGCGGCGTAAAATGCTGGGGAGATAACGATTACGGCCAGCTTGGCGACGGAACAAACACAGACAGACATGCTCCCGTTGACGTTGTCGGCCTTACAAGCGGTGTCACCTCAATCTCCACTGGCATTGACCACACATGCGCGCTCACTACCAATGGGGGCGTTAAATGCTGGGGAGGAAACTATTTCGGCCAACTAGGCGATGGTACAACTACATATAGAAATACGCCTGTTGACGTTGTCGGCCTTACAAGCGGGATCGCTTCAGTCTCATCAGGGGGCGACCACACATGTGCGGTCACAAACTCCGGCGGCGTTAAATGCTGGGGAGATAACGACTTCGGCCAATTTGGCGATGGGACGTACTCTGACAGTTATGTTCCTGTTGATGTTGTAGACCTTACAAGCGGCATTATTTCTGTTTCAACTGGTTATAGGCACACCTGCGCGGTCACAACCTCTGGCGGCGTTAAATGCTGGGGAGATAACGACTTCGGTCAACTTGGCGATGGGACGTACTCTGACAGTTATGTTCCTGTTGATGTTGTAGACCTTACAAGCGGCATTATTTCTGTTTCAACTGGTTATTGGCACACCTGCGCGGTCACAACCTCTGGTGGCGTCAAGTGCTGGGGAAGTAACTATTACGGCGAACTAGGCGACGGAACGACAACATACAGTAATATACCTGTTGACGTTGTCGGCCTCACAAGCGGCGTCGCTTTTGCTTCATCCGGGTACCGCCACACATGCGCGGTCACAACCTCAGGTGGTGTAAAATGCTGGGGATGGAACGAAAACGGACAACTTGGAGTCGGAACGACCAGACGCAGATATACTCCTGTTGATGTTGTAGGACTTACAAGCGGCATCGCCTCAATCTCTTCCGGCGGCAGGCACATATGCGCGGTCACAACCTCAGGCGGTGTTAAATGCTGGGGAAGCAATAAAAATGGACAGCTTGGCGACGGCACAACCACAAATAGTTATACGCCTGTTGACGTGGTCGGACTCACAAGCGGCGTCGCCTCAGTCTCTTCAGGAAATCTACACACATGCGCGGTCACAAACTCTGGCGGCGTTAAATGCTGGGGAAGCAACTATTACAGTCAACTTGGAGATGGTTCGGATATAAGCAGATATATGCCTGTTGACGTGGTCGAACTCACAAGCGGCGTCGATTCAGTCTCTTCAGGAAATCGACACACATGCGCGGTCACAACTTCAGGCGGCGTCAAATGTTGGGGAAATAACGACTACGGACAATTAGGCGACGGAACG
>JAKQPS010000052.1 GCA_029564595.1 bacterium | reverse complement strand
ATGAAAAGTTTTGAAAGGGATTTTAAGGGAAAACTTTTTCAAAAGTTTTCCCTTAACCGACACGCCTTTAAAGCGCCTCCGGCGGCCAAAGAGAAACTTTTGAAAAAGTTTCTCTTTGGATTCTCTTCAAAACGTTTCAATGGTCGTCGGCAGAGAATCGCTGCCGCGATTCCCTCCCGACGCCCCATGTAAAATCGTAATCGTAGGGGCGGGGCTTGCCCCCGCCCTTTTAACATTTCGGGCGACCGCAAGGGTCGCCCCTACGGTTGCGGTTAGGCAACGCATGATGTGGAATCGTTTATGTGCAAGATTCCGCTAAAACCCCTTTCTCAACATCTTTTTCCATGACACGCGCCGAAGTCGGAGGCGAAGCCCCGACTTCGGCGCTAGCGTGAAACGTTTTGAAAGAGATTTTAAGGGAAAACTTTTTCAAAAGTTTTCCCTTAACAGCGCGCTAATGCCGCCCGGCGCGTCGCGCGCTATAATGTGTGATGACGAACGGAGAGCGTCGGCATGCACGGCAGTCTGAGAGTTAGAATCAAGAATCTTCCCGCCAAGCCGGGAGTCTATATTTTTAAGAACGCCGAGGGAAGGGTGATTTACGTCGGCAAGGCGAAGTCGCTTCGCAACCGGGTGTCCAGTTACTTCCATGCCGATTCAGGGGATTCGCCGAAGACGCGTCTGCTCGTCCGCGAAATAATGGATATGGACTATGTTCTTGCGGGCAGCGAGTTGGAAGCGCTCCTGCTGGAATCGAACCTCATCAAAAGATACAAGCCGCATTACAATATCCGGCTCAAGGACGACACGGGGTATCCGTTTCTGAAACTGACTAACGAGCCGTTTCCGAGGCTTGAGTTCACGCGGCGGGTAGAGTCGGACGGAGCAAGATATTTCGGCCCTTACTCGTCCGCCGCCGGGTTGCGCGAGACCCTGCGGTTCATCCGCCGTGTGTTCCCGATGAGGATGTGCGCGGAGATGAAGAAAAGCCCGTGCATGTACTACCACATCGAGAAGTGTCCGGGGCCGTGTTCAGGCGGCATATCGCCGGAGGAATACCGGGATAACATCCGCGCGGCGGCCCTCTTCCTCGACGGCAGGGCGGCGGACGTCGTGGTCTCGCTAGAAAAAGAGATGCTGCTGGCGGCGGCTGAAGAGAGGTTCGAGAAGGCTGCGGTTCTGAGAGACAGGTTGAAGGCCCTCGCGTCGGTTGTCAGCCGTCAACAGAACGCGGTGTTCGCCGACAGGCAGGACAGGGACGCCGTAGGCGTGGCGGTCGAGGGCAGGCTTGCTTGCGCCGTCGTGATGTCCGTCAGGCGCGGCCTGATGACCGGCCACGAGTCGTTCCTGCTCGAAGTCCCGGATGGCGAGACGCGGGAGGCGGCCATGTCCGCCTTCCTCAAGCTGCACTACGCCCACGCGGGGACAGTCCCTCGCGAAGTGATCGTCAGCCACCAGCCGCCGGACGCCGATCTCATAAACGAGATGCTGACCGAGCGGGCGGGACGCAAGGCGAAACTGACGCATCCCAAGCGCGGCGCGAAACTGAATATGGCGACGACGGCGCTCGAAAACGCCAGTCAGAAACTAGCCGACGCCGCAGTCAAAGATAAACTCGATAGAGAGAAACGCCGCTCCATGACCCTCGCCCTTACCCGCAGAACAGGCGCTGGAAAACCCATCGTTCGCATCCTCGGCTTCGACATCTCCACCATTCAAGGAGGCAACACAGTCGGCTCGGCAGTCAGCTTCGTGGAAGCCGCTCCGGAAAAGGACGGCTACCGCAAATACATCATCAAAGGCAGCGGGCGCGACGACTTCTCGTCCATGACCGAGATGGCGGAACGGCATTTTAGGCGGGTGGCGCGCGGCGCGGAGCCCGCCCCCGACCTTGTGCTCGTCGATGGCGGCAAGGGTCAAGTGTCCGCCGCCGCCAAAGGCATCGCCGCTTCCGGTTTCGAGCCGTTCCCGCTCGTCATCGGATACGCGAAGAAAACCGGCGTCTCTCATATCCATGGAAGAAAGACTCCTCTCATACTGGCGGAAGAAGAGCCGTCCTCTTGGCTCGTCCGGCGCGTAATCGCCGAGGCGCACAGGTTTGCCATTTCTTTCCATAGAAAAAAACGCGGACAGGCTATGACAGAATCATGAGCGACAACATATACGTTTGGCAAAGCGCATCCAGCTGGAACGCCGTGGAATGGAGCGCCTGCGGCCTGACCTCGCTGAGGTTCTGGCTGCCGGACAAGAGCAAAGCGGCGCGCGGCGCGCGCTCGTCCCCTCTCGACGGCGCGCCCTCTTTCGTTCGGAACGCCACACAGTTGCTCGAACGCTACTTCGACGGAGCGCGCATAGACTTCGGCGTTCTTCCTGTCGATATGTCCGGCGGCTCCAATTTTCAAATCGCGGTGTGGACCGCCGCGCGCGAAATTCCATTCGGCAATACTGTTTCATACGGCGACGTGGCGCGCATGGCAGGAGCGCCGGGCGCAGCCCGCGCTGCCGGCTCCGCCCTCGGCGCCAATCCCGTCCCCATAATCGTCCCCTGCCACCGCGTCATCCGGTCCGACGGCTCGATCGGCGGCTTCTCCATCGGCGTCGACATCAAAACAAAACTCTTAGACCTCGAACGCCCCTGATTTTTCCCGAATCATTCATTAAGATTCGAGGGCGATTGTTCAGAGCGGATGAAACGCGAGACTCAAGGCGCTTTTTACATCAAATATAACACAGGGTTCATGAACAAAATAAAGTGGCGGAAACGTAATTGCCTCTGTTTCATCGCCTGATATTTCCAACGCTTGAAAACAAGTCTGCGCATTTTGCGGGAGCGGCGAAAAACGGGGACTGGCAGCGCGCATCTCTGCGATGCCTGTACCCGCTTTTCGCGCCCTGCGACACCAGCGGGTTATTCAGCGAATCGCCCCTACGGCCCGCGCGATTCCCCCGCTGTTGTCAATCGATTATCTATATATGAGCCGTCGGCCTGTGCCAGCTTTTCGCTGTTCTGGGAGTTATATTGACAATCGGGGTTTCTCAACCGAAAAGCAGCGCTTTCATCGCGTGTCGAAGCGACAAATATCTGCGCTTGACGAAATATGTATTTTGAATAATCCGAACGATGACGAGAATAATTGAGATATAATTAGTTGAAAACATAGCAACAGAAAAGCGAGGCGAGTTGTGGTCGGCGTCTTGAATAAGAAAGCAAGCGAGGTGTGTTACGCATCCTAATCTAATATATCGAGTACATGCGACCCGCCGTATGTTTCAGCGCGAAATTTCCTCGGATGAAGTCAACGAGGTTGTGAGATTCGGGGAGACAATAGAGGTTTATCCCGACGACACGCCATATCCGAGCAGGTTGATCAAAGGGGTTGTCGAGGAAAGAACGCTGCACGTTGTGGTTTCCGACAACACAAAAGATGAAGAATTGATTATAATAACGGTATACGAACCGGATCCGAAGCTGTGGGAAATGGATTTTGTTCGGAGGAAAAAAAGATGAAATGTGTGATCTGCAGAAACGGGGAAACGCTGCCGGGCACGACAACGGTGACATTGGAGCGAGCGGAAGCGACGATCGTCATAAAGGCCGTGCCTGCGCTTATCTGCGAAAACTGCGGCGAAGAATACATATCGGAAGAAACGTCGGTTAGCCTGTTAAAACAAGCTGAACGATACGCGATGGACGGCGTCCATTTTCACGTGCAACATTACTTCGCGGCATAACTCGTTCTTTGCGGCAAATCATATTTAACTTTAATAAGAAAACACAACGACCGTGAAAACCCATCCCGGCCCCCTTTGCTTCAGCCGCCCGGAAACTTTAAGAACGCGGGAATGTATTCCCTGCCCCTGTGTAGGGCGGGAACGCCGATTCCCGCCAGTTGTGTTACCCATGTCCCCGAACACATGATATCTACGTCTCCGGTCATACATGCATCGCCGCAGTTCAAATTGCCACTGTTTCATTGCCTGATTTATCCCAATACTCAGGAACGTGTTTGCGCTTTTCGCTCTAACCGATGTTTTACGGAAGGAAAGCAAAGAACTGTTTCTACACCGCAAAAATGGCTGACGCGAAAGCTGGCAATAATTTTATTCCGCATTAGAATCGCGCGTTGCATCTGGTATAATAATAATATGGTTGCCGAACAGTGCCGATGCGAAGACCGTATTGCCGTCGCGTGAAACCGCCGCCGCGATTCCGCGCGCGTTTTTCACTAGCAATTCTTCGACATTGAGGCTGCGATTATGAACAAAAACATGTCGAGAATGAATAAGAAAACAGTATTCGGCGCGTTGCTGCTATCGATAATGATGTTGAGCTTAGGTTGCGGAGGGAAGGGATTGATCCCTGATTTGCCGCCGATACAGCCTCCCGCGCAAGCAAGCAAAGGGAGCATCGAGGGGTATGTGTACGCGCAGATAGGAAGCGAGCCTGTTGCGGCGCGCGTATCGGAGTCAGCCGCTCCACCCGTAGGGCACAAGGCGGTGGCTAACGCCGCCGTTTCAGCCGTCTGCGGCTCCGAAACAAAGAGCGCCAACACAACCGCTTCAGGATATTTTGCGATAGCTCAACTGCCGGTCGGCAGTTGCACGGTGACAATCACAAAGGCTGGATACGGCAGTTATTCCACTACAGTCACGGTGCAGGCTAACACAATCACCGCGATAGGCGGCGATGCAGGGATGTCGCTGACGCCCACCGCATCGGGCGCGTTGATAGTCAAGACCAATGTGCCGGGAGCGACCATATACATCGACGGACAGAACACAAACATCACAATGACCGACACCGAGCGGCGAATAGACAATCTCTCTCCCGGAGAACACACAGTCGGCTTGAGTCTGGCTGGGTTCAGAGAGATTGAGTCGGTAACATTCAGCATCGAGGAGAGAGCGGACGCGACCATTGAACTATTGCTGGTCGGTTTGAACAACAAAATCGTTTTTACTTCAGAAAGGAACAGTGTTTATGATGAAGACATACCAACCAAAAAAGTGATGGAATTATTTAAAATGAATCCCGACGGCTCCGAACAGCAAAGAATCGGAGACGAAGACACGAGAGGCGCATGGCCATCCCTGTCGATAGACGGAAGTTTTGTTGTGTATAATCCCGTGATGGGTTCAACGCAAGAGGACAATCAATGTGCCATCCTGAAAATCAGCATTGACGGAACGGCAAAGGAGTGCCTTTACTCGTTGTATGAGGATCTGCCGCTAGGTTCGGCGCCAGCGTTGTCGTATGACAGTAAAAGCCTCGTCGTTTCACCAATGAATCCAAGATGTGAAACGCCTTATGATCCACTTTATAGCATTCTATGCGCTGAAATTGGCATATTCGATATTAAAAGCGGCAATGTCGCAATATTGACAGACAACGATGTCGCCGACGGCTGGGCAAGGTTTTCACCCGACGGCAAAAAGATAGTTTTTGTAGTGATGTCGGAGACTCTTAGTGATGCGCATATATACATAATGGACGCTGACGGTTCCAATCGCAGGCAACTTACATTCACAGGAATTAACAGAGGAGCTTCTTTCTCGCCGGATGGGAAAAAGATAATATTTATGTCGGCTAGGGGTTCGGGGGGGCGTATATACACCATGGACTTGGATGGCAGCAATGTTCAAATGGTCGCTGACACACAGTGCAGCGCCGACTTCCCAAGTTATTCTCCAGACGGAACGAAGATAGCGTTTTCATGTTTTGTGGATACATATTATAGCGATGATATCTTTATTATGAACGCGGATGGCTCAAACATTCAGAGATTAACTTATTCGAGAGGTAGTGATTATGCGCCAGTATGGACTCCGTAATCGTTATAAGGCTAAACAGGCAGTAAGACCCCGCAGAATACTCAATAGACTTTCATCTTCGGCATTATTTTGCTTGATAATGACTATGCTTCTTATATTGCAGCATGCGATTTTTAGCGAAATCGCATTTGCAGAGAACATACCACAACCTGATTTAATGACGTATTTTGTTGTTCCGCAAGAATTGTATGATGATGTGCCATGGTTAACCTCTAACGATTTGAATCGTATTTATAATGAAAACGCATTTCCTAGCTTGGGAGATTTTATGGATAGACCGAAAGCTCCGCGTTCACCGCTTCCTCTAGTCTTTCGTTGCCAAGGAGACCTTGGCAACGATGAGTGGTCGCCTATTTACGGTGTGGCTAGGGGCGAAAAGAGGGTACAGGCATCGCAGAGAAGCGCGCTGCCAGTCCCCCCATTTTCGCGCTTGTGTATTGGCAACGATGAGTATATTTATAAAAACAGGCGGCATTCGGCGATGCCGCCCTACACTATAAAACAAACACCATGATGAAGTTTTCACTTATGAATGTTTGATGATTGCGCTGTCGGGGTCAGATGAAGATTTCTTTTTTTGCGGAGGCGGATTCGGCGGCGGCGTGGAGGACTTTCAGGGCGCGGGCATGCGCGCGGATGTCCGGGCCGGGCGCGCCGCCGCGCGCGACTCTTGACGCGAAATGCGCCGCGGACTCTTTGAGCGCGGACGCCCACGACACTTCCATCCCGCTCCCGATTCCCATGGAGTAATACTTTTTGCCTCTCCGCACTTCGAGCCACGGGGTTTCCGTCATCTTTCCGTAGAAATGGTTCATCCAGATGATGCCGTCCGTTCCTGCGGTCTCGATGGAGAAATCGCACGGGTAGGCGTCCGCGCGGATGTCCGCTTCCGGGGAGTACGTCAGCTCGAACACGCCGTATCTGCCGGGGTCTTTGAATTTGCAGCAGACCATTCCCTGTCCGCCGCGCTTCATGTCCATCGGGTTAAGGTACGCTATGACGGACTCGATGTCTCCGAAGAGGTGGATGGCGATGGCGAAGCAGTCGAAGCAGGGGTGAAGGAGGTAGTTGGAGGAAGCGAGGATGGGTTTCAAAGGGTCGAGGGAGCCGCCGCCGACGATATTGACGCGGAATCTGGCGGCGCATATTTCACCGATTTCCATAGAGTCGATGAGGTGTTTGAGTTTGACGATGGGCTGGAAGAAGAAGGCCTCGTCGTCCACGCGGAGGGAGGCGTTGCCGCGGCGGGCGGCGCGTTCGAGGGCGGCGGCGTCCTCCGGGGTTTCCGCCAGCGGTTTGCGGATGGAGACGTGTTTGCCGGAGAGCAACAGAGATTCCGCGGTGTCCGTCCTGCCGTCGAAGGCGAGTATTTGAGCGGCGTCCACGCGGGAGGCCAGTTCGCCGATGTCTGAGGCGGGAGAGCCGAGGCCGAGCGCGGACGCGTTGGCGGCGGCTTTCTTGGGGTCGGGGTGGTAGTAAACGACGGACGAGACGGCGGGCGCGGATGTGAACGCGGAGGCGGAGAGGGCCAGTTCGGGGCCTTCTCCCAAGATGCCGACGCGAACCTTGCGGGTCTCCCGTCTGCCGGCGGCGGATATCCCGCCGAGTATGTCTTCAAGAATCGTCATAGTCCGCGCGTTCCGCGCGCTCACCAATCGTAAACGTAGTTTATAAGGTAGCCCCTGATGACGGATTTGATTTGAGAGGGTCGCGCGTCGAAGATAATCTTGCGGAGCGCGTCCGAATCCGGCGGGCCGATCCTGAAGAATTCCTCCATCTCGGCAAGCCGCATCATCATTTCTCCGCCGTCCTTGGGGTTTTCCGGCATGGCGCGGGCGATGTCCTTGATGGTCTTCATCGTGGCCGCCAGAACATGGTCGGGCAGCCGCATCGCTCCCGTCATCGCCGCGTATATCAACTCCGTCTGAATTTTTAGGAGCTTTTCTCTCATTTGTTCAGCTCCGCTATAACGTCGTCCGTCAGGTCGTCGGGCCGGATTTCGCCGCGAGTCTTTCCGGCGATGATGCAGGCATAGGCGAACTGGACGATTTTCTTGCCCCGCTCGCCTGTGAGCAGAGGCTCCCCGCCGAACCGGACGCATTTGGCGAAATGTCTGGTGGAGTCGGCGAAGCTGTCCTGCCAGTCGGCGCGGATGTCGTCGAACAGAATCCTGCGTCCGCCTTTGACCAGCGTGAGCGCCGGCGCGTCAAGCATCTGCGCCGAACACCGCGTTATCGAGATAGACCCTTTCGAGCCGGTGATGTCGATCCGCTCGTCGGCGGAGAAATAGTTTGATTTGTTATAGAGGTTCGGGCTGAGTCCGAGGTCGAACACGCCGAGGCAGTCGCTGTTTTTGTATCGCCACATGAGCGCGCCCGGCATGTCCGCGTACGCGAACGACCTGTCTACCCATCCGCGCACCACGTCGATGTCCCCTATCAGGTCTACCGCTTGAGACAGCTTGTGATAACCGTCGTCGAATATGGCCTGACCCATCCCTTTTTCCACTTCGAGCATGTGCCAAAGCTCGACTGACAGCGGGTAGTAGCGGGCGCCGAACATGCAGGTTCCCAGTTTGAAGCGGACGGTGAGCGGCTCGCCTATCTCGCCCGCCGCCACCAGCTCTTTCGCCTTGACATACGGCGGGTAGAAGACGAAGTTCTCGAACACCTTGAGCATGACGCCGTTGCGCCGGGCGGCCTCTATCATCCTGTCCGCCTCGGTAAGCGAGTTGCACATCGGCTTCTGCACGGAGACGTGTTTGCCCGCGTTCGCCGCCGCGATAACCATCTCGCAGTGGAGGTGGTGGGGAGTGAGTATCTCGACGATGTCGATGCCGGGGTCGGCGAGCAGTTCTTTGAAGTCGGCGTAATGTTTGCGGGGAGACCAGCAGTCGACGCAGGCGCAGACTTTTTCTTCCGCGCAGTCGCACACCGCGTAAAGCTCGCAGTCCGGGTTGTCCATGTATCCGGGCATGTGGAGGCGGTAGATGTCGCCGAGGCCGACGACAGCCGCGCGAAGTTTTCGCTTCGCGGATTTGGCGCCGCCGCGCGCGCTCCCGGATTTCGGGGCGGCCGTCGCGGTTTTTTTGCCTGCGGCCTTGCCGCGCGCCGCCGCGGCTCTTTTCTTGCTTTCCGGCATGTTCCGCCCGCCTTTCAGACTTTAACATAACACCAAACATGGATAATCACAACCGTTTTTTCCGCGCATGCGCCTATGACTTTGCGCCTTCGGCGGCGGCGCTGTTTCGCCGTGCGGCGCCGCGCCGAACCGGGCGGGATGGCATTATCAGCGCGCAAGGTTATAATATCCCAAGCGGATCGCCGGAGGCGGAGTGGATTCTGTTCGATAAACTGTTCCATGTCTGTCAATTTAACGCAACCGGCAGCGCGCTACGGAGAGGCGGTTGCTTGTGAAATTTGAAGAGTTAGGTTTGAGAGAAGAAGTGATGAAGGGCGTCAGAAGCTGCGGGTTCGCGGAGGCGACGCCTATTCAGGAAAAAATCATTCCCCCGGCGATAGAGGGGAAGAATGTGCTGGGGAGCGCGCAGACGGGGTCGGGCAAAACCGCCGCGTTCATATTGCCGATGCTGCACAAACTTTCTGAGGGCGGGAGCGGGCTGAGGGGCCTTGTTCTGGAGCCGACGCGGGAGCTGGCCATTCAGGTCAACAGCGTGGCGGCGGAACTTGGCGCGGGCACGGGGCTTAAAAGCGTCGTGCTGTTCGGGGGCGCTCCGCTTTCTCAGCAGGTGTCGAAAATACGCGCCGGGGCGGACATCGTGGTCGCCACTCCCGGACGGCTCATAGACCTTGCTTGGAACGGTTATCTGGATTTCACGGATATCAAGTTCTTCGTGCTCGACGAGGTGGACCGCATGTTCGACATGGGGTTCATAGACGACGTGCGGAAAATCATATCGTTCCTGCCGGAGGGCGGATACCAGAAGATGTTCTTCTCGGCGACCATTCCCCCGGAGGTGGCGGCGCTGATCGACCAGTTCCTCGAAGACCCGGTCGAGGTGTCCATCGGGCGCAGGTCGAAACCCGCCGAGGGCATTTCCCACGAGTTGTACTATGTCGAGGCGCGCGACAAAATCAAGGCCCTCGTCCGCATCCTCAAAACGAGAGACATCAGCTCCGCGATAGTCTTCACCGAGACGAAACACGGCGCGGACAAGTTGTTCGATTTGTTGACAAAAGAAAACATAACGGCCGTGCCGTTTCATTCAGGGTTCGATCAGGTGAAAAGATACGACACGCTGAAACGGTTTCGGAGCGGAAGGATAAAGATACTGGTGGCGACGAACGTGGCGGCGCGAGGGCTGGACATCACGGGCATCTCGCACATCTTCAACTACGACGTGCCGCGCATGTGCGAGGACTACGTGCACCGCATCGGAAGGAGCGCCCGCGCGGACGCCACCGGGGTGGCCATTACTTTGGCCTCTCCGGACGAAGTCGGCAGCCTCCGAAGAATCGAACAGCTTATCGAGATGAAGCTGCCTGTGATGAGCATCGACGGCGTGACGCTGAGCGAGGTTCCGGAACGCAGGCGCGGGGGCGGCGGTGCAGGAAGACGGGGCGGCGGCGGCGGGCGCGGGCCTCGAAGCGGAAGCGGCGGCGCTCCGGGCGGTGGAAAATCCGGCGGGCGCGGACATGGCGGGCGCGGCGGCGGCGGCGGCCCGAAACCGGCCTCGTCGCGGCCTTAAAATCGCCCCGGTTCGTCAGCTCTATCGACGAATCCGGGTTGCTGAAAATACTGACTCTTTCAAGGAGGAACTATGGCGGCGAATTCTTTTTTGAAAAAAGGCGACATCGCTCCGGATTTTTCCATCGAGGACGCTTCGGGCGCGACCTTCTCGTTATCCGCATACAAGGATAAGAAAACCGTCGCGCTGGTGTTCCTCAGGTACGCGGGCTGCCCCATCTGCCAGCTCGCTCTTCAGGACCTCAAAAAAGCATACGCCGGATTCGAGGCGAAGGGAGCGGTCGCGGCCGTGTTCGTGCAAAGCCCGCGCGAGCGGGTGGCGGAGGCGGCGTCCGAGTTCCCGTTCCACCTTATCCCCGACCCGGAGGGGGAAATATACGGGATATACGGCGTGGGCAGCGGCGGACTGGACGCTCTGCTGGCTCCCAAAACCATCGCCGCCGGCATCAAGGCCACCCTTAAAGGCCACATGCAGGGCAAGATGGAGGGCAACGCGTGGCAGTTGCCGGGCGACTTCGTGGTGGGCCGCGACGGCAGAATCATCTTGGCGCGGGTCGGCAAAAATATGGGCGACAACCTCCTGCCCGAACAAATACTTTCTTACATCTGAGTTAACCTTTTGTATTGGTTTTTCGGGTTAATTTCTTTCTTCGGTTTCAGCCTGCATCGGTGAAAAAACGCTCCGATTCTTCTCTTTGGTATTTATCACCGGTTTGGTCTTCAGAGCGCGGCGGCAACGATTATGATAACTACAATCACGGCGGCGAACAGGACGCAACCGCCGATTGAAGGAGTTGTGGCGTCATGCGGCTTATCGGCGGGGCGGGGGGATTCCCCTATATCCTCGCTTTCGACATCCGACATGTACATAAGCATGTTGTTCAGAGCGAGGAACTCAAAGAAGTCGGGATCGCCGGGTTCCTGCATAAAGCGCCGCCTGAATATCCCGAATTCTAACGATGAATTCGGGATAAAAATTTGCGCCGGACAATTCTCGATAAAAAGCGAGTCGGCTGGACCGCGGCGCGCGGTTCACTCGAACTGGCGGAACAGCCACGGATTGATGTGCCCCAGCGCGGGCATTCGGGAGCGGATAGAGTCCTGAAAATCATAATCTATCTCCGCAGCGATGACGCATTCGCGGTCGGCGGCGCGGGCTATGACCACGCCCCACGGATCCGCCACTAGGCTCCTGCCGTAGGTGTTCCGCTTGGGCGTGTTTTTTCCGTACTGTCCGGGAGCGACCACGTATGCGTAGTTCTCGATGGCGCGGGCGCGCAGCAGAGTTTCCCAGTGGTCTTTGCCGGTGAGCAAGGTGAAAGCCGCCGGGACGAACAACACGCGCGCCCCCCTCCGGGCCAGCAGCCGGTATAACTCCGGAAACCTCAAATCATAACAGACTGAAAGCCCGATGGGACCGCAGGGAGTCTGCGCCACAACTGCTTCAGCGCCCGGATTTATGTGCTTTGATTCTCTGTACGCCGCTCCGTCGCCGACCTCGACGTCGAATAGATGAATCTTCCTGTACTTTGCAATGAATTCCCCGTCCGGGCCGATGACGGGGCAGCAGTTGTGAAGTCTGCCGTCCGGGGCCGCTTCCGGGACGGTTCCCGCGACCATAGTGACGCGCCGGGCGCGGCAGAAAGCTCGCAAGTCGTCCGCCGGGCCGTCTTCAAACAATGAAGGATCGGCGGGCGGTTCGCCGTCGTCTCTTATCAAGAGCCAGTTCTCAGGCAGCGCGATAAGCGAAGCCCCCCTGTCCGCCGCCTCAGCCGCCAGTTCGAGGGCGCGCGCCGCGTTTCTTGCGGCGTCTCCGCCTGACGTCATTTGTATCGCCGCGACTGTGAACTTCCTCATTTCTTCCGAACCTTTCTCCGCGGCATGAGAGCGCGGAATGCGTCGAGGCGGAGACTGTATAGATTGAATCAAGAGAGCCGATTCTGCCGCGCCTATATGAATATCTTAATTAAACATCATTTAAAAGCCAACCGCCGCCGGGTTGCGGGAGCGAATAGCGCAGAAAACGCCAAAAGTGACAAATAAAGAAACATTTTTTAATCGCCGCTAAAGAAAAACACCGGGACAGCCGATGATATAACACGGGTCACGGACGACCCGATGCGTTTCTTACAAGGAGGAAACCACAATGTCTGTCGTAAACACCAACATTTCCGGTCTGATAGGACTGAACAATCTGAGGCTGACGAACCTCGGATTGCAGACGTCGCTTGAAAGACTGTCGTCGGGGCTGAGAATCAATCACGCCTCGGACGACCCCAGCGGACTCGCCATCGCCAAAGGGATGGAGGCGCAGATAGGCGGCATCCGCACCGCCGTGCAGAACGCCGAGGACGGGATCAACCTGATCCGCACCGCCGACGGCTCTCTAAGCGAGACGCACGACATCCTGCTGAGGATGCGCGATCTAGCGGTGCGCGCGGCCAACGAAGCCACGCTCACTTCGGCTGACCTCAACAGACTCCACAACGAGTTCACCAGTCTGATCGCGGAGATCGACCGCAAGTCGGACGCCGTTACTTTCAACACGAAAGTTCTGTTCGACGGCACATACTCAGGCGGACAGGTGCTTCAGATCGGCCCGGACAACGGCGCCACTTTCCAGTTGACCGTGCAGATCAACGAACTCGATTCCTTAGGTCTAGGCATCAACGGTACGTCGCTGTCTCAGGTAGCCAACGCCCAGAACGCGATCGACCTCGTCAACAGCGCGATCAATCAGATATCCGACGTGCGCGCCAACCTCGGAATACAGGAACGCCGCCTCGGACACATCATCGACGACCTGAAAGCCGCAGACATCAACATCTCCGCCGCCAAGAGCCGCATCTACGACGCGGACATGGCAGTCGAGATTAGCGAGTTCACACGCCTGCAGATACTCCAGCAGAGCGGAACGGCGATACTCGCTCAGGCAAACGCGCAGCCGCAGAGCGTGCTCCAGCTTCTGAAATAAAGATATCAGTATTCAATCGGCAATAACTTAAAGCGCCTCCCGCGAACGGGGGGCGCTTTTTTCTTTTTACGCGCGCGGCAGGCCGGGCGCTCATCTCTTTTTTAACCCGGATTCGTTGATAGAGCCAACGAACCGGGGGCGATTTTCATAGCGGCGAACTGCTTCGTTGCCGCCACATTTTTTTGTTCAGTAGGGGCGCGGTTTCCGCGCCCAATAACTACTATAATTTGGGGCGGGGCAACCCCGCCCCTGCTGCAAAAACGCGCCTTGCGTTCCGCTTTCATCCGCTCTGAACAATCGCTCCAGAATCCTAATGACGGATTCTGGTTTAATCGAATGTTTTTTTTGTCGGTTCGCTAAAGGATGTGGCGGATTTGTCGATAACTAGACTGTCTAAAACGTCGATAATGGATGATCGGCGGAAAAACATGGAGGTGGAGAAATGTCAGTCGTAAACACGAACATTTCGGGACTGATAGGACTGAACAATCTGAGGTTGACCAACCTCGGGTTGCAGACATCTTTGGAGAGGCTTTCGTCCGGGCTGAGGATAAATCACGCTTCGGACGACCCAAGCGGACTTGCAATAGCAAAGGGCATGGAAGCGCAGATCGGCGGCATCCGCACCGCCGTGCAGAACGCCGAGGACGGGATTAACCTGATCCGCACGGCGGACGGCTCGTTGAGCGAAACGCAGGACATCCTGCTGAGGATGAGAGACCTTGCGGTGCGCGCTGCCAACGAAGCCACGCTCACATCCGCCGACCTTACGAGGCTCAACAACGAATTCAACAGCCTCATGGACGAGATTGACCGCAAGTCAACCGCCGTCACGTTCAATACCAAGGTTCTGTTCGACGGAACGTTGTTTGCCGCCGGGCAGGTACTTCAGATCGGCCCGGACAATGGAGCAACCTTCCAGTTGACGGTGACCATCCCCGCCCTTGATGCCGCTGGACTTGGAATCAACACGGCGTCCGTAGGCGTGGTGGTGGACGCTCAATCGGCGATCACCTTGATCAACAGCGCGATCAATCAAGTGTCCGACGTGCGCGCCAACCTCGGCATTCAGGAACGCCGCCTCGACCACATCATCGACGACCTGAAGGCCGCCGACATCAACATCTCCGCCGCCAAGAGCCGCATCTACGACGCGGACATGGCAGTCGAGATTAGCGAGTTCACCCGCCTGCAGATTCTACAACAGAGCGGCACGGCCATTCTCGCTCAGGCAAACGCTCAGCCGCAGAGCGTGTTGCAACTTCTGAAGTAAAAAACAACAAAGTTTAAACATAATGATTCTGCAAGCGCCTCCTTTGCGGGAGGCGCTTTTCTTTGTTTCATCTCCCGAAGGTGGAAAGCGCGGCTGGCGAACCGCCATATTTATCATTATCTTTTTATGCGCATTGTGTTAAGTTGTGCGTTTTTTCGTCGATAAAAGAATATGAATTAGGTCGATCACGGACGATCGACTCTACAACATGGAGGTGTAATTATGTCCGTAGTAAACACAAACATTTCCGGTCTGATAGGGCTGAACAATCTGAGGCTGACGAACCTCGGATTGCAGACGTCGCTTGAAAGACTGTCGTCGGGGCTGAGAATCAATCATGCCTCGGACGACCCCAGCGGACTTGCTATCGCAAAGGGGATGGAGTCGCAGATCGGCGGCATCCGCACCGCCGTGCAGAACGCCGAGGACGGCATCAACCTTATCCGCACAGCCGACGGCTCTCTTAGCGAGACGCACGACATCCTGCTGAGGATGCGCGACCTCGCGGTGCGAGCGGCAAACGAGGCAACGCTCACCACGGCCGACATGACCCGGCTCGACAACGAGTTCAAAAGCTTGATGGATGAGATTCACAGGAAATCAAGCGCGGTGACTTTCAACACGAAAGTTCTGTTCGACGGAACTTACTCTGCCGGACAGGTCCTTCAGGTCGGCCCGGATAACGGCGCTACGTTCAGGCTTTCCGTCACCATCCCGTTGCTGACCGTTTCCGGTCAACTTAATCTGGCTTTCGGAGCTGACTGGATGTCAGTGCCCGCCGACCGCAGAAACCTGCTTGTCGCGTCTGCCGCTCAGTCCTCGATCGACTTCGTCAACAGCGCTATCAACCAGATATCCGACATTCGCGCAAACCTCGGCATACAGGAACGCCGCCTCGGACACATCATCGACGACCTGAAGGCTGCCGACATCAACATCTCCGCCGCCAAGAGCCGCATCTACGACGCGGACATGGCAGTCGAGATTAGCGAGTTCACCCGCCTGCAGATACTCCAGCAGAGCGGCACGGCGATACTCGCTCAGGCAAACGCTCAACCGCAGAGCGTGCTGCAGCTTCTGAAGTAACACATCGCAAGAACTGAAATCCTGACATAAAAAAAGAAACCCGCCGTGGCGGGTTTCTTTTTTTATGCGCGACCTATGGTTGTTTCTCGCGGTTATCTTTCGTTCACTGCAAATTGAAGCCCTTTGAGACGTTTGCGGAGCGCCGCCATCTGGCGCGCGTGCGCCTCCGAACAATTTATCTTAATGTCCGCGCCTTTGCGGGAAAGAGATTCAAGCATCCTGCCGAATGCCTCAGAGTCCAGACGCGCCAAAGGCGCAAGGTTTATGTGAACGGCTTTGACGGCTATCTTCTTTTCATTGAGCGCGTTAATCAGCCTGCGCATGGTTTTCTCTTTTACAGAGCCGCGAAGGTAAACCGAAAGCTCGGCTTCTTCGCCTCTTTTTTCGATGAAAGCCCATGCTTTGCGAAGTTTAAGGAGGGCAGTGGCGCGTGCGGCGGAACACGCGGCGGCGGCGACCACAGCCGGCTCCATCCTGAACCGGGTGACGATCGCTCGCGGATTATGAGGATGGAACTCCCTCTCGTATCTCATCCGCGCCGCGCTCGCCATCGCCCAGACCGCCGCGTTTGTGGCGAAATGCGCCGGGGTTCGCGCTCCGAACCTCTCGGCGAACATCGCCTCTATACGCCCGGCTTTCTCTTTCATCTGTTTTTCCGGGGCAAGCCATTTAAGGGCGGTCAGCGCGTGACGGTATGCCTTGCATCTGCGAACGGCGGTTTCGTATCTCGCCGCCATCATCGGGTCTCCGCTCTTGTAATGAGGGGAATCCAGCCCCTGAATCATTGCCTCGCCGACCCTGAGTATGGACGGGCCTAGCTCGCGGAACTCGCGCGCGAACGCCTCTTTAGTCGTCGCCGCGCTTTCCTCCCGCGTGAAGTGCGGATGTTTGAACCACAGCATGTGCTGGCCGTGCCATTCCTCGTACGGCACGTCATCCAGCAGTAGTCCTTGCTCTTTGTATTCGAGATAGAGCCTAGTCTGCGGCAGGGGGCCGAGCTGCATGAACTGTGTGAAATCCGGCTTCAGACTTATCGCGAAATCGATGTCCTCGTTGATGCTCTCTTTGTCGTGATGTTCAAGGAAAAGGATGGACGATGCCAGCACGAATATCCCGTTCGCGCGGAGTTCGGCGATGAGCGCCTGAACGTCGATTCCTTTTGTTTTCTCGAACAGGTTCCGCTTGGACTCGACGCCAATCCACACGTAGTTGACGCCCAGCGCCATCATGTTGTCCACGCCGAACGCCGTTATCGCCTCTGCGGACGAGAACACGCTGAAGTTAAACGGCCGGTTGTGCTCGCGCATGAGCGCCAGCAGCTCCATCGCCCTATCCTTGTGAAGCAGGAAGTTCTCGTCCATCACGAAGAAGTCGTTTGTCTTAAGCTCGTCCGCGAGCCGCACACACACGTCGAATATGTCTTTGCCCGTTTTCAGGAACGGGGTGTATTCCTTGTCGTAGAAGTGGGACGTGCAGCAGAACCGGCAGGCGTTCGGGCATCCCACGCCGGGCACTAGCACCGCGCCCTGTTGCGTGAACGGAAGCCCGAGAATCCTTTTGTGGTCAGCGGCTGGCATCGCCGGGTGCTTTATCGGCGCGTTCATGTCCTCTCCCAAAAGCTTCCGCAGCTTGCTGATTCCCTCTCCGGGCAGAACATGGTCGCAGTCGATCAAAGTCTCGATATCGGGGATTCTCGAACCGTGGCCGCCAAGGATAATCTTCGTCTGCGGCGAAACCTCTCTGATTATCTCCGCCATCCTTCGCGCTTTCACGAAGTTCGGAGCGATGAAGGAAATGCCCACGTAGTCGTAACCTTTGGCTAGCTCCTTGCGAAACTGTTTTATCGATGGGAAGTCGAGCACAGTGGTGGGAGTGGACAGGTTTTCCGCGATGAAATAGAGGCCGAAACTCCTGTGGTTGTACCTGAGCGAGAAGATGCCCTGCTCGCGGGTCACCTGATTGTGGAAAAGCTCGAGTTTATTTTCCTTGCGGCCATAGGCGTCGTCGACGCCGAAGGGCCTGAACACCGAAGTAAGCAGTAATTTCATTGTGTAACCTCTTCTCCGCCGGGGACGCTGACTGCGGATGCGCGTCCGCCGGGTGTCATAATGATAGCGCCTGTGACACGAATGTCCACAGAAAAGATTAATCGTTTGTATAGAGCAAAATTACATTTTGATTGTCAATGTCGATAAACATGAAGATATTCCGATTTCATTTGCGGTTAGATGAGTTTTTCTGCGGGTTGTTCCAGTTTTTGTAAATGCCGCCGTAAGCGCCGGTATCGTAGAGGTGGGTGATGACAAGGGCGACGGCGTTTTTGAATCCGGCGTCGCCGGAAATTGCAAACGCTAGCGGGCCGGTTGCTGCGGAATAGTAATAGACGACTGATGATTGGGAGTCGTTCGGTACGGAGGGGGCGGATATGACCGCTGCCGGGTCGCCGGGAGACACGATATTGATTTTTGCTCCGAGAGCGGACGCGATGAATTTTAGCAGGTCGGGTTCGAAGCCGCGCGCGACGCCGTATTCATCCCTGAAGCACATGGGAGGGCGTTCGCAGTCCACCGCCGCGGCTATGATGCCGGAAGCGCGGGCGGCGCGCAACGTCTCTGAGTCCCCTGCGGCCAGTTCGACATCCGCTGCGAGAACGCTCTGCACCGGGTCTCTGGCGGTGGCGGCGGGAACGGTTTCCGGAGGGGCGGCGGATGGGCCTTTACCACGGGGGCATCCTGAGATCAAGACGGCAACCGCCGCTATGACCGCCAGCGCAGACGCGCGTTTCAATCTATTGCGTTTCGGTTCTATCATATCGTTTTACGGTCTTAATCCGTCGATAATTTCCCTGAACTCGCGCAAGGAGCGGAGGGAGGCGAAATCGGCGTCCGTGCGCGCAGGCAGGTGGAAAGTTGCGGCGTCAAGTTCGAGCGAGCGGCGCAGGGCAGCGAGGGCCTCGTCGCGCTTGCCGGACACCGCCGCAGCCGCAGCCAGCGAGTACCACACCGACGCCCTGTGCGGAGCCAGCGCCAGCGCCGCTCTGTAGTTCTTTATCGCCTGCTCGTAGTCACCTTTTTCGTTGTAGAGCATCCCGAGCATCAGCAGCGTTTCTAGCGAGCCGGGGTCAAGAGACTTCGCCCGCTCGAACGATTTAAGCGCCGACTGCGAGTCCGCTTTCAGATAGTATGTGAACCCCAGCCAGTATTGAGCTCCCGCGTCCCCGCCTCTGGCAGACGCCACCTTTTCGAGCCGCTCGACCGCCCGGTTGAAGTCGAACTGCCGGGTGGTGAAGTACCTGCCGAGATAGTAGTGGATATCGCGCGCGTCCGGCTCCACTTTCAAGGCCCTGTCGAAATCGGACAGACCGGCTTCGGCCTTCTGCGAATTGATGTTCATTATGCCGCGCCCGAAGTGCCTGAACGCGTCTTTGTTTCGGATGACGCGCTGTCCGGCCCAGAAACCTGCGGGGGCCTTGATGGGCAGTTCGGATATCACTCCGTCGAAGATTTTTTTCTGGTATTCCGAGACGTTGTCGATTGATGATTTGAAGTTGATGCGGGAGGTTCGCGCGGGGTCGCCGGGGGGCATGTACAACACTCTGAACTCCGAGTTCATCGGGCCGGAAGAGAGTCGCCAGTGCCGGCCCATGACTACTAGATCGGCGTTGGACATCCTGCCGAACTCCTTCGCGGCGGGCTTGTCTTGGTTCCATAGCTTGCGGATGTCGGCGGCGCGCAGATACGTTTCGATGTCCGATTCCGGAACGACGCCCGCGCCCGGCAGCGCTTCGATCCTGTATGCCAGCGAGGTGTTTATCGCGCTCGTCAGGGCGGTGTCGTCTGCGGAGAGCTTTTCCGAATAGTCAATGACCGCCACAGTGCGGTAAGCTTCAGCCGCGCGGGGCGCGGCCCCGGCAAGCAGCACAGCGGCGGCAAAACACAAGCAGGCCGCCCGCCTCCGGAACCGCGTGGCGCGGCTGCCCGGAGCGCGCGCTCCCCGCTCGGACATCTCTTTATCTATATGCTCAGCAAAGATCATAGGCGACCGGCCGGGCGCTGCCCGGCGTTGGCAACATTATATAAATTATCGCGCCGTATCGGATAAATGGCAACCTGAGCGGAGCGGGGCCGCTCTCCGCCTATTCAGGGGGCGTCAGAACGCCGCTTTCTCAAGCCGCTTGATTCTCTCCGCTATCGGCGGGTGGGTGGAGAACAGCCCCGCCAGCGCGCCGCCGGCGAACGGGTTGACTATGAACATGTGCGCCGTCGCGCTGTTGCCGCCTCTTATCGGATGCCGCTTCGAGACCGTTTCCAGTTTCGCGAGCGCTGTGGCCAGCCCGCGCGGATTCCTTGTCAGCCGCGCCGCAGTGTCGTCCGCCATGTACTCCCTCGATCTGGATATCGCCATTTGTATCAGCATCGCGGCTATGGGCGCGAACACGGCTGTGGCAATGAGCGTGACGACGTTGCCCCTGTTGTCCCTGCCGCCGAATATGGCCGCCCAGCGCGCCATCGAGGCCAGCATCATTATCGCCCCCGCCATCGCCGCCGCCAGACATGATATAAGCGTGTCCCGGTTCTTTATGTGGCCGATCTCGTGGGCGATAACCCCTTCTACCTCGGCCTCGTCCAGAATATCCAGAAGCCCCTGCGTGACCGCCACCACTCCGTTCGCCGGATTCCGCCCTGTCGCGAACGCATTCGGAACCGGCATCGGAACCAGATACACGCGCGGCGCGGGGATTCCCGCCGCCACAGACAACTTTGCAACCATCGCGTGCAAACGCGGCGCGATATCCGGCGGCAACTCCTTCGCCTTGTACATCGCCAACACTATCTTGTCGCTGAACCAGTACATCGAAAAATTCATCACGAGAGCCACTACAAAAGCGAACGCCATTCCGGCCTCTCCGCCCATCAGTCCCCCGACAAGCAGAAAAAACCCGAACAGCGCCCCCATCAGAAAAGTCGTTTTCAAAGCGTTCATATCTTCTCCTCCTTAATCAACAATCGCGCCAACCTTATTTCTTCGCGTTGCAACCAAACAAACGCGCTAATTAATACTAATGAAAAAAGTCCCGGCCAACAACAAGCAGTCCGGCAAACAACCGCCCGCTTCGTCCCGCGCGCACACTCAACACGTTTGCCAATGTCTGAAATTGATTAAATATCTGTATGCCAAATCTGAAGAAAAGCCGGCTTTCCGACAGTCTGCAAGCGCGCGGCCTCATTGCGGCAATTACAAATTGCGTTCCAGCATTTGCATTATGACTATGTTTGGTTTCACTCTGTCGATAATCCCCAAGTCGATTTCCGCCGTGTGAACGAAGACAGCGGTTTTGAAATGCTTTTCGAGAAACGGCATCATCGCCAGCATGAATGAGTCGTGAAAAATGACTGCTCGAGGAATTTTTGCGTCCGGGCATCTCGTGATTCTTATTGTCAAACCGTTCATGGTCGACGATTGCCGGGCGACTTCGACCTGATTCAGCGCAACTAGGTCATTCGTCGTTTCGAGCAAGCTGTTTTCGAGGCCCAACATCCTCGCTAGATCGCCGTCGGTTTTCTCGATTTCAATGATGTTGAAGTCGGACAGAGGCATAGGTTCCATGCCGGGGAATGACAGCCCAATCTCTTTCACCAATTCCACATAGCCCGTGTATGCTCCAAGCGGCGTCCAGTGCGTGTCCGTCTTGTAGAACACCGCGCCGGTTTTCTTTCTTTCGAGCAGAGCCGGACGCAAATCAATGAGCGGGTAATTCGAGTTTTTTCGCATGTGTTCGACTATCTGGTCGAAATTAGACTGTTCGTATACTTTGTTCTGGTTGGCCGGAAAATATTCGGGGTATATTGTGATCTTGTCGGGGATTGCCAAAAAGATGTAGGTTGTTTCCCTGCCTTTGAAAAAATCCCTCTTCCGCTCAATGTTCTTATAAATAGCATCTAGATATTCTTCAGAGAAAAGATATGTGCGCCTATAGCGTTCTATTACGGCTTCATCCACATAGAAAAGCCATCCGTCGCGGCCGAGAAGAACATTTTTATTCGATGAAACGCCAAGACATTTCACGTAGATGATGGCGTTGAGCTTGATCAACGGCTTACGAAGCCCGAAGCTATTCTTGAAGTTGCTCCTAAAAGAATCTATGCCGCCGCCGCCACCGGAGCGACTCGCCGCAACGGTCTTCGGCTCAAACAACTCTTTCATCGAAGGGCCTTCGCAGCCTGCAATCATCACAACAGCCGGAGAGATAAGACATGCGAAAAAACATAGAACGACACACATGTCGATGATCCAGCGAATTCTTTTTTCTCTTTCCTTATTTTCCATAATCGTTCAGAACCTGAAATAAAGAAATGGCGAATATGTGCCCGAAGCTATTCGCATGGCAGACGCTATGAAAACTAAAACGATAACGGCAAGCTTCGCCACGGCGATTCCATAATGAAAAGCGATGATCTCCTTTCCGAACAATCCGGCTCCGGCTTTTTTTATGAGGCTGGCAACCATTGGCGCAACGCCGAAAGCTCCCAGCCATCCGGCAATAGACAGAAGAATGATTTCGTTGTTCAGGTACAGGCCCGCGTTAAAAACGATCCCGTCTCCATCCGCAAACCCGAACATTGCGCCGAGGAACGATATGGCATAAGAAAAAGTGTCGGCTCTAAATAGCGCCCAGCCGGACATCACAACAACTAGAGTATACAAATGGCCCAACCGCCATGCACGACTCTCCAAAAAGCGGAACGCCTTCGTTCTTTCGAGAATAAGAAATGCGCCGTGGCACAATCCCCACGCCAGAAACTTCCATTCCGCCCCGTGCCACAATCCGCACAGAGCGAAAACGACTATCAGGTTGAGGTATGTTCGGAATGTTGAATTTTTGTTCCCGCCCAGCGGGACATATACATAATCTCGGAACCATGAGGAAAGCGTAATGTGCCAACGGCGCCAGAACTCCCTGAGAGAACGGCTTATGTAGGGATAGTTGAAATTCTCCGGAAAACGAAATCCTAGCATGCGGCCGATTCCTATGGCCATATCAGAATAGCCGCTGAAATCAAAGTATATCTGCAACGTGTAGCAAGAAATTCCGAGCCATGCGAGAGGCGTCGTAAGGTGTTCCGGCGGAATGCCGAATATCTTGTCTGCGCACCCTCCGAGCGGATCGGCGATAATTTTCTTCTTTCCCATCCCCATCACGAAGCGGAACGCGCCATAAGAAAACCCTTCCACAGATATTCTGCGTGAAAGAATCTGCGACGCGAGATCACGGTAACGCACAATCGGCCCGGCGATCAACTGAGGAAATAGCGTGATGTACAGGGACGCCGCTGTTATGCCGGATTTAGATTCGGCTCTGCGGTTGGCAATGTCTACGATGTATGAAATGGCTTGAAACGTGAAAAACGAAATGCCGAGAGGCATGTGAATGTCGATTCCCGCAGCGCCTGTTTCGGAAACAACGCCCATGGATCTGAGGTTGTCGATGAAAAAAACCGAATATTTGAAATAAACGAGGAGTCCGAGATTGAAAACAATCCCCCCCGCAAGATACCATGAAGCAGATTTACGTCCACGAGACCTGCCAATCGCTAGGCCGACGATGTAGTTGATCACTGCGCATGAAAAAAGCGCTATTACAAACTGCTTTTCTCCGATATAATAAAAAACAAAACTGGCCGCAAGCAGAAAAATGTTTGCGGCTCCGGGTCTCAAAATAACGCCCGTAAAAAGAACCACCGGCAGGAAAATAAAAAGGAAAGTCGGCTCAATAAATAACATTTTAGGGATTATCTTAAAAAGCGACTGAAAATGCAATCGATATCCGACATCTCAATAGCGCTCGCATAAGGAAATAGACAATCCCGGCAGCAACACAACACCCGTATCATCCCCCCGACTCATCCATAGCTTATTTCCAAACAGCTATAAATAGCATTTAGCGAAACGGCGACGCTTGATTTCTCGTATGCGGCAAGTTAGCATTCAGAGGGATTCTTACATGGGCGCGCGGACGCGCTTATGCCGCCGCCGAGATAGCGCGTCATGTGAATGATTCAGACGCCGGAGGCAAGAATCCCGAATGCCATTTTAATGAGCGAGGATTCTGAGCCGCCGGGCATGACCAGAAACAATGAAACAACTTCCAATCAAGCTCTCAGGCTCTATAGAGACCTAGCAGACTGGTATCCGCTGATGACGCCGGTGGAAGATTACGCCGAGGAGGCCGCGGGTTATAAGCCGCTCGCGGTTCCATTCGAGCGCGGCTCTTTCGGTTGCTCCGGCCGCGAGGCGCTTCTCGGTTTGCGGCCTGACGCCGCCTGCGGGGCATGACGCGAACGGCCTTCCGCCGCGCTTTCGACCGTTTTTTCAATCCGCGCAAGACGCTCCCTCATAAGAGTCGGGCGGCGCTAGGAGGCAATCTGGGATGGAAAACAATCTTATCGCTCCCTGCGGGATGAATTGCGCCTTATGCATCGCTTATCAATTCAGGGAAAACGATTTGAACAAAAAGGGTTTTCACAAGAAATACTGCCCGGGCTGTGTTCCGAGAGGAGAAAATTGCGCTCACATGGGAGATCAGTGCGAACTGCTCGGAAAGGGTATCGTTCGTTTTTGCCATGAGTGCGAAGCCTTTCCTTGCAAAAGGCTGAAATCTCTCGATAAGAGATACCGCTCTAAATACCACATGAGCATGATTGAAAACTTGAGATTCATTCAAGAGAACGGCATGGAAATGTTCTTGGAAAAAGAAAAGACAAAGTGGAGCTGCCCGGATTGCGACGGCTTAATCTGTTGCCATAACGGGCTGTGCATGAATTGCAATATTGACGCTTTGCTCCGGAACAGAAAGTATCGTTGGAACGAGGAATAGTTTTATGGACTCAATGAATAGTCATGTTCGGGAATACAACCTTCAGCTAAGCAAAGGGCGGATTCAGAAAGCTTATAAAGGGATTATGACATTTATGTCCGGGTTGAGCGCATATTTGAAAAGCAGACATCCGGATTTTGCCGCCGGCGCATTGTATTTCGGCTATATGGATATGACATACTTCGCTTTCACCCCTTCGGACTTGAAGAACAAGAATCTGAAAATCGCCGTTGTGTATTTGCATGAAGAGAGCAGATTCGATGTTTGGCTGAGCGGAAGCAACAGAAAGATTCAGGCTGAATACATCAATCTAATGAAGCGCAAAAATATAGGAAAATATAAACTGTCGCAAGTTCTTCCGGGAGCCGATTCCATCATTGAATCCACAATGGTCGAGAACCCGGATTTTGACCATCCCGAGGAACTGCGAAAGCAAATAGAGCGCATGACGATTGAGTTCACAAATGACATCGCGTCCATACTGAGTGAATAACAAAGCGGATGAAGCGGAGGCCGGGTTGCCACCCAATTGCCTCAGTTGCCGGGCGCTGAAACCGCGCGCCTGCTTAATATGCCAGTTCTTAATTGATTCTACCCGCCCGTTTGTGTGCCATGCAAATTTTTTCTTGTGTGCATGAGCGAAAACAGCAACAATTCATGGGTAATTTCAAAGAATAATTGGTTTCTTTGAAAGAAGTGACAAAGGCGCGGCTAAAGAGTATGTTATATATATTGAACAGGAGGTATTGTCATGGGAGACAAGAGTCCGAAAAAGAAAGAAAAAAAGAAAAAAAAAGCTGACAAAAAAATTGTCGCGCCTAAGCCGTCCGCTTTGTCGCCGGCTAAGAAATCTAAATAGCCATATTGTCTTGATATTAGTTGCTTCGAATCATCTGATCGCGCGCCGCGCGCGAAGGTGTTTGTTTTACTCATAAGTTTTTTTGTTTATTACGAATGAGCAGCTCCATTTTGTATTTCGCATAGGCGTTTTCTTTTCACGGCGGCAGCGCTTGAAGCTTCGCTATTCGCTGAAGATGAATGGATGAATATACTGCATGCGGCGCAACATCCTGTCTCTAGGCTGTTGAAAAAAGGCGTTGGAAGGCGGCAAGGGACAACAGAGTTGCTGAATGTCATTCTGTCGCGGAAATCCTGATGCTTTTGCCCCAAAACGCTTCGTAAAACGCCGCAACGAGGCTGTTCCCGGCTTTTTCAACAGCCTCTTCCTCGCAAATGATTTTTCGCGCGAATAACGGGTGTGGACAATGCCGTTCAGCTAGGTGCGAGACCATGCGCAAAAAAACGCCGCGTTTTTATTAGATTAGCGTTACAGCCGACGAACCGAGCGTTTTTCATGGCCGGGAACTATTTTGTTGTCGCAACTTCTTTTGTTCCGCTGAGGCTCTTTTCCGCTCCTGACAGCGGCGGCATTTCGGACGGGGCAAACCCTCGCCTGCCAGAAAAACGCGCATTGCGTTTCTAATTTCATCCGCTCTGAACAACCGCGCTGAAATCCGGCGGATTCGCGATTTAAATATTTCTTGATTTTTACGCCGGCTCAAGTATAATCCGGCGCGGTTCGGCATGCGCATCTGCCCGTCTCGTCGCGCCGGGAAAACAAATCCGGTTTTCGGCGCGAAGAGAACAAGGGCAACGGGGGTTTCTCATGAGCAAGGTCTTTGAAAGTTGCGCGGAAGCTGTGGCCGACATCGGCGACGGGGCCACAGTCATGGTTGGCGGTTTCACCGGCAGAGGCACTCCTTCCCAACTCCTTCTGGCTCTTCGGGAAAAGGGGCCGAAAAAACTCACTATAGTCAGAAACGACGCGAGCGGCGGATGGAAGAATCCCATCGACGTCGACATCCTCATCGAAGCGGGCATGGTCAAGAAAGTCATCACCTGTTTCGCGGTGTTCGGCTCGCCGAAAAAAGTGAGCCTGCTAGAGCGGGCGGCTATGGACGGCATTGTCGAGGTGGAGCTTGTGCCGCAGGGCACGCTTGCTGAAAGGATACGCGCCGGCGGGGCCGGGATAGGCGCTTTCTACACCCCTGTCGGAGTCGGGACCGAGGCCGCCGACGGAAAGGAAGTCCGCGTCGTCGGCGGGCGCGAGATGATACTCGAACACGCGCTCAAGGCCGACTTCTCTCTCATAAAGGCCCACCGCGCGGACGCACTCGGCAATCTCGTCTACCGCATGAGCGCTCGAAACTTCAATCCGATAATGGCTATGGCTTCAAGAACCACCATTGCCGAAGTCGAGAACCTTGTGGATGTCGGCGGCATCGACCCTGACGAAGTGATGACCCCATGCGTATTCGTCCGCCGCATAGTCCCAACAGGAAAGGTTGCGTGATGATCATGGGCGAAATGATGTCTGATGAAATAATGGCGCGGCGCGTGGCGCTAGAGCTGAGCGGCGACTGCTTCGTGAACTTGGGCATAGGCATGCCAATGCTGGTGTCGAACCACATGGGACAAGGCAAGCAGGTGATGTTTCAGGCGGAGAACGGCATCCTCGGAGTCGGCCCCCGCGCGGAGCCGGGCATGGAAGACAAAGACCTCGGCAACGCCGGCGACGAACATGTCACCGTCTCCGCCGGAGCTTCATTCATGGACAGCGCGACCTCTTTCGACATGATACGGGGCGGACATCTGGACGCCACCGTGCTCGGAGCTTTTCAAGTCTCCGAAAAGGGAGACCTTGCTAATTGGAAACTTCCCGGCAGGAAGTTGGGAAGCTATGGCGGCGCGATGGATTTGGCGGCGGGCGCCCGCAAGGTGGTTGTCATGATGAAACACGTCACCAACGACAGCCGGCCCCGCATCGTCCGAGAGTGCTCGTATCCGCTCACCGCGAAACAATGCGTCTCCGTCATCGTCACCGACATCGCGGTGATTAAGGTTGTCGCCGAAGGACTTGAACTGTGCGAAACCGCCCCCGGCTGGACCCCGGCTCAGATTCAGGAACTCACTGAGCCGCAGCTAATCGTCCGCAACGTCTCCGCTTGGCCGCTTTCTGTTTCGTGAACCAGCCGCGCGGCGGGCGCTTGTCTTTCGTTTCATTATAATATGCCTGCCGGTCGCGACTCCGTCAGCCGCGACGGCCGGAGATTTCCGCTATGTCCTACTATCCCGATTTTGATTTGGACACGCTCAAGCTAAAGTATCCGGCAAAGTTCGCGTCCGAGCCTGAAATTTTCAGCCGAATCAACCGGGGAGACAGGATTTTTATAGGGACAGCCTGCGGCGAGCCTCAGTATCTTGTCGGCGCTCTAATCAAGTATATTGACGAGAATCCGAAGGCTTTCTTCGACGCCGAGGTGTTTCACGTTTGGACCCTCGGGGTCGCCCCCTATACAGACGAAAAATTCAAAAGGAACTTCCGCCACAACTCCTTCTTCATCGGCGAAACCACCCGCGAGAAAGTCAACCGGGGCATGGCCGACTACTCGCCCGTGTTCCTGTCCCGCACGCCCGACATGTTCCGCAGCGGGCTTATCCCCATAGACGTGGCTCTCATCCAGACCTCCCCGCCGGACGAACAAGGCCGCATGAGCTTGGGCATAAGCGTCGATATCGGCATGGCCGCCGTAGAGCGCGCCCGCCTCGTCATCGCCCAGATAAACCCGCGAATGCCGCGCGTCCCCGGCAACTCTTTCGTGAATATTAGCGACATAGATTACCTTGTGGCCTTCGAAGAGCCTCTCATCGAATTTCGCAGGCAAGTCTCGGACGACATCGCAAACCGCATCGGAGACTATGTCGCCCGCATCGTTCAGGACGGCGACACGATTCAGGTCGGTTACGGCGGCATCCCGAACGCCATCCTCTCCAACCTGTCCGGCAAACGCGGCCTCGGCGCTCACACCGAACTTCTCACGGACGGCCTTGTCGAACTGATGAAGTCGGGCGCCGTCGACAATTCCCGCAAAAACCTGCACAGAGGCGCGACTATCGCCTCCTTCTGCATGGGAACAACCCCGACATACGACTTCCTGCACGACAACGGCAATATCGAGTTCAGGCCCATCGACTACGTGAACAACCCGCTGGTCATCGCGCGCAACGACAATATGACTGCTATCAACAGCGCGCTTGAGATCGACTTGACCGGACAAGCCACCGGCGACTCTATAGGCAAGTATTTCTACAGCGGCATCGGGGGCAGCGCGGACTTCATGCGCGGCGCGGCCCTCTCCCGCGGCGGAAAAACCATCCTCGTCATCCAGTCCACCGCCCGCGACGGCTCCTCATCCCGCGTCAAACCCTTCCTCTCACACGGCGCAGGCGTCACCATCTGCCGCGGCGACATACACTACGTCGTCACCGAACACGGCATTGCCAGCCTTCTCGGCAAGAACATCCGCGAACGCGCCATGTCCCTCATCTCCATCGCTCACCCGGATTTCAGGGAGTGGCTCGTCGAAGAGGCGAAAAAGGAAAACCTCATCTACCGCGACCAGATGTTCGTCCCCGGAAAACCCGGCGAGTATCCAGAAGAACTTGAGACATACAAGACGACCGAATCAGGGCTGGAAATTCTGTTGCGCCCGGTTCGCATCAGCGACGAACCGGCCCTGAAAGATTTCTTCTACTCCCTGTCCGACAAAAGCATGGAGCGCCGATTCATGAGCGCGCGCAAGGACATGCCCCACGAGCGCCTTCAGGAATTCATCGCCATCGACTACACCAAACAGATGATCATCCTCGCGGAAATCCGCGAGGATGGATTGGACAAGATTGTCGGCATAGGACAATATTTTATCTGCAGAAACTCGCACACAGGCGATGTCGCGTTCGCCGTAAGAGATAATTGGCATAACAAAGGCGTCGGCACGGAACTGCTTAACTACCTGAACCTGCTTGCCGTCCGCCACGGCCTCCTCGGCCTTTCAGGCGAAACTCTGTCTGAAAACGAGCCGATGCTCCATGTCTTCGAAAAAAACGGCTTCGAAATCGTTGAAAGCGACATCTTCGGCTCTGTCGCTCTTGAAAAAATCTTCAACAAGACGACTTGACCTTCGGCGTCCGCGAAAAACGCCCCCTGCCCCGGATTTTCTCAACCCGAATCCGTCGTTAGGATTCGGGAGCGATTGTTCAGAGCGGATGAAATGCGAGGCGCAAGGCGCATTTTTGCAGTGAATAGAACTTATTGTTCATGAACAAAAAAATGCGGCGGCAACGAAGCAGTTCGCCGCTATGAAAATTGCCCCGGTT
>JAKQPS010000034.1 GCA_029564595.1 bacterium | reverse complement strand
ATGGCTTTCGCCCATTCGTTAAAGGTCATTCCGGCTTCACCTCCCCATTTTTCAGCATCCGCTTGCGGTTTAACTCGTCCGCGCGCGCCCTGCTCATGCGAAACTCATCTTCGGTCTGACGCATCGAACAACGCTTCTTTTCACAGACCAGCTCTCTCATAATGATACAGTTACTATCGAATTTCGGGTCATTCGTCCAAAATCTGCATCCAATGCTCAATTCGGGTCTTCCCTCTGCCATTATTCTTGTTCTCCTTCCTCGTAGTAGCTGAATATCTCCACCTCGAAAAGTCCGTCCTCGACGCGGCGGAGGTTGAACACCCGCGCGCACTCGATCGCCGCCATTGCCGCATCGAAGGAGAGTTTGGCCTTGAAGATGGGCGCGTTCAAGGCTTGTCCTCCCTTATCGGCTTAATTCCAAGACCCTTGGCGACGTTCTCCTGGATTTGATAGTCAATCCAGAAAAACGGTGGAATCCCAGGATATAGGCCAGCAAAAAACTCTCTCCATGTTGGATAACGCGGTTCTTTTTTTGCAACGGTTCCAACAGGGCGATCAATCTTTTCGTGGCGTTCTGTTGTCTTTGGGTCGCGTTCTTTTTTTTCGGCGGTTCCGACAAGGTAATCAATAGATACGTCGAGGTAATCCGCGATGCGCGCAACCGTTGAAATGGTCGGGACTCTTTCCCCACATACGTAATACCCTAACGTTGCGCGAGCAACGCCAACAGCATTAGCCAGCTTTTGTTGCGTAACTTTGCGCTCCTTCATCAGCTCTCTAAGCGTCTGCGCGAACATCATTACTTGTCCTCCCTTATCGGCTCCACGCCATGCTTCACCCTGTCCGCTTCCTCCGCTCTCTTGGCGTTGTTCCAGCGATCCGTGGTCCCGACGAGATAGCCGGTGATGCGGCGGATGCGCTCGAAAGGCGGGTTGATGTAAACCGGGTCGAGGTCGATGTACTCCCCGTCTACGGTGATCGTCAGGCGATCGGGCGCGCGTCCATGTTCGCGTGCGAGGTAGTCGATGTATTGCTCCACTTCGTCGGGCGACATGTTGCACTCGGCGGGGAGAATGGTCACTTTTGTTTTCATGGTTTCGCTCCTTCCTGCGGGCCGCGCCATTCCGGATTACATTCTTCCGTGCCGTTTCTTCTCCAGCATCGACCATTCTTGCATAGTCCGCACCCGGCGGGTCCAATTTTTATGAGGTTTTCTAGATCCTTCTCCGCTGCCTCCGCCCTCGCCTTGAAGCGGTCGCGCTCCGCCGTCAACGATTCGATTTCAGCGGTCAGGCGGGTATGATCTTGGAGCAAGTATTGCAAATCATCGTAGGCGTTGAAATTGAGTTCGTCTCTAGCGTTCCACCACGCA
>JAKQPS010000030.1 GCA_029564595.1 bacterium | reverse complement strand
TTACGTGGAGCGGCGCGACAATCACGCTGTGCAGTATCGAGCTTGACCAAGCCGAAAGCTTCACGCTCAATATCAGCAATGGCGCGGAGGCCGTTTACACGATGAACGGCGAACGCGGACCCGGTAGGTTCGACCCGCGCGCGTGGGAAGTTAGCGGCGAGCTTCTTATTCCGATGGAGGACGCTGTCGAATTGAAGCGGTCATGGGGAAGCGAATCTGCGACATCTCCGGGCGACTCCGTATTCGAGGGCACGTTCGAGGCCGAGTTTACAAGCCCCGACGAAATCGGAACAAGCGGCGATTACTACAACATGAAGATAACTATGCCTCGCGCGGCGTTCAGCGGATACGCGAGACAGGCGGGCGCGCCCGAAGATACCGTGAAAGAGCTTATCACGTTTGTGCCGCTCGTTGACACTGGCGTTGATATCGAAATCGAGATAACCAACGGCGACGCGAGTTATCCCGATGCGTCTTAATGGCGCGAATGCGAAAGGACTAAAGGCATGAAGCTTATCGGCGGCGACAAGGCAAACAAAGAACGCTCATTAGAGCAGTTGTCAGGGCGTATGCACTACGTTGATGCACGAGGCAACGCATGGGGCGTTAAGTCTTTCTCGTTGCGCGATAGCGGATTGTTCGGCGGTTTGTTTCAAGCGGCGGTCGCGGCTACTCAATCACAAAATCCGAGGATAATGTTTATTGCGTGGGCGCGACTTGCCTTGATGTGTTTGTGTGTTCACAATCCCACTCCGGGGATTCGTATAAGGTTGCGGAGGGCGGCGGGCTTGTCGGATTTTTCTATCTGGAAAATTCGGCGGCTCGTTGCCCCCGTGCCTATGCGTACAAGCAAAGACATAGGGCGGCTTAAAGCCGGTTCGCTTGTTTGGAAACCCGCGCCGGTATTCGATGTAATAATCAAAGCGAACCTTGATTGTGAGGGATATATTGAGGCTGTCAAGATGATGGCTGAATCAGGGGCAAAAGACGGCAACGAACCGGGCGGATGGGGCGAGGCAATGTCAAGCTTCTTTATCCACAAAGGGATTGCCCCGGTTGATATGTTCGGCTTGACAATCCCGCAGTTGAACGCCATTAACGACGCTGTTCAGAAAGAATCAACGCGGCGATGGATTGAAAGCACACGCAAAGAACGTGTTTCGCAAGTAAGCGCAGTTGCGGCAACCAAACCTGTGAAGAAGTCAACCAAGAAGCCTAGAGGCGAAAACTGACATGGCTAAAAAATCAGAGATAGACATTGTAGTCAAGGCAGACACTACGCAGGCGCAAGCCGGTTTTAATAAACTTAAAAACACAACCACCGGATTCAGCGGAAAGATTAGCTCGTTAAAAGCTTCTTTCGGCGCGGCGCAGATAGCCATTCTTGGTTTTGCCGCCGCCGCAACCGGAGCCGCACTCGCAGTTGGCAAGCTTGCAAAGGCATGGATTGACGAAGAAAAGGGAATCATCAGATTAAATAATTCGCTTGCCGCGCATGGAATCAATGTTAAGTCTGCAAGAAAAGAGATTGAAGAACTCGCGACAAGCCTACAATATACCGCCAATGTCGCAGACGACGAAACACGCGCCGCGTTAGATACGCTTATCGGTATGTATGGCATGGACTTGCCGACAGCGATACAGACAACAAAGCGGGCTGTTGATTTTGCCGCCGCGTCAGATAAAGATTTGAATACTGTTGTTGACTTGCTCGGCAAAGCATATAAAGGCAATACCGGAATGCTTTCAAAATACGGTATTGTTATCGACGCAACAAAAATAAAAACAGAAGGATATAATGTTGTTCTTGACGAGCTTGCTAAATATGAAGGCAGGGCGGCGGCTAATGCACAGACACTTGAAGGCCGTCTTGGGATATTGCAAAAAGCTAGCGGCGATGTTCAAGAGGCAATCGGGCGAGGATTAGTTGAAGGTTTTCTAAACGCCGTTTCGGGTGGTGGAGATTTATCAGTAAAGCTTCAAGAACTTACAGCAAAGGCAGAAGACTTCGCAGAATTCCTAGCGGTAGATTTAATTCCAACAATAGCCGTATGGGGAAAACAAACTTATAATCTTGCTAATCTTGCTATAAGCCATCTGATAAAAAGGGTCATGGCGGCTGGTCTTACAATACAGGGATTTTATTACAAAATAGCTAGAGACTCGCGCGCGAAAGATTCTTTTGCGGCATCAACCGATTTATTGGCATCATTGAGCGAAGATGCTAAGAAATATGGCGACGAGGCCGTTAGGCTTTATGATTCAAATACGAAAAAAGCGAGGGACAAAAGAAGAAAAGAATATAGGGCGCGACTAGATGAATCAAAGGCACATAAAAATGCGCTATTATCTGGCGAAGGTGGCGACGATGGCGCGGCGGCCAAAGAAGTAACCGCAGACCAGAAAGCCCGTGAACGCCTCGCCGCGCTTGAATTAAAATACCGACAAGAGACTGTTAAACTTCGCAAGAATCAAGGACTGGATGAACAGTATTTTCAAGACCGCGAACGCGATTATTATGATTACGTTATGGGGATTGTCAAGAAAGAATACCCCGACGCGCTAGAGACAATCATAGGACTTGAAGAAAAGACGCTCGACCTGCGGGATAACGCGCAGAAACAGCAAGAACAAAAACAGAAAGAAATGTCAGAGGCGGCAAAGGCCGCGCATGAACAAGAGATTAAAGATATCCAAGATGCGGCTAATCTTAAAATCAGAAATGCCGCGCTTGAGAATGACGCAATAACAGCGCGAGATATCGAGCTTCAAACGCTAAAAGAAACGCTCGACACGCTTACTAAAATGGGCGTTGAAGAATCTGTACGGCTCGGCTATCTCGAAAGCATAAGCGACATCGAGGCTCAAATTGCCGCCGACCGAAAAAAAGAGATAGCCGCTAGACGCGAGCGAAAGATGGGTTCGCGTCCCGGTGGAACTGGCGAGGTTGAAACTGGTGCGCTTGACATCGGCGTATCATTACGCAAACAACAGCGCGCCGCAGAGATACGCGCGAAATATAATCAGGACGCCAACAAAGACCTTGATGTCGCGGCTGAAAAGGTCAGGCAATTAACCGAGGCCGTCATACAGCTTGAGTTAATTGGCAAGGCGGATGATGCTGGGTTCAAGGTTCTTGTCGAGCAATTAGAAACCGCGCGGGCTGATGTCGAGCGCATTGAGACAGAGCGCAAAACAAAAGAGACAGCCGACAAGTTCGCGGAGGCTGTCTTAAACGAACAACAGCGCGTCTATGATGGAATGCGCGATGCTTTAGCAGACGGGCTTGAGGACGGCGCGAAGAGCGGCTTTGATAGTTTGGTGGAGCATCTTGAGAAGTCGGTTAAGAAGCGGATAATCAATTCGCTTGCCGATGCAATGATGCAGGGAATGTTCGGCGGTCGGCCCGGTGGCGCGGCTCAAGACCCCGGCATAGCGGCGGCGGCATTAAGCGGGATGGGCGGAACTGGTGGCGCGGGTGCGGCAGGCGGCGGGTTCATGGGTGGACTTCTTGGCGGTGGCGCGGGTGGAGGTGGTGGAATATTAAGCGGATTACTCGGTGGTGGCGGTGGAGCGGGCGGCGGTGGCATCTTTGGAAAGCTTCTAGGCAAAGGCGGCGGGGCAATGGCGGGAATCATGCCTTGGCTCGGCGTTGGCATGATGGCGATGTCGTTCTTGAAAAAAGGCAAATCCCCGGAGATGTCCGGCGTTGACCCGATATTTGGCAAGCAATCCAGAACGGTTTCCGGCGGCGGCATGGACGCTCTCTATGGGAGCGACGTTTTCGAGCGGGCGGCTTATTCCTCGCGCAACATCGGAAACGACATCCTACGGGCGGGAGCGGGCATTAGACAGGGCGTTGACGTTACTGTCAAGGCGGCGCGCGAGTTTGACGTTGTTGTTTCTGAGCGCATGGTCAATTCTTCACAACTTGAGGGTGTCCGGGGAACGCCAGTTAGAACAGGGCACGAAAATCCGTAATACGGCGGGAGGCTGAACACATG
>JAKQPS010000021.1 GCA_029564595.1 bacterium | reverse complement strand
CACCGTCCAGTTACAGAGCGTGCTGGATGGACTATTCCTTGGGTTTCTTAAACTCGACCCCCGGCAGACCTTTGAAGTGTTCGTCCTGAGTCCACAGCATCGCCTGTTCCCCCCATGCTGTTGCGAGAATAAGGCTGTCTGCCATTGGAATGCGATGACGTATACTGATTAGAGCAGCTTGCAGCGCGATAGGTTCAGTGACGTCAACGACCCGACCCTGTTTCATTTGGGCCACGGCCTGAAGAGCCTTCGCTTCATCGGCAACCAGATTGACTTTCTTGAAGACTTCGTAAAGACAAATGACGGGAACGATTAGCTTGGACGTGTTTTCAATCTTGTGTGCGAACGATGCGGCATTTTTTCCGTCAAAAAAGTACTCGATCCAGCCTGAGGTGTCGACGACCGTCATACGCGATCCTCCTCATCACGAGTAAACCCACCGTCAAACCCTTTCAGGAAACCCCTTGTGCTGCTCATTTTGCGTACCGGGATCAACTCGATGCGGTCGTCAAAGCTGATCATCTGCAACCGCTGCCCTGAGGTAATCCGGTTTTTCTCGCGAATTTCCCGAGGAATGACAATCTGGAACTTAGGCGACACCAGGACCGTGCTCATATCGATCTCCTTTTGGTACAACAAATATCATATCGATACGCTATTCGTCAATTTTGATCGGAATATGCGCGGTAATCGGTGAGTGGCAGGGATGCGCGAAGTTCATGCGTTTCTGGTGAAAGGGGGGCAGGCGAGTCGGGAGCGCGGGCTCATTTTGGAGCGCGGCAGCTTGCCGCCGCTTTGGAAAGCGGGAGCAAGCTCCCGCACTCCACAAACCGGTCGCAGCCCATCGTCCGTCACCCCGCCTCCGCCCTCGCCCGTCCGGAAAGCGCTTGAGCAGGCGCGCGCGGATCAATCCGTCAACGCCGGTGGCGCGGCGGCAACACAGTCAGAGATAGGAAAACTGGAATCTTTTCTGGCAGACTCTCACGCCGTCTCGCTTGCCGGGCAAAAGGCGTGGCGCGAGAGTGGAGGCGCGGGCGGCCTCAAGGGCCTTGGCAATGCCGTGGAAGCCGCCCGCGCCGCGGCGCAGACCAAGCTTGGCAGTCTCCGTGAACAATTAGACAAGCAATCCGCAATGGCCGACGCGTCGGACAGGGCCATCCCGGGCCTGGAGGCCGCCCACCAGGCCGCTGTCATCCGGAGCGGAACCGCCGCCGGAGAACTCGCGGCGCTGAGGAAGACGGCGCCACAATTGAATATCGCCCTCGCGCGGACAGAATACAAGGGCGTCGTCGAGGCGGAAAGAAAAGCCGAGGAGGCGCGCGAGAAGGCGCGCCGTTTTCCCCTCGCCCATCTTGCTCAAACCAACTCAACGCGTAGCGTAGCGTATGACGAAACGCCTTGTCGCTAGTGTTGGGGTGTAGTACCTTATTTTTGATATGACAAGCGACAACCCCATCCTGAATAATCCCTATAGCGAGCCCGTTCTGCATTACGCGACAAACCTTGAGGGGGAACTCGACTACGAGACGCAGGTCAAAGGTCGCCGCGCTTTCACCGGCGCAGTCCAGGCGATACCTGTCAAACAGAAGAATCAAGCCGACTTGCCGGGCATGGAGGATGCGGTCGCCGCAACGCAGAACAACCTGATAGTCAACATATTGCGACGTGAGATCAAAGCGTGGCGAGAGGTCGGCTATCCCAACACGACCCGTATTACGCGTGAGCTGCTCCACTTCTGGTTCAAAAATGACGAACGCGATTTCACGCAACGACTTTTCTTCGCGCAACAGGAGGCTATTGAAACCGCCATCTGGCTGAACGAGGTGGCGGAGAAATCGAACGTAGGCCAGCGCGTCTTAAGTGACCTTCAGGCGGCACAGTCCCTTGCCGGCAATCTCCCCCGCCAAGCCTTTAAAATGGCCACGGGCACCGGCAAAACAGTGGTCATGGCCGCGCTCATCGTTTACCACTTCTACAACCGCATCGAATATCGCGGCGACACCCGTTTCGCCGACAACTTCCTGCTGGTCACCCCGGGCATTACCATCCGCGACCGCCTGGCCGTCCTGCGCGTCGACAGCCGTACCGGCTCAGAATCGGCTGACTACTACAGCCTTCGCCACCTGGTTCCTAACCTGTGGCGCAGGGAATTGGCTCAGCTCAATCACAAGATCGTCATCGTCAATTATCAGGCTCTCCAACCCCGCGCGCTCCAGGGCAACAAGCGCTCCCCTTTCGACGGTAAACTGGGCCGCAACGGCGAAAAGACAGAAGCCAAAGAGGACATTTCACAAGTCATCCGCAGGATCTTGGGTCAGTTCAAGTCCGACTCCCGGCTGCTGATCATCAACGATGAGGCCCATCACTGCTACCTCCCGAAATCCGACAAACGCTCCGCAGAAGGCGAAGATGCCAAAATCGAAAACGAACGCGCCGCCGTCTGGTTCTCGGGCATCCGCGAAATCGGCCAACACTTCAAAGTCCGCTCCGTTTTTGACCTGTCTGCTACGCCGTACTACCTCACCGGCTCAGGTCATGAGCCCTACACGCTTTTTGAGTGGGTCGTATCCGATTTCGGCCTGATTGAAGCCATCGAATCGGGCCTCGTAAAAATTCCTTACCTGCCGGTCGAGGATGACACCCAAGCCATCGAGATGCCGGTCCTGCGCGAGCTGTATCAGCACGTCAAAAAAGAGCTCCCCGCAGCCGGCCAGAAGAAGAAGCGCGCTCAAGCCAAGGCAGAAGGTAAGATTCTCAAAGAGGAGCCGCCCCGTATCCCCGAGACGGTCAAAATCGCCTTCAAACAGTTCTACGAGCACTACGAGAAGGAATATCGCTCACGCGCATCGTCGACCAAGGCGAGCGGCCGGACCCACCTCGAATTGGACGACAGCCCCCCTGTTTTCATCGTCGTTTGCAACAACACCTCCGTCTCCAAAGAAGTCTACAAATACATCGCGGGCTACGAGCAGAAGCCTCCGACCGACACCGAACCGGCTCAGAATGTCGTAGGCGCGTACGACCTCTTTTCGAATTACGAGCCGTCCACGCTCCAGCCGCGGACAAAACCGCCCACACTGCTCATCGACAGCGACTCTCTGGAAAACTCCGGCCAGATCGACGACGACTTCAAGCGCGTTTTCGCCCGCGAGATCGAAATCTTCAAGCGCGACTACGCCCGCCTTCATGGCTCCGGCTCGGCCGACCTCATCACCGACGCCGAGATCCTCCGCGAGGTCGTCAATACCGTCGGCAAGCGCAATGCCCTCGGTTCGCACATCCGCTGCGTGGTCTCCGTTTCCATGCTCACCGAAGGTTGGGACGCCAACACCGTCACGCACATTGCCGGCCTGCGCGCCTTCGGCTCCCAGCTCCTCTGCGAACAAGTTGCCGGCCGCGCGCTACGCCGAAAAAACTATTTTCTCCAGGGCTACGACAAGGCTGGCGCCCCAAACGACGATAAACGCCGGATCGTTTCGTACAAGTTTCCGCCTGAATACGCGCACATCATCGGCGTGCCCTTCAAGCTCTTCAAAGGCGGCACCGCCGTCACGCAAACCCCTCCGGAAACCAAACGCATCTTCGCCCTGCGCGACCGAGCCGACTGCTACACGATCACATTCCCCAACGTCGAGGGCTACCGGGTGGATTATCCCGAAGGACTCCTTACGTATAGCTTCGACGGCTTGGAGGATTTCGAAGTCGATGGCTCAATGCTCCCCACGAAAACCGTCATGGGCACCGGCGTGGACGGTCGTCAGGTCAAGCTCACCGTCGAAAGCGTCCTCGAGAAACGCGAGCAGGAAATCATCTACCGCATCGCCAAAGACATCCTGCGCGACCATTTCTCCGACGACCAGGGCAACCCGGAATTCCAACGGTTTCACCAGCTCACCGCCATCGTGTCCGAGTGGTACGCCACCAAAGTCCGCGTGCTGCACAAAGATGCCGTGTGGAAAAAACTTCTCTATTTTGCCGAACCGGCGCGCCTCGTGTCACACGTAGCCCGCGCCATGCAGGCCGGTGCCGCTTTGCAGCAAAGCGTCCGCCCGATCCTGCACTACTACAATCCGCTCGGCAGCAGCGCTTTTGTCCACGGCCAGACCACGCGCGAGACCTACGCGACTAAGCACAGCCACGTCAATCTCGTTGTTATCGACAGCGGCTGGGAAGGCCGTGCCGCAAAAGTGCTGGACACGCTTGCCGATGAGGGCCGGATCATCTCGTGGGTCAAAAACGCCTTTCTGGATTTCCGCATTCCCTATGTCGACAAAGAAGGCACCCCCCGCGACTACTTCCCGGATTTTATCGTCCGTGCCCCAACCCCGTCCGGCGACATAGTCAACCTGATCGTCGAGATCACCGGCATGCGCCGTGACAAGGATGCAAAGAAATGGGCCGTTGAAAATCGCTGGCTGCCTGCCGTCGAATCCGTCCGCGCGCAGCACGCCTGGCCACGCTGGGCATTCCTCGAAATCGACGAGGACATCCGCGACGCCCGAAACCTCATCATCAAGAAACTCGGAACGCTGTGATTATGAAATACCCCGTCAAAGCCATCAAGCACCCCGCCGATAAGCGTGCGCACATTCCTAGCGGCGAAGAGGCCGGTTACGAAAGCGGTAGCCCCAAGGTTCAGGAAAAGCCTGATACCGCCGAGTTCCCTGTCAACCCCGTGGTCCACCGCGGCCAGGACCCCGAACTCTTTTGGCTTGAGAAATACAGGACCACCGAAATCCGCGTCCCCGTCCGCTCCCTCTACCGCCACGAGCATGTCGCCCCCGAGGCCCTAATCAAGGGACTTTACCGCGTCACCGCCACCGAGAATAAGGAACAGCCCGAACTTTTTTCGGCGAACGCGCTGTTCGGCAACGCGCTCGAACGAGAGGAACTCGAAAAAGTCTCCGATTACTACAACCACTCCGACGGCTGGACCAACCGGCTTATCCAAGGCGACTCCCTGCTATGCATGACATCGCTCCTTGAGCGCGAGGGCATGGCCGGCCAAGTCCAGTGCGTTTATATCGACCCGCCCTATGGCATCAAGTACGGTTCCAACTGGCAGATCAAGCTCAATAACCGCACCGTAACCGACGGCAACGACGACTCCCTCTCCGGCGAACCCGAGCAGATTAAGGCCTTCCGCGATACATGGGAACTCGGCATCCATTCCTACTTGAATTATCTCCGCGACCGGCTGTTGGTTGCGCGCCAGCTTCTGCACGACTCCGGTTCTTGCTTCGTCCAAATCTCTGACGAGAATGTCCATCTAGTCCGCTGCCTCATGGACGAGGTATTTGGGAGCGGTAACTTTGTGAGCCAAATATTCTTTCAGACAACATCTGGGTTCGCCACCAACACAATCGCAACGCTTGGCGACTTTATCCTATGGTATGGAAAAGACAAAGATTCGCTAAAAATTAGAAAGCTTTATGAAGAACAAGAAATTACTCCAGGTGAAGGCAACGCAAGTTGGCTATTGTGCCCAAATGGAACGTACCGTGGAGTAACTGCCGAAGAAAAGCGCGGTGAAACTCCTTTGCCCAAAGAATCGCAGCTCTATTTTCCTGACAACCTTCAGTCGCAAGGTGCTGCCAACCAACCGCAGCCGTTCAAGTATTTGGGCAAAACATATTTACCGCGAGACAACTCGCATTGGAAGGCCAATTACCCAGCAGGGATGCAGCGGCTGGCTGATGCAAATCGACTTCATGTTGCTAAAGATAGCCTTCGTTATAGGCGTTTCGCAGATGACTTTCCATATCAAGAACGCGGCAATATCTGGACTGACACATTGACGGGGAGTTTTACCGATGAAAAAGTCTTTGTGGTTCAGACCAGTCCCAAGGTAATTGCTAGATGCATCCTGATGACCACAGATCCCGGCGACCTCGTGCTGGACCCGACTTGCGGTAGCGGCACCACGGCCTACGTGGCGGAACAATGGGGCAGGCGCTGGATCACCACCGACACCTCGCGTATCGCTCTGAACATCGCCAAAACTCGCCTGATGACCGCGACCTTCCCCTTCTATACGCTCTACGACTCCGAGGAGGGTGAGCGCGCCGTGCTGGAGCGCAAGGGCAAAGCAGGTGCGTCAGCTCAGGCGAAAAAGAATGAACTGTGCGGGCACAACGTTCGCTACGGCTTCGTCTACAAAAAGGTGCCGCACATCACCCTCAAGAGCATTGCAAACAACGAGCCGCCCGAGGAGGAGACGCTTTACGACCAGCCGCTGGAGGATAAGAAACGCCTGCGTGTGGCCGGGCCCTTCACGGTCGAGACGCTCCAGAACTACGAGCCCGTTTCGCCCGAGGAACTCGCCCGCCAGCGCGAGAGCGTCGAGGATCTCGCCGCCTTCGAGGACATGATTTTCGAGCACCTGAAATCTGCTGGCGTGAAGACCGGCGACAAGTCGCAACAGGCGGTGTTCACCCGCATCGACCGCCTCTGCACGTCTGAGCTGCATGCCGAGGGCTTCTACGAAACCAACGCCGGCGAGAAGAAGGCTTACCTCTACATCGGCCCCAAATTCGGCACGGTCAGCAAACAGGCGGTCAACGAGGCCATCAAGGCCTGCCGTGATCGGCATGACGCGGACTGGCTGCTCATTCTCGGTTTCGCTTTCGAGAGCGGCCTCACCGAGCTCAGCCGCAGTTTCGGCTCCTTCCAGGTCAGCATTGTGCGCATGCACGACGACCTCCTGCAGGAAGGTCTCCTCAAGCGCGACAAGAAAGCCGCCAGCTTTGTCACCATCGGCGAGCCCGACATCCGCCTGCACCGCAAGGGAAGCACCGCCACGGTTGAAATCGCCGGGCTGGACATCTACGACCCCATCCGCGACGAGGTCAAAAGCCGCGATGTTAACGACATCGCCTACTGGATGCTCGATGACGATTACGACGGCTCCAACTTCGTCGTTCGCCAGGTCTTCTTCTGCGGCGGCGACAAGGACGAATTCGACCAGTGGAAGAAAGAGCTCAGCAACATGGCCGCTGCCGCCGCGAAGAAAAAGGCCGAGCAGACGCTCAAGCTGGAGATCGACGAAGAGGCATTCTCAGCCGTCTATGGCCACATCAGCCGCCCCTTCCCGATCAAACCCGGCCAAAAGGTCGCCGTCCGCGTCGTCAGCCAATTCGGCGAAGAAACCACAAAAGTGCTGCCCGGAAAAGGCAAATAAGTCCGTTACTAGTAGTCTGTAAAACCAAAAACGCCGGTTTTTTCTAGCCACGATTACAGGATTAACATGATTGGTATAAAGCAGTTACATCATGCAAATCCTGTAATCCTGGCCGAAATATTGTACTGTACAGAGTACTAGCATCCCATAGGAACAGCCGACAATACCGGTTCCCATGATCGGCATTTATTATGCGGGGGGGGCGAAAACAGTCAACCCTTTAAATTTATGGGCGCATGGCCGTTCTGTTGGCGCTTGAGCGCGTCAAAGGGGAAGCGCAAGGGGGATCGGGCGGACACTCCGTCACGGGTCGTCCCTTATCCCGCGCGTGTCTGAGAGGTGGCGAAACCGGGAGCCTGAATTTGGACTGCGGTGACAAGCGGTATTCCGCGCGGCACCGCTTTTCCCAAGGCCAACGCAGCCTCGCCTCTTCCCCTTCTGCCAGAAAGCAAACGGTTAGCGTTAACCTAAAAGGGACAGATGAAGCAAAAGCGGCGTCGTGCGGAATACCGCTTGCCGCCGCACGCCACATCCCAAACGCACTCTGTCCAAACGCGCTCTTGACGCTTCTGCGGCCGCTGTGGCGCAACATCCGGGGTGCGCAACCGCCGAAGCGCAACACGTTCTCCAACGCGGACCGGCACCGTGACGCGGCCATGGCCGAGCGGCGGCCAAGCTGCACATGAAACTCGACGTGGGCAGCCGCCTGCCCGCCTTCGCCGTCGTGGAGGACGCGGGCGTAATTCCGCTGGTCCATCCTTTGCGCGAAGCGCTTTTCGAAACCCTCGTTGTCACTGAAATGTGGAAAAGAAACGCGAACGACACAAGCGTGCTGTCTTGGCGAAAACTGCGGTCAAGAGACTCACATGTGCTCTCTTGGTCGCAGTTTCCGGTTAATCTTTCAAGATCCTTCGCCCATGAGGCGTTCGCGTCATTTCTTTGCAGCAAAGATAACGATTTGGGTGGCTTTGTCCCCGCTGAACCATATCAGGATGCCTTTCGAAGCCCACACGAGTTGTTTGGCATTCCCGTTGTCTTTCCGGGAGGAGGGTGCGCCATACGCGGCTAATGCCTCCTTGATTGATGAGCCCATCCCTACGCCTGCCGCGGTTTGGCCCTTGAAGCCGTCGTCAAACCGGAGTTCGGTGGCGCCTCGCGCATCATCGAGCATGCAGTGGATGGCGTGTTTCTTCTTCCATTGGAGCCATTGGCCGTTAGGGTCGGTGTCGGGTTTCCCTAATTCTTTGATAAGATCGCCGCGTTTGGCGCCGAGCCTGAAGCCCCGCCACCCCTCACCTTCAACGATCAGTTTCTTCAACACAATCTCCTTGCCGCGCAACTCGTACGTGAGACCAACGGGCGTGAGCAGTTCCTGCATGGCTGCACTGAACGGCTTGCCCTTGATGTCGGAACTGACCCAGTGCTGACAATGGGGGGCCGTGTTTTTGAACGACTCGTCCCAATTGTACTTGAGGCCGACTTGCTTGCTAAGCTCAAGGACAGCGTACTGGACAGCGAGTTTGTCTGAGGTCGCCCCTTTGTATGAGAGCGGGTACGGCTTGGCCAGCGTGACAGGTTTTTGCTCGTCTGCAGACATCCCTTTTATAGGAGCCGTTGCAGCATCTGCATTGACCGAAACCGCGAGAAGCGATGCGAGAACCGCTGCCGATGTGTTCGTGTTCATGAGTTTGTTCCTTCCTTTGTTTGACTGTGACTTCCATCCGAAACTGTTCAGTGCCACCCATATGGCGAACAGGCCAAACAGCATCAGAATGGCCATTCCAATCCGTGTGAATACACGATGTCTCCTTGCGGAGTCCGTCATGCCATGGCGAGGTGCATGGGGTGTTGAGGCGACCGCCTCGATCATCGTTTTGACTTCTGCGACCGTCTGGTAGCGGCGGTCGGGGTTTTCCTCGAGTGCGCGCAAGACGACCGTGTCCAGGCGCACGTCGACGACGACTTTTTTGGAGGGCGGGTCGATCGGGCGGGTCGGCAGTTCGCCGGTCAGCAGTTCATAGAAGACGACGCCGAGCGAATAGATGTCCGCGCGATGGTCGGTGCCGCCGCCGCCCCATTGCTCGGGGGCCATGTATCGGGGCGTGCCGCCCGTCAGCGTCTCCGTTGTGCCGGTTTCTGCGGTGAGCATCTTGGCGATGCCGAAATCGGCGATCTTGACGCGGCCCTCTTTGTCGAGGAGCAGATTCTCAGGCTTGATGTCGCGGTGGACGACGCCGTGCTCGTGGGCGTACTGCAGCGCGTCGCAGATCTGCGGCACGACGGCCAGCGCCTGCGCGGGCGTGAATTTGGCAGCCCGCATGGCCTGCCGCAGGCTGGCGCCGTCCACGAACTCCATAAGCAGGTAGCAGTAGCCGCCGGCCTGACCGAAGTCGTGGATCGTGACGATGTTGGGGTGGTTGAGCGCGGCGAGCGCCTGCGCCTCCTTGGCGAACCGCTTCGCGAACAGGGCGTCGCCGACGCG
>JAKQPS010000017.1 GCA_029564595.1 bacterium | reverse complement strand
CGGCGGCAATTTGCTGCCATGCGTCGCGGAAGTCCACCCATCCCCAGTTATCAACGTCATAGCCGATGTCGTCCTGCAAGCTGCACAAATCCGTAAACGGAATGTTATCCGATTCGTTCAAGGTAGATCAGCGCTCCTTTCCGTCGAATGCGCGCCTCCGTCTTTTGCTGGCGCATCACCCGACGCATGCAAATCGCGAAATGCCGCGCGGCCTCGCCATCGCCCGGAACGATTCCCCATACCGCGTCCGGGGAGGCCATGAAGTCGCGGAGTAGTGCAACGTACCAATTCGGAGGGCGGCGTGTTTTGCCTTGCTTGAGCCGCGCGTCGACCACGTGCGGGCATTCGCTTTCAAGGCGGGCGATCAGCTCCGGCATCTTGCGCTCCAGCGCTTCTTCGCGCATGCGCTTGATCTCCGCGAAGATTTCCTTCCGATCCTGCGCGAGGCGCTTCTCCCACGGCGACATCAGTCCGCCTCCCCCGTGTCGGTGATCTCGCATTGGCGCGAGAGCCAGTCCTGCAATTCGCGCACCGGGACTTTGATGCCGTTCATGCGGAGGCGCGGGAAGCCGTCGCGGTGCGTCAGTTCGCGCGCGGCACGTTCGCCTATGCCGAGTGCAGCCGCCAATTCCTCGATGTTCAATACCAATTTGTCCATTTTTTTCTCCATTCTGCAAATTCCTGTATAATTCTTAGCCGATTATCATACAATTGTTGTATTGGGATGCTTGACAAAACGCAAAACCCGTGATACAGTTACGACGTGACGGTTGCTCTGAATTTGATAGGATTTCTTCACCTCCGCGCGCGGTCGAAAGGGAGCTGTTGTGAACGCACTCGAAATTGTCCTCGCGGTAATCGCCTGGTTGGTCGGTCTGTTTCTGTGGGGCTGGATTCGGCGTCGGTAGCGCGTAGAATCCTATCGAACAATTAGATTATATTATACAAATGGGCGAAAGTCAATAAATTTTATACGTATCGTAGAACTTTAGCGATATGCACATTCGGAGGGGATTGTTTTGGTTAATTATGACAACATGAAACGACGCGCGGACGAATTGCAATTGAATTTTGCCATTGTTTCGCGTCGGATAGGGAAAAGCGGGATTCAAATGCGGGATGCACGCCCTGCGCCACACGTTCGCCACGAACGCGATACGCGCCGGGGTAGACATGCGCACACTCGCCGAGCTTCTAGGCCATAGCGATGTGGCGTTCACCATGCAGGTATACGGACACACCGACGACACCATGAAGGCCGCGGCGATGGAGCGGATTCATAACGTCGGGAAAGCCTCGAAAGATAAAAATGCAGCCAGCGACGGCGAAAATGAATAATTATACAGTTTTTGAGGGGGCTACTAAATAATTACTTAGTAGCGTTATAGTAGCATTATTAGTAGAGCTCGTTTTTGATTAAAAAAAAGTTAAGCAGAAGCGGGAACCCCTATATATACTACATTGTTTGACTTGAATCTTTATTCATTACATAATAATACTACCAACACCATTTTTTTGGCTTCTACGTGAGAAAAAAGGGAAATTGATCAAAATATTCTCTGTATAAAGTCTTGTTGCGTTTTCTTGGTAGTGGTAGTAGAGGCAAAGTGGCATATTCATGGTCAATGCCTATGCAATCAGTGAAGTTGACAGAATTATGACGCGAAAATAGAAAAAGACCGAAGTCTGTTATCGGCCTTTTTTCGGGTTTTCGTATAAAGATTTGACACGGATTCGCCACACATTCGAGGCGTCAGCGGTCGGTCGCGTCCGTGTCGTCGATGTCGATCAACTCCTCCGCTGTGACGCCGAGGGCGCGGGCGATTCGAATCACGTTATCGGCGCGAGCGCCCCGGATGTCATTGCGCCCCTGTTCAAGGCATTGCAGGGCGGAGAGTTTCACGCCGCTTAGCATGGACAAGTCCCATTGGGACATTCCGCGAGCGCGGCGGAGGTCGCCCAAATTATACGCCATTGTGTTCACTCCTTCATGGTTAATGCCCGCCTATTGCGCCTGCGCCGAGAAGATGAACCGCCCTCTTGTCATGCGTCTGATCTGCTCGTCAAATTCCTTGTTCGTGCAGCAATGATGAACGCTGTCGTATTCCCCGGCCTTTTCGAGGAAGTATGCCGCCGCTTCCCGGCAAACCTCCGCCAACGACGCGTTAGAGAGCGTTTGAACGGCAACTATGGGTGTCCGCGTGCCCACCTCGCAAAACTCTGCGCGCCTCTTGTCGTGGTCTATGCGCAGGGCGAATCCGATTTTCGTGGTATCAGACATGGTTTTCCCCTTCTCCCCGCCTTTAGCCGGGCGGGGGCGGCGTAGTCTGCGTCAGAACACAAGCGCGGTTGCGGTGCGCAGATCGTTGCGCGGGTGGAGGTTTTCGAGCCAGCGCCCCGAGGGCAGTTGCCGGTCGAACATCCAGAGCTCCCCGGTGAGGTCGTTGCAGT